>JAFEFS010000065.1 GCA_018240465.1 Pseudomonadota bacterium
CATCGGCATGCTGTGGTCGGCCCCGGATTTGCAACCAAACCAGTGCGGGTTGGAGATAGCATCAAAGATATCGGAGGCGACAGCTGCGGCGACCGCGACAGCTGCGGGGTCACATGCTCCCTCGGCCCTGCATTGGTCGATCAATACATCGATACGACTATCTCCCAATATTCCGGCCGCCTCCAAGGCTCCCAACTTCTGGTTTTGGTATGCGACAGCGTCGACCGTTTGTGACATTTCTTGATCACGCGTCTTCAGAAAAAACCGGAACGGACTATTGTTTTTCAACATCTGTACATCAAGTGCCATGATGTCTAGTACTCGACTGTGGCCAGCGCCGGTGTTGAAATCTTCCCTGGCACCACCCGCTGCGATGAAGGCATCGCGTTGGGTGATGTATTCGTCGACCAAGCGGTCATATAGCAACATCGTGGCCTTGTCGTTGCCCTGGTCGGAGAGTTGACGCAGGGCTTCGTCGCTCATGCCGGCAGCGGCGACGAGATCGTCCGGCAAGACGTAACCGTGACGCTGCATCCATTGAATCTGCTCCGGGCTGCGAACTTGATAAACGCCGGCATACTTGCGCGAGAAGGCGCGAATACTGGCCGCTTGCTGTTCCGGATACAGCGCCAGCCAATCATCAAGGCTGTTCACTTTGTTGACGGCCACGGTAATGCCTGGGAACGAAGGTGGCCCGTTGGACGTGCGACCACCGTCCCCCGGCGGAGCGGCGGGACGGCCACGGATAGCTGATGCATGCGTTGCCTGCTCTGCGCCATTGCCGTTGGTCGCCGTAGACCTGGGGGCGGGCGGAGGCGGTGGTGAGGCGGTTTGATAATGCCATAGCACGCCAACACACGTCATGACTGTCAAACCCAGCAAAACTGCCATTCGTTTGGAATTCATGCCCGATCCGTCACGCGGTGCAATGATTTTTCTTGTCGTTGTAGGCTCTGCCTAGTTGGTTGCAAGCCACATCCCGCTGATCGGAATCATAAGCATTCGTTCCGAAAGCGAGCAGCGTTTCGACGACAGCATCGGCACTGGTTGCGATGGGATCGAAGACGACGAGGCCGGTTTCTTCGCGGGTCGCGGCAAACGCGCGTTCGCGTTCGGTTTCGCTCATGCCGAACGTGTTGAGCGCGACGGCGACGCAGCGCGCGGCGCGATTGGTGAGACGCGCAGCCCGCTCGTTCGCGGCGATGCATTCGGCGAGCGTCGGCAGCGGATAGTCGGGGTAGCCATCGATGTGCGTGCGCCGCGTGTCGTGGCAGAGCACGAGCGCATCCGGCTGCGAACCATGCAACAGGGCAAGGCTGACGCCGGCGTAGGCCGGATGGAACAGCGAGCCCTGGCCTTCGATCACGTCCCAATGGTCGGGCGCGTTGTCGGGCGACAGCGATTCCGCGGCGCCCGCGGCGAAATCGGAGACGACCGCGTCGATGGCGACGCCGCCGCCGGCGATGAGGATGCCGGTCTGGCCGGTCGCGCGGAAATCGGCGGCGATGCCGCGCGTGGCGAATGCGCGATGGATCGCGAGCGCGGCATACTTCTTGCCGACCGCGCAGTCGACGCCGACCGTCAACAGCCGGTATCCGCTGCGCTTGCGTCCGGAGGCAACATCGAAGCGCCTGTCGGCGTGACGCACATCGAACAATTGGACGCCCGCCTCGTGCGCGGCGGCGACGATCGCAGCGTTGTCGCGCAGGCGCATGTGCATGCCGCTGGCGATGTTCAGGCCGGCGCGAATCGCGGCGAGGAGGGTGTCGATCCACGCCGCGTCGAGTACGCCGCCGAACGCCGCCACGCCGACCACCAGCGTGTGCGCGCCGGCGGCCGCTGCTGCCGAAGGGCTCATGTCCGGCAGGCCGAGGTCGACCGTGTTCGCATCGAGCCGGCATTGTCCGGCGCACAGTTCGGGGCGCCAGTCGAGGATGCCGCTCGCGGTCTTCGCATCGAGCCGATGCGGGGTGTCGCCGAGGAAAAGCAGGTAGGGGCCGGGAATCTGCATGTCAGCGCGCCCCCTGGCGGCGCAGCACCTGGCCCGGATGGGCGCCGCTTGCCTTGCCGTCGGCAAAGACCGTGGTGCCATTGACCCAGACGCGTGCGATACCGACGGACTGCTCGTGCGGACTGGTGTAGGTCGCGCGGTCGGACACCGTTTGCGGATCGAACAGGACCAGGTCCGCCGCTGCGCCGACCCGGATCTCGCCGCGACCGCGCAAGCCCACGTGGCTTGCCGCGAGCGAAGTCATTTTTTGCACGGCCTGTTCGAGGGTCAGCAATTTCTTTTCGCGCACGTATACGCGCAGTACGCGCGGAAACGTGCCGATGCCGCGTGGATGCATACCGTCGAGGGTGCCGTCGGAGCAGATGTTCGCGTAGGGCCAGGCGACCAGTTTGGCGATGTCGCGCTCGTCCATGCTGCGGCTGACGACCTGGGCCCTCGTGTTGGCGGCTTCCGACTCGCGGATCAACGCCATGACCGTGGATGGCTCGTCGGTGTTGCGCAAACGCGCCACGTCGGCAACGGTTTTCCCGACCAGGCTCGGTTCCGGGTCGAACTCCGAAAGGCGCAGGCCGTCGGCCGGAGCGAGGTGGCCAAGCACGAATTCGGCGGTGGCGCGGTTTTCGAAATCGCGCTCGGGCCAGAGCACGATCAGCTCGCTGTGCCAACTGTCGTAGGGATAGACATCGAGCGTCGCGTCGATGCCGTCGGCGCGCGCCTTGTCGAGCATGCCGAGAAAGCGGCCGGCCTGGCCCCACCAGTCGGTCATCGCCAGCTTCGCGTGGCTGACCTGCACCGGAATCTTCGCCTCGCGGCCGATCGTCAGCAACTCGTCGAGCGCGTCCCAGACCTTGCGGTCTTCGCTGCGCATGTGACTGATGTAGCGGCCTCCGTAGGGGGCGACTGCGCGCGCGAGAGCGAGGACTTCGGCGCGTTCGGAGTAGAGACCCGGATCGTATTCGAGACCGGTCGACAGGCCCAACGCGCCCGCTTTCATGTCGGCGACGAGCAGGCGGCGCATCGCTTCGATCTGCGCCGCCGTCGCCGCGTGCTTGAAGTCGGCGCCCATGACTTTCTCGCGCAGCGTGTTGTGGCCCGAGTACGAGGCGAGGTTGATCGCCGCCGGCGTGGTGTCGTACTGGTGGAATAGTTTGGTGAGTGGAAGTTCGGAAAAACCATCCTGGCCGATGACGATCGTGGTGACGCCCTGGCTCACCACCGGCAACGCGTCGAGATGGGCTTCCAGACCGCGGTTGTGGTGGCTGTGCGTATCGATGAAGCCCGGCGCGAGCACGAGACCACGCGCATCGACGACCTGCTCGCCCTGCTTCGGCGCAAGCTCGCCGATCGCCGCGATTCGATTGCCGGCGACGCGTACGTCGACGCGTCGCGCTGGTGCGCCGGTGCCATCGACGACGCTGGCATTGCGCACGACGAAGTCGGCGGCCGCAACCTGCTGTGCGGCCGGGAGCACGGACAACATCAGCAGAATCAGGTTTCGGGTCATGCTGGAAGCAATGCTCCGCAAGGGAAATTCGTGCAGGTGGCGCATGTGGTTCAGCCCCATAGTTCCGCGACTGGCGGCGCGACGATGCCGTGTTCGTAATGCAGGCCCGGCTCGCGATCGCGGCCGATCAACAGCGGGCCGTCGAGATCGGCGAAGCGCGCGAAACCTGCGATCAGCATCGCCGGCGCCATGCCCAGCGAAGTGCCTTCCATGCAGCCGACCATGAGCCCGAAGTCGAGTTCGCGCGCGCGCGCGACCATGCGCAGCGCTTCGGTCAGACCACCGGTCTTGTCGAGCTTCACGTTGACGAAGTCGTAGCGTCCGCGCAGCGCGTCGAGATCGGCGCCGACGTGCGCGGACTCGTCGGCGCAGATCGGCACGAGGTGATCGATCCGGGCGAGTGCGGTGTCCTCGCCGACCGGCAAGGGTTGTTCGACCAGTGCGACGCGGGCCGCATGCAGGGCGGGCATGACGACGTACAGCAACGCCGCGTCCCAGGACTCGTTCGCATCGACGATGAGCGTTGCCGCGGGCGCGGCCGCGCGCACGGCATCGACCCGCGCGACGATGTCGGTCGCGTCGAGTTTGAGTTTGATCAAGGCATGCGCGCCGTCGGCGGCGACGATGGCGCGCGCCTTGCCGGTCTGCGTCGCGGCATCGGCTACGCTGATCGTCTGCGCGGTACGCAGCGGGTGCGGCGCGGGAATGCCGGCCAGCTCCCAGACGCGCCGGTTCGCCTGCTTCGCGCGCAGGTCCCATACAGCGCAGTCGACCGCGTTGCGTGCTGCGCCTGCCGCGGCGCCATCGTGGATGCGTTCCCAGGCTTCACCGGCGGCTAGCCGGGCGACAAGCTGGCGGATGTCAGCCATCACGCCGTCCACGCTCTCGCCATAGAACGCCGTCGGCGTGCATTCGCCGCGGCCGATGGCGCCAGCGTGGGTCAGCGTCACTACGACGACGTCGGCGTGCAGGTAGGTCTCGCGCGCGATGACGAACGGCGTGGCGAGTTCCCAGCGCTCATGGCGGATGTCGGCGTGCATGCGGTTCGTATCTGGACAGAAATGACATTTTTATGCCATAAGTTACATCATGAAAGAAACTTGTCAATCCGGCGGCGACGCGGAATCCGGCCTTGAGCGCACGCTCGGGCCGCTCCAGCTCACCCTGATCGGCGTCGGTTGTGTCATCGGCGCCGGCATCTTCGTCATGACCGGCAGCGCGGCGGCGACGCATGCCGGACCGGCGGTCGTTCTGTCGTTCGTCGTTGCCGCGATCGCCTGCGGATTCACCGCGTTCTGTTATGCCGAGCTTGCCGCGACGTTGCCGCTTTCGGGGTCGAGTTATTCGTACGCGCTGCTTACGTTCGGCCGCTTTGCCGCATGGTGCGCGGGCTGGCTGCTGCTGCTCGAGTACGGCATCGCCGCGGCGACGGTTGCGG
Source organism: Pseudomonadota bacterium (assembly GCA_018240465.1). Taxonomy (GTDB): domain Bacteria; phylum Pseudomonadota; class Gammaproteobacteria; order Xanthomonadales; family Rhodanobacteraceae; genus Rudaea. Next base: position 4,954 of record JAFEFS010000065.1, read on the forward strand.
TCGGCTTCGCCGGGTATGCGGTGGCCTTGCTCGATCAGCTCGGTGTGCATCTGCCCGCATCGATCACCACGCCGGTGCTCGATTTCCGCCCGCACGGAGATACAAGCCGGTTGGCGTTCGGTGGTGGCATCAATCTCGTTGCCGGTGGCGCGATTCTGGCGATGACCGCCGTCCTGATGCGTGGCGTGACCCAGTCGTTCGCTTTCAACACCGCGATCGTCTTGCTCAAGATCGTGGCGCTCGTGGCCTTCGTGCTGGCCGGCATTGCCTTCGTCGATCCGGCCAACCTCAGGCCATTCGTGCCGCCGGCGCGGGACAATTTCGAATTCGGCTGGCCCGGCGTACTGCGCGGCGCGTCGGCGATTTTCTTCGCCTACGTCGGTTTCGAAACCGTATCGACGAGTGCGGCCGAAGCGCGCAATCCGCAGCGCGACCTGCCGATCGGCATTTTCATGACGCTGCTGATCTGCACCGCGCTGTACATGGCCGTCGCGCTGGTTATGACCGGCATCGTGCCTTATGCCAAGCTCGGCGTTGCCGATCCGATTGCCGTCGCCGTGGACACGATGCAGCTGCCGATGTTCGGCTTCGCGATCAAGTCCGCGGCCGTGATCGGCCTGCTCTCGGTGCTGCTGACCTCGATCTACGGCCAGAGCCGCATTTTCTATGCGATGGCGCGCGACCGCATGCTGCCGCCGCTGTTCGCACGCATCGACACGAAGACGCGCACGCCGCTTGCCGGCACGGTCTGGACTGGCCTGGCCATGGCGCTGCTTGCGGCCTGCCTGCCGATCAGCGTGCTCGGCGATCTCATCAGTCTCGGTACTGCGGTCGCATTCGCGATCGTCTGCGCGGCGGTGATGCGCCTGCGCGCGGTGGAGCCCGATCGACCGCGCTCGTTCCGCGTGCCGCTCGGCGGCTGGCACGTACGCGGCTGGTGGATCGGCATCATCCCCGTGCTGGGGATCCTGTTCGCCGCATTGATGGGATTGCCGCTGCTGATCGACATGGCGCTGCGCGCGGCGCGCGGCGACGGGCTGCCACTCGCCATCGTCGGTGGCTACTTCGTGATCGGTCTGGCGATCTACTTCGGATACGCCAGGAATCGTTGAGCCCAAGCTTGTACGATCAACTGGCAATCCTCAGATGAAAAGATCGGACCACGAAGAACACGAAGCAAGAGAAACCGTGATTCGGAGCCTTTCTTCGCGTGCTTCGTGGTCCCGGCTCTTCTGCTTTGTGCGACTGGTCGTCTAAGCGTGATTGCATCGACACCGCATCGTGCCGCAGTGACGCCTCAGCCCTTGCCCGGTGCGCGCTTCTGGTTTCGTGCGGGCTTGCCGACGTGGCCGACGAAGTCCTGATAGAGGGCGGAGACGCGGCCGAGGCGTTGCTCCACGCGATCACCCAGCGCGAGCACCACGCCATTGACCAGCAATGCCAATGCCGCAAGAACGGGAACCGTGGTGCCCCAGAAGATTCCGCTTTCGGTCGGCAGTGCAAGCACATGCGAGGTGTACTCGCCGGCCCAATGGCAATACTTGTCGGTGACCATCACGAGCGGCAGTCCGCGCTGCCGGCAATGCTCGGCGAGCAGCCTTGCCTGGCGCGAGTAGCGACGCGTTTCCACGATCACGACGCAATCCTTGTCCGTGCCATCGATCAGTATCTCGGCGAAGTTTCCCGCCGCGAGATCGGCCACGCGCACGCCCGGGCGCACGTACTGCAGCAGGTGGGCGAAGTGCGCGGCGAGGCCTCTTTCGGTCTGGAATCCGACGACGTGCAAGGCCGGGCAATGCGCGAGGTGGTCGATCACGCGCTGCCATTCACGGGTTTCGGCAAGGCGGTAGACTTCGATCAGCCCGGCGATGGTCAGGTCGAGATCGCGTTGCAGCGCGGGCTCGCCGCTGCCCGCCTGGAGCATCGAGCGCAGCCCTTCGCCGATGGGCCATGGCGCAACAGCCACGTCGAACTTGAAAGCCGCCTTGAGTTCGCGGAAGTTCCGGTATCCAAGTCGCCGGCAGAATCGCCCGACGGTCGCGGCGCTGATCGCGAGCTTGGCCGCGAGCGAGTTCGCGGTTTCGAACGGCACCGTCTGGCGATTGGTGAGAAGAAAGTTCGCGATGACCCGTTCCGATGCGGTCATCTCGTTCGTCCGCGTGCGCAGTTGGGCAAACAGGCGCCGATCGGCACGGGCTTGTTTTGGCGGCATCGGCGATCTCTCCCTCGGCTTCGCAATCTCGGTTCCGCGGGAGAGTATGCCTCCTGTCCGTGCTCGGCGCATGGTATGCCTTGCCCATGGGCTGGTGCGCCAAAAAAAAAGCAACGCCGTCGCGGCGTTGCTCGATGCGAATGGTCGCAGCTGGCAGCTCCGGCCGTTCGGGCCGGAGCAGCGGGCGACGCATCAGCCGTCGTTGTGACCGAACTTCACGTTGAGGTCGAGGAACAGCGCACGGCCCATCGGGCTGAACCAGCGCCGCGTGTAGTACGGATAGCTCGTCCAGGTGCTGTCGCGCCCGGGTTTGGAGTCCATCAGGTTGTCGATGGTGACGCCGAGGTTGACGTTCTTCGCCAGGCGGTAACCGAACGACGCGTTGTACATCATCGTCGGGCCAAGGCGCTGGGTACCGTCGTAGTTGGGGAGACCGCCGAGGCGCGCGCCGTACAGTGTCGTGGTGAAGTCGCCATAGCTCCAGGTCACCGAGTAGTTCGCCTTGCTGCGCGGAATCACGTAGTCGTAGTAGTCGGACAGCTCGTTGACGAACGGGTCGCCCGCATAGTTCTGGATGCGGTTGGTCACGACATAGGTGCCGCCAAGCTTGAAATCGAAGTTGCCGAGGCGGTCGGTTTCCCAGAGGTAGTGGATGTTGAAGTCGACGCCCGAGGTACGGTGCGTGGCCGCGTTGATCGGCAACACCAGCACCGAGGTGATGTTGTTCGCCGAATTGCGGAACACCTGATTGACGGCGGCCTGGCACAGTCCCGAGTTGATGTCGAGTTTGCCGGTGCGGCACTGGCCTTCCCAGCGCAGGATCTGGTCGCTGTCCTGATATTGGACTTCGTCGGTCAGCTTGATGATGTAGTAGTCGGCCTGGATGTCGAGGTTGTTGATCGGCGAGAACACGAAGCCGTAACTGATCGACTTGCTGGTCTCGTTGTTGAGGTTGATGCTGCCATGGCTGCGGCCGTTGAACGGAACACTACCCCAGTCGCAGTCGCTGATGTCGAGGTCCGGCTCCTCGGTCGCGCAGCGATAGTAGTCGGTACCGCTCGAGCTCGAACCGCTCGGCCCGGCATACAGGTACGACAGATCCGGCGCGCGGAAGCCGGTGGAATAGGAACCGCGCAGCAGCAACGATTCGATCGGGCGATATTCGAGGCCCAGTGCGTAGGTGAACTTGCTTGCCGCGTTGCTGCTGTACGAGTAGCGATCGTAACGACCAGCTGCTGTTGCGGTCAGTTGCGAGAAGATCGGCACGCTGAACTCGAAACCGGCGCCGGAGTGGCTGCGCGAGCCGACGGCCACGGTGTTGTGCAGCCCGAAATAGCTGCCGTCGAGCGAAAGCGGATCGGGCTTCAGGCCGAAGTACTGGTTGCCGAACTCGGCCGTGGCGGCGAAGCCGACCGGGCCGGCCGGCAACGAAAACAGATCGGTGTTGCTGACCTTGGCCGAATAGGTTTCGGCGCGGCTCTTGTCGTGATCGATCGAGTCCTGCGTGATCGAGGCGAACTGGTCGGGGGTCAGCGGCGTGTAGAACCGGCTGTGCGGTGCGTTGTACATCAGGTACCCCGAATCCGGATCCACGCCGAGGGCTGGGCCGAGATAGAACATCTGCGCCTTGGCGGCAAGCAGCGCCGGCCACTTGGCCTTGAGCTTGTTCTGCGCGTGGCTGAACAAGGCTTCGTAGTTCCAGCTATCGCCGAACGTGCCCTTGATACCGGTGTTGAGCGAGTAGGTGTTGTTGATGTTGCGGATCATGGCGCGCTTGAGGCCACCGTTCTCCTCGTAGGTGAAGTACTGGCGCTGCCACTGTTCGACCTGGTCGGTTGCGGTGTTGTAGAACGGTGTCGGCGAGGCGTCGCCGTTGATCGGATAGCTGTTCTGCCACTTCAACTGCGTGTTGTAGGTCTCCTGGTGCGAGGTGCTGTACTGCAGATCGGCGAACAGCTCCATCTGCTCAGTCAGGTGATAGGTGGCTGAACCGTAGAAATTGGCCGCGCGCCGGGCGTTCTGCATGGTGCCGTAGCGCACGTCGGCCAGGCTGCCGCAGTACCAGCCATAGCTGCGGCGTTTCAGATATTGCACGGTGCCTTGATTGAGGTAGGACAAGGCATCGCACTGCGCCTTGCCCGGGTCGATGTAGTTGTCGTCTCCGTCAAGAATGGCGAAGGTGGGCGCGGCGACCCGGGTGGGGCTCGTGGTCCAGCGCGGGTCGTTGGTGCGCGAGGACAGGTAGTCGCGTTGATAGGCCCACAGCGGGTCCTGGTTGTAGATTTCCACGCCGAATACGGCATCGAATTTGTCGTGCGAGAAACCGCTGGTCAGCGTGAAGCGCTGCGAGGCCGCGCCGCCGTGCTGGGTGTCGCCCATGCGGTAATCGAGCGTGGTGCCATCGGCCTTCTTCTTCATGATGAAGTTGATCACGCCCGAAATCGCATCCGAGCCGTAGATCGCCGAGGCGCTGCCGGTGAGGATCTCGACGCGATCGATCATCGAGGCCGGAATGCTCGAAATGTCGGTGAAGTTGCTGTCGCCGTTGTACGACTGCGGGTAATCGGCGATGCGCCGGCCATTGATAAGAATGAGGGTGTGATTGGGGCCGAGGCCGCGCAGATCGACCGCCTGCGCGCCGTTCGAGAAACCATTGGTAACCTGGTTGTTGTCGAGCGCGCCGAGGTTCTGGTTCAGCGAGGTCATGATGTCCGCCGTCGTGGCGAAGCCGCGCTCGGTGATGTCCTTGGCACTGATGATGGTGATCGGTGCCGGGCCTTCGACCTGCGCACGCGGGATGTTCGACCCGGTGACGACGACTTTTTCGAGCTGCGTCGTCTGCGGCGCGGTCGAGGCGTTCTCCTGCGCCTGCGCGTCGCTGATGACGAACGGAAGAGCCGCCGCGATGAGCAGCGAGAGAGCTGTGTGCTTCAAAACCCCGTGACGATCCATGAACATCCCCATAGCTGACGGCGAAACTGCCGGGTCAGGGCCATGACGGTTCAGTGAAGGATTTTTGAAATGGAGCTTCTGCGCGTCATTCCTGCGAAAGGGGAATGACGCGCCTTTGCCCCTCGCCCCGTGAACAGCAAAAGCCAGGTCGCTGGATTTCCGTCAGAAGCACGCGGGAATGACAGACTGGAGGCGGGTTTCAGTCGAGCCCGCCGAAGTGGTGGTCCACTTCGAGCAGGATCTGCCGGCCGAGCGGGCTGTACCAGCGGTTCGGATAGTACGGATAGCGTGACCAGTCGCCGCTGCGCCGCGGTGGGGAATCGAACAGGTTGTCGGCGAGCAGGGTGAATGTCGTCGCGGCGTTGTAACGCCAGTTGAGCGAGGCATTGTAGACGAAGGTAGGGCTGAGGCGCCGGGTTCCGGCCCAATCGGGCAGGCCGCCGAGGCGATAGCCGTACAGCGTTGCGGTGAACCTGCCGCGCGTCCAGCTCGCCGAATAACTGGCCTTGTCGCGCGGGATGACGAAGTTGTAGAGGTCGTGCAACTCATCGACCGGCGCGTCGCCCGGGAATTGCCGCAGTGTGTGTGTGGCAACGTAGGTATAGGCAAGGTCGAAATCGAAGCGGTCGGCGCGGTCGGTCTCGATGCGATAGTGCGCTTTCAGGTCTATGCCCGAGGTGCGGTCGGCGGCGGCGTTGATCGGCAGAACGAGTACCGAGGTGATCTGTTCCGGGCTTGTGTGGTCGTTAGCCGGATGACGCGCGACCTGGGCGAGCACCTGCCGGCACAGCGTGGAGCCCGGGTCGAGACCGCCGAGCCGGCACTGCGCCTCTTCGCGCAGGATCAGGTCGCTGGATTCATATAGTACTTCGTGCCTGAGCAGGATGCGGTAGTAGTCGGCGCTGAGGTCGACGCCACGCCACGGTGACCAGACGAACCCCCAGGTGAGCGAGGTGCTCGTTTCGTTGCGCAGGTCCGTGCTGCCGTGGCCGCGTCCGTTGAAGGAGACATAGTTGTAGCTGCATGAGCCCAGCGGAACAGAGGGTTCGAGCTTGCGGCAGAGATAGTAGTCGATGCCCGATGAACTCGACCCGCTGTCGCCGGCAAACAGGTACGCAAGATCGGGCGCGCGAAAGCCGCTGCTCACCGAACCACGCAGCAGCAGTTGTTCGACCGGACGGTACTCGATACCGAGCGACCAGGTGAATCGCCCCGACGAGGTCGAGGCGTAGTCGTAGCGGTCGTAGCGTGCGGCGGTGCTCAGGTCCAGCCCGTGCAGCAGCGGAAGTTTGAACTCCGCGCCCAGGCCAGCGTGGTCGCGCGAACCGACCGCGCCGGTGTTGTGCAGGCCGTAGTAGCTGCCGTCGAGCGAGAGCGGGTCGGGCTCGAGTCCATAGTACTGGTTGCCGTATTCGACGACAGCGGCGAAGCCGGCCGGCCCGGCGGGGAGCCGCAGCACCTCGGGATTGGTCAGCGTCGCGCTGAAGTTTTCCGCGCGCGAAAAATCGCGGTCGATCGAATCGCGCGTGATCGAGCGGAATTGCGCGACGGTCAGCGGCGTGTACAGGCGGCTGATCGGCGCATCGTATACGCGATAGCCGCTGGCCGGATCGATGCCGAGTGCGGGACCGAGGTAGAACGCCTGCGCCGCGGCCGCGACCAGAACGGGCCATTTGCTTTCGAGGCGATTCTGTGCGTGGCCGAACAGCATTTCGAAGGACCAGTCCGTGTTCGGCAACGATCCCTTCAACCCGGTGTTGATCGAATAGCTGTTGCCGATGTTGCGGATCTTGCCTGCCTCGAAGCCGCCGTTCTCTTCGATCGTGAAATAGCGCCGCTGCCATTGTTCGATCTGGCCGCTGGCGAGGTTGTAGAACGGCACCGGGGCCGCATCGCCGTTGAGCGGTTCGCTGTTCTGCCATTGCAGTGGCGTGTTGTAGCTTTCCTGATGTGAGGTGCCGGCGAGCAGATCGACGAAGAAATCGAGGTCCGGGCGCAGGTGCCAGCTCGCCGAGGCGAACAGGTTGGCCATCCTGCGGCCGTTCACCAGCGTGCCGTAGCCGACATCCTCGTTGCTGCCGCAGTAGTAGCCGACGTTGTTGCGATAGGCGCGGAACACCGAACCGTTGTCGAGCGAGGACAGCGCCGCGCACGTCGCCGCTCCCGGGTCGATGTAGTTGCCGCGTTCGTCGATGCGCGCGAACACCGGCGAGGCGAAGGATGGTAGCGGCGAGTCGAGGCGCGAGTCGGCGTAGTCGCGCTGGAATCCCCACAGCGGCGCCTGGTGGTAGATCTCCACGCCCAGCACCGCATCGAAGCGTTCGCCCGTCCAGCCGCTGCTGAACTGCAGGCGATGGGTTTCTGCGCCGCCGTGTTGCGTGCCGCCGACGCGCAGGCTCAGGGTGGTGGCGTCGGCCTTCTGCCTGAGGATGAAATTGATCACGCCGGAGATCGCATCCGAGCCGTACACCGCCGATGCGCTGCCGGACAGGATCTCGACCCGCTCGATCAGCGACACCGGGATGTTCGAGATGTCGGTGAAATTGCTGTTGCCGAGATACGATTGCGGGTAGTCGGCGATGCGGCGACCGTTGATCAGCACAAGCGTGTGGTTGGGGCCGAGGCTGCGCAGATCGACGCCGATCGCGCCAGGGGAAAAACCGTTGGTATTCGAGTTGTTGTCGACCGAGCCGAGATTCTGGGTCAGCGCAGTCATGATCTCGTAGGCCGAGCCGAATCCGTTGTTGCGGATCTCCTCGGCGGTGATCGTGACGATGGGCGCCGGCCCCTCGACTTGCGCGCGTGGAATGCGCGAACCGGTGACGGTGACCGCGTGCAGTTGCAGCGCCGCCGCGGCCGTCGCCGGTGGCGGTGAAATGCCGTTCTGCGTCGTTGCGGCGGCGGCCGGGCGCGGTGTGACCACCGCGGTTCCCGCCGTAGTGAACTCCGGCGTGAAGCCGGTGCCTTCGAGCAGCCGCCCGAGTGCGCCCGCGACCGGCAAGCGGCCGCTCACCCCCGGCGACTGCGCGGCACCGATGTCCGCGCCCGAAGTGAGCACCTGCACACCGGCCTGCCGGGAATATTCGATCAGCGCACTTGCCAGCGGCTGCGGCGGGATTGAGAACTCGCGCGCATCCGGCGTTTGCTGCGCGCGGAGCACGCTGGCGGCGAACAGGACGACGGCGACGGTGAGCAGGCGCGGCACGCGTGCATGCAATCGCTCATTTCGACCCGCCATGCGCAACCCCGTCACCGGCGCACACGGCGCCGTACCCAAAGCCTGACGGGTATTTTGACGGATTTCGGATCGCCGCGCCGGTTCAGCGTGTTTCGCGATCGGCGGCCGAGAGGTTCACGTGTTGGCCGTCCGCGTCGACGCGCAGCGGCAGGATCTTGGGCAGCGCTTCGATCCAGCTGTCCAGCGCGGTGGTATCGACCGTGCCGGTGAAGACGAGCGCGCCGAGTTTGGCGTCGACGAGCGTGAGCGGGCGCGTCGAGTAGCGGTTGACGTTGGCGACGACGGAAGCGAGCGGTTCATTGACGAATTCGAGGCGGTGCTCGCGCCAGCTCGCCGCGCGTGCGGGAGGAATCGCACCGACGGTGAGGCCCGAGGCACGCGGATCGAACGAGATCTGCTGCCCGGCGACGGCTTCGAGCGCCTCCGCGGCCGAGAACCGCCCGTTCGCCAGGCCCTCGCTGCTGGTGATGCGCACGCGGCCTTCGGCGACTGCGATCGTGACCCGCTCGCCGGTGCGACGCACGTTGAACGCCGTGCCGACCGCGCGGATCGACACTTCGCCCGCGGCGACGATGAACGGCCTGGTGGTGTCGTGCGCGACCTGGAAAAACGCTTCGCCCGCGTCGAGGTTCACGTCGCGGCGCTCGCGCGTGTAGCGCGTGGTCAGGTGCGTCGCGCCGCCGAGCGCGATCTTCGAGCCGTCGGCCAGCGCGACGTTGCGATCGATCGCGACCGCGGTTGCGAAGCTGCCGGCGTCGGTGGCGCCGGCAAGATGTCTCTGCCACGCCAGCGTGCCGGCTGCCGCGATGGCAACCAGCACTGCGGCGGCGGCCGCATAGCCGAGGACGCGCCACGCGCGCGGGCGCACAGGCGCGAACTCGCGCACGAACTCGCGTCTGGTTTCCGGGTCGAGTGTGCCGAGTTGCGCGCCGAGTTCGCTCACGCGCGCGAATGCGTCGAGCCGGCGCGCGTCGCCGCGGCTCCATTCCAGCCATTGCTCGTCGCTGTGCGCGGCGCGGCGCGGATCGCGCAGGCGCGTCCACCAGTCGGCGGCGACGTGCAATGCCGGATCGATCTTCGGTCCGGTTTTGATCTTGTCCATGTCAGTCGTTCTCCTTCGCATCGACGCGCGCGCGGCAATGGGCCATCGCGCGCGTCACGTGGTAGCGCACCATGCGCTCGGTCAGCTTCATCACGCGCGCGATCGCATCGAAGCCGCGGCCTTCGATCGCGTGCATCACGAAGGCCTGGCTGGTCTTGCGCGGCAGTTCGCGCAGCGCCTCGCGCACGAGACGCAACTGGTCGATCGCCAGCGCGCGGCGCTCGGGCGCGGGCGTGTCCAGCCATTCCGCGAACAGATCCTCTTCCGCGGCGTCGGCGCGCACGTTGCGCTGGCGCAGGCGATCGACGGCGAGATTGGAGGCGATGCGGAACAGGTAGGCGCGCAGGAAGCCTACCTGCTCGGGATTTTCGAGGCGCAGCAGGCGCACGTAGGCTTCCTGTGCGACTTCCTGCGCCTCGGCCATCGAATCGAGCCGGCTTGACAGGAACGAGGTCAGCGCCCGGTTGTGCTCGCGGAACAGGCTGGCGACCTGCGCTGCATGCTCGGCGGCGCCGGCGTCGGATTGACGCAAAGCCGTTTCGCGCTGGAAATCCGCCTGGTTCAAGACCGCTGCCTGCCGTGCCGTGTGGTTGCCAAGACGATTATGCGGCCGCGGATTGAAATTCGGGGGAATTTCAAAATCCGGCGCCGGATTCGTCATGGAACCGTTGCCGCCAACGAGGATGTCCGCCGCATGAACCTACGCACCTTCGCCGCCTGCTTCTCGCTGATCGCCTGCGTTCCGTTCGCGCATGCCGCCGACGGCACTGCCGGGGCAGGGAACTACCGCGACAAGAACTTCGACTATTTCGTCAGCGGCGATCCGGCGAAGCCGCGTGCCGCGCACACCGAGTTCGGCCTGGCGCTGATGGGTGGAGGCGGCAAGCTCGATTCAGCCTACCGCTTCATCGCCACGCATGCGGGCGGAGGTCATATCGTGATCCTGCGTGCCGTGAGCGACGACAGTTACGATCCGACCGACGGCAACTACGGCGAGGCGTTCATGAAGGAGTGGGGGCCGGTCGTCTCGGCGGAGACCATCGTCTTCCATCATCGTGAGGCGTCCGGCGATCCGCGCGTGATCGGCGCGATCAGGAACGCCGACGGCATCTTCCTGGCCGGTGGCGATCAGTCGAACTACATCCGTTACTGGAAGGGCACGCCGGTGCAGGAAGCGCTCAACGCGCACGTCGCCGCGAACCGGCCGATCGGCGGTTCGAGCGCGGGACTGGCGATACTCGGCCACTACAGCTACGGCGCGCTCGACGGTGGCAGCATGGAGTCGAAGGTCGCGCTCGCCGACCCGTTCGACAAGGGCGTGACCCTGGAAGCGGATTTTCTCCACTACCGGTTTCTCGAAGACGTCATCACCGACACGCATTTTTCGCAACGCCATCGCCTCGGCCGGCTGCTCACCTTTCTTGCCAGGCTCGACGAATCGCCTGCGTCGAATCCCGGCAAGGTCTACGGCATCGGCGTCGACGAGAAGACCGCGCTGTTGATCGGCGCCGACGGTATCGGCCGCCTCGCCGCAGGTTCCGCCGGCAGCGCCTGGATCGTGCAGCCGCAAAAGGCGGCCACGGACCTGGCCCCCGGCAAGCCGCTGTCGATCGCCGATGTCCGCCTCGTGCAACTCGGCGCCGCCGGCAGTCTCGACCTGAAAACCCGCGCCGTGAGCAAGCCCGTCGCCGCGGCGACGATCTCGATCCGCGCCGGCAAGCTCGACGCGGAATCGCTGGCTTCGAAAATCTTCACCCGCGACAAACCGTTGCCCGGCGAAGACTGAGTCCTCCAAGTCAAGGCGCAGCGCATCCGCCGATCTTCGTGAGGGACAGGCTGCCGGTCAGTCCGGCATAGGCATGCGCTACGGCGATGTCGGCGAATTGATAATCCAGTCGCGCTTCGGCACAACCTCTGAACGTCAAGGTCGCCGTTCCCACTTGGCTGCTGTTGTGCGTCGGCAGGCCGTCCAGCGTGCCGCCGAGTATTTGAAAAATGGGCAGCACGACTTTGCCATTGCTCGCAGTGGCGAGATCGCTCTGCAGCGTGAACCAGTATTGGTTGAGCGGATCATCGCCTTTGCCGGCGGGATCGTAGGTGAACCACGCGCCGAACAGCAGGCCGTTGGAATCGCTGCCGGCGGGAACCACCGTCAGTTCGATGCCCTGTCCGCTTGTGTTCGGGTCGTACCACGAGCCGCTTTGTTTCGCGTCGAACCCTTGCGCCGGCAGGCTGACGGGCACTGTCTGGGTAGCGTGGTTTGCAAGAGTGCAATTCGCAATCTGCGGCGTCAAACGGGTCAAGGTGATTGCGCCGCTGTAGCCGCTGTTGGTATTTGCGTCGAACTGATAGCGCAGGTTGCCGTGGCTGCAGTCGGAAAAGCTCAGCTGGGCAGTCCCGACTTGCTTTGCTCCCGTCTTGCCCGAATTGAACACGCCGGGTGAATCTGCGACGTACATTTTCAAGTCGACCGATGTGGCTCCGGCATCGGGTTGCCCTTGCAATGTGTACCACACGTTGGATGCTGGATCGTTCGCCTGAGTCTGGGTAAAGGTGAACCACGGCATGAAGACCGTGTTGTTGCCGGCGATGTAGTCGAGCGTGAAACCCTGGCCGGTGGAATATGGGGCATACCAGGCCCCCGCAATACCGGGTTGGTCGATGCGGATCGGCGCAGCCACTGCAAAAGGATGGAAAAGAGTGGTGATTCCCCAAGCCGACCCTGTAACGGTGTCGGTGGTGTCGCTGACGAGGGTGAGTCCTCCGCCATCCAGCGGCCAGGCGTCGTATAAAGAGAAACCGTCGACGTTCATGCTTTCCGCATGTTCGGCCATTTCCGAGCCGTCAACGCCGTTGATTTGACGCAGTTGAATCTTCTTGGCGTAGCTCGTCAGCAGCAACAAGTTTTGCGTGACGGGGTCGAGCAGGAGGATCGGCGGTACGACAACGTCGGCAACGGCGATGAAGGGGAACGAAGCGGCGACACTCCACTCGACATGGCCGTCGTTTTGGGAGAGTTTCACGACATAACCTTGCCTCGCCGTGGCGTTTTCGACGTAGTTGATAGGCGAATTGTCATACATGTAAAAATACACCGCGCTGGAAGAAAACCGGATCGAACGCGTGGTGATTCTTCTGGATTGCGAAAGCAGGGGGATTGCCGATTTCCAGAGCAGCTTGCCGTTGGCATCCAGCCTCTCGACCGGCGTTCCCGGCGCAGTCGGCGACAGCAGTGCGCTTTCGTCGTCGGCCAAGCGCAGTGAGTAGCCGGAGATGTCGGGGGCAACGGAATACGCACGCGTTCCGTCCGCTTTGAATTTTACCAGTGATGTGGTGGAGGTCTGGATCAGTGCGCTGCCGTTGACGTTTGTCGAGGTGATTCCCCAGGTTTCGCCCGCATTCAATGCGGCAACGTCGTGGAGTATGTGGTTTTGACCATCGAGCAAGGCGTGATGCAGGTTGCTGGTCCCCTGAATGCCATAGAGCACGAGCAGTTGATCGTCGACCAAAGCCACGGCTCGGAGGCTTTGCGTGTCGGCAACGACTGGTGTGGCAAGTTGAACGCTTGTCGATAGCGCCCCGGTACTGCGCGAGTAGCACCGCACCACTTGGGCCGCATCGACGACACCTGCGAGGCAGACATCGGCGCTGCGCGCGACCAGAATCGCTTGCGTGACCGTGCCGTTCGCTGTCGCGGCAGTGAGGACGGTGCGCCACAGTTTTGTACCGTCCTTGGCATACGCCGTCACGGCGTACGAATTGGTACTTTGGTTTGAGGTCAGTAGATAGGCCGAACCATCGCGCGCAACGGTTTCAGCGATGTCCGAGCTTGCATCTTGGACTGCTGCTACGGTTTGCGGGGCGGTGATGGAGTTGCCATTGCGATCCAGACGTACGAAGGAGTGTTTCAGGGCGAGGCTGCTCGAGTCGGGCAAGAGCGTCAGACTCGCCGTACTGGAGCTATCCGACCCGAGGTCTTTAGCTGCAAACACAATATTGCCGCCGCTATCCAGACGCGCTTGCTGGAATGGGCAGGTATATACCCCTGCGTTCATGCCGCAAAACAGAAAGGCGGCAACGATGTCCCCATTGTTGGCCACGAGCGCCGCCGCTGATTGTTCTTGCGAATTCGTGAATGTGGCAGCGGGCAGCTGGAACCCGGCTGTGCGCCGCCACAGCGGCGCGCCGGAAGAAGATATTTTTGCGATCCACAGCGACGCGGTCGGATTTGGCGCCATGAGATTCGTATAGTCGCCATAGAACACGACGCTGTCACCGTTGCTTGCCGCTGCGGCAACGATCTCGCCGTTGGCGACTTCTTCGGTGGAGTACTCCCAGCGCAGCGCACCGTTTGCAGTCGCGCTCATTGCGTACAGCGTGGTGGCGCCGTTCGCGCCGCTGACACGGCGGCCGTATGCGTAGAGGTTGCCGTCGCTGCCGATGGCCAAGCTGTCCAGTTTGGATGCGGGCGTGCTGGCGGACGCCTGTACCGTCCACACAAGCGCCTTGCTGGTGATCTTTTCGATGGCCGCGGTGTTCGTGCTCGTGGTGGTCTCCAGATAGCCGTTGCCAATGGAGCCGTACACGTAGACCGCATCCGAGTGCGGATCGACGAGGATCTGACCGCCGACGGTGGTGCCTTGGATGGGCGGCAGCCGAGTGCCGTCCGGGGCGATTGCGCGGATGCCGGGAGACAGCCAGATGTTTCCCGCGCCGTCGACCTGCGCTTTGTTGACACAACCGGAACCGATGGTGGTGCTGCCTTCCTGGATGGACCAGCGCAGGCGACCGTTGGCGTCGAACCGCCGCATGTAGCAGCGCGAGTATCCGAGGACAGTCACCGAATCAACGTCGACCACGCCGCCATCGGGATAGGTGGCCAATGCGAATATCCCTCCGATATCCCCCTGGAACAAGGCGCTTCCCGAAAGATAGCGGGAGAAATTCACAGTGCCGTTGTTGTTGTACCGGACCAGCACCGGCATCCCGTTGGCGGTACCTCCTGCCCAGAAACCGCTCGCGTCGGCCGGGGTAACGATCGCAGGGGAAAAATTCGACGGCAGGGAGCCGTTTGCGATGAAGCTCAAATCCCACGCAAAGACAAATCGAGGCAGGACAACCAGAAACAACGCAAACGCGCGCAACAGTGACGACCGCATCAGCACCTCCCGGTTGAATCCTCGTTTCATGGATTGGTCAAAACTCACGCCGTTCGAAGAATGGCTCGATTGGCTGTTTCCGGCAACTGTGCGCATTTCGCACTGCGCAGGCTATCTTGTTGCGACGCACAAGAGATGGCACAGTAGCCATTCGATAAAAGCATTCATTCCATCAGAAAATCAGCGGAAGCACAGCGGTGGCCGTGAACAAGCGACGCGAAATCGATTTCCTTCCGACCGACGGACCGCTGCGTGAGGATGTGCGCCGGCTCGGCGCGCTCGTTGGCGACATGCTGGCGGAACAGCTGGGGCATGCCTTCTTCGCCAAGGTCGAGGCGATCCGCACGGCGGCGATCGGGCTGCGCAGCGCGGGCGAGTCGCCTGCCGCGCTTGCCGCGCAAGTATCCGGCCTTGTGCCGCAGCTCGCGGAGCAGCTGACGCGCGCATTCTCGACCTATTTCCAGGTCGTCAACCTCGCCGAGCGCGTGCATCGCATCCGCCGCCGCCGCGACTACGAGCGCTCGGGTTCGACCGCGCAGCCCGACAGCATCAAGGACGTGTTGCAACGCTTGAAAGCCGCGGGCGTGGGCCTGCAGGAAATCTCCGCCTGGCTGGTCCGGCTCGACATCGAGCCCGTGTTCACCGCGCATCCGACCGAAGCCGTGCGCCGCACGCTGCTCGAAAAAGAATCCGTGATCTTCCGCTGCCTGGTCGCCGACCTCGATGCGCAGCGCACGCCGCACGAGCGCGAAGTCGACCTCGCGCGCCTGCGCACCGCGCTGACCGCGGGTTGGCAGACGGCCGATGCCTCGCACGCGCGCCCTCGCGTGCAGGACGAATTCGAACATGTCGGCTTCTACCTCGGCGGGCCGATCTACCGCGTCGTGCCGGTGTTCTACGAAGTGTTCGAGTCGGCGCTCAATGAGGTCTATGGCGAAACGCTGCCGTTGCCGACGATGCTGCGCTTCGGCTCCTGGGTCGGCGGCGACATGGACGGCAACCCGAACGTCAACGCCGACACGATCGCGGCGACGCTGCGTGCGCAGCGCGAACTGGCGCTGCGCCGCTACGACGTCGAAATCGTCGAGCTGGCGCGCGAGCTGAGCCAGACCGTGGGCCACACCCGGTTCGATCCCGCGGTGCTGGCGCGCATCGACCACTATCGCGTGCAGCTGCCGCAGGTCGCGGCGTCGATCAATCCACGCTATGCGGACATGCCGTACCGCGTGCTGCTCGCGTTCGTGCGCGCGCGCCTGCAGGCGACGGTGGCCGAGAAAGATGCGGCGTACGGTTCGGCGATGGAACTCCTCGCCGATGTGCAACTCATCGCCGACAGCCTGCGCATGAACAAGGGCCGCAATGCCGGCTGGTTCTCGGTGCGGCGCTTGCTCTGGCGCGTGCGCACCTTCGGCTTCCACCTTGCCCGGCTCGACGTGCGCCAGGACTCGCGCGTGCATGCGGCGGCGCTCGCTGCCGCGCTCGACGATGCGCAATGGGAGGCGCGCGACGCGGCGGCGCAAGCCGCAAAACTCGAAGCGTACGCGCGCGGCGACGCCGAATTGCCCGAGCCGGCGGATGAAAAAGGCACGATGCTCGACGCCGTGTTCGACCAGCTCGCCTATGCGCGCGATGCCTACGGCACCGGCGCGATCGGCCTCTACATCATCAGCATGGCACGCAGCGCGGCCGACGTGCTCGCGGTGCTCGCGCTCGCGCGCCGGGCACAGTTCGTCGATGCAGACGGCAATGTGCCGCTCGACATCGCGCCGCTGTTCGAGACGGTGGATGACCTCAAGCACGCACCGGCGACGCTGGCCGCGCTGTTCGCCGATCCGGTCTATCGCGCCCACATCGCGGCGCGCGACGATCGCCAGACGGTGATGCTCGGCTATTCCGATTCGAGCAAGGACGGCGGTATCGTCGCCTCGCGCTGGGCATTGCAGGACGCGCAGGTGGAACTGCTCAGGATCGCGCAGGGCGCCGGCGTGCAGATCGCGTTCTTCCACGGCCGTGGCGGTTCGGTCAGCCGTGGCGGCGGCAAGACCACGCGCGCGGTGATCGCATCCCCGCGCGGCTCGATCGCGGGGCGTCTGCGCGTGACCGAGCAGGGCGAGGTGATCCATCGCAAGTTCGGCATCCGCGCGCTCGCCCTGCGCAACCTGGAACAGACCGTCGGCGCCGTGCTCGAAGCCTCGCTGCGCCCGCGCCCGCCCGAGCCGCGCGAGGCGACGTGGCGTCGCGCGGTTGACGTCGCCGCGCGGCACGGCGCAGACGCCTATCGCGCGCTGGTCCGTGCCGACGGCTTCATGGACTATTTCCGCGAGGCCACGCCGATCGACGTGATCGAGCGCATGACGCTCGGTTCGCGGCCTTCGCGGCGCGGCTCGGGCTCGATCGACAACCTGCGTGCGATCCCGTGGGTGTTCGCGTGGACGCAGAACCGTTGCGGCCTGACCGGTTGGTACGGCGTCGGCACGGCGCTGGAGAAGGCCGCGGCCGAGATCGGCGAAGAGGTGCTCGGCGAAATGGCGCAGCACTGGCCGTTTTTTCGCACCATGCTCGACGACGTCGAGATGGTGATGGCGAAGTCCGATCTCGAAATCGCCGCCGCGTTCTCGCGCCTGGCAGGCCCGCTGCATGCGCAATTCTTCGCGCGCATCGAAGCGGAGTATGCGCGCACCGAGGCGTGGATACTGCGCCTCAAGGGTACCGATCGCGTGCTCGCCGAGGATCCGCGGCTGGCGCTGTCGATCCGTTTGCGCAATCCGTATCTCGACCCGATGAACCTGATGCAGATTGATCTCGTCTCGCGCTGGCGTGCGGCCGGGCGCGCGGACGATGCGTTGTTCGCCGCGCTCGTGGCGACGGTCAACGGCATCGCGCAGGGCATGCAGAACACGGGTTGACGCAAGGCGCAGGCGGCGCTTTCGCGGCGATGGCAACACCCTGTATCCTCGCGTGCAACCAAAATCGGACTGCGCGCATCCAAGTCGACATGCGCGATGGCCACTTTTCATTCCGCAAGGCAATGCGAACCGTACTCGTCATCGACGACAATCCCGCGATCGTCACCGCGCTCGACGTGCTGCTCGGACTGCGCGACATCCGCACGCTGCACGCCGCTTCGCCCGAAGAGGGCCTCGCAGCCCTGGCGCGCGAACGCGTCGATCTCGTCCTGCAGGACATGAATTTCCGCGCCGACACGACCTCGGGCGAGGAAGGCGTGGCCCTGTTCCGCGCGATCCGCGAACGCGAGCCGGATCTGCCGGTGATCCTCCTCACCGCGTGGACGCATCTGGAAACCGCGGTCGAACTGATCAAGGCCGGCGCGGCCGACTATCTGGCCAAGCCGTGGGACGACCACAAACTCGTCGCCGCGGTCGAGAATCTGCTCGAACTTTCCGAAAGCACACGCGAAGTCTCGCGCCTGCACGGCGAGCGCCGCGCGCACCGCAGCGCGCTGCGCGAGCGCTTCGACCTGCGCGGTACCGTGTTCGCGTCGAGCGCGATGGAACGCCTGATCGAACTCGCCTGCCGCGTGGCGCGCGCCGATGCGCCGGTGCTGATCACCGGGCCCAACGGCGCGGGCAAGGAGCGCATCGCCGAGATCGTGCACTACAACTCGGCGGTCAAGGCCGGCCCGTTCGTCATGGTCAATTGCGGCGCCCTGCCGCAGGATCTGATCGAAGCCGAGCTGTTCGGCGCCGAGGCGGGCGCCTACACCGGCGCGAACAAGGCGCGCGAAGGCCGCTTCGAAGCAGCCGACGGCGGCACCTTGTTGCTCGACGAAATCGGCAACCTGCCGCTGTCGGGGCAGATGAAGCTGCTGCGTATTCTCGAGACCGGCAAGTTCGAGCGACTGGGTTCGAGCAAGACGCGCGAGGTAAAGGTGCGTGTGCTCAGCGCGACCAATGCCGACCTGCACGCGATGATTCGCGCGGGCACGTTCCGCGAGGACTTGTACTACCGCCTCAACGTGATCGAGCTGGTATTGCCTCCGCTCGCGGCGCGGCCGGACGACGTGCTGCCGCTGGCGGAAGCGTTCGCCGGCGGCGACGTGAAGTTGAGCGGCCAGGCGCGCGCGGCGTTGACCGCGCATGCCTGGCCGGGCAACGTGCGCGAGCTGAAGAACGCCATCCAGCGCGCGAGCCTGCTCTGTCGCGACGGCGTGATCGAAGCCGAAGACCTCGGTCTCGCCGTGCGCGCGCCTGCACCCGTGCGCGCGAGCGCCGAGAGCGAGCCGGATCGCGCCGCGATCGAAGAGGCAATCGTGCGCGCGAAAGGCGTCATCAGCCAGGCCGCCGCCGAACTGGGTCTGTCGCGCCAGGCGTTGTACCGGCGCATGGAGAAGATGGGGATCGAAAGTTAGCGGACGCTACGGCTTCGGTGTGATGGATTCGTTGCCGTAGGTTTTGGCGAAATAGTCCGCCAGCGTGGGAATCTCTTCGTCGGCGATCGGCGCGCCGTAGACCTTCTTCATCTTCGTCACCTCGGCCTCCCAGGTCTTGCGCGGCCAGTTGGGCGGCTGCATCGCAGCGTAGTCCGACGAATGGCAGATCAGACAGCGCGCGTTGACGAGTTCGAGGTTCGGCCCGGGCCTGTAGCTCGGCGCCGACTCCCTGGGCAGATCGATCTTGAGCGCCGCGGCGCTGGCCGGCGTCGCGGCGAGCATGGCGGTGGCGATGACGATGACCTGATGCAGGGTTGGCATGGCTGTCTCCTCAGGCGGCGACGACGTGCGTGGTCTCGACCACGTTGCGCATGTAGCCCGGCGGGTTCCACAGCGGCGCGAGCGGTTGCGAGGCGCCGATGCGGTTGAGTGCGCGCACCTGCAACGCGTGCGCACCCGGTGCGAGCGTGGTTTCGATCGTCCAGGCGCGGAACGAATACTTGCCGAGGTCCTCGCCGAGTTTCGCTGCGCGCCAGTTCGCGCCGCCGTCGTCGGAGAACAGCACCTCGCGGATGCCGTAGCCGCCGTCGAAGGCGATGCCGCGCACGGTCTGCGCCTGGTTCGCCTTCACTTTGGCGCCGTCGGCAAGATTGGTGATGAACGAGCGCACGTCGAAGCGCCCGATCGGGACGGTTTTCGCCGGCGCAGTGCCGGGTTCGACGCAGGCGCAGGCGTTGGCCGGGATGCGATAGGCCGATTTCATCCAGAATCCATCGAACGTCTCATCGAGTATCGTGATCTCGGAGAGATGCTTGACCCAGTACGTGCCGTAATGGCCCGGCACGATCAGGCGCACCGGATAGCCGTTGAGCATCGGCAGGTCGTTACCGTTCATCGCGTAGGCGAGCATCACCTCACCGTCGAGCGCGTGGTCGAGATCGAGCGCCTTGACGAAGTCGGGCGTGGTCGGCAGCACCGGCGTGTCGAGGCCGTTGAAGCTGACCTGCTTCGCGCCGGCCTGCACGCCGGCTTTTTCGAGCACCGCCTTGAGCGGCACGCCCTTCCAGCGCGCGTTGCCCATCGCGCCATTGGCGAGCTGGCCGCCCGCCACGCGCGGCTCGGAGAAGCCGCGGCTGTTGCCCGAGCATTGGTTGACCGCGACGTATTCGATCGGCTCGAAGTTGTTCTTCAAGTCCTCGACGCCGAGCGACAGCGGCGTCGTCACCTTGCCCTGCACCGCGATGCGATACTTCGCCGTGTCGATCCGGGTCGGAATGCCGGCGAGGTGGTAGCGTACGAAAAACGCATCGTTCGGCGTGATGATGCTCTCGTCGAACACCGCGAACGGGGTTTCCAGTTGCGGCGGCCGCGCGGTCAGGAGCAGCAGCGGCCGCTTCTGCGGATACTTCACCAGGGCGCGCGTGCCGTTGCCGAACGGCAGGTCGACGACACGGTCGGCCGCTAGCGCGGCAAGCGGTGCGCTGCCGAACATGCCGCCGTGGCCGAGCATGCCGGCGCGTTGCAGGAAGTTTCTACGTGGAGAATTGGGCGAATCACTGCGAGATCGATGGCGCATGGCGAAGCCCCCGAGCAATGAATGTCACGGCGGTCCGCGTCATTCGCGTCGCCGCCGCCGGGGCAAAGCATAGTACAAATCGCCGCCGGTTCCTTTTGCGTCGCATCGTTGCGGTGGCGCAGCACGATTCCCGCCGCATGCCTTGTTCGGTTAGCCTTGGCGGCATGCGCTTCTTTTCACTCGAAGGCAAGCTCGCCGCGCTGCTTGCCGCGGCATTGATCGCCGGCTGTGCGGTGACCACGTTGCTGGCGTTGTGGTTGCCATCATGGTTCGCCGCGGCGCTGGCCGTCGCCGTGCTCGTGGTTCCGGTGTTGTTGCTCGCACATGCGGCGGCGAAGCCCGTACAAAGCCTGATGCGCGCGCTGTCCGGGGGTGTCGCGCGCTACCGCGACGGCGATTTCTCGACCTCTCTCGTCGAGGCGCGGCGCGACGAATTCGGCGAGCTGATCGCCGCGCACAACGAACTTGGCCGCGTGCTGCGCGAGCAGCGCCAGAACCTGATCGAGCGCGAACTGCTGCTCGACACGATGGTGCAGAACTCGCCGACCGCGCTGGTGCTGATCGACGCGGCGCAGCGCGTCGTCTACGCGAACCTCGCCGCGCGCGCGTTGCTCAACGACGGTCGCGTGATGAACGGCATGGCATTCGCCGAACTTGCCGAAGGTTGCCCGCCGGTTTTGTGCGGCGCGCTGGTCGGCCATCAGGATGGCCTGTTCAGCGTCGACATCGACGGCGAGGCAGAAACCTTCCATCTCGCCCAGAAGACGTTCCGCCTGCATGGCCGCGAGCATCGCATGTTGCTGATCAAGCGCCTGACGCGCGAGATGTCGCGTCAGGAAGTGCAGACCTGGAAAAAGGTCATCCGCGTGATCAGCCACGAGCTCAACAACTCGCTGGCGCCGATTTCCTCGCTGGCGCATTCCGGGCGCGAGCTGGCGCGCCGCGGCGCGACCGAAAAACTCGCGCCCGTGTTCGACACGATCGAAGGCCGCGCGCGTCACCTGCACGGCTTCATCGGCGGTTATGCGGAATTCGCCAAGCTGCCGCAGCCGCGCATCGAAAACGTGGCGTGGGCGAAATTCTTCGATGGCCTTGCACAGCAATACCCGTTCCGCCTGGTCGGCGCGATGCCGAAGCAGGCGGGTGCGTTCGATCGCGCGCAGGTCGAACAGGTGCTGATCAACCTGCTGAAGAACGCGCACGAAGCGGGCGGGTCCGGCGACGAGGTCGAACTTGCGCTCGCCGAACGCGGCAACGATGTGCGCATCGAAGTGCGCGACCGCGGCAGCGGCATGAGCGAAACCGTGCTCGCCAGCGCCTTGCTGCCGTTCTACTCGACCAAGCGCAGCGGCACCGGTCTCGGCCTCGCGCTCGCGCGCGAGATCGTCGAGGCACACGGCGGCCGCATCGCGCTCGCCAACCGCGACGGCGGCGGCCTCGCGGTGAGCTTGACGCTGCCGCGATCCGCGTAGCACTCCCCGTGTGCGCGGGGGCGTCGCGTCGAATGGATCCTGCCTGCGCGCGCAAACGTGGAGACTCTGCGCAAGTTCGCAATTCAGCCTTTCGTCGGGGGTGAATTTGACGGAATCCGGAGTTGTTCGGCGGTTCCTCAGTGCGCCCGGCGGCGGCGCAGCACGAGACCGCCGAGGCCGATCGCCAGCAGCAGCAAACCCGCGCGGTCGAGCAACGGCGCAGGCACGGCATTCGCGGCCGGCACGGCGACGAGAACGACGAGGCTGTAAGGCGCGCTGGTCGAAGCCTGATGCGTCGCATCACCGGCGTAGCTTGCGTTCGGCGTGTGCGTGCCGGGTGTGGCGAAGACGAGGCTGCAACTGCCGTTGCCCGAGGCATTGAGTGTCGCGGTGCAGGTGTTCGTGCCTTCGGCGACGGTGACCGTACCGCTGGCTGCGGTGGGCGCAGTGCCGGAGGCGGCGGCGATGCCGCGGTGCGCCGCGCTCCCCGGGCGGGCCGCCTCGCTCACGCTGACCTGCATCAGCACCGGTTGGCCGACCGTCGCCGGATTAGGCGTTGCGTTCAGCGTGGTCACAGTCGGATTCGACACGCTCGCCGCGGTGACGCTCAGATTCGCCGTCGCGACATTGCCCGTGCCCGTAGCGCCGGTGGCGCTCGCCGGGCCAAAGGCCGGCGCGTAGTTGCCGGGCGTGGAACCGGCGACCTGCACGGTAAACGTGAACTGTCCGCCGACAGCGATCGTCGCGCCGTTGACGCTGATCGTGCCCGGGGCGGTGGTGGTGATCGGGCCGCCGGTCGACGAATTCACGCTGAGCCCTGCGGGCAGCGTCGCGCTGAAGCCGACTCCGGTCAGCGGCACCGTGTTCGATGCGGGGTTGGTGATCGTGATGCTCAACGTCGAGGTTGCGCCCGCGCTGATCGACACGGGATTGAAGCTCGCCGCGATCGTCGGCGGGGCGGTGGTGCCATCGGTGTACGCATCCGCAGCGCCGGTAACGCCGGTGCCGATTGCGCCACCTGCGATCAATACCTTGCCCGCGGTCATCGCTGTCGCTGCATAGGCCGAGCGTGGCGCCGATAACACACCCGCTGAGCTCCAACTGTTGGATGCGGGATCGTAGATTTCGGCATTGGCCAGATACGCGCTGCCGTCGAACCCGCCCGCAGCCAGCACCTTGCCGGAAACCGACGGCACCACGATCAGGCGGTGGCCGGAACGTACCTGCGCCATGTTGCCGCCGGCGCTCCAGGTGTTGCTGCTCGGGTCGTACAGTTCGGCACTGGCAAGATTGCTCGCATTGCCCGCGCCACCGGCGACCAGAATTTTGCCGGAAGGCAGTCCAACGACGCGCAAGTACGCATCGCGCGCGACCGCCATCGGTGCGCCGGCGCTCCAGGAATTGGTGACCGGATCGTAGATCTCGACACTGGCAGCGCGCAGATGGTTGGTGACGTCGGTGTCGCCGCCGATGACGAACACCTTGTTGCTGCCGGCCAGGATCGCGCCGTGTTCAAAGCGCGCCTGCGCAAGCGTGCCGGCAGAACTCCACGAATTCGTCGCCGGGTCGTACACCTCGGCGCTCGCGAGTACGACGCCACCATTGCCGTAGCCGCCGACAACCAAAACTTTGCCGTTGCCGAGCAAGGTAGCCGAATGGTAAATGCGACCCGCCGCCATCGGTGCGGCGCCGCTCCAGGTGTTGCTGGTGGAATCGTAGATTTCGGCGCTCGTCTCGGCGCCCAAGGCGCTGCGTCCGCCGACGACGAGCACGTGCTTGCCGTCGGACAGGACGGTCGAGGTGTGCCGATAGCGTGCGGTGGCCATGGACGGACCTGCGGACCAGGAGCCGCTGGTCGCGTCGTAGAGCTCGACGCGGTTTTCGTAGCTGGTGCTGCCGTAGCCGCCGGTTACGAGGACTTTGCCAGTCGAAAACAACATGTCCGCCGTGGCATAGGAACGCGGCACGGTCATGGGTGCCGCGGACGCCAGGCCGGCCGCATGCGCGAACGGTGGCATGAGAGTGATGACACAGGCAATGAGTGCGGTAACGCAGCGCAGCGGGGCAGGAAAAAATCGGGCAGCCATACGTCTTCTCCGGAATCAGGGTAAGGCCAGGCGGCGCTGCGTAGCAACGGCTTTCGAGGAGAAACGCAAAGGCGACATGCAAAACGACACACCCCGAAAACAATGCGCTTAATCCGTTCGCCCTTTCGCTGCGCGAAGGGCGAACGGTTCCCGATGTCGATCGGCTACGGCGTGATGTCCGAGTGGAATGCTTCCATGCGCACCACGGCGCCGGAGTAGGCGTTCGCAAAGATGGCCTGCCACGCGGCGGTCCAGGACGGTGTCGGGTTGCCGTCGACGATCAGCGCGCGCGCGATGATGAGCCGGTACGAGCTGCCGTTGCCGATCAGGGCGGAGCTGCTAGGCGAGGCCAGGCAGGAGATCTCCGACGGAGTGTCGATGGCCTCCAGTACCGATCCGGCACTGACCCGCGGTGTTTCCGCAACGGTGAAGCCACCGGTATTGTTTGACGGTGTGACGTCGGGCCACGGGCCGAAGCCCGATACCTGGGTGACGCGGTAGTAGTTCGCGCCAGCCACTTTCGGAATATCCAGGTAGGCAATCGTGCAGCGATCGGTCGTGTAAAACTGCGTCGCGCCCGAAGTTACCGGCGTCTTGCCGTCGTTGACGACCTGCACCTGGCGCGTTTTCGCGCCGAGGTTTTCGACGAGACCGTTCGACAGCGTCACGGTTGCGCTGACGGTGATCGTCGCGGTGCCCGTCACACCGCCCGCGCGCAGGATGATCGCCGAGCCGAGCACGCCGGTATCGGTCTGCGACTGTATGCTGGCGTTGCCGCTGACCGTCCAGGTCCAGACCACGCTCGCATCGGCCGGTGGCGGCGGGCTCAGCGTGGCGACGACGGACGTGCCCGAGTTGATCTGCACCGGCGCGATCGCCGGGAAAACGATGTCGAAGTCGGTGAACGTGATCCTCGCATCGGCTTTGCCGATATCCTTGCGCACGCCGTCGATCATCGTGAACAGCTTGACGTACACGATCTCGGCGGTGCAATTCGGCGGATTGCTCGCATCGCCGGCGTAGGTTGCGTGCGCGGACGACGTGATCACGACCGGATGCGCAATCGAATTGCTGATGCCGGCCGAAGTCAGCGTGCCGCAGCGGCCGTTGGTGTCTGCGCTCCACTCGTAGCGCAGCGCGGCCAGCGTGCTGGCGTCCGGGAACGGCGTGACGAGTATGCCGAATGTGCGCGTGCCGCTGTGCGGCATGCGGACTTCGTCCGGAGAGAGCTGCACCTGGAAACCGTCGATCGTGATCGACACGGTTGCGGTGCCGAGCAACTGGTCTTCGCCGTGGCTGTCGGTGAAGTACGCCTGCACGGTTACCCGGTGCGCCGCATCGACCTGCGTTATGAGGTTTCCGGTGACGAAGCTGACTTCACGCAGCCGACTGACGAAGCTGCCCTTGCCGGCGACGCGCCGACCGTTGAGGTCGTCGAGCAGGGACTGATCGCTGGTGTCGAGCAGCCAGGTGTATTTGATGTTCGGGTCGTTCTCGAAACCGCGCACGGTGGCCTTGAGCCGCAAGGAGTCGCCGAGGTTGACCTTGCCGTCGCGCGGCTCCAGGCGCACCGTGGGACGCACGACCTTGAGATGGAAGATGCTGATCTGGTTGTCGCCGTTGAGCTGGTCGGCACCCTGTGCCAGCGTGTCGACGCCCGCGAGCACGGCGCTGACGGCCGCGACCACGCGCCGGCCGGCATTGACCAATTTGTTGCGCGCGTTGGTCGCAGCGGTCTTCACCTGTTGCAGGTTGACTTGCAGCGCCGCGGCGTTGATCGCCGTCGTTTCCTGGGCGGCCAGCGTGTACTGTTCGATCGCCGCATAGTACGTTTCCTCCTCGAACAGGGTCTCAAGGTGGGCCTTGTCGAGGTAGCTCATGAGGCCGCGGAACGCGCTGTAGAACGAAGTACCTTCGCGGATCTGCAACAGGATCGCATCGAAGTCCGGGTTGGCCATGTAGTTCAGCAGGCGGATCGTCGTATCTTCCGGCAGGTTCGACGCCGCAGCACCGCCGATGCCCAGGTTCTCGAGGATCGCCATGATCGTCGCGTCGAATACCTGCTTGGCGCGCAACCGGAACAGGTCGTTGTCGATCAGGTCCGCGTAGTTCGCGTAGCTGGCGCCAAGGCTCGGGTGCTGGCCGTTCCACACGCCGGCCATGACGACGAGGTCGACGTCGGTCGTGACGGCGCGGTCGCGGCCGCCGATCGAAATCGTCGGCGACTCGATCGGCGACCAGGGAATCGTTCCGGTGGCTACGTCCTTTCCTCGCCATGCCGCGCTCAGCAGGCTGCCGATCGAACCGAACGCCGAGAATGCCGTCAGTCGCCGCGTCGCCGGGATCGGGGTTTTGTCGCCCTGCATCTGCACGCTGGGCAGGGTGGTGTGGATGCCGTCCTCGTCGGTATAGCCGGTGACGAAAACCCGGGCCGTGCCGGGCCGGCGCTTGCTGTTCTGCAGGCGCACGCTGGCATTGTCATCGTTCAGCAGCAGGGTGAAGCCGCTTTGTTCGGCCTCGCCGAGCAGCAGCAACTGTTGCGGCGCGCTGCTGTTTTCGGCCGCTGCGGTGACGCGTGGCGAATGGTTCGACGTCGACACCAGGCTGGCGACGCGACCGAGCACGCGCGTGGCGCCGCGCAACGTGGCGACCGCCTGCGCCGAAGGCAGCCAACCCGCCACGGCCGAGTTGAGCGCCTCGACGACCGCGGAACTCAGGTTGTCCATGACGAACGGATTTTTCTTCTGCTCGGCGATGATCACCTGCTCGAGCGTCGTCGTGGCCGGATCCTGCTCGATCAAACGTATCGCCTGGCGGCGCTGATCGGTAGTGAGCAATTGCCCGCCGATCGCCTGGAACAGCAGCGCGACCGCGCTGCTGTGTGCGTCGAAGGTGACCTTCGGCGCGATCGCGTTGTCGAGCATGCCGAACCACAATACGCCGCCGGTGTCGTGGACGACTCCGGCCAGATTCGGTGCTCCGCCGCTACGCGGCAACGTGAAGCGACCTTGCGCGTCCACGCGGGTTTCGCTGAATGCGCCGAGCGCGGTGAGTGCGCCCGGATCGATGCCCTGCGGAATGTTCACTTCGCCCGGAACGGCAAGCGAGGTCGCGTTGCACGATCGGCTGTCGGCGAGGTGCGTGAGCTGGATCGAACCCAGCAAGCCGGCGTTGTCGCCCACGGTGAATGCGTAGTCGAGCCTGGCGCGGCCACAGTCGTCGAAGCCGAGCGTGGCACTGCCCACCGGCATGCTGGTCACCGCAGTGGAGCCGTCGAACGTGCCGCCGACGCTGGAATAGATCGGGATGCCGGGCATCGATGCCAGGTCCAGGATCGGCGCGCGCAGCGTGTACCAGCGCTGGCGTCCCGTGCCGACGAATTTGCTTTCGCTGCCCGGCGGGACATAGGTGGCCCAGCTCGCCGTGAGTACGCTGCTCAGCGGGTCGACGTCGACGAACAGACCCTGGCCGTTCTTGCCAACATCGTACCAAGCGCCGGAAAGGCCGGCGATGCCGACCGGAGCGGCGCCGGGGCCCGGTTCGGCGCAGGTCGGGCCGACCCCTTTGCGCAACAGCGGGATCGTGCCGCTCTTCGGCAGGCGCCAGTCGATCGGTTCGACGATCGTGCCGCGCGCGGAATCCTCGAACGTGTAGTCCAGCGTGGCGTGATTGCAGTCGGCAAAGGTCAATGTCGCCTGGCCGGCAGTCACTACGCTGGTCGGAGTCGCCGAATCGAAGCTGCCGTTCGTGCTCTGGTAGATCGTCATGTTCATGCCGGTCTCGCCGGCAACGGCCTCGCCCTGCAAGGTGAACCATTGCTGGTTGCGTGCATCGACGCTGCGCAGGGCATTGAAGGTGAACCAGCCGGCGAACACGCTGGCGCGACCGGGACCGTTGAGATCCGGCAGCACCTGCAGTGACAGGCTTTGCCCGGGCATGGACGGGCTGATCCATGTGCCGGTCAGCCCTTGCTGGTCAAGGTCGACCGCGGTGGGTGGGGCTGCGGCGATGGGCGACATCGCGGCGCAGAGGGTCACGAACATCAGGAAGATGAGGCACTTCGTCGTTTTCATCGGAATGGTCCGGCTGGCCTGCGGTTGCGCCCGGTGGAACGGATGCCGGGCAGTACTCGTTTCATCGGGGGAAACGGAAAACTGCGGCGAAAACGACATCGGGAGTTTGCCTGCGTCCGGATCGGAGCGGCGCATTGCTATACTTCCCGACGACCCTGCAGGGGCGGGTGATGTCCGAAAGCGTTACCGAACTGATTTACGCCGCGAACGACGGCAACGCCGAGGCGTTGCGCCGGCTGTTTGCGCACGTGTACACCGAACTGAAGCGCCTGGCGCACATCCAGCTTGCCCGTGCCGGCGGGCAGACCTTGAACACCACGGGTCTCGTGCACGAGGCGTATCTCAAGCTTGCCCAGCCCGGTGAGCGCGGACTCAGCGATCGCGAACATTTCTTCTCGCTCGCGGCGCGTGCGATGCGCCAGATCGTGATCGATCGCGCACGCGCTCAGGTGGCAGACAAGCGCGGCGGCGCGCGGCGCGAACTGGTCGACATCGATGCCGCGTTCGACGTCGCCAGTGGCGAGCTCGGGCCCGAAGCGCTGTTGCGCCTCAACGAGGCGCTCGACCGTTTTGACCGCGAGGAACCGCGTCTGGCAAGGCTGGTCGAGCTGCGCTACTTCGCCGGCCTCGGCCTCGACCAGATCGCAAACCTGCAGCAGGTCAGCGAACGCACGCTCAACCGTGACTGGCGGCGTGCCAAGGTGCAACTGTACCTCACCCTGAATCCGGAGTGAGGGTGGCGTTTCCGTCCGCTGGATCTCGTTTCCCGCTGCGGGAGTGAAGGGCACGACGATGGCAGAACCGCAACGCCTGCACGATTTGTTCGATGCCGCACTGGATCTGCCCGCGACCGAGCGCGGTGCGTTCGTCGCGCGCGCCTGCGGCGACGATGCGGCGCTGCGCGCAGCGCTGGAGCGCTGGCTCGCCGCCGATTCGTCCCTCGACACCTTTCTCGAAATCCCGCCGGGCCTGATCGCACAGGCGCATGCGCAGGCTGCCGCGGAAGAAGTTCCGCGGCGCTTCGGTCCGTGGCGCGTGCTGCGCTCGCTCGGCGTCGGCGGCATGGGCGAGGTCTGGCTGGCCGAACGCGCAGACGGCGAGTACGAGCAATGCGTGGCGATCAAGCAGGTGGCATATCCGACGCCGGGCCTGCTGCAGCGCTTCCGCCAGGAACGGCAGATTCTCGCGCGGCTCGAGCACCCGAACATCGCCCACCTGATCGATGGCGGCGTCGATGCGCGCGGCACGCCGTATTTCGCGATGGAGTACGTCGATGGCATGCCGGTCACCGCGTTCGCGCGTAACCGAGCGCTAGACGTGCGTGCCTGCGTCGCACTGATGCTCCAGATCTGCGAAGGTGTGCGCTACGCACATCAGAACCTGATCGTGCATCGCGACCTGAAGCCGTCGAACATCCTCGTCGGCACCGACGGCACGCCGAAGCTGCTCGACTTCGGCATCGCGAAAATACTCGAGGCAAGCGATGCCTCCGCGCCGACCGGCACCGGCCAACGTCTGCTCACGCTCGACTATGCCGCGCCCGAGCAGCAGCGCGGCGAAGCGGTGACGACCGCTACCGACGTCTACGCGCTCGGCGTCGTGCTGCACGAACTCCTCACCGGTGTGCGCCCGTTTGCGCATGCGGGCGAGGGCGCGGCACGCATCCACGCCCTGCTGCGCGAGGAGCCCGCGCTGCCGAGCGCGACGGTCGACGCGAGCCTGGCCGATGCCGCAGCGCGCCGGCGCGCGCTGCGCGGCGACCTCGACCGCGTGCTGCTGGCCGCGCTCGCGCGCGATCCGCAGCAACGCTACGCTTCCGCCGAAGCCTTCGCCGCTGACCTGCACAACTTTGCCGAAGGGCGACCGGTCGCCGCACTGGGTCAAGGCAAATTCTATACTTTGCGCAAATTCGTCGTGCGCAACCGCATCGCCGTGGGCGCCGCGACGGTCGCGATGCTCGCACTGATCGGCGGCTTCGGCGTCGCCATCGTCCAGGCGCGGCATGCGCGCGCCGCGGCCGAGCGCGCCGAACGTGGCAACGAGTTTCTGGTCAACCTGATCGGCAACGCCAATCCGTACTACGGTGGCAAGCCGCCGCTGCTGGTCGATGCGATCGATCGCGCCGTCGCTGAAATTCCGCTGCGCCTGGCCGGCCAGCCGCTGCTCGAAGCGGATATCCGGCGTGCGATCGGTCAGGCCTACGCGGTGCTCAATCGCAACGGCGACGCCAGAGCCCAGCTCGATCTCGCCGCCGCGCTGCGCATGCACGCGGGCGGCAACGAGTACGCGCAAATCCTGCAGTCGCAGGCCTACCTCGAATGGCAACTGGGCCGCTACGACGAGGCCGGCGCACTGTATCGGCAGGCGCTCGCCCATTGCACGGACGATGCACGCGGGCGCCGGCAACGCGCCGATCTGCTCAACGACGAGGCCGCGCTGTTCGCCGACACCGGCCGCTACGCCGAGGCGCTTGCGAGCGCGGGGCAATCGCTGCGCCTCAGGGAAAATCTGCCCGATGTGTCGCCGCGCGAGCATGCAGTGAACCTGTCGAACCTGGCAAACGCGCAGGATGGCCTTGGCCGTTTCGACGAGGCACTTGCGACCTACCAGAACGCACTGGGCGAACTCGAAACACTGGGTGCGCCGGCCGAGTTCGACGTGGCGATCCTGCTCAACAACCTCGCCTACTTGCAGGACGAGATGGGTCACACCTCCGCTGCGGTGAAGTCGCAGGAACGCGCGATCGCGCTGAACCGCAAGATCCTCGGCGTCGATCAGGGCCTGACGATCAAGCTCGGCAATCTCGCGCTGTGGTATTCCAAGCTGGGCCGTCACGACGAGGCGGCTGCGGCGATCGACGAATCTCTGCACCTCGCCGCGCAAACGCTCAGCGCCGACGACCAGAAGCTCGGCAACCTGCACGCGGTCGCTGCGCGGATCGCACTCGCCCAAGGCGACGCGGCTGCGGCGATCGTGCAGGCGAAGGAGGCGCTGGCAATCTACGCCGCGGCGAAGACATTGGAGCCGGGGCGGCGCGAAAAAGCACAGGCGACGCTGGACGCGGCAACCAGCCTTGCCGCGAGGGTGACGGGAAAATAGTGCCGCAGCGGCAATGAATCCTTCGCAATTGCAACCGATGCGCGCGATATACTCGGATCCTGCAAACAGCCGATCGGGGAGAGGAGCATGGGCGGTGGTGGCGTAGTCGCATTGGTGCTGGTGGTGCTGATCTTCATCGGCATCTCGAAGACGATCCGCATCGTGCCGCAAGGCTACGAGTGGACCAAGGAAACGTTCGGTCGCTACACCTCGACGATGGAGCCGGGTCTGCACATCCTCATGCCGATCTATCACTCGGTCGGGCACAAGATGAACATGATGGAGCAGGTGCTCGACGTGCCCTCGCAGGACGTGATCACCAAGGACAACGCCGTGGTGCGCGTCGACGGTGTCGTCTTCTACCAGGTGCTCGATGCGGCCAAGGCGGCCTACGAGGTCGCCAACCTCAACCAGGCCGTGCTCAACCTGATCATGACCAACATCCGTACCGTGCTCGGTTCGATGGATCTCGACGAGTCGCTGTCCAAGCGCGACGAGATCAATGCGCGCCTGCTCAAGGTCGTCGACGAGGCGACGCATCCGTGGGGCGTGAAGTGCAACCGCATCGAGATCAAGGACATCCAGCCGCCGCAGAACCTGATCGATTCGATGGCGCGGCAGATGAAAGCCGAGCGCGAAAAGCGCGCGAACATCCTCGAGGCCGAAGGCCTGCGCCAGGCGGCGATCCTCAAAGCCGAAGGCGAGAAGCAGTCCGCCATTCTCTCCGCCGAAGGCAAGCGCGAGGCCGCGTTCCGCGAGGCCGAAGCGCGCGAGCGTCAGGCCCAAGCCGAGGCCAAGGCGACCGAGATGGTGTCGCAGTCGATTCGCGCCGGCGACATCAACGCGATCAACTACTTCGTCGCGACCAAATACGTCGATGCGCTCAAGGCCATGGTCGGCGCACCGAACCAGAAAATCATGCTGCTGCCGATGGAGGCGACCGGCGTGCTCGGTTCGCTCGCCGGCATCGCCGAACTGGCGAAGTCGAGCCTGCAGGAACAGCAGGGCGCGTCTGCGGCGAAGCCGGCTGCGCCGCCGAAGGCGCCCGCGCTGCCGCCGAACTATCAGGCCTGAAGGCACGCAAGCGTAGATACGGAGTGATCGCATGCACTATGGCTGGTGGATACTCGCTCTGGTCCTGATCGGCGCCGAACTGCTCGCACCGGGCTACTTCCTGATCTGGATCGGCTTCGCCGCGGCGGCGCTCGGCATCGTCACATTCCTGGTGCCGGGAATTTCCTTGCTCGTGCAGGCCGTGCTGTTCGCTGTGCTCGCCCTGGCGAGTTGCTTCGTCTACTGGCGTTTCGTGCGCCGCGTGATCGACGAGCGCAGCGACCGGCCATTGCTCAATCGTCGCGCGGAGCAGTTCGTCGGCAAGCGCTACAAGCTCGAAACCCCGATCGTCGGCGGCCGCGGCAAGGTGCGCATCGGCGATTCGCCGTGGCTGGCCGAGGGGCCGGATCTTCCGGTCGGCGCGGAAGTCGAAGTTGTCGCCGTTGATGGCACCACGTTGAAAGTACGCGCGGCCGCTTGACCTACTGACCGGGATCCGGCGATGTCACAAGCCCACGCCGCGTTGACCCTGCAATTGCTGGAATTCATTGCAGCGTCGCCCCGCTCGTACGCCGAGGTGATGGAGGCCTGGCGCAGCACGTGTCCGCGCATGTCGATCTGGGAGGACGCCTGCATCGACGGTTTCGTCGACGCCAGCGACAGCCGTCGCGTCGCGCTGACCGGAAAAGGGTGGGCTCTGTTGCAATCCGTCGCGAAGCGAAGTCCGTAGAAGCGCGGCGCTTCGATCGACGCATCGCGCGGCTGTCTGTTTATTTCGTCGCGGCCAGCAGCTGGACGAAATGCGCCAGCTCGGCAGGATCCATGTCCGACACGATCGCCGCGTTCTGACCGCCGAGCCTGACTGCCTCGATCCGGTAGCCGGTTTGCCGCAGGGCATCGCCGGGTAGGGTGGCGGAGTCCGGCAGCACGAACACGTCGATCAGATGCTGGCCGTGGCGGTAGACGAGCGCGGGCACACGCAGGTTGCCGGCATAGTCGATGCGCCCGCCGACGAGGGCGAAACCCTGTTCGGCGAAGTCGTGCACCGCGGGTGCGATGCCGATCTTGCCTTCGAACCAGGGCTTGACCGTGTGCCGGTCGGTCGAGATCACGTCGACCGGCGAGGTGGCGGCGAGCGCGCGCCAGTGGCTCGCGAACAGGTCGCGTGCGAGTTGCGCGCTGGCGGACGCCTGTGTGGACTCGGCGTTGCGGTTAGTCGAGTTCCATAGCGAGACGGCCATGCCGCCGGCAGCGAACGCAAGCACCGTCGATGCGGCGTAGGCGAGCCAGCGCGGCGGATGCGCGGCGGCGCGGCGCGCGGAAGCCGGAGCCTGCACATCCAGTTGCGCACCGGCGAGTTTCTCGATGCGCTTGCGCAGCAATTCCGGAGCGGCATGGCGCGGCGCATCGCGGCGCAGCGTGGTGCGCAGCGCATCGAGTTCGATCAGCGCGGCGCGGCAGTCTGCGCAGGTATCGAGGTGTGTTTCGAATTCGCGGCTCGCGGCACGGTCGAGTTCGCCGTCGAAGTAGAGCGGCAGGGTGTCTTGTGCGGTCCTACAGTCCATGCGTCACCTCGCTGGTCACAGCGGTTCCGGCCAGGGCTTTCTGCAGCAGCGCACGGCCGCGCGCCAAGCGCGACATCACGGTGCCTATGGGCGTTTGCAGCACGTCGGCGATCTCGCGGTAGGAGAGTTCCTCGATCTCGCGCAGGATCAGCGTTTCGCGGAATTCGGTCGGCAACTCGTGCAGTGCGCGCGTGATGAGTGCGCGTCGTTGCGCTTGATCGAGGCGGTCCTCGATTTCGCTGGCTTCGCTGCGCGGCAGCAGTTGTGCGCCGCCGCCGCGCGCAGCATCGTCGTCGTTCGACACGCTGTCGATCGAGATATTGCGCACATCGCGATTGCGCGTTTCGAGCCGCGCCAGGCAGCAGTTGCGCACGATCGCCAGCCACCACGCGCGCGCGTTGCCGCCGGCGTAGGTGTCGGCCGCGCGCGCAGCACGCAGGAATGCGTCGTGCACGGCGTCGGCCGCGTCGTGTTCGTTGCCGAGCAGCCAGCGGCCGAGGTTGTAGGCCGCGTCGAGATGACACAGCGCGAGTTCGCCAATCCAGACGGGTGCTGCCGCCGCGGTCACTGCATCGAGCCTCGATACGGGTTTGCTACTGCTTGCGTACGTGCACGACGCCGGTCATGAACGGATGGACGACGCAGAAGTACTCGAAATCGCCTTCCTGAGTAAAAGTATACTCAAACTTGTCGCCGGTATCCATGGCCTTGGAGTCGACGCTCCTGTCCTTGGCGGTGACGGTGTGAGGGACTTCGTCGCGGTTGGTCCAGACGATCCTGGTGCCGGGAGCAACGGTGATCTCCTTGGGGGCGTAGGTGAACTTGGTGATGTCGATGGTCGGCGTTGCCGGGGTGGGGGTGGCGAGCAGCGACGGCGTGGCGAAGGCGATCGAAAAGGTCGTGACGAGAATGGCGGCGACGCGGGCAGGCGTCGCGGCAAGGCGGGTGGTGAATTCGTACATATATATGGGCATCCGAGAATGAGGCTTGTGCGCCGGGTGATCAGCGATCGAGCGGGCGGTCGATCAGCGCCAGTTCGCGATGCCCGCGCACGACGCTGAGCTGGCGGACGCCAAGGCGCTTGCCGAGTTCGCCGGCCGGCACCTTGAGCGGTCCCGGTTCGCCGATGCCTTCCTGTCCCGGAGTCGGCAGCGGGTAGGCGAGCGACATGGCGGTGTGCAGGGCGACGTTGCCCTCGACCTTCTGCAGCACCTGGTGGATGTGTCCGTTGAGCACGGTGACCGAACCGAACGGACGCAGCAGGGCCATCGCCTGGTCGGCGTCGGCCGTGCCCCAGCCCCATTGCGCGTACACCGTCCACATCGGGATGTGCGCAAGCACGACGACGGGCGTGGAATGCGAGATGCGCGCCAGGTCCGACTTGAGCCAGGCGAGTTGTTCCTCGCCGAGCGAGGTCATCGTGCCCATCTTGAAGTTGAGCGTGTTGGTCAGGCCGATGAAATGCACGCCGCCCTGATCGAAGCTGTACCAGCCTTTGCCTTTGCCGTCGTGGTCGAAGAACTTGAGGTAGCCGGTGAGGCCGTCGTCGATCGTGTCGTGTTCTCCGGGCACGGTGTGCAGGCGGTCGACCTTCAGCTCCTGGAACAGCTCGCGGGCCCGACCGAACTCGTCGGCCTTGGAGAGGTGGGTGATGTCGCCGGTGTGCAGGATGAAGGCCGGCGCCTGCGGCAGGGAATGGATGTCGGCGACGGCACGACGATAGGATCCGACGATGTCGGGGTTGGCGGGCTTGTTGAAGCCGAAGTGGGTGTCGCTGATCTGGACGAAGGTGAGCGCATTCTTGGCGGCGGCGGCGGTCTTGCCGTCGGTGGTGGCGCCGAGCGCGCGCGGTACGCCGCCGGCCACGGTCCAGACCACGGCGGCGCCAGTCCAGGCGGCGAGGCAACTCAAGGCTTTGCGGCGATTCGGGTCATGTCTGTCGTTGATCGCGAGGGGCGGGGTTTTGTCGTTCGTATCCATGGTGGTTTCCTGGTGGCGGGTGAGGGACTCGACGTACAAGATCGTGCGCAGCACGGTTTTATTCCCGGCATGCGATAATTACTGGAATCGCCAACAAGCGGCGTTTGCAGTGACAAGTTCCGGCGTTCGAGAGGCAGAGCCGATCAACGCCGGGAATGGCCCCCGACCTGCCGGATGCTTCCGATGACGAACAAGACGATTTTGAACGATGCCCACCGTGCGCTCGGCGCGAAGATGGTCGATTTCGGCGGCTGGGACATGCCGCTCAACTACGGCTCGCAGATCGAAGAACATCACGCAGTGCGCCGCGACGCGGGCATGTTCGACGTCTCGCACATGACCGTGGTCGACCTGCACGGCACGCGCACGCGCGACTTCCTGCGTCATCTGTTCGCCAACAGCGTCGACAAGCTGAAGACGCGCGGCAAGGCGCTGTATTCGTGCATGCTCAACGAGCGGGGCGGTGTCATCGACGACCTGATCGTCTATTTCTTGAGCGAGGATTTCTTCCGCGTCGTGGTCAATGCGGCTACGCACGACAAGGACCTGGCCTGGATCGAAAAGCAGGCCCGGGCGTTCGAGGTGCAGGTCGCCGAACGCGCCGATCTCGCCATGATCGCGGTGCAGGGACCGAACGCACGCGCCAAGGTGCAGTCGCTGCTGTCGCCGGCGACACGCGAAGCGGCGGCCAAGGTCGGCAAGTTCGCCGCGGTCGAGGGCGACGGGCTGTTCATCGCGCGCACCGGCTACACCGGCGAGGACGGCTACGAGATCATCGTCGCGGAAAAAGACGCGGTTGCGTTGTGGAGCAAGTTGAAGGACGCCGACGTCGCGCCGGCCGGCCTCGGTGCGCGCGACACGCTGCGCCTCGAAGCCGGGATGAATCTGTATGGCCAGGACATGGACGAGACGATCACGCCGTGGGAGGCCGGACTGGCCTGGACCGTGTCGCTCGAACCGGGTCGCGATTTCATCGGCCGCGCCGCGATCGAGAAACAGAAGGCCGACGGCGTGTCGCGCACTCTGGTCGGTCTGGTCATGGACGAAAAAGGCGTGCTGCGCCACGGCCAGCGCGTCGCCACGCCGCAAGGCGACGGCGAGATCCTGTCCGGCACGTTCTCGCCGACACTGGGCAAGGCGATCGCGTTCGCGCGCGTACCCGCGGGCGCGAACGCGGGCGTCGAGGTCGACATCCGCGGCAAGCTCGTGCCGGTGCGCCTGGTCAAGTACCCGTTCGTGCGCGATGGCAAGGCCTGCGAAGGCATTTGACCCGCGTCGAGCCGCGTCGGCGCGGGGTTGGTGCCTGCGCCAGCCCGCTCAGTGTAAAATTCGCTCCCCGAATTCCCCCCGGCTACCACTCAGGATTGAAGCCATGAACGAAATTCCCGGCGATCTGAAATTCATGAAGTCCCACGAGTGGGCGCGC
This sequence comes from Pseudomonadota bacterium, assembly GCA_018240465.1. Lineage (GTDB taxonomy): Bacteria > Pseudomonadota > Gammaproteobacteria > Xanthomonadales > Rhodanobacteraceae > Rudaea. The sequence goes on from JAFEFS010000065.1 coordinate 42,338, forward strand.
GTCGAGGACAACGGCAACGTGACCATCGGCATTTCCGACCATGCGCAGGGCCTGCTCGGCGATCTGGTCTACGTGGAGTTGCCCAGCGTCGGCGACGAGGTCAAGGCCGGTACCGCGTGTGCCGTGGTCGAGTCGGTCAAGGCCGCTTCGGACGTCTATGCGCCGGTATCGGGCGAGGTTCTCGCGGTGAACTCCGCGCTCGGCGACAAACCCGAGACGATCAACGAGGACGCCTACGGCGAAGGCTGGATCTTCGTCGTCAAGCCGTCCAACCTCGCCGAGGAAAGCGAGGAACTGCTCGATCCGGACGCCTACGCCGAGTCGATCGAAGACGACGAGCACTGAGCCCGGCGGCACGCGACTCGTTCCACGGGACTTGGTGTAACCCGGGCTCGCGGATCGCGGTTGATCGAGCCGTCGGTTGCATTGGAACAAATCATCCATCCGGCTTTGGACTCTTCGAGTCCCGAGTCCCGAGTCCCGAGTCCCGCCATGCCTTTCATTCCCCATTCCGAAGCCGACGTCGCCGCGATGCTGAAGACCATCGGCGTCGCCAGCATCGAAGACCTGTTCGACGAAATCCCCGCCGCGCTCAAGGTCGACGAACTCAAGGTGGTGCCTCCCGGCCTCAACGAAATGGAGGTCACGCGCCTGATGAAGGAGCGCGCTGCGCAGGACGGCACGCCGCTCAACTTCTGCGGCGCCGGCGCCTACGAGCATCACATCCCCGCCGCGGTCTGGGCGATCGTCTCGCGCGGTGAGTTCTACTCGGCCTACACGCCGTACCAGGCCGAGGCGAGCCAGGGCACGCTGCAATTGATCTACGAATACCAGACGATGATGACGCGTCTGACCGGCATGGACGTATCGAACGCGTCGATGTACGACGGCGCGACCTCGCTCGCCGAGGCGGCGCTGATGGCCGAGCGCTGCGCGAAGAAGGGGCCGCGCCGAGTGCTTGTGCCGAAGTCCGTGCACCCGGCCTACCGCAAGACACTGCACACGATCCTGCCGCTGCAGAACATCGAGGTCGTCGAACTCGACATCGCCGCCGACGGTGGCATCGATGCTGCGGCACTGGCGGGGCGGGATTTCGGTGCATTCACCGCCCTGGTCGTGCCGCAGCCGAACTTCTTCGGCGCGCTTGAGGACGTCGACGCGCTGACCGACTGGGCGCACGCCCGGGGTGCGCTTGTGATCGGCGTGGTCAATCCGCTGTCGCTCGCGGTGTTGAAGCCGCCGCGCGATTGGGGCGGTAGCGGAGCCGATATCGTCTGCGGCGACGGCCAGCCGTTCGGCGTGCCGCTGTCCTCGGGCGGGCCGTACTTCGGCATCCTCGCCTGCAAGCAGGAATTGGTGCGCCAGATGCCCGGCCGCATCGTAGGCCGCACGACCGACCTCGACGGCAAGCAAGGCTTCGCCCTCACCCTGCAGGCGCGCGAGCAGCACATCCGCCGCGCCAAGGCGACCTCGAACATCTGCACCAACCAGGGTCTGCTCGTCACCGCGGCGACGATCACGATGGCGATGCTTGGCCCGCAGGGTGTCGCGCGCGTCGCCAATGCGAGCATGCAGAACACGCGCGCGCTGCGCGACAAGCTCGTCGCGATCCCGGGCGTGAAACAGTTGTACGCGCGGCCGTTCTTCCACGAGGTCGCGATCGAGCTGCCGCATCCCGCACATGCGATCGTCGAGAAGCTGGCGCAGGACGACGACATCGTCGCCGGCTTCGCGCTCGGCGACGAATACCCGGGCAGCGGGAACGTCCTGCTCGTCTGCGCGACCGAGACGAAGACCGCCGCCGACCTCGACCGTTTCGCGGCTGCGCTCGCGCGCGCTTTGAGTTGACCGGTTTTCTTCGCGTGCCTGCCGGCGTGCGAAGAAACCTAGGTGCGGACGAGCGCCGTCGAAGCGATCCTTTTTGCATCAGTCGCAGCCGCCGGCACACGATCTTTTTCCTTCGCTTGCACGGCACGGTAGACGCTCCTCGTCGCTTCGGCCGGTGCATGCGGCGAAGTATACTTCGCGCAAATTCGCGCAAATCGGATCGAAAACTTCTCTTTTTGAGCGATCGGCGAAAAAAATTTTTCGTCCGTCGCCGCCCCGTTCAGACACCGTTGCCGAGTCTGTCAGGAGCGCCGTCGCCTGCGCGCCGCGATGCATTCCGCGAAAAATCCACTTTTTTCAAAAGTAAACTATGATGAAAAGTACATTAGTGCATGGCGATACGGTCACGCTGGAGGCCGCATCAAATCTAGCTTTTTTCGATTTCCCGCGAATGAACTCTCGCGATCGGTTCGAATAGTTGATGGTTTGTCGTTGAGCAAACGGACGTCCAAACGTTTATGCGTGTTTCCACCCGCCGCGGCCGCCGTCCTGCGCGCGCGCCGTGCAGGCGCGGCGCCAAGCCGATTCCGGCGCGCCGCGATAGCACAAATCTGTTGACAGCTAAACACTTCGGGAATAATTTTTGCGCCGTCGTTACACCTGCACATGGAATCCATGACGGCGGCGAAGTTTGTAAAGCCTTACATCGAACACGGCAGCAAGTCCGACGCCGTGAAGAAAGTGACGGTATCTATACCGCTTCACGTACTCAGACTTCTCTCCGATGAACGCACCCGCCGGCAGGTGAACAATCTCAGGCACGCGACGAACAGTGATTTGCTGGTCGAAGCGTTCCTGCATGCTTTTACTGGGCAACAACTACCAACTGACGAGGAGCTAAGACGCGATATGGCTACGAAGAAAGCTGCAAAGAAGGCACCTGCCAAGAAAGCTGTGAAGAAGGTTGCGAAGGCCAAGGTTGTGAAGAAGGCCGCGAAGAAGGTTGCCAAGAAGGCCGCCAAGAAGAAGTAAGTTTCACACGTTTCATCGTTATCAGCCGCAACACCAGCCGCAAACCTGCGGGTTTGCCCGGTTCACGGGTGCGGAGTTGGCATCCGGTTCGTACACAACAAGAAAAGCGACACCCCGTTTACCTCTTCCCGCGACTTGCCCAGCGCGGGAAGAGGCTTTAAACGAACTTCCTCTCGAGCGCCCGCTCATCCTTCCAGCCGGTTCCGCACGCACCGTCGCGTGCCACGCGATCCTGCTCATCGCATTCGCCTGTTTCGTCAAGTTGCGGTCATGTCGATATGTTGGCCGGCTGTCGAAAACATGATGCGCGTCAATGAATCGCAATCGTGTGCCGTGGTATCCATCGCACCTCGCAAAAACAGGGGCGAAGTGGCATGGCAAGCGAACACAAGGGGCCCGGTTTTCGGGTCGCTCTGGCAGCGGTTGCGGCGATTGCGGCATTTTCCGCGTATTTCTTTCTCTGGCGCGACCCGGGTGCGGGACAAGTCACGTCCGGGCCCGAAGCCGGCAAACCGGCGAGTGCGGCTGCGCCGCCTGCAGTCGCCCCGGTGGTTGGGGCTGCTGTCGGCAGCGAAGCATCTCAACGCACCGATCTGACGATCGCGGATCTTCTGCGTAACGCCGGTTCCGCGGTGAACGAACGGCGCTACATTGATCCGCCCGACAACAGCGCGGTGGATTTCTACCTGCTCGTGCTCGGGCGCGACGCGAAAAACGCGGCGGCGCAGGAAGGCCTGCGCGAATTGTTTCCGCTTGCCACGGGCGAAATCGAACAGAAGATCAACGCCGGCCAGCTCGACGATAGCCACCGTGCGATCGATCTGCTCGGCAAATTCGACTCGAACAACTACACGCTGACGATCCTGCGCAACAAGCTCGATCTGAAGAAGAAGCAGATGGATCGCGAGCAGGAGAAGCGCGATCAGGAGAAGGCGCTCGCAACGAATGCCGCGAAGAACGCGACGGCTCCGGCGACGACTGCGCCCGCAACGGCGGCTGCACCGGCGGCGGCAGAGGTCAAGCCAGCGGCGGGCGAAACGACGCCCAAGCCGGCAGCGACGAGTGCGGCCGCAGTGACGAATGCAACAGCAGTGGCGAAACCGGCGCCGCCGGCCACCGCTCCATCAGGCGAGACGCGTGCCGCCGTCGCCACCAGCCAGGTTGCGCCACGCTATCCGGCGGATGCTTTCCGTTCGCGCCAGGAGGGGTGGGTCGAAGTGGCGTTCACCGTCGCCGCCGACGGCAGCGTCAAGGACGGCAACGTGGTCACGGCGAATCCGCCGCGGCTGTTCAATGCCGCGGCGTTGCGCGCGATCGCCGAGTGGAAGTTCCTGCCGCGTCTCGAAAATGGTCAACCGGCGGAACAGCAGGTGCGCACGCGAATCGAGTTCAAGCTGCCGGACCGATAAGCGCCGCCCCAGCCATGTGCGCAACGCCGTTTCCGTGCGAACCGACGCGGCGTTGAGCGTTTCGCGTCGGAAAAATCAGTGCTTGCGGCCGGCCACGATGCGCGCTCGCTTCGGCGCGGGCACGACCGGTGCGTCGAGTCCGGCCCAGTCGACCTCGGGCAGGCCGAGGTAGCGGTCGAGCAGCATCGGCAGCAGGCCCGAAGGCAGCGCCGTCTCGCAGTTCCACAGCATCACCGCGCCGAAGCGCGTCTTCGGGAAGAACGCGATCATCGAGTGATAACCCTTGACGTAGCCGGCGTGGAAGACCAGCGTCTCGCCGGCATAGTCGAACACACGCCAGCCCAGTGCGTACTGCGAATCGCTGACACGGACGCGGCGCCATGGCGCGACCCGGCGTTCATGCGGCGTATCGACCTGCGGCGTGTGCAACGTCTCGAGTTCGGCGGCGCTGAGCACGTCGGGACGTCCGCCCATCTGCGCGATCAGCCATGCCGTCATGTCCTTGATGCTGGCGTTGATGCCGGCGGCAGGGGCGACATGGTAGTAGCCTTCGCGGTTCTCGAACGGTACCCATCCGGCGCGCGTGCGTACATGCGGCCTGGCCCAGCTCGTGCTGGATTCCAGTCCTTCGCGGCCGTAGCTCGCCGTGGCCATGCCGAGCGGGCGGAACAGGCGCTTCTCGACCTGATGGCTGAAGAAGTCGCCCGTGGTCGCGAAAATCACGTCTCCGATCAGCGAGTAGGTGACGTTCTGGTAGCCGTAGCACTCGCCTACGTCGCAGGTCATCGGTACATCCTTGAGCCGGTCGACGAGCAGTGGATACGGTTCGTTGGCTTCGATCATGCGATCGTAGGTATTGTGCGGCAGGCCGACGCGCTGGCTGAGCACTTCGCGCACCGTCAGCTTGTTGCTTGCGTCGGCATCGATCAACTCGAACGCGGGCACGACGCTGGCGATGGTGGTGTCCCACGAGAATGCGCCGTCGTCGATCAGCAGCGCCGCCATCGCACTTGCGAACGCTTTCGACAGCGATGCAAGACGAAACACCGTGTCGGGAGTCACCTTCAGGCCGGCCTTCGCATCGGCATAGCCCACACCGCGCTGCAGCAGTACCTTGTCGTCCTTGACCACGGCCACGGCCAGGCCGGCGATGCGATTTCCTTCCTCGATCCTGTCGAGCAGATGGTTGAGCTCGGCAGCGGAGGCGGACGCGTCGCCGGCGCTGCGCGCGACCTTGCCCTTGACGATCGGCGTGATGTCCTCGGATTCGGATTCTTCCGGCGCGGCTTCGCCGACCGGCGCGCGCCTGGCGACGACCTTTGCCTTCGACGCCGTCGTTGCAGCGACGGCGGGTTTCATTGCGACCGGCTTCTTCGCCAGCGTGGTACTGGCTGTTTTCTTCGGGGAGCGGGAGGACGTCGCCGTTGCGGCCGACAGCGCGACCGGGGCGAGACTCAGCGTTGCGAGGATCAGCAGCGCGTGCGGTCGAAGGGCCATGTCTTGTTCATCGGGTCGTGCTCCGTGCGTGGATCTTGTTGTTGCACGGTGCGATCCGAACAAAAACCCCGTGCTATGCTCTCGCACGGGGTGCCATTCTAACGCCAATCAACGGGGAAGATGTTATGTCTTTACTAATCATCTTGGCCGTAATCGTCGTCGTCGGACTGTGGCTCGTAGGCATCTACAACGGTCTGGTCACCGCGCGCAATGGGTACAAGAACGCGTTCGCGCAGATAGACGTGCAGCTGCAGCGCCGCTACGACCTGATCCCCAACCTCGTCGAGACGGCGAAGGGCTACATGAAGCATGAAGCCGACACGCTGCAGGCGGTCGTCGCCGCGCGCGGCGCGGCGATGAACGGCCTCGCCGCGGCGAAGGCGAATCCGGGCGATCCGTCGGCGATGCAGGCGCTGTCCGGCGCGGAGACGCAGCTGCAGCAGGCGCTGCTGAAGTTCAACGCGGTCGCCGAGGCCTATCCGGACCTCAAGGCCAACCAGAACATGATGCAGCTTTCCGAGGAACTGACCTCGACCGAGAACAAGGTCGCTTTCGCGCGCCAGGCCTACAACGATGGCGTGCTGTTCTACAACAACCGGCGCGAAGTGTTCCCGAACTCGATCATCTCGAACATGTTCGCCTTCACCCCCGCAACGCCCCTCGAAATCGAGTCGCAGGAGGCGCGCAAGGCGGTGAAGGTGTCGTTCACTTGAACTCGTGAGCGATCGGTGGTGAAAGGGGAGCGGAAAAAGCGCCACGGCGACGCGCCGAATGTCGCTCAGATGCTCTTTGCGCTCAGCGCTCGCCGTTTCGTCGCCGACCAGTCATGAACTTCTTCGCCCAGCAGGATCGCGCCCGCGCGCAGACGCGGCGCATGCTGATCCTGTTCGCAATCGCGGTGATCTGCATCGTCGCCGCGATCGATCTCGTTGTCGCGGTCGCGTTCGGCTTCATGGGCGATGGCCATCGCCACGCTTATCGCGCAGCGGCCTCGCCACGGACCGGGGTGCTCGTCGCGACGACACTGGTCGTGCTCGCCGTGATCGGATTCTCGATGCTGTACAAGATATCGAGCCTGCGCGGCGGCGGCGGCACGGTCGCGCGCCAGCTCGGCGCGACCCTGATCGATCCGCACGATCCGGCGGTCGCCTCGAGCTTCGCCTGCAAGCGCCTGCGCAATGTGGTCGAGGAAATCGCGATCGCCTCGGGGGTGCCGGTGCCCGAAATCTACTTGCTCGAAGACGAATCCGGAATCAATGCTTTCGCCTCCGGCTACACCGCCTCGGATGCCGCGATCACGGTGACGAAGGGTTGCCTCGACAAACTCACGCGCGATGAGTTGCAGGGCGTGATCGCACATGAGTTCAGTCATGTGCTCAACGGCGACATGCGCCTCAACATCCGCCTGATGGGCGTGCTGTTCGGCATCCTCGTCATCGGCATCGTCGGCAGCAAGATGCTGCAGTGGAGCGGGCGCAGCCGTGACTCGAACTGGCAAGTGTTCGTCGGCATCGGCTTGCTGGTCATCGGCTCGATCGGCCTGTTCTTCGGCCGCCTGATCAAGGCTGGCGTGTCGCGCCAGCGCGAGTATCTGGCCGACGCTTCGGCGGTGCAGTTCACGCGCCAGTCGCAGGGCATTGCCGGGGCACTGAAGAAGATTGCCGGCCTCGCCGAAGGCTCCCGGCTCGAAACGCCGGAACGCGAGGAAGCCGCGCACATGTTCTTCGGCGACGGTGTCGGTTATTCGGCACTGTTCGCCACGCACCCGCCGCTGCACAAGCGCATCCTCGCGATCGATCCGCGTTTCGATCCGCAGGAGCTGGTCGCGATCGCCAAGGCCTGGAGCGCACCGGTCGAGGCGTTCGATGCCGAAGGTACCGACGTCTCGATCTCGGGTTTGGCGCCAGCGGGCGCGTCATGCGCGCGTTCAGCCGCATCGCCGGGCGCGGGGATGTTGCCGCCAGCCGATGCCGCGGTCGCGCTGACCCCGCACAAGGTCGTCAACCAGGTCGCGCATCCCGGTGCGGATGACTACCGTGCCGCGAACGCGATCCACACGACGATAGACGACGCGCTGCGTGCCCGGGCCTACTCCGCAGAACGTGCGCCGCAGGTCGTGCTCGCACTCGCGCTCGACGCGGATACCGGTCTGCGCGCGAAGCAGTTGGCCCTCATCGAGAAGTACTTCGGTGCGGATGCGCGCGCCGGCATCGAGGAGATCGCGGCCGACATCGCCAACCTGCATCCGATGCAGAGACTTCCGCTTGCCCAACTTGCGTTCCCCGCATTGCGCAAACGCGCGCGCGGCGAACTGCAAACCTTGGTGATCGTGCTCAAGCAGCTGATCCAGGCCGACGGTCGCATCCAGCTCGAGGAGTACTGCCTTGCGACGCTCGTGTCGACCCAGGTGGTCGAGGCGCTGGATCCGTCGAAGGCGACAGTGGGCGGCGGCAGCAAGCTGGCAGACTGCGCTGCCGACATCGTCGGCGTGATCGCCACGATCGCGCGCTACGGCAACGACGACGCGGTCGAGGCTGCACGCGCGTTTCAGTTCGGCATGCATGAAGTATTGCCCGACGCGAAGGCCGCCTATGCGCCCCCAGACGATTTCGTGCGCGCGCTCGACCAGGCATTGCCGAAACTGGACCGGCTCGTTCCTGCCGGCAAGGAGCTGCTCGTGCGCGGACTCACGCGCGCGGTCGGCGCCGACGGCATGGTTTCGGTCAGCGAAGCCGAGCTGCTGCGCACGATCTGCGCGGCGCTGCATTGTCCGCTGCCGCCGCTGCTCGAGCAGGCAGCGTAGCGCGCGAATTGCCACATGCCGTTGCCGCACGCTCCCGTTCATTCCGGCTTCGCCGGGACGAATGGATGCGTCAGCGCTGTGGTGCCAAGGCCGAGGCGGCGAAGCGTACGCCGGCGCCCTCGCTGCGCTGCAGTACCTGTTTCAGCGCCAACGGCTTGAGTGGTTTGTACAGCAACATCAGGCCGAGCTCGAGCGTGCGCTGGCGCAGCGCCGCGTCGCGGTCGGCGGTGAGGATCGCGGCGGGAATGTCACCGACAACGATCTGCAGCTTGGAATACAGGTCCAGGCCGTTGGCGCCGCCGGCGAGGTGATAGTCGAGGATGGCGATGTCGGGGCGCTCGCCACGCACGAGGTCGAGCGCCTTGGCGGCATCCACCGCCGCAAGCACGCTCCAGCCCCACTGCTCGAGCAGGGTGCGCAGCGCGGTCAGCGCTTGTGGCTCGTTGTCGACAATCAGCGCACGGCCCTTCGGTGCGTCGGCCGCCGGCACCGATTCCGGATGCGGTGGCGCGTTCGCGACCGCTGCATACGCGGCCGCGCTGCGCGGCACGCCGACCGCGAACACGCTGCCACGGCCGGGCCAGGAGCGCAGGCTCAGGTCGTGATCGAGCAGCCGCGCCATGCCCCGGGCGATGGCCAATCCCAGGCCCAGGCCCTGGTTGCTGGAGCGGCTGCCGCGGCGGAATTCCTCGAAGATCTGCTTGGTCTCGGCTTCGGCGATGCCGGGACCGGTGTCCCAGACTTCGATGCGCAAACCGGTGCCCACACGCCGGCAGCCGAGCAGGACGCGTCCCGATTCCACGTGGCACAGCGCGTTGGAAAGGAAATTCTGCAGTACGCGGCGCAGCAGGTGCGGATCCGAACGCACCCATGCGCGCGTCGGCACGTGGTGCAGGCTCAAGCCCTTTTCGCTCGCGAGCGCATCGAACTCGGCGGCAAGTGCCTCGAGCAGTTCGTTGAGCGCGAACGCGCGCGGGCGCGGCACGAGCTTGCCCGCGTCGAGCCGCGCCATGTCGAGCAACCCGCCGAGCAGCGATTCGGTCGCGGCCAGCGCGGAGTGCAGGTGACGCGCGGTGACGCGGCCGCCGTCGTCGGTGCGCGCGGCGAGGCTGTGCGCGAACAGCTGCGCGGCATGCAGCGGCTGCATCAGGTCGTGGCTGACCGCGGCGAGGAAGCGCGTCTTGGTCGCGTTCGCGGCCTCAGCGGCGTGCGTGACCTGTTCGAGTTCGGCGGTGCGCTCGGCAACGCGCAATTCCAGCGTCTCGTTCGCGCGCTCGAGCGCTAGCGCGGCGCGGCGGAACTCGGTGACGTCGTTGAATGTGGCGACGAAACCGCCGCCAGGCATCGGGTTGCCGCGGATCTCGACCACGCTGCCATCGGGAAAACGTCGTTCGGACAAATGCACGGTCCCCGCGCGCATATGCGCGAGGCGGCGCTGCACGGCCGCTTCGAGTCGCGCCGGTTCACGTGCGTCCGCGCCGATCATGCCTTCGGCGATGCTGTGGCGCGTGAGTTCCCCGACCGGCCGGCCCACGCACAACAGGCCTGGCGGATACCGGAACAGTTCGGCGTAGCGTCGGTTCCAGGCGACCACGCGCAGTTCCGCGTCGACGACGCAGATGCCCTGCGACATGTTCTCCAGTGCGGCGAGCAGCACACGCTGACTGAAGCGCAGGTCGGCCGAAGCCTCGTCGACGATCGCCGCGACCGTATCGAGCTGCATGCGCCGCTCGCGTCGTGCGACATCGAGCAGCAGACGCGCGCTCGACGCGCCGATTACCGCCGAGAGTTCGTGCTCGACCGCGGCAAGCGTGGTCGCGTCGGCGGGTTTGTGCGCGGGTGCGTTGCCGATGAGCAGGTGCGCGCGCTCGCCGGAGAGGAAGCGTGAGGCAAGCGCGCGCAGTTCCTGGTTGTGCAGTTGCGCATCGATTGCGGGCGTATCCGCACGCTTGCCGAACAGCTCGACCAGGGCGATGACGGTCAGGTTGGTGGCGATGCCGAGCACCACCGCACGCGTCAGCGGGCCGAAGCCGTCGAGGCCGAACAGATGCGTCGGCGCGAGTGCGCCGAAACCGAACGGTCCCGATGCCAGCCACGCCGCGTGTGGAAAGATCACGCCGGGTAGCAAGGTGTACATCCACACCAGCGTACCCGCGGCGAGTCCGGCAAACACGGCGCGCGTGCCGAGTTGCGGACGGTACAGTGCGGCCCAGGTCGTCGGCGCGAGGCCGCCGAGCGCGGAGAACGCCAGCGCGCCGATGTCGGCAAGCGCGGCGTCGTCGAAGATCACGCGGCTGTAGGCCCAGGCGAGGGCGATGATGACGACGATCGCGGCGCGACGCTGCCACAGCACCTCGCCACGCAGATCGTTCTCCGCTTCGTTCTGGCCCCAGCCAGCGCGCAGGCGCAGCGGGGCGATGACATGGTTGGCGACCATCAGGCTCAACGCGAGCGTGGCGACGACGACCATGCAGGTCGAGGCCGACAGGCTGCCGAGAAAGGCAAGCAGGGCCAGTGCGCGCTCGCCGTGCGCGAGCGGCAGTGCGAGCAGGTACAGATCCGATGGCACACCCTGCGCGGCGAGTTGCGCGTCGCCGAGTCGCGCGAGCGGCAGCGCCGGCACCGAGATCAGCACCATGTACAGCGGAAACAGCCAGCGCGCGGTCACGAGATGGCGCACGTCGCGGCATTCGACCACGCCGGTGTGGAACTGGTGCGGCAAGGTGAACATCGCGAGTGCGCCGAGCACGATCAGGCTGGCGAAGCCGGTGAGGTCGTGCGCGTGCGGCGCGGCGGTCTCCGCGGGAATCGGCGCCATGAACAGCAGGCTGGTCAGCGCGAGCATCGCGACGAGTTTGAAAACCGACTCGAACGCGATCGCGAGCACGAGGCCGCGGTTGTGCGCGACCGCGGACGAGCGGCGCGTGCCGAACACGATTGCGAACAGTGCCATCGACAAAGCGACCCAGAGCGCGCCGTCGCGCCACGCGGTCAGGCCGCGCGGATCGCCGAGGATCGTGGTGAAACTCATCGCCACCGCCTTCATCTGCAGCGCAATGTAGGGCAGCATGCCGAGCAGCATCACCGCGGTGATCAATGCGCTCAGCGCCGGACTGCGGCCGAGGCGTGTGGAAATCAGATCGGCGAGCGAACTCGAATTGTGCTCGCGCGCGAGGCGCACGAGGCGAAACAGCACGCCGATGCCGAGCACGTACATCGCGATCGCGCCGACGAAATTCGGCGGCACCCACCAGCCCGAGCGGCTGGCCTGGGTCGTATTGCCGAGGAAGGTCCACGAGGTGCAGTGCACGGCGAGCGAGAGGGCGTAGACGATTGCCCAGCGGCGTTCGAGGAAGCGCGGATGGCGTTCGCCGTACACCGCCACGGCGAACAGCACGCCGAGCCAGACGATGCCGGAGACGATGACCAGGGTGGCGCTCAACATGGCGCAAGCATAGCGCAGCCGGCCACGGCGCAAGGCGGGTGACGAAAGGGCATGATGCGCTGCAGCGCGAGCAGTGCGAAAATGGGCCGATCCCGGCAATCGTCCACGATTGCGAGGAAAACCCCCCCCGCCATCCCTGGCCGCATTTCGCGATGAAAAACAGCCTCAGCCCTCCGCCATGAGCACAATCAAGCAAGCAGACTTCATCCAATCCGTCGCCGATGCGCTGCAATACATCAGCTACTACCACCCGGTCGACTACATCAAGAATCTCGCCGCTGCCTACGAGCGCGAAGCGTCGCCCGCGGCGAAGGACGCTATCGCGCAGATCTTGATCAACTCGCGCCTGTGCGCCGAAGGCCACCGGCCGATCTGCCAGGATACGGGGATCGTCACCGTGTTCCTCAAGGTCGGCATGAACGTGCGCTGGGACGCGGCTATGGGCGTCGAGGACATGGTCAACGAAGGCGTGCGTCGTGCCTACAACGATCCGGACAACAAGTTGCGGGCCTCGATCCTCGCCGACCCGGCCGGCAAGCGCACGAACACGAAGGACAACACACCGGCGGTGATCAACGTGCGTATCGTGCCGGGAGACAAGGTCGACGTGATCGTCGCGGCCAAGGGTGGCGGCTCGGAGGCCAAGTCGAAGTTCGCGATGCTGAATCCCTCCGATTCGATCGTCGACTGGGTGCTCAGGACCGTGCCGACGATGGGCGCAGGCTGGTGCCCGCCCGGCATGCTTGGCATCGGCATAGGCGGCACTGCGGAGAAGGCGATGCTGCTCGCCAAGGAATCGCTGATGGACCCGATCGACATCACCGACCTGCAGGCACGCGGCGCTTCCAATCGCGCCGAGGAACTGCGTCTGGAACTGTATGAGAAGGTCAATGCGCTCGGCATCGGCGCGCAAGGTCTCGGCGGCCTGACCACCGTGCTCGATGTCAAGGTGCGCGACTATCCCACGCACGCGGCGAACCTGCCGATCGCGATGATCCCGAATTGCGCGGCGACGCGCCACGCGCATTTCGTGCTCGACGGTTCCGGCCCGGTCGCGCTCGAGCCGCCGTCACTGGAAGATTGGCCGACGCTGACCTACAGCCCGACCGGCGCGCGCCGGGTCGATCTCGACACGATCACGCCCGAACTCGTCGCCACGTTCAAGCCGGGCGAGGTGTTGTTGCTCAACGGCAAGTTGCTGACCGGGCGCGACGCCGCGCACAAGCGAATGGTGGATATGCTCAACCGTGGCGAAAAGCTGCCGGTCGATTTCAAGGGCCGCTTCATCTACTACGTCGGCCCGGTCGATCCGGTGCGCGACGAAGTCGTCGGCCCCGCCGGCCCGACCACGGCGACGCGCATGGACAAGTTCACCGAACAGGTGCTTGGCCAGACCGGCCTGCTCGGCATGGTCGGCAAGGCCGAGCGCGGCCCTGCGGCGATCGAGGCAATCCGCAAGCACAAATCGGTCTATCTGATGGCGGTCGGCGGTGCCGCCTATCTCGTATCGAAGGCGATCCGCGCCTCGCGCGTCGTCGGCTTCGCCGACCTCGGCATGGAGGCGATCTACGAGTTCGAAGTGAAGGATATGCCGGTCACGGTCGCGGTCGACTCGCAGGGCACGAGCGTGCACCAGACCGGGCCGCGCGAATGGCAGGCAAGGATCGGCAAGATCCCGGTCGTCGTGACGTGAATCTCGCCAGCCGACCGAGAACGTGATACGTTTGGCATATTGATTGCTGTTGCCCCATCGATGTTTTTGCGGGCCACCTGTCCAGTTGTGTGATGGGTCCGGCTCGATCTTCGACGAACAACTGGGGGAAGCGTGAAAAATCAATGGAATATGTCGATGCGTCACAGTTTGGTCGGGTTGCTCGGCCTGGTCTTGGGCTTGGCGCAATTCACGTTCGATGCGCGGGCAGCGTCACTTTCTGACACTCAGCGGGCAACCTCATTGTCCGCCTCGGGGTTGGGTATTTCCGAACTCCTCGCCCAAGCGGGCAAGGCGATTGCCGAGGGGCGCCTCGTCGGCCCCGGGAACGAGAGTGCAATCGACTACTACGCCGCAGTACTGGATCAGGATCCGCATAACCCGATCGCCGAGGAGGGCATGCGCGAGTTGTTGCCGATGGCTGCCGGAGCCATCGAGCGGATGATCGGTTCCGGATATGCGGAGCGCGGTTTGCATATCGTCGACATGTTCGCCCGTGTCGAGCCCAATAACCACACGCTGGCCGTTTTGCGTCAGTTCGCGGTTTATCGGTTGCGATATTGGGGACGATGATTTTTGGGGCTCAACCTTTCTGTTTGCCCAATGTGATCGCCGCCACGCCGGCGACGATGACGACGGTGCCGATGATGTCGAGGCGCGACACCACCTCGCCGCCGAGCAGCACGCCGACGAGCACGGCGACCGGCGGATTGGCGTAGGAGTAGCTCGAAGCGAGCGCAGGGCGCGTGTGGTGCAGCAGGTAAATGTAGGCGCTGAAGCCGAGCAGCGAACCGAACACGATGAGATAGGCCATTGCCGCCAGCGCGGTCGCGTCCGGCATCGTGCTGAAGCGTTCGCCACCGGCGAGGGAAACGATGGCGAGCGGCACGCTGCCGGCGAGCATCTGCGCGGCGGCGCTCATCATCGGCTCGGGCATGTCCTGGTGCTTGCTCCAGACCGAGCCGAATGCCCAGGCCACCGGCGAAATCACGAGCGCGATCGCACCCGCAGGCGAGCCGCGCAACTCACCGCCAAGATTGAGCACGACGATGCCGACGAAGCCGATGACCAGGCCGATCCACTCCATGCGGCTCGGCCATTGTCCGTAGAGGCCGGCGAAGATCGCCATGAAGAGTGCGGCGCTGGCGACTGCGACCGCGGCGATGCCCGAAGCGACAGTCTGTTCGGCGTAGCAGACGCCGCCGTTACCCGCGCCGAGCAGCAGCGTGCCGGTGACGAGGCAGTTGAACCATTGGCGCCGCGTCGGTGGTGCGGCGCCGCGCCAGCACAGTAACGCGTAGAGCAGGCCGCCGGCAATCACGAAACGGATCGCTGCGAGCGCGAACGGCGGGAAGCCGCCCAAGGCGACACGCAGGCCGTAGTAAGTTGACCCCCAGATCACGTACACGCCGAACAGGGCGAGGGGGATCAGGACGCGCGGGGTGAGCAACGGGGAAGAAGTGGCGGAGTCGGCAGGAGTCGCATCGTTCATTGCCGGATTCTACCGGCCGGAGCGGCGACCCCACAGCGCCGCTTGGACGACGCGTCAAGGTGCCGCTGGATGGCGCCGGGCGCCCTGCGGGATCATTGCTCGACCGACGCCGTGCGGCTCGGCAATACGACGAATTCGCCCTCGATCACGTTAGCATGTCGCGATGGCGTCGTGCGTGCTGCGCCTGCGCGGGCGAAGGCACGTACCAGCGCGACGATCGTGCCGATCACTGCGAAGGCGACGAGAGCTAGCAGGCCCACGGCGAGTATTCCTCCCAGCAACACGATGCCCAACACGCCGATCAGTGCGCGCGCAAACGGATGGTGGGGGCGGTTGAACCAGCGCCAATAGGACATGTCGGCGACGCTCCATGGCAAAATAGGGAATCGGTATCCCCTGATACCGTGCAGCAAGGCAATTAGATACCGATGCCCGTTACGAAAGCGTTATGCAAAATCGACGAAATCCCCGATGGCGGCGCAATCGAGGTGGGCATCGTCGACGATCGTGACGGACTTCGCGATTCGTTGATGCTGACCCGGCGCGACGCCAGCGTGCGCGCGTACCGCAACGTCTGCCCGCATGCCGGCAGACGCCTGGACTGGGCGCCGAACCAGTTCCTCGTCGAGGATGGGTGCGTGATCTGCACCGCCCACGGTGCGATGTTCCTGCTCGCGTCGGGTGAATGCGTGTCAGGGCCGTGCCGTGGCGCTGGCCTGACCGTCGTGCCGATCGAGATGCGCGGCGATGAGGTCGTCCTGTGTGGCGGCGAGTAGTCAGCGGAAGACGAGATTTACCGTGACAAGCATCACCACGAGCATGAGCGCTGTAAGCGGCAGGCCCACGCGCAGGAAGTCGCGCGCGCGGTAGCCGCCGGGGCCGGCGACGAGGGTCAGTACCGGATTCGCGCTCGCGATCAGAAAACTGTTCGAGGTCGAGACTGCGACGATCAGTGCGTAGATCGCCGGATTGCCGTTCGAGGCCAGCGCGACGTTGATCGCCATCGGTACCATCATCACGGTTGCGCCGACGTTGGAAACGATCTGGGCGAAGAACAGGGTGAGCACGGCGACCACGGCCTGCAGCGCCCATTGCGGCCAGTCGCTGAGATAGCGCAGCACTTCCTGCGCGAGCCAGGCGGCGGCGCCGGTTGCGTCCATCGCCCAGCCGAGCGGGATCAGGCAGGCGAGGGTGAAGATCGTCTTCCAGTTGATCGCTCCGTAGGCTTCTTCCATCTTGAGTACGCCGGCGAGCAGCATGCCGACCGCGCCGGTCAGCATCGCGACCGACAGTTTCAGGTCGGTGAACAGGCCCAAGCCCATGGCGAGGGCGAAGAAGGCGATGGCGTGCCAGATCTTGTGCGGCCGGCCTTCGTCCTTCGGGTAGTCGGTGACTACGACGAGGTCATGGTCTTCCGCGGCCACGGCGAGATCGCGCCAGAGTCCGTGCAGCACCAGCGTGTCGCCCGCGCGCAGCGCGACGCCGCGCACTTCTTCGCGGAAAATCTCGTCGCCGCGGTTCACCGCGAGCACGCTGATGCCGTAGCGTTTGCGCAAGTGCAGCGCACCGACGTTCTGCTTGACGAATTCCGAGTTCGGCGGGATCACTGCTTCGGCGATGCCCGCGCGGGTCGGGTTGAACATGTCGCGGAACCAGCGCAGTCGCGTCTGCGCGAGCAGCAGGTTGAGGTTGGCGAAATGCTCGATGTCGGCGCGCTTGCCGAGCGTGCCGAGCACCGTGCCGACCCAGATCATCGTATCCGCCGGCGGCGCCAGTCGAATTTCATCCCCGTTCTTTATCGCCAGGATCAACGGCGCGCCGCGCAGTGCCTCGGATTCAAGCACGCTCATGCCGACCAGCGGGCTTTCCGCGGTCACGGTCAGCTCGAACACTTCGCCCGAGATGCCGTAGGTCTCGGCGAAGTAGGTATCGGTACGACCCGGGGTGACGCCCTGGCTCTCCTCGTCCGAAGGCAGCAGCTTGCGCGTGAACAAGGCGAAATAGGCGAGGCCGGTGACGAGCAGCGGAATACCCACCGGAGCGATCGCGAACAGCGAGAACGCCTGGATCGTTTGCGCACCCTGCGGCAGGTTGCGGTTAGCGCTCGCGATCAGGTCGTTGAGCATGATCAGCGGCGAATTCGAGATCATGGTCATGTTTGTGCCGCACAGAATGCAGAATGCCATCGGCATCAGCAGTCGCGATGAGGGTACGCCGGTACGCGAACTGATGCGGCTGATCACGGGCAGGAACAACGTGGCCAGGGCCTGACTCTGCAGGATCGACGACAGTCCGCCAACCATCGCATTGATGGCCAGGCTCAGTCGGGACTCCGCCCCCCTGGCCACGCGCAGGATGAACGAGGCGGCCTTGTTGAGCACGCCAGTGCGGTCGAGGCCCGCGCCCATGATCATCACGCCGAGCAACGAGATCACCGCGTTGCCGGCGAAGCCGTCGAACAACTGCTCGACCGGCACGAGGCGGGTGATGCCGAGCACGACGATGACGAGCAGGGCGATCAGGTCCCCGCGTATCCATTCGAGGACGAGCATGAGCACGGTGAAGGCGAGCAGGCCAAACACGAGCATCATGTCGTGGGTGAGGAGGAGTCCTTGATTCATCGCATCGTGCGGGGCTCGGTTTTTCTTTTGCTCGTCATCCCGGCAGGGAATGCCGGGATCCGACATATTGCGTCTTATGCTGTCGCGTCCCTTCGGTTTTCCGCTCGCATCCCGCGAGCGGGCCACTTTTCTTTGCTTGCCCAAAGAAAAATAGCCAAAAAAATGCACCCCGGATGCCGCGCTCGCAGCGTCGCTGCGAGTCAGCGAGGTCTTGCCGGGTCCCGTTGACTGCACGTCCCTGTCCAGACAACGGAATCGGCGCGATCCATCGCGCCGACCCTGCGGGCCTTTCCGTCATGCCCTCGCCGCGGCAAACGGGGACCCAATATCAAGAGCAAATCAAAAGCGTGGTGCTCCGCGGCGATGCCGTGGTCGTGTTCTCAAACCCGTTCGTAGATGAAATCCCATACCCCGTGTCCCAGACGCAAACCGCGCTTCTCGAAATGCGTTTCTATGCGCCAGTCGGGGCGTGGGACGCTTTGACCCTTGCCGGCGATGTTGCGCCAGTCCGGCGCGACGTCGAGTACCTCGAGCATCTGCGTGGCATAGTCGGCCCAGTCGGTGGCCAAATGCAAGAGTCCACCGCGTGCGACACGCGTGGCGAGCAAGGCGACGAAATCGGCCTGGATCAAGCGACGCTTCTGTTGGCGCTGCTTCGGCCACGGGTCGGGAAAATAGATTCGTGCTTGCGTAAGCGATTCCGGCGCGAGCGCGTTGCGCAGCAGCTCGACGGCGTCGTGGTTGTAGAGACGCACGTTGGCGACGGCGTGCGCAGCGAGCGCGTTCATCAGACGGCCGACGCCGGGGCGATGCACCTCGATGCCGATGAAATTCTTCTCCGGCTCGTGCAGGCCGGCATGCAGCAACTGCTCGCCGTTGCCGAAGCCGATTTCGAGCACCAGTGGGGCGTCACGGCCGAACAACGGCGCGTAGTCGGGCGGCGTTACGGCAGGTTCCAAGCCGAAGCGTGTCCAATGTTGCTCGAATGCCCGCTGTTGCGCTGGAGTGAAGCGACCCTGGCGCAGGACGAAACTGCGGATGTGGCGCTGCTGCCGGGCCTCGTTCACCCGATCGTTCCATCGATGGGGCTGGATGCCGAAGCGAAGCGTTTGCGCGGAATGCGCCCGGCGAGGAACGCTTCACGCCCGGCCTCGACGGCTTTCTTCATGGCGCTGGCCATGAGGATGGGATCGCGCGCGCCGGCGATCGCGGTATTCATGAGCACCCCGTCGCAGCCCAGTTCCATGGCGATCGCGGCGTCGGAGGCGGTACCGACACCGGCGTCGACGAGCACCGGCACTTTGGCGTTCTCGACAATTTCGAGCAGGTTCCAGCGGTTCTGGATGCCGAGGCCCGAGCCGATCGGCGCAGCCAGCGGCATCACCGCGACGCAACCGATCTCTTCGAGGCGGCGCGCGAGGATGGGGTCGTCGCTGGTGTACACCATGACCTCGAACCGGTCGGCGACGAGTTGCTCAGCCGCCTTCAAGGTCTGCACAACATCCGGGAACAGGGTCCTCTGGTCGCCGAGCACTTCGAGTTTGACCAGGTTGTGACCATCCAGCAGTTCACGTGCGAGCCGGCAGGTGCGCACCGCGTCGTCGGCCGTGTAGCAACCTGCGGTGTTCGGCAGGATCGTGTAGCGATTGGGTGGCAGCACGTCGAGCAGGTTGGGCTGGTTCTTGTCCTGGCCGATGTTGGTGCGGCGGATCGCGACGGTGACGATCTGCGCACCGGCCGCTTCGGTTGCGCGGCGCGTTTCGTCGAGATCCTTGAATTTCCCGGTACCGGTGAGCAGGCGCGAACGGTAGATCTTGCCGGCGATGACCAGAGGGTCGCTGTCGCTGCCGGGAGTGGGGCGGATCTGAGCATTCATGGATTGGTTTCTTCAGCAACGGCAGGACTGGTTTTGCCGTCGTCCCCGCTGCCGGGGACGACCAAGGGCCGATTCACCCTCCACCCAACGCGTGCACGATCTCGACCTGGTCGCCGTCGCACAGTACGCGATCGTCATGCATGCTCTTCGGCACGATTTCGTGGTTGATTTCGACCGCGACGCGACGCTCGGCATAGCCGGCGGCTTCGAGCAGTGCGGTGACGCTGGTCGAAGCCTGCACCTGCTTCGCTTCGCCGTTGATCTGGATGATGGGCATCTGCGTATTGTAACGCCTGACGCGTGCCGAGGATGCACGCGCAAAAGAAAACGCCCGGCAAGTGCCGGGCGTTGCATGCGGTCGCGGCATTCGTATGGTCAGCGATGACCGCGGTCGTTGTTGTCGTCGCGCTGGACGCGGCCGCGTTGCTGCGGCTGTTCGGAGTGCTGCTGCGGCTGTTCGGAGCGTTGCTGCTGCGGCTGTGCGCGCATCATTTCCGTGCGTGCCTGGCTCTGCTGCTGCGCTCGCATCTGCATCTCCTGGCGTTGCTGCGCCTGTTGTTGCTGCTGGATCTGCATTTCCTGGCGCTGCTGGATATCACGCTGCTGGCGCTGCTGCACCTCGGCATCCTGCTGGCGACGCATCTGCATCTCCTGGCGTTGCTGGGCGTCGACCTGCGGAGCGCGTTCGACCGGTGTCGAGCGGTACTCCTGCGGGTTGTCGCGTTGCACGCGTTCGACCTTGCGCCCGGTGTCCACACCGGCGTTGTTGTCGCCACGCAGTACGCGCTGTTGCGCGTTGTCGGTTGCGTTCGGGTTGACATAGCGGCTCGACGGCAGCGCGCGGCGATCGTCCGTCTGCACGCGGCCATTCGGCGCCCCGGTCACCGTGCGGCTTTCGACCACGGGGTTGCCTGTCTGCCGGTCGCGCAACACCTGCGGATTGTTCTGCATGCGCGCGCTGTTGTCGATTGCGCGGCGATCGTCGACGCTGCGTTCGCTACGGCGGTTGTCGATCTGGCGGCCGTTGTTGTCGAGCGCGCGGCTATCGGCCTGAGCCGGGCCGCCCGTGCGCGACTGGATCACCGGCGCGATCGAGCGCGCCGGCGTGCCGTCGCGGGTGACGACATTGACGTTCGGGCGCGCCGTGAGCGCTGAGCGTTGCGCCTGCTCACCGTTGCCGACGACGGTCGGCGCAGTGCGCATCTGTGCGATCGGCAGGGCCCGGCCGGGATCTTTCTGCAGCAGCGTTTCGCGTTGTGCGAACGAGGCCATCGGTGCCGGCGGGCGCGTGGCTGCGATGACGTTGCGCGTCATCAGGCCCTGCGGGGGCGCGACGGCGCGGCCGCCGCCTCCGTCGAAAGCGAGGCTCTGGCGTGTCGGCGCGATCGCGGCGAAGCCGGCCACGCGCGCGTTGGCGAATGTCTCGCGGTTGACCGGGATCACCGAGCCACGCACCTCGCGGGATTGTGTGAACACGTCGCCGCGCACCGCGGTGACCGCGTTGGCGACGTTGCGGTTGGCGTAGTTGATGCGGCTGTAATCCAGGTTGCCGCGCTGGTAGCTGCCATAGAAATTATTGATGGTGACGTTGTTGATCGTCGTGTTGTAGACGTTGACGTTGGTGAAGTAGTTGCGGCTGACGTGGTAGCTCGGCACGTAGACGTCGCGCGGACCGAGCGGGAACCAGCCAACCGGGCCGCCGATGCTGAACGACAGGCGCGCGCCACCGCCGCCGACGAAGGCGACCAGCGCGGGGGCGTAGTACGGACGCACATGCACCGGGCCCGGGCACCAGCCCCAGCGGTTGCCGATATAGGCCCAACGGCCGTAGTGGAACGGGGCGAAGCCCCACGGCGAGGAGTCGACCCAGGTCCAGCCGTAGGCGCCGACCCAGTTCCAGCGGCCGTAGCTGTACGGCGTCCAGCCTACCGCTACCTGGCTTGGATACCAGACGTTGCCGTAGTCGGGCGAAGTATCCCAGCTGCCGTAGTTGTCGAGATCGTCGTAGCCGATCACGTCTTCGGAAACATACTGGCGCGAGCGCGAGTTGTCCCAGCGTCCGTCGCGCTCGAAGCAGAAACGGTCGAAGTCGTCAGGGTTCGGCACGCTGTTGCTGACGTAGTCGCGCAGCTGCGCGTCGTTGAAGCGGATCGACTGGCCTTCCTCGATGCGGAAGCGCGCGCCGGCTTCGCCGTAGGCATCGCCGCCGCCGCGGAATGCGGTGACGATCGTGCCGCGTCCGTCCGGGGCAACGTCGATGCGGTATTCGCCGACACGGTTGATGACGAAGGCGAGAGTCGGCGTGTCGATCTCGTAGGTCTGGCCGTCGTAGATGCGGCGCACGCGCAGGTTGAGCGTACCCTCGGTCAGCTCGATCTGTGCCATATTGTCGTCGAGGTTGAGGAAGTGGAAGCTCGAACGCTCGTCGACGCGGATCGCCGAGGAGCCGATCTGCAGCTCGGCGCGCGCGCCTCGATCGGTCCACAGTTTGTCGCCCGAGATCAGCGGGCGGTTGATTTCGGCCTGCACCCAGTTATCCTCGCCGGCCGGCGCGAAACTGACCGCGCCGCGGACCAGGGAAAGGCGCGCGACGCGAGCAGGCGGGTCGACGGTCGCGCGCGAGGCATCGTTGTAGTAGCCCGGGCCGTCCTGGGAATAGTCCGGCGCCGGTTGGGCGGAACCCGCGCCGGCGAACAGCAACCCGGCGAGCAATACGGCGGCAGATCGATACATGGTCATGGCGAACGCTCCTTTGCGTTGCGCGAATGGTGGTGGGCCAGGCCGTAGGTACGACGTACAAGCCGCGCGCCGGATACGTTCCCGCGCCGCGTCGACTCCCGATCGGACCCCGTGACTGTGCGCACATAGTTAAGCGCAACCAAGCTGAATGCGAACTTTCGGTTTTGCCCTTGCGCTGGCGGTTTTTGACGGCATTTATCCGGCGCTTAGCGATGTCGGACCCAGCGCGCGGCGAGGGCCGAAAACGGCGCGGGAAGGCGCCGCGACGCTGCCGGGGCGATAAGCATATGCGCATGCGCGTATTGCGGCACAACGAAGTTCCGCTACCCTGTCCGCCAAGGATTGGATTCGGGGTGGTCATGAAGCGACATGTTTTGTTTTTTGCCGTGCTGGCCGCGGTCGCGGGCGCCAGTGCGCGGGCGGCCGAGTTGCTCAACGTCTCCTACGATCCGACACGCGAGTTGTATTCCCGGCTCAACGAGAAGTTCGTCGCCGACTGGAAGGCGAGGAGCGGTGGCGAGGTGGTGACGATCAAGCAGTCGCATGGTGGCTCCTCGGCACAGTCGCGCAAGATCATCGACGGGCTCGAAGCCGACGTGGCCACGCTCGGCATCGCCTCGGACATCGACGTGCTCGCCGACAAGGGCCTGCTGCCGGCCGATTGGCAGCAACGTCTGCCGGCCGACTCGACACCGTACAGTTCGACCATCGTCCTGCTCGTACGCAAGGGCAATCCCAAGGGCATCAAGGACTGGGGCGACCTGGTCAAACCGGGTCTTGCGGTAATCACGCCGAATCCGAAAACCTCGGCCGGCGCGCGCTGGAACTTCCTCGCCGCGTATGCGTATGCGCTCAAGCAGAACGCCAACGATGAGGCGAAAGCGAAAGCCTGGATCGGCCAGCTCTACGGGAATGTGCCCGTGCTCGATACCGGCGCGCGCGGTTCGACCGTCACCTTCGCCCAGCGCGGCCTCGGCGACGTGCTGATCGCGTGGGAGAACGAAGCGCATCTCGCGCAGACCGAGTTCGGCGCCGACAAGTTCGACATCGTCGTACCGTCGAGTTCGATCCTCGCCCAGCCGCCGGTCGCTGTGATCGACAAGAACGCGAAGAAACACGGCACCGGGAAGCTCGCCGAGGCCTATCTGAGGTTCCTCTACACGCCTGAGGCGCAGGAGATCGTCGCGAAGAACCACTATCGTCCGCTCGATCCGGTGGTCGCGGCGAAGTATGCCGCGAGCTTTCCCGGGGTCGAGCTGACCACGATCGCGCAGTTCGGCGGCTGGAAAGTCGCGCAACCGAAGTTCTTCGGCGACGGCGGCGTGTTCGACCAGATCTACGAGAAGAAGTAGCGTGGCGGTGGACGCACTCCCGATCCCTCCGCTCACGCGCGCGCCCGCACGCCGGCGCGCGATGCCGGGCTTCGGCCTGACCCTCGGCTTCACCCTGAGCTACCTGTCGCTGATCGTGCTGATCCCGCTGGCTGCGCTCGTGTTCAAGGCGGCGGGACTCGGCATCGGCGGTATCTGGAAGGTGCTCGACACGGCGCAGGTGCTCAACGCGCTCAAGTTGAGCTTCGGCGGCGCGCTGGTTGCGGCCGCGATCAACGCCGTGTTCGGCAGCCTGATCGCGTGGGCCTTCGTGCGCTACGATTTCCCCGGCAAGCGCGCGCTGCAGGCGATGATCGATCTGCCGTTCGCGCTGCCGACCTCGGTCGCCGGCATCGCGCTGACCGCTCTGTACTCGGTGCCGACCGTGCCCAGCCCCGCGCAGGGCTGGCTCGGCGTGCCGCTCGGCATGCTCGGCATCAAGGTTGCCTATACCCAGCTCGGCGTCATCGTCGCGATGACCTTCATCAGCCTTCCTTTCGTCGTCAGGACGCTGGAGCCGGTGCTCGAGCAGATCGATCGGCAATACGAGGAAGCCGCGGCGACGCTGGGCGCGACGCGCTGGCAGGCGGTGTCGCGCATCGTCTTCCCGGCGCTGCAGCCGGCGCTGCTGACCGGCACCGCGCTCGCGTTCGCGCGCGCCGTAGGCGAGTACGGCTCGATCATCTTCATCGCCGGCAACCTGCCCAATCTGACCCAGATCGCGCCGCTGCTGATCGCGATCAATCTCGATCAGCACGACATCGGCGCGGCCACGGCGATCGCCGTGGCGATGCTCGCGCTGTCGTTCGCGATCCTGTTCGGCATCAACCTGCTGCAGGCCTGGACGCGGCGGTCGGAAAGGAGGGCGACATGAGCACCGTGGCGAGCGCGCATCGTCCGTTTCGTTCCGCCACGGCCGAGCCGCGGCCGGTGCGCTGGCTCCTGATCGGCTTCACCTTCGCATTCCTGGTCGTGTTTCTCTTGCTGCCGCTGATCGTCGTGTTCGTGCAGGCGTTCGCCGGCGGGATCGAGGCCTATCTCGTCGCGCTGGCCGATGCGGACTCGCTTTCGGCGATCTGGCTGACGTTGAAAACCGCGGCGATCGCGGTACTGCTCAATACGCTGTTCGGCGTTGCCGCAGCCTGGCTCGTGGCCAAGTTCGAATTCCGCGGCAAGCACTTCCTCGTCACCCTGATCGACCTGCCGTTCTCTGTGTCGCCGGTCATCTCGGGCATGGTCTTCATCCTGATCTTCGGTGCGCAAACCTGGCTCGGTGGCTGGCTGATCGACCACGACGTGCGCATCATCTTCGCCCAGACCGGCCTCGTGCTGGCCACGGTGTTCGTCACCTTTCCGTTCGTCGCGCGCGAGCTGATTCCGCTGATGCAGGCGCAGGGCAGCGACGAAGAGTACGCGGCGCTGAGCCTCGGCGCGAGCGGTTGGCAGACGTTCTGGCAGGTGACCCTGCCGAACATCCGCTGGGGCCTGCTTTATGGCATCCTGCTGTGCAACGCGCGCGCGATGGGCGAGTTCGGCGCGGTGTCGGTGGTCTCGGGCAAGATCCGCGGCGCGAGCAACACGATGCCGTTGCACGTCGAGGTGCTGTACGAGGACAACAAGATGGTCGCGGCATTCGCGGTCGCCTCCCTGCTCGCGTTGCTCGCGCTGCTGACGCTCGGTTTGAAGACCTTCCTCGAGTGGCGCCATGGCGACGAACTCGCGGCACTGCGGGGGCGGTAAATTGTGCGATCGTCCGTGATCGCGAAAGTCGAAAAAGCGGCCATCCCTGGCCGCATTCCTCAATAAAGATCTGCCATGCAAATATCGATACGCCAGTTGAGCAAGAGCTACGGCAGCGTCGCCGCGCTGAACGCTATCGATCTCGACATCGCCTCGGGTGAACTGCTCGCGCTGCTCGGCCCGTCCGGGTCGGGCAAGACCACGCTGCTGCGCGCGATCGCGGGCCTCGAGCCGATCGATGCCGGCCGCATCCAGTTCGGCGACATCGACGCGACCGAACTCTCGGTGCAGGAGCGCCGCGTCGGCTTCGTCTTCCAGCACTATGCGTTGTTCAAGCACATGAGCGTGCTCGACAACATCACCTTCGGCCTGCGCGTGCGCAAGCGCAAGTACCGCCCCGCGCGCGAGGAGATCCGCCGCCGTGGCGAAGAGTTGCTCAAGCTCGTCCAGCTTGGCGGATTGGAGGCGCGCTATCCGAACCAGTTGTCCGGCGGCCAGCGCCAGCGCGTCGCGCTCGCGCGTGCGCTCGCGATCGAGCCGCGCGTATTGTTGCTCGACGAGCCGTTCGGCGCGCTCGATGCGAAAGTGCGCAAGGAGCTGCGCGTGTGGCTGCGCCAGTTGCACGACGAAACCGGCTACACCACCGTGTTCGTGACCCACGACCAGGAAGAGGCGCTCGAACTCGCCGACCGCGTGGTCGTGATGAACGCCGGTTCGATCGAGCAGGTCGACACGCCCGAGGCGATCCTGCGCCGGCCGGCGACGCGTTTCGTCGCCGAGTTCGTCGAGCGCGACGCGGCCGGGCACTACACCGCCGCGCATCCGCCGCATCCGCGCACCGTCCACGAACGTGTCGCGCGCGCAGTGCGCGTCGGCTAGCGCTTGCTCGCCGGCGCGCGGCTAGAATGCCGCTTCGCACGCATCCCACGGTCCGCGCATGTCTTTTCCGCATCTGCTGCTTGCCCTCGCGGTCATCGTCGTCTGGGGCACGAATTTCGTCATTATCAAGCTCGGCCTCGGTGAGTTGCCGCCGCTGCTGTTTGCGACACTGCGTTTCTTCTTCTCCTGCGTGCCCTGGCTGCTGTTCGTGCGCCGGCCTGCGCTACCGTGGCGGTTTCTCGTCGCCAACGGCTTCTTTCTCGGCTTCGGCCTGTTCGGCCTGTTGTTCATCGCGATGCGCAACGACATCGCGCCCGGTGTCGCTTCGCTCATGGTGCAGACCCAGGCGTTCTTCACGATCGGTCTGTCGATGGTCCTGCTCGGCGAACGACTGCGTGCATTCCAGGCGGCGGGCCTCGCGCTTTGCGTCGCCGGACTCGTGCAACTGTTCCTGCACGTCGACGCGACGACGACGACGCTCGGGCTGCTGCTGACCCTGGGCTGCGGCCTGTCGTGGGGGATCGCGAACATGGTGGCGAAGAAGGCGATCCAGCGCGATCCCGCGCTCGACATGCTCGGTTTCATGGTTTGGTCGAGTCTGTTCGCGGTACCGCCGCTGCTGCTGGCGAGCCTGATTTTCGAAGGCCCGTGGCGCATCGCCGATGGCCTCGCGCACGCGAGCGCTTTCGGATGGGGCGCGTCGATGTGGCAGGGCGTGGCCAATACGCTTTTCGGCTACGGCGTGTGGAACTGGTTGCTCGCGCGCTACCCGGCGGCGACGATTTCGCCGCTGTCGCTGCTTGTGCCGATCGTCGGCATGGCCAGCGCGGCGGTCTGGTTCGGCGAGCCGCTGCCGGCATGGAAGCTCGAGGCCGGCGCGCTCGTACTGCTCGGCCTCGCTACGATCACCTTGTGGCCGCGGCTGCGCGCACGCTTCGTGTCAGTCTGAGATCGGAGGGAACGCGCGATCGAGCCACGCCGGCACCTGCAGGTTTCTCGCGCGCAGGAATCCCGGGTTGAAGATCTTCGTCTGATAGCGCGTGCCCGCATCGGCGAGCACGGTGACGATGGTGTGGCCTTTGCCGAGTGCACGCGCGAGGCGGATCGCACCGGCGACGTTGACGCCGCTCGAGCCGCCGACGTTGAGGCCCTCTTCGACGAGCAGCGCGTGCAGCAACGGCAGCGATTCGTCGTCGGGAATCGACCATGCCAGGTCGATGGGTGCGTCCTTGAAGTTCGCCGTGATGCGACTGGAGCCGATACCTTCGGTGATCGAGTTGCCCTCGGCCTTCAGCTCGCCGGTGTTGACGTAGCTGGCCAACGCCGACCCCGTGGGATCGGCGAGCGCGATCGCGACGCCGGGTTTGTTCGCCTTGAGGAAGCGACCCACGCCGGCCAGCGTGCCGCCGGTGCCGGTCGCGCAGACGAAGCCGTCGATGCGGCCGCCGGTCTGG
>JAFEFS010000066.1 GCA_018240465.1 Pseudomonadota bacterium
CCGCGTCCGTTCGCCTGTCCGCGCGCCCGAAGGGCGAGTGGAAGCTCCTGTTGCTACGCGGACTTCTGCCCGCGCAAAAGACTCAACGCGAGATACCCGATCGCCGCCGCAGCGGCGACGAGCACAGCCCAGAGCAGGAAGGTTTTCCAGTCGTACTTCGACGCGGGCGTCGGCGCTCGCAGCGCGGCATCGCCGGCGAGGGTCTGGCGCGCGCCGAGGGCGGCGAGCGGCGGCTGCCAGTCGGCGCCGAGTTTGCCGCGCAACTGGGCCAGGGCGACATCGACCGGATAGTCGGCCCGACGCGCGGTGGCACTGCCGGCGACGAGCCGGTAGCTATGCGTGCCGTCACCGAGAAAAACGAAGCGGTCGGGGCGCCAGGCGAGATGCAAAATCGGCGCGCGGTTGAGCGGCGTCGCCGACTGCACGCGCCATTCGTTGTCGCGCACCGCGCCCGTCAGGGTCGTCTCGTCGTTGACGATGGCGTCGCCGCCTTGCTGCAGGTGGAACGCGGTGAAGTCGGCGCGCGGCGTCCACGCTTGTGCGCCGCTGCGGCGGCTGGCGATGCCGACGCGTGCGACCGAATTATCGGCGATGAGATCGAGCTTGATCGCCTCGATCGGCAGCGCGGCCGGCAGGTCGTAGCGATACTCGACGCCGGTCAGCGTCGGCGCACCGGATGCGGCCGGTTCCTTTGCCGTGCGCGACAGCCACTCGCGCGCGGCGCGTGCCGGACTGCGCCGTGCCAAGGTGACGGCGCTGACACGCAGGCCCGGCAGCATGACGCCGTGATCGAGGCGACGCAGGCGCAGGTATTTCGCGTGCACGCCGGTCGCATCGATCTCGTGCAGTTCGAGGCGATTGCCGTCCTGGGCGAGGCTGAGCACGCTCGCGCCGGCGACCGCGCTGCGCCAGTTCTGCAGGTCGTCGCTCGCGGCGAGGGCGAATTGCGCGTTGACCGAACCGGCGCCCTCGTCCCAGTCGAGGCGCAGGCGGTCGATCGGCGCGTCGAGGTTGCCCGCGTCGATCAGATAGTCCCGGGAATCCGGCGTCGCCTTCGCGGCCGTACCAAGATCGGCACCGATGCTGCGCAGGCGCCCGTCCGCGTCGCGTTCGATGCGCAGGTTGAGCGGGGCGTCGGCCGGATTCGACGGCAGGCCGGCGGGCAACGCGAACAAGGGCAGCTCGGTGCGTGCGGAGACGACGGTGGCGGGATCGGCGGCGCGCGCGGCAGTCGGCACGGCGTTGCCCTGGTCGTCGACGACGACGAGATCGCGCATCTGCGGATCGGTCAGGGTCCGATAGACCTCAAGCGGCAATTCGACCTGCCAGGCGGCGGCGTCGCCGGTCAGGGTCAGCGGCCACGAATACGCGTAGCGTTTCGAATCATCGCCATGCGCAGCGGCTGCGACAAAGAGCAGGGCAACGGACAGCGCGACGACGCGCTTCATGTCGGTTCTCCCGCAGCGCCAGTCTTCGGCGGCACCGGGGCGAAGTAGCCGACCGCGACGAGCAGCACACCGACCACGAGCACGCCGACGATCGCAGACAGGTCGTTGAGATAGTTGCGATCGATCAGCATGAGCTTGACCAGCACGAGCGCCATCAACGCCGCGCCGCCGAACCAGACCGCGCGCGAACCACGCTGCTTGCCGGCGAGCATCGCGGCGATACCGGCCAGCGTCCACACGATCGACAGCGCCGACTGCGCGAGCGGCGAGGAGGCCATGTTCGCGTCCCATGGCACGCCGCCGAAGAAGTGCACGCAACGCAATGTGATCGAAGTGAGCAGGACGAAGCCCGCCGCCGCGAGCACCCGCGCGCGCAACTCGGCATCGAGAAAAACCTTGCCTTCGCCTTGCGCCTGCCGGTACCAAAGTGCAAGCAGCACGAGCCAGGCGATCTGCGCGAGTTCCAGCGGATTGAGCACGGGAAGATACGGCAACGGCGTCGGCTCGCCTTCCTGCACGAGGCCGGCGAGCCAAGCGATGCCCATGGTCGCAACGAGACTGCCGAGCAGCGGCGTACGCAGCGCAACGACCCCGACGGCGAGTGGCCAGTGCGCGAGCGGCGAGCGGCGCAGCACGAGCAGGTACGCAGCCGCGAACGGGGCGAGCAGGGACAGCGCGAACCAGATGCCGCGCAAGTGCAGGTGATCGTGGCCGAGATGGCCGAGTTCGAGCGAAAGGAGCAGCGTACAGATCCACAAATAAATAAAATGCAGAATGCGCGCGACTCGGGTGTTGTCGGCGACGATGGCGGGCAGCGTGCGCCAAGTGGCGGCGAACCACATGGCCCAGGCGGCCAGATGCCAGCCTTCGAGCGGGCCATGCTCGTCGAGCATGGTCAGCACGACGAACGGCAGGCCGAGCGCGATCGTGACCACGGCGGGCACGAGCAGTTCGCGCCAGGTCAGGCGGCGCGCGGCTTCGGTAGCGATCAGCGCGGTCGCGGCGAGGAATGCGAGCCATGCGTCCCAGTGCCGTGCGTGCGCGGCGAAGCGTTCGATCTCGTTGCCGCCGGCGAGGTACCACCAGAACCCGCCCCAGACGAGGAACAGCAGGGTCAGCGGCGCATGCGCATCGCGCCGGTGCAACAGGCGCGCGCTGACGAGGCCGGCGAGCGCGAGAAGTACGGCGCCGAGAAACGTACCGTTCAGGATCGGCGCCGCATCTGCGGCGGCGGCGAAGCCGTCGCCGCAGATCGCACCGGCCATGCCTTGCAGCGCGTAGCCGATCCAGCGCGGGACGCGCCGCGCCTGACGCAGGCCGAGCCAGACCAGCGCCGCGCCTTCGAGCGCGAACGTACACGTCGTCGCCTGTGCCGACAGCGCGAGTGGCACGGCGATCGTGGCGAAGCCGAGGGCGAGCAGCGCGTGCGATTCACCGAGCAGCTGCGCGTGCCAGCGGCGCAGTTCCAGCGCGGCGAGCGCAGCGTAGATCGCCGCGGCGCCGAGTGCGCTGAACGCAAGCGGCATGCGCGCGCCCTCGAGCAGCGCCGCTTGCAGCGCGAACACGACCAGCGGCGTGCCGAACACGAGGCTGCCGCTGACCACGGCCTGCGCACGGTTCGGTCCGGCCCCGCCTTGCTGCCGCGCCTGCAGGCGTGCGTGCAGCACCGGAATCAAAAGATATAACGCGAAGAACAGCAACAGGAATGGCTCGGTCGAGGCGATCAGTTCCGGTCGGTACTTGAGCGCGCCCCAGGCCGCGCCGACGCCGAAGGTGAAGACGAAGCCGACGAGGTTGAGCGCGCGCCACGGCTTGATCCAGGCGATGAGGAAGATCGCCGCGTTGAGCACGGCGTAGTACGAGAACAGGGCGACGTGGTTGCCGCTGTCGGTCGAGGCGAGGATCGGTGCGAGGAAGCCGCCGACGATCGCGAGCACGGCGAGCGCGGCCGAATCCTGCAGCACCGCGAGCAGCCCCGCGCCGGCGACGACGATAACGAGCAGGGCGAAGGTCAGCGTCGGCGGCAGCAGCGCGTACAGACGGTACGCTGCGAAGATGGTCAGGATCAGCACGCCGATCGCGCCGCCCTGCAGGCTCAACGCGAACGGGCGCTGCGACTCGCGCTTGCGCCACGCGAACGCGAGCGCGGCGAGTGCGGCGGCGGCGACAGCGAGGAAACGGAACTCGACCGGCACCGACAGCCAGCCCGCGTCGGCCGCGTACTTGAACAGGTAGGCGACGCCGAAGAACACGACGACGATGCCCGCCTTCACCAGCGGATTGCCTTCGGTCAACCAGCGCTTGAGCCAGGCGAGCGCGGGCGGATCGGCGCGCGGTGGAGCCGGGCTGGGCGACGTCGTCGCCGATGCCGGTCTGGTTTCGGTCGCGGCCGCGAGCGTGCGCAAATCGATCGTCGTCGCTCCGCGATCGGCCATGGCGGCGGTCGCGGCGACAGGAGCGAAAACGGGATGCGCCGGCGCGGTCGCGGACTGCATGGCGGCCGTTTCGACGGGTAGCGAAGGCGTGACCGCGACGTCCGGCACCTCGGCCCGCTGCGTGGCAGGCGCTGAAACCAGCATCTTGATCTGCGCTTCGAGTTCGCCGATCCGCTTGCCGAGCCTGGCGAGCCGGCCGAACAGCAGCCCGCAGACAATGCCGAAAGTCATCCCCAGCGCGCCGACCGATTCGTCGAGCACGATCCAGCTCAGCCAGCCGCCGAACACGGCACCGACGAACATCCACAAGAAAATCATAGCGTCTGTCTCCCGTTGCGCGCCGGCGCGAGCCGCGCAGTCAAAACCCCAAGGCGATATTAGTGCCTACTCACGCAAAGCCGCCATGGCTCGCGCCGGCTCTTCTCCCCCGGCCTGGCTGTGCGACGGAATCTGTCGGGAAACCTCTCCACGCGGCTGGCAAGACGAAATACCGGGGGGCGCGGATCAGTACAGCGGAGGGTCTGCCGGCGGCCGCGACTTGAAGCGCTTGTGCACCCACAGGTATTGCTCCGGTGCCTCGCGCACCATGCGCTCGATCTGTGCGTTGACGCGTGCGGTGTCGGCGATGGCATCGGCGCCCGGGAAGTTTTCCAGCGGCGCTTCGAGGCGCAGCTGGTAGCCGCGCCCGTCGGGCAGGCGGCGATGGAAGAACGGGACCACCGCGGCGCCGGACAGGCGCGCGAGATGGTGCGTCGCGGTGATCGTCGCCGCGGCGAGGCCGAAGAACGGTACGAACACGGCGTCCTTGCCGCGCATGTCCTGGTCGGGCGCGTACCAGAGCGCGCCACCGCGGCGCAGGTACTTCACCGTCGCGAGCAACTCGTCCTTGGTGAACATCACCTCGGCGTAGTGCAGGCGCGAGCGCAGAACTTCGTGCTCGAACACGGGATTGTCCATCACGCGATACATGCCGGCGATGCGGATGCGTTGCGAGACCAGGCGCGCGCACAATTCGAGGTGCGAGAAGTGCGCGCCGACGAGGAGCACGCCGCGGCCCTGCGCACGGCAGACTTCGAGGTGTTCGAGCCCTTCGATCGCGCACGGCACGCGCGCGATCGCGCGGTCGCTGCCCATCCAGGCGAAGGCGAACTCGACCAGCATCATGCCGAGGTCGGCGAGCGTGGCGCGCAGCAGGCGTTCGCGTTCGTCCGCGGAAAGTTCCGGGAAGCATAGTTCGAGATTGCGCCGCGCGACGCGGCGACGCGCGCCGGGCAACTGCCGGGTCAGCAGGCCGAGCGCGCGGCCGAGCAGATGCAACGCGCGGTACGGCAGCAGCGCGACGAGTTTCATCACGCCGATGCCGAGCCACGCGGGCCAGCAGCGCGGCGAACGCAAGGAGGGTTGTGGGCTTTCCGGCACCGTCATCGCGCGAAGTATACGGGAGTGCTGCGAGGTTGTTTTTTGCGCATCATTGTCGCGAAGGCGGGAATCCAGAGCCTTTTCTTGTGCGTCGCGAACCCGAAGGCGGAGGTCGCAGGATTCCCGCCGCGAACCCGCGCGAATGACCGGCCACGCGCATTGTCCCGAATTCCGCGTTCGCCCCGCGGCTATACTTCGCCATCCTTCACTCCGCCTCCCCACGTGCCGTTTCGCCGCCTTCTCTACACGCTGACCATGTACTTGCTGACGCCGGCCATCCTGTACCGGCTCGCGGTGCGCGGCCTGCGCTATCGCGAATACTTCGAGCGTTGGCGCGAGCGTTTCGGCCACTCCACGGTCGAGTTGAAGGAAAGCATCTGGATCCACGCGGTGTCGATGGGCGAGGTCAATGCCGCGCTGCCGCTGATCGACGCGTTGATGGCGCAGTACGCCGGCATGAAGTTCGTGATCACCACGGTGACACCTACCGGCTCCGAACGCGTGCGCCGCGTCTATGGTGATCGCGTCGTCAACCTGTATCTGCCGTATGACTTGCCGCGCTCGATCGCGCGCTTCCTCGACCGTATCCACCCACGTGTCGCCGTGATCATGGAAACCGAGATCTGGCCGAACCTGTTCTTCGAGTGCGAGGCGCGCAGGATCCCATTGATCATCGCCAACGCTCGTCTGTCGGAAAAAAGCCTGCGCGGCTATTCGCCGATCCGTCCGCTCGTGCAGCGCGCGCTGGCCGGGGTCGGGTACATCGCCGCGCAATCGGCGACTGACGCCGCGCGGTTCGCCGAACTCGGCGCGCAGGCCGAGCGCCTCGGCGTGATCGGCAACCTCAAGTACGACATGAGCGTGCCCAAGCACCTGGTCGCGGAGGCTGCGACGATGCGCGCCGCCTGGGGAGCGCGCCGCCCGGTGTGGATCGCAGCGAGCACGCACGACGGCGAGGAACTGCCGGTGCTCAAGGCGCATGCGGAAGTGCTGCGCCGCTTCCCGGACGCGCTGATGCTGATCGTGCCGCGCCACCCGGAACGCTTCAAACCGGTCGCGCTCGCCTGCCGCAGCTTCGGCTTCGCCACACGCACGCGCAGCGAAGAACATGCGGCGGCCGCGGACACGCAATGTTTCGTCGTCGACACGCTGGGCGAACTGCTCAACTATTACGCCGCGACCGACGTGGCTTTCGTCGGCGGCAGCCTCGTACCGATCGGCGGGCACAACGTGCTCGAACCGGCCGCGCTCGCGGTGCCGATCGTGGTCGGCCCGTACATGTTCAATTTCGCCGAGATCAACCAGAGCCTGACCGCGGCCGGCGCCTCGCTGCAGGTGCTCGACGGCGACGAGCTCGGCGCCGCGATCACGCGCCTGTTCGCCGACGGCGTGCTGCGCAAGCGCGTCGGCCAAGCCGCGCAGCACGCATTCGAACGCGAGCAGGGCAGCGTGTTGCGCACGCTGGCGATCGTGGAGAAGGCGCTCGGCGACGAGCCGGGGAAAAAGTAAGGGCGCGGTCGTCCGCGCCCTTGCTGGTTTCCGGCCCGTCAAACCGGACCATGGAGTGTCGCGCTACTGCAGCAACGCGTTGACCGAATCGAGGTCCCTGGTCGCGATCGCACCGGCCGACTGCTTGAGCAGCAGGCCACTGAGCACGAAGTTGTGGCGAGCCTGCGAGTAGGAGCTCTGCGCGCTGACGAGCTGGCTCTGGCTGGTGAGCACGTCAAGGATGGTCTTGGTGCCGACTTCGAATCCGGCCTGCGTTGCATCGACCGCGCTTTGTGCCGAGACCACCGCGGCCTTGGCCGCTTCGACTTCGCTGATACCCGAAATCACCGTGCGGTACGCGTTGCGCGTGTTGGCGACGACGCCGCGGCGGGTGATTTCGAGCTGGTCCTGCGCTGCGTCGCGCTGGTAGACGGCCTGGCGCGTCTGCGATGAGACGAGACCGCCGGAGAAGATCGGAATGCTCAGGCTGACGCCGATCGTGGTGTTGCCGACCAGGCCGTTGCTGGACAGGTGCGGCCCTCCCGCATGGCCGGGCACGTCGACCCAGCCGCTGCCCCAGTTGGGCGTGTCGCTGCGCGTCAGCGTGGCGCCAAGGGTTGGATAGTGGCCGGCGCGGCTGGCGGAAATGCCGTGCTCGGCAGAGTCCACGGACTTCTGCGCCGAGGCGAGCGAAGGGTTTTGCTTCTCGGCAAGATCGACCCAGGCTTGCATGTCGCCTGGTACCGGTTTGTCGAGTGGAACCGGATCGCGCAACTTCTTCAGATCACCGAAATTCTTGCCGATGATCTGAACGAGCGCCTCGCGCTGCGTTTCGACGAAGTTCTGCGCGACGATGACGCCGGCGACCGCGGAGTCGTGCTGGGCGCGGGCGACATGCACGTCGGTGATCGCGGACAGGCCGACCTTGAAGCGTTCGTCGGCCTGATCGAGCTGCTTTTGCAGGGACTTTTCGTTGGCTTGGCTGAAAGCGAGCTGGTCCTCGGCGGTGAGTACGTTGAAGTAGGCCGTCGCGGTGCGCACAAGCAGGGCCTGCGACGCCGCGTCGTAGCTGAAGTCGGCGCCTTCGCTAAGCGCATTCGCCGCGCGCAGGCGCTCGATGTTGCCCCAGTTGAACAGCGACTGGCTCAAGGTGACCGAAGCAGGACGCGAGCGCGCGCGCGTGAACTGCGTGCCGGCTTCGAGCGCGCCGGTGATGTCGGACGTCGCCGGACTGCTGTTGCCGTTGCTGCGGTTGTAGCCGTAGCTGCCGTTGATCTGCGGCAGCAGCGCGGCGCGCGCCTGCGGCGAGCCTTCCTTGGTGGCCAGACGGTTCGCGTCCGCTGCGGCGAGCGTCGGGTCGGCTTCGCGCGCCTGCGCGTAGATCTGGCTCAGATCCTCCGCGCGCAGCGGCGATGCCAGCGTGCCGATGGCGATGGCGGCGGCGAGTGCGCCGAGCTTGACCCGGGCGGGCGCGGCATTTTTCATTTGTCTACTTTTGCGCATAGTGGGTTCCTTGGGAAATTCTCTGTGTGTGCCGCGGTGCCCGTATTCAGAGCACGAAGCGGGCGACCGGTGCCGCATGGGTGAGGTAGGGCAGGTCGGTCTCGAACAGTGCCTGCTCGCTCCATCCGCCGTCGGTACGCACATACAGAACGGCGCGCTGTGCCGGCGACTCGCCGACGATCGCGAGCAGGCGTCCACCCGGCTTGATCCATTCGCGCCAGCGTGGCGGAAGCGCGGCCACGGCGCCAGTGACAAGCATCACGTCGAACTGTTGCCCGGGCTGGTAGGCGTTGACCGCGTCGGCATGCTCGATGTGCACGTTGCGGATGCCGGCGGTGGCGAGGTGCGCGCGCGCGGCTTCGACGAAGTCGACATGCTGCTCGACGCTGGTCACGTTGCCGCCGAGCCGGGCGAGGCAGGCGGTGAGGAAGCCGCAGCCGGTGCCGATCTCGAGCACGCTCTCGCCTTTCGCCGGCGCGATGGACTGCAGCAGGCGGCCCTCGATGACCGGTTTGAGCGCGATTTCGCCATGGCCGAGCGGCAGCTCGATGTCGGTGAAGGCGAGGTTGCGCACGGCTTCGGGCAGGAAGTCTTCGCGTCGCAGCGCGCTGAGCGCCTCGAGCACGCGTTCGTCGAGTACGTCCCAGGGGCGCACCTGCTGTTCGATCATGTTGTTGCGTGCGAGTTCGACGTTGAGCGACATGGCGGGGTTTCCGGCTTTCATGAAAAGGATCAAAGGATAAAGTCTGGGCTTTGCGCCGGCAATCGTACGATGCCGCAGATCGCGACAACCGCCGAAGTGCCGGAAGTCATTCAAACCTTCGTGCATGTTCCGGCATCGTCGCTGACGCGAAGCTTACGCCGCCGATCCGGCTCGATGTTACTGCTCAGTAACGGCCAAGATGTTACCGAGCGGTAACGGTTGCATCGATACGGTTGGGCAAGCTCCGCGGAATTCAATGGTTGGCCGCGATTGCGACGCTCGCCTCCGCCCCGGTTCCGGTCTTCGGATGCGCTGCGGACTCGCCGCGTCGCACGCGGAACCAGGCCGCGTACAGCGCGGGCAGGAACAGCAGCGTCAGCGCCGTCGCCACGAGCAGGCCGCCCATGATCGCCACCGCCATCGGACCATAGAACGCGCTGCGCGACAGCGGGATCATCGCCAGGATCGCGGCAAGTGCGGTCAGGACGATAGGGCGGAAGCGGCGCACGGTGGCATCGACGATCGCGGCCCAGCGGGCGTGGCCGGCGGCGATGTCCTGCTCGATCTGGTCGACGAGGATGACCGAATTGCGCATGATCATGCCCATCAGCGCGATCGTGCCGAGCATCGCGACAAAGCCGAACGGCACGCGGAACAC
Source organism: Pseudomonadota bacterium (assembly GCA_018240465.1). Lineage (GTDB taxonomy): Bacteria > Pseudomonadota > Gammaproteobacteria > Xanthomonadales > Rhodanobacteraceae > Rudaea. Next base: position 9,655 of record JAFEFS010000066.1, read on the forward strand.
GAGCAGGAACAGGGTCACACCGATCAGGCCGAGCGGTGCCGTGAGAAACACCAGCAGCACGCGCGAGAAGCTGCGCAGCTGGATCATCAGCACGGTCAGCACCACGATCAGGAACAACGGCATGCCGGCGTCGACCGAAGTCTGGCCCTTGGCCGACTCCTCGACGGCGCCGCCGACTTCGAGCAGGTATCCGGCCGGCATCGAAGCCTTGATCGCGTCGAGCTGCGGCAGCACCTGCGTGGTCACGGTCGGCGCGGTGGTGTCGCCGTAGATGTCGCCGCGGACGGTCACCGTCGGCAGGCGGTTGCGCCGCCAGATGATGCCTTCCTCGAAGCCGTACGACACCTTCGCGACCTGCTTCAGCGGCACGGCCTTGCCCGATGGCATCGGCACGGCAAGGCTTTCGAGCAGGGACAGGCGCGCGCGCTCGTCGGTCGGGCCGCGCAGGTCGACCTCGATCAGCTGGTCGCGCTCGCGGTAGTAGGTGACCGGCACGCCCGACAGCGAGCTTTGCAGGAAGTTGGCGAGATCCTGCGAGGACACGCCGAGCACGCGCGCGCGCTCCTGATCGATGTCGAGCTTGACGACCTTGGAGGGCTCCTCCCAGTCGAGATTGACGTTGCGCAGGATCGGATTCTTGCGCATCACGTCGGCGACCTTGCGCGCGAGCCCGCGCACCGTGGCGATGTCGGCGCCGGAAACGCGGAACTGCACCGGATAGCCGACCGGCGGCCCGTTCTCCAGACGCACGACGCGCGCGCGCAGCTCGGAGAAATCCCTGTCGAACAGCTCGATCAGTTCGGCGCGTATTTTCTCGCGATCCTTGAGCGACTTGGTCAACAGGATGAATTCGGCGAAGCTCGCCTGCGGCAGTTGTTGATCCAGTGGCAGATAGAAACGCGGCGCGCCGCTGCCGACGAAACTCACGTAGTTTTCCAGTTCGGGGCGTTTCGCCAGCCACGCTTCGAGCTTCTTCACCTGCTCCTGCGTCGCGTTGAGCGAGGCGCCTTCGGTCAATTTCAGATCGACCATCAGCTCGGGCCGCGTCGAGTCGGGGAAGAACTGCTGCTGGACGAGGCCGAATCCGGCAATCGACAGCGCGAAAGCGCCGACCGTCGCGCCGATCACGGCCCAGCGATGCTCCACGCACCAGTCGACCAGCGCGCGGAACGTCTTGTAGAACGGCGTCGCGTACGGGTCGTGGTCGGCATGCGGTGGATGCTCGCCGGTGACGATGCGGCGCAGCCGCGGCGGCAGCTTGTTCAGCCACGAGCCCGCCGGCGGCGGCGCCTGGTCGCGCTCGGGCAGCAGCTTGTAGCCGAGATACGGAATCAGCATGACCGCGGCGACCCAGGAGATCAGCAGCGCGATCGTCACCACTTCGAAGATCGAGCGTGTGTATTCGCCCGTGCCCGACTTCGCCGTCGCGATCGGCAGGAAACCCGCGGCAGTGACCAGGGTGCCGGTCAGCATCGGGAATGCGGTCGAGGTGTAGGCAAACGCGGCCGCGCGGATGCGGTCGTAGCCCTGCTCGATCTTGATCGCCATCATCTCGACCGCGATGATGGCGTCATCCACAAGCAGGCCCAGAGCGAGGACCAAGGCGCCGAGCGAGATCTTGTGCAGGTCGATGCCGAAGTACTTCATCGCCGCGAACGTCATCGCCAGCACGAGCGGAATCGACAGCGCGACGACGAGGCCGGTGCGCAGGCCGAGCGAGAAGAAGCTCACCAGCAGCACGATGATGACCGCCTCGGCCAGCGTGTGCACGAATTCGTCGACCGAGCGCGCGACCGCGCGCGGCTGGTCGGTGACGCGTTCGAGTTCGAGGCCGACCGGTAGCGCCTGCTGCAGGCGCGCGATCGCCGCGTCGAGATTTTCGCCAAGATGGATGATATCGCCGCCCGCGCGCATCGACACGGCGAGGCCGAGCGCATTTTTTCCCATGAAGCGCATGCGCGGATTGGCCGGATCGGCGTAGCCGCGCGTGACGTTGGCAATGTCGCCGAGGCGGAACAGGTTGCCGTTGGCGCGGATCGAGATGTTGCGGATCTGATCGACCGAATCGAACGTCCCGGTCGGGCGCAGGTAGATGCGGTCACTGCCGGTTTCGAAACTTCCCGCGGGCGTGATCGCATTCTGCGCGGCCAGTGTCTGCTGCAGCTGATCGAAGCTCACGCCGAGCGTGGCGAGCTTGGCGTTGGACAGTTCGATCGTGACTTTCTCGTCCTGCAGGCCGACGAACTGCACCTTGGCCACATCGGGCACGCGCAGCAGTTCGAGCTTGAGGCGCTCGCCGTAATCGCGCAGTTGCGCGTCGGAATAGCCTTCGCCGCTCAGCGCGTAGATGTTGCCGAAGGTGTCGCCAAACTCGTCGTTGAAGAACGGGCCGAGCACGCCTTGCGGCAGGCTGTAGCGGATGTCGCCGATTTTCTTGCGCACCTGGTAGAAGAAATCCGGCACCGTGTCCGCGGGCAGCGAATCCTTCATCACGACGAACACCATCGACTCGCCCGGGCGCGAGTAGCTGCGCAGGTAGTCGATCTGCGGCAGTTCCTGCAGCTTTTTCTCGATCTTCTCGGTGACCTGTTCGGTGACCTCGGCTGCGGTCGCACCCGGCCACTGCGTCTGTACGACCATGACCTTGAACGTGAACGGTGGATCCTCGGACTGGCCCAGGCCCATGTACGACCACACGCCGAGCGCGGCGAGCAGGACGATGAAATAGCGCAACAGCGGCTGGTTGCGCAGCGACCATTCGGAAAGATTGAAGCGGGTCATGGCAGGAAGCAAAGTCCTAGCGGTTGGTCTGGCGTGGCAACCATTGGTTCATCACTCCCGCCGGCGGCATGCGGGAATGACAGGTTGCTACAGCATGATTGGGCGGTTGAGCGCATCGACCGGCGTGATCGTGTCGCCCTCGTGCAGCTTGTGCACGCCGGCGGTGACGATCCAGTCTTGCGTGCCGGTGCCACCGGACAGGGTCACGCCCTGTTCGCGGTACGCGGCGACGGTGACCGGCGCGAGCTTCACCTGGTGTGTCTTCGCATCGACGATCCACACTGCGGGTTTGCCGCCGAGTTCGTGCAGCGCCGACAGCGGAATCAGGATCTGGCCGGCGTTGGCGCCGTCGGCGAAGTAGACGCGCGCGGTCTGACCCAGACGCGGTGCGGCAGCGGCATCGTCGAAGCTCACGCGCACGCGGTAGGTGCGCGTGACGCGGTCGGCTTCGGCGCCGATCTCGCGTAGATGGCCGGCTAACTGTTTGCCTGCTTCGGCCCAGGATTCGATCGCGAACGGCGCGCCGACCTTGTAGGCACCGATGCGGTTTTCGGGCACGGCGATTTCGACTTCGGTCGCGCCGTCCCACGCGAGCGTGGCGACGCCCTGGCCCGCGGCGACGACCTGGCCGGCCTCGGCGTTGAGCGCGGTGATCACGCCGGCGTGGTCGGCGCGCAGGCTCGTGTAACCGGTCTGATTCGAGGCGACCGCGAGCGCGGCCTGTGCCTGCAGCACTTGCGCCTGCGCGGCCTTGAGCGCGTTGGCTTGCGCATCTACCTGGGTCTGGCTGACGTAGTGCTTGTCGAGCAGCTTGTGATAACGGTCGTAGTCGGCCTGGGCGAGATCGCGGTTGGCCTTTGCCGCGGCAAGGTTCGCGCTCGCGCTGCCGGCCTGCAATTGCAGATCGGCCGGGTCGAGTTCGGCGATCACCTGTCCCGCTTCGACGTGATTGCCGACATCGACCTTGCGCGTCCGGATCTTGCCGTTGACGCGGAAGCCGAGCTGGCTTTCGTAGCGCGCACGCACCTCGCCCGAATACACCTCGGCGCTGATCGCGTCGGCGGCCTGCGGATGGGCGACGATCGCGCTGCGCGGCGGCGCGGGCGCAGCGGCGTGGCTGCCGCAGCCGGCGAGGGCGAATACCGCGAGCAACAACGTGGTCGCGGTCGCGACATGGAGTGGGGAACGGGTGGACGTGTCGAACATGACTTTGAGCCTCTCGGGCGAAATTCGCGCATCGTTGTTGCGGGGCAGATTGCGCGGTGTGCCGAATCGCGCAAAAGTAGACGTCGCAACAGGAATTTGTGCAAACGAAAAACGTTCTTTTCTGCCCCATGAACACTGTTATTGTGCTATCTTACAAATAGTAAACTGAACTGTCCAGTTTATTTTGATGCCCCGGCATCGAATGACTGAAACCACTGCAAGTCCCGAGCGACGCCATGTCATTGTTAGCCACCCCCAGAACCGCCGGTCCCGGCCGCCCCAAGGACATGGAGAAGCGCGCCGCCATCCTCGATGCGGCCAAGCAGCTTTTCGTCAAACAGGGCTTCGAAGGCACGAGCATGGACGCGATCGCGAACAAGGCGGGTGTGTCCAAGCTCACCGTCTACAGTCACTACCGCGACAAGGAAACCTTGTTCGCCGAGGCCGTGCGCAGCAAGTGCGAAACGTTGATGCCCGAGGAATTGTTCGAGGCCGACCTCAAGGGGCCGTTGCGCAAGCAACTGCTCGCGATCGCGCGCGCATTCTTCGGCCTGATCACGAGCGAGGATGCGATCGCGATCCACCGTACGATCGTCGCCAATGCGGCGAGTGCGCCGAAGCTTGCGGCCCTGTTCTGGGAAGCCGGTCCGACGAAGGTCCAGCGGGGGCTGGAATCGTTCTTGCGCATCGAGGTCGAGGCGGGCAAGCTCGATATCGCCGACCTGCATCGCGCCGCCTCGCAGTTCTTCTGCCTGCTCAAGGGCGAGTTGCATGCGCGCAAGGAGTGCGGCTGCGGCGAGCCGGCGACCGCGCGCGAGATCGACGAGCACCTCAACGCGACGGTCGATTTCTTCTTGCGCGCTTACGTGCCGCGTTGACGAATTGATCGTCACCGCTGTCTTGTCACCTCTCCCGTTGCGGGAGAGGGGTTCGGCGTCGAAGATGCCGCTGGTTTCGACTCAACCCTTGCCCCAGCCCCTTTCCCGTCGCGGGAGAAGGGGCTCGAAGCCTAGTGCCGCGCTTGCGGACGCGCGCCATCGAGTTGTTCGAGCGTGGCCGCTGATGGTCCCCGCTCGGCGCGCAGCTTCGCCGCGACCACCTCGGCCTGCGTCATCGCGCGCAACAGGTTGCCGCCCGCGACCTTGGCAAGATCGACGTCACTCCAGCCGCGGCGCGCGAGTTCGGCGAGCAGCGCGGGATACTTGTCGACGCCATCGAGGCCTTGCGGCGCTTCCGGAATGCCGTCGAAGTCCGATCCGATGCCGACGTGATCGACGCCGGCAACCTTGGCGATGTGCTCGATGTGGTCGGCGACTTCGGCAAGCGTGACCTTTGGCGCGGGGTGCGCCTTCTCCCATTCGGCCAGCGCGGCCTTGGCGCGCGCGGGATTGCCGATGTAAAGGCCGCCGAACGGCGGACTGTTGTAGCGCGCCTGCTCGGCGGAGCGGTCGGCACTCCAGCGGCGGTGCGCGTCGGAAACATAGTCCAGCGCGAAGTTGGCCATGACCACGCCGCCGTTCCTGGCGACACGATGCAGCATCTCGTCGGAGACGTCGCGCGGATGGTCGTCGATCGCGCGTGCCGACGAGTGCGAGAAAATCACCGGCGCCTGCGACACGTCGAGCGCGGCGTTCATCGTCTCGTCGGAAACGTGCGAGAGGTCCACGAGCATGCCGAGCCGGTTCATCTCGCGCACGACTTCCTTGCCGAACGGCGTCAGGCCGTGGTGCGCCGGCGCGTCGGTGGCCGAGTCGCTCCAGTCCGTGTTCGAGGAATGCGCCAGGGTCATGTAGCGCGCACCGGCGTCGTAGTACTCGCGCAGCACGGCGAGCGAGTCGTTGATCTGATGGCCGCCCTCGATACCGATCAGCGAGGCGATCTTGCCTTCCTTGTGGATGCGGCGGATGTCGGCCGCGCTGTAGGCCATGGCGAAATCATGCGGCCAGCGCGCCGTCATCGCCTTGACGATATCCATCTGCTCTAGCGTGACCTGCACGGCCTCGGGGCCTTTCAGCGACACCGGAATCCACACCGACCAGAACTGGCCGCCGACATGGCCGGCACGCATGCGCGGGATGTCGGTCATCAGCTTCGCCTCGCCTTCGGGCGCGGCAAGTTTCGAGGTGTCCGCGGCGAGATCGATCTTCGTCACGTCGCCGCCGAAGCGCGTGCGGATCTCCCAGGGCAGATCGTTGTGGCCGTCGATCAGCGGCGTCTGCGCGAGTACGCGCGCGACGCGAGCGTTGACGTCGCCGCCGGCCGCGAAGGCCGCCGACATGGCGAAAGTCGCGGCGATCGCGGCGAACAAAAGCGGAAACTTCAGGTGCGTCGGAGTGGTCGTCATTTCTGGCCTCGATCGGAGTGGGTATCTGACCTTGGTAGTCATAGCCGAAATTGGCGCGCGGCGAAACCGGTTTCTTCGTCGCATGTCCGGTTTTGCCCTCGCCGTCATTGCGAAGGTGACGCAAGCGCGGGGGCGCCGTACCGGGGAATGCGGAGTTCCGCGATCCGGGCGTGCCGCGTGAGGGTGGGCCGACTACGTCGACGGCAACTCGGGGCATACCGCGCATGGCGGCCGACGGCTGCGTGGCGCGGACAGCCCGTCGGCGCGCTCCGGTCAAAGCCTGTTCGAACCGCTGCATCCGCCGCGCGGCGACGGCGCGGCGCCATGCCGCGCGGCGCACCGAACACGATGTCCTGATTCCCGGATCGGGTCCGGTCGGGACCTCACGACTGGTTGCGCACGAATTCCTTGGTCAGCCAGTCGTCGAGCATGCGCTTGTCGTAGCGCAGTGGATCGGTCGAGTTCGCGACCGTCGTACGCTGCAGGTAGGCCAGGTCGCTGAGCTTGCTCTCACCCTCGCGGATCGTCGCGCCGCTTGCGTCGGTAAGGCGATAGTGCAGCGTCGCGCGCGGCGGATAGATGTCCTTCATGAAGCGAATGTCTTGCGCGTTGGGGCCATGCCATGGCTCGAAGTCACCGGCGAGCTTGATGTCCTCGAATTTGACCTCGAGCTTCTGCCCCGGCGGCAGGATGGCATCCGCACGTTGGCGCAGGTACGTGGACAGCGTCTTCTGCCAGTCTTCCGGCTTCAGCCAGCCGCGTTGGAACGAGTTGTTCCTGACCTCGGTCAACTGGTTGTCCGGTGCCCAGCTGACCTGGACGCGTTCGGGCAACGCCTTCTTCGGCCCCGGCGCCACGCAGGCGGCCAGGGTCAGGCAGGCTGCGGCGATGGCGAGCAGCGGGCGGAACATCGAATGGCGGTATGTCTTCATGGCAAACCTCTCGAGGATTGAACCAGGCCCGGATACTCTGTGGCCTGCGCGAACGATAGACAAGACGCGCGGGCGCCGGGTTTCGTCGCGGCTCGCCAGCGCCGGCGCTTCGTGTTTCAATAGTATTCATGAAGCGGGGGTGTTTTCCGCAGAGACCGGGAAACTGGGAAAAACCCTTCGTACGTGATCCGGGTCATAGGTATTTTTGCGTGCCTCCCTGCGCGCGAAGAGTAGATCGCACATCCTTGTGCGGACTCTCCACAAAAAGCACCTTCGATCCAGGCTTTTTGAGAGAGGAGTTGAGAATGAATGCACTGGCCGCCGACCTGATCCGTGACACGACCGCGCTGTCGGAAGCGGTTACGCGTCCGATTCCGGGTTCGCGCAAGATTCACGTCCCGGGCTCGCGTGCCGACTTGAGCGTGCCGATGCGCGAAGTCGCGCTGAGCGATACGCCGCTGGTGTTCGGCGCGGAGAAGAACGCGCCGCTGGCAGTGTACGATACGTCGGGCCCGTACACCGATCCGGGCGCGCGCATCGACCTCGTCGCCGGCCTCGCGCCGCTGCGCGCGAACTGGATCGCAGAGCGCGGCGACACGGAAACCCTGAAGGGCCTGTCGAGCGAATTCGGCCGCCGCCGCGCTGCCGATCCGAAATTGGCCGGCGTGCGCTTCCCGCACACGCGCGCGCCGCTGCGCGCGAAGGCCGGCGCGAACGTCTCGCAGATGCACTACGCGCGCCGCGGCATCGTCACGCCGGAGATGGAATACATCGCGATCCGCGAGAACCAGAAGCTCGACGCGTTGCGCGATGCCGACCTGCTCCGACAGCATGCCGGCCAATCGTTCGGCGCAGCGATTCCGAAAATCATCACGCCCGAATTCGTGCGCAGCGAAGTCGCGCGCGGCCGCGCGATCATTCCGTGCAACATCAACCATCCGGAAAGCGAGCCGATGATCATCGGCCGCAACTTCCTGACCAAGATCAACGCCAACATCGGCAACTCGGCGGTGACGAGTTCGATCGCCGAGGAAGTCGAGAAGATGGTGTGGGCGATCCGCTGGGGCGGCGACACCGTGATGGACCTGTCCACCGGCAAGCACATTCACGAAACGCGCGAATGGATCATCCGCAACTCGCCGGTGCCGATCGGCACGGTGCCGATCTACCAGGCGCTGGAGAAGGTCGACGGCAAGGCCGAGGAACTGACCTGGGAAATCTTCCGCGACACCCTGATCGAACAGGCCGAGCAGGGCGTGGACTATTTCACCATCCATGCGGGCGTGCGCCTGCCGTTCATTCCGTTGACCGCCAAACGCGTCACCGGCATCGTCTCGCGCGGCGGATCGATCATGGCGAAGTGGTGCCTTGCGCATCACCAGGAGTCGTTCCTCTACAAGCACTTCGAGGACATCTGCGAGATCATGAAAGCTTACGATGTCGCCTTCTCGCTCGGTGACGGCCTGCGCCCCGGCTCGATCGCCGACGCCAACGATGCGGCGCAGTTCGCCGAGCTCGACACGCTCGGCGAGCTGACGCAGATCGCGTGGAAGCATGACGTGCAGACCATGATCGAAGGCCCCGGCCACGTGCCGATGCATTTGATCCGCGAGAACATGGAGCGCCAGCTCGAGAAATGCCACGAAGCGCCGTTCTATACCTTGGGCCCGCTGACCACCGACATCGCGCCGGGCTACGACCACATCACCAGCGCCATTGGAGCTGCGATGATCGGCTGGTACGGCACGGCGATGCTCTGCTACGTCACGCCGAAGGAGCACCTTGGCCTGCCGAACAAGCAGGACGTGCGCGACGGCATCGTCACCTACAAGATCGCCGCGCATGCCGCCGACCTGGCCAAGGGCCACCCTGGCGCGCAGGTGCGCGACAACGCGCTGTCCAAGGCGCGCTTCGAGTTCCGCTGGAACGATCAGTTCAACCTCGGTCTCGATCCGGAAAAGGCGCAGGAATTCCACGACGAAACCTTGCCGAAAGAGGCCGCCAAGCACGCACATTTCTGCTCGATGTGCGGCCCGCATTTCTGCTCGATGAAGATCACCCAGGACGTGCGCGACTACGCCAAGGACCACGGCGTCGCCAACGAGGCCGATGCGCTGGCCAAGGGCATGCAGGAGAAAGCACGCGAGTTTCGCGAAAAAGGCGGCGAAGTCTATCTGCAGGCTGGCAGCGAGAAGGTCTCTTGAGGCTGCAATTCCCCTTTATTCAGCTGCCGCTGCGTTTCGATGCCGCGGCGCTGGCCGCCGAAGTCGCCGCGATTGAGGAAGCGGAATGGCGACCGCATCCACAGGGCTTCCCCGGCAACTCCGCGCTGCCGTTGGTCGCCGTGGACGGAGACGAGGACAACGACGGCCTGGTCGGGCCGATGCGGCCGACGCCGCTGCTCGCGCGCCTGCCGTATCTGCGGCAGGTGCTCGCCTCGCTCGGCGTGGTGCTCGGGCGCACGCGCCTGATGCGTCTGTCGGGTCAGGCCGAAGTCACTGCGCACATCGACCAGGCCTACTACTGGGCCGAACGCATGCGCGTGCACGTGCCGATCGTGACCCAGCCCGGCGTGCGCTTTCATTGCGGCGATGCCGAGATCAACATGGGTGCGGGCGAGTGCTGGATCTTTGATACCTGGCGCCTGCACCGAGTGCTCAACCAGGGCGACGACGTGCGCATCCACCTCGTTGCCGACACGGTAGGCGGCGAGGGCTTCTGGGAGCACATGGCGCGTTCGCGTCCGCATCATCTGAACCCGACCGGTTGGCAGGCGCAGCTCGTCGCGCCGCAGCCGGGCGACGCGGGCGAGCTGCAGTTCGAGTCGGTGAATTCGCCCGCGGTGATGTCGCCGTGGGAGCTGCATTCGCACCTGTCGTTCCTGTTCGGACAGTTGCGCCCGCAGCAGCCGGCGATTGCCGAAGCGCAACAGGCGGCTATGCACTGCATGCGCCGTTGGCAGGCGCTGTGGTCGCGTCACGGCGATGCGCCAGCGGGTCGCGCGGGGTTCCGCCGCGTGCTCGACGAATTCGTCGAGCAGATGCAGCCGTTGCGCGGTCACCTGTTCCTGACCAACGACCTCGACTTCCACAAGGTGCTGATGGTGATGGTGGTCGGCTCGGCGCTGATCGACGAGTCGACACCGGTGATTTTCGGCGAGCCGCGCGATGCGCCACGCAAGGCGAAGTCGTCGCGCGACACGGAATTCGACCGTCCGGTGTTCATCGTCTCGCCGCCGCGCTCGGGCTCGACCTTCCTGTTCGAAACGCTGGCGCGCGCGAAAGGCGTCTACACGATCGGCGACGAGAGCCACGGCCTGATCGAGGGTATCGGCGTGCTGCATCCGCGCGTGCGCGGCTTCGCTTCCAATCGTCTCGACGTCGACGCCGCGGGCAGCGATGTGGTCAAGGAACTGCGCGCGCGTTTTCGCGCCGCGCTGCGCGACCGCGACGGCACGCCGCCCACGCAATGGCCGTTGCGTCTGCTCGAGAAGACGCCGAAGAACTCCCTGCGCATCCCGTTTCTCGCCAAGGTTTTCCCCGAGGCGCAGTTCATCTATCTGCATCGCGACGTGCGTCAGGTGCTGGCGAGCATGATCGAAGCATGGAACTCGGGGGGCTTCCGCACCTATCCGAATTTGCCGGATTGGAACGGCCTGCCGTGGTCGCTCGCGCTGACGCCGGGCTGGCGGGAATTGAATGGCCGGCCGCTGCACGCAATCGTCGCGGCGCAGTGGCAGGCGGTGACCCAGGCGCTGCTCGACGATCTCGGCGCAATGCCGCGCGAGCGTGTGCACGTCGCGCGCTACGATGCGTTGACCGCGGATCCCGCGGCCGAAATCGCGCGCCTGTGTGCGGCAGTCGAATTTGCCTGGGACCGTCCGCTCGAAGCCGAGCTGCCGCTGTCGCGCTACACCGTGTCGAAACCCGATCCGGAAAAATGGCGCCGGCACGAAGCCGCGATCGAAGCGGTGCTGCCCGGTCTCGCCGAGACGATCGCGCGCAGCGACAGGTTCGCCGCGCGCTGAACGGCAGCCCCTCGACTGCTTCGGCATGCATGCAAGCGCGGCGCGCTTTGCGGCACAATGCGGGTCCGCAAGACCGGTAAGGAGGCTCCATGAACGCGATCCCGACCCCTCGTTCCTCGGGCCGCCGCTACTGGCTGCGTGGCATCGCCGTCGTCGTCGCCCTGTACGTGCTCGTCGTGCTTGCGCTGATGTGGTGGTGGAGCTACGAGCCGGCGCAGTTCGATGTGGTCAAGTTCGCCCAGGAGCGTTCGGCGCGGCACAACCAGCCGGTCGTCACCGGCAGCACCGTCACTGCAACCTTGATCGGCAGTGCCGAGACCCTGCTCGACAAGCGCGGCGGCTACATCTCGAACGACAAGTTCCCGCCGGGCGTGCTCATGGACAACGTGCCGAACTGGGAATTCGGCGTGCTCACCGCCACGCGCGACCTGGCGCGCGAGATGCGCAACAAGTTCGCGCGTTCGCAGTCCCAGTCGGAAGAGGACGTCGACCTCAGGGAAGCCGACCCTTTGTTCTCTTCGCCGAACGACCGCTGGCTGCTGCCGAGCTCCGAAGGCCAGTACCGCAAGGCGATCGCTCGCGTCGAAGGCTACTTCACGCGCCTCGGCAAGAACGATCCGAATGGTGCGCAGTTCTATGCGCGCGCGGACAGCCTCGCCGACTATCTCGACGTCGTCTCCACGCGCCTGGGCTCGCTGTCGCAGCGCCTGTCCGCGAGCGTCGGCCAGATCCAATTGCAGGGCGAGACACCGGCCGGCACGGCGCTGATGCAGAACGCGCAGGGGCAGCAGGTGGTGAAGACGCCGTGGTACAAGATCGACGACATCTTCTATGAGTCGCGCGGCTACACCTGGGCGCTGCTCGAACAGCTCAAGGCGATCGAGGTCGACTTCGGCCCCGTGCTCGAGCGCAAGGGCGCGATGGTGAGCCTGAAGCAGGTGATCCGCGAGCTCGAGGAATCGCAGAAGCCGGTATGGAGTCCGGTGATCCTCAACGGCAGTCCGTTCGGTTTCTTCGCCAATCATTCGCTGGTGATGGCCAACTACGTCTCGCGCGCGAACGCGGCGATCATCGATCTGAAAAACTTGTTGAACCGGGGCTGATGGCCCACCGCCATTCGATGACAAATCCATGAACAAGCTTTTCGCCGACTGGCGCCTGCATTGGTTTCTGATTCTGCTGCCGGTAGCGCTGTTTCTGCCGGCGTTGCCCATCGACGAGACGCGTTATCTCTCGGTGGCGTGGGAATTGCGCAATTCGCCGGATTGGCTTCTGCTGCATCTCAACGGCGAGTTGTATTCGCACAAAGGCCCGCTGTTGTTCTGGCTGATCAATATCGCCTGGACGGCGGCCGGCCTGAACGTGTGGATCGTGCGCCTTGGCATGCTCGTCGTCTCGCTGGTATCGCTGTTGATGTTCGAGCGTCTCGTGCGCCGCCTCGACCCGGCGGATGGCGCAGCGAACGGCAGGCTCGCCACCCGCGCCGCGCAAATTTTCGCCGGCATGATGTTCTTCGCGGTGTTTGCCAGCGCGATCATGTTCGACGTCGTGCTCGCCGCCTGTGTCCTGCTCGCGCTGCACGGACTGATCGACTTCGACGAGCGACGCTGGGGCCGCGGCATTGCGATTTTCGCGGCGGGCTTGAGTTTGGGCTTGCTCAACAAAGGGCCGGTGATGCTGCTCGATGCGGGCCTCGTCGGCCTGCTCGGGCCGTGGTGGAGCGCGACTGCGCGCGGAGCGCCACTGCGATGGTATGCCGCCGTGTTCGCCGGCGTTCTCGCCAGTGTCGGCGTCGGCCTCGTCTACATGGTCTCGGCCGGCGGCTGGAGCTACGTCAACGACGTCGTGTTCCATCAGACTGCCGAGCGCATGACCCAGAGCTTCGCCCATGCGCGGCCCATCTGGTGGTACTTCATGGTGCTGCCGTTCATGATCCTGCCGTGGACGCTGAGCTTGCGCGCACCATGGCGCGCCTGGCGCGACAATCTGGCGGGCAGCAAGGCCGCGCGTTTCGCCGTTGCGTGGTTCGTGCCGGCATTCGTGTTGTTCTGTTTCGCCAGCGGCAAGCAGCCGCATTATCTGTTGCCGTTGCTGCCGGGCCTCGCCTTGTACTTCGCGCTGGTGCTGCGCGACGATGCGGCGCGTGTGCGCGGACGCCTGTTTGCAGTGCTGCTCGGATTGGTTGGCGTCTTCCTTTGTGCCGCGCCGTGGCTGGCGCAGCATGCGGCGAGTGTACCGGGTTTGCGCGGGCTCGTGCACGGCGGCAGTTTTTCCGCCGACGAGCAGGCGGTGCTCGGCGGCATCTGGCCGCTCTGGGGTGCGTTGATTGCAGCGCTCGGGGTATTCCTGCTCGTGCACCGGCGTGCGTACAGGCAACTGGTCGCGGTCGCGCTGGCCAGCGTCGCGGCGGCGGCGTTGGGCATGCTTACGATCGCGCAGGCGGTCGGTCCGACGCTCGACGTGAGTGCGACAGCGAATCGCATTCGCGCCGCACAGCAAGCCGGCAAGCCGATCGTGCATCTCGGCTGGCATCACGGCCTGTTCGAATTTCCGGGCCGGCTCAAGCAGCCGTTCGAGGCGATCAACCTCGGTCAGTTGTACACCTGGTGCGCGGCGCATCCCGACGGCGAAGTGGTGACGTTCTACACCAAGTACGGCGTCCCGGTGAAACCCGAAACGGAAGTGCCCTGGCGGCTAGGCCGCATCCTGATCTGGCGTGCGGCGGACCTGTGCAGCGGCCCGCGCATTGCGCCGCAGGGAAAGGCCGAAGAGGAAACCAGGAGCGAAGATTGAGCGCCGCTGCGTGCGCAGTCGGGGCGTACCCGCCGAAATCGCGCGTCGTCGCGAGAAGTCAGAACTTTGGCTTTTCCGGCGACGCCTCGTAGCGCTTCACGCCCTCGAGGATCTCCTTCTTCGCCGCTTCGGCGCCTGCCCAGCCATCGATCTTCACCCATTTGCCCTTCTCGAGATCCTTGTAGTGCTCGAAGAAGTGGCCGATACGCTCGAGCCAGTGCGCCGACACCCGGCCGATGTCGGTGATGTTGGCGTAGCCGGCGAACACCTTGGTCACGGGCACGACGACGAGTTTCTCGTCGGCGCCGGCCTCGTCGGTCATCTTGAGCATGCCGACCGGGGTGCAGCGGATCACCGAGCCCGGCACCAGCGGCAGCGGCAGGATCACCAGCGCGTCGAGCGGATCACCGTCGCCGCCGAGCGTGTTCGGCACGTAGCCGTAGTTGCATGGGTAACGCATCGGCGTGGACAGCACGCGGTCGACGAAGATCGCACCCGAGGCCTTGTCCACTTCGTACTTCACCGGTTCCGCGTCCTTCGGAATTTCGATGATGACGTTGATTTCGTTCGGCACGTCGCGGCCGCTGGGGACGAGGTCGAGGCCCATGATGTCTTCCGTCGATGTTTGCAGGCGAGGGCGCGCAGGATACGCGAAATGCTGCGCCGCCGCATCCCGACTTTCGGGCTGGCGTTCAGAATCCGCTGTCAAAGCGCAGCGGCTTTGAGGGCGGATTCTCAGCGCTTGAACAGGAACCGGCCGTAACCGCCCGCGACCAGCGCGGCGATATCGATCAGCAGGCCCGGCACCCAGGCGCCGCGTGGGTAGGCGAGGTAAGAGCCGATCCATTCCGGCTTGAACTTGTCCTTGTAGCGGCGCACGCCTTGATAGTTGTAAAGGTTGTTGCCGTAGCGGAACGCGAGCGAGGCGAGGCGTTCATTGATGCGCGCGTACGGGTTGTCGCCGACGCGCGACAGTGGCGCCATGCCGAGGCTGAACTGCGGATAGCCCTGCGCCTGCGCCCACAGCATGACCTTGGCGAAGAGGAAATCCATCGTGCTGCGCGGCGCGTCGCTCACATGGCGCATCAGGTCGACGCTGGCGGTGCCGTTCGGCCCGTAACCGGGAACGAAATTGGCGAAGGCAATCAGGCAACCGGCACGGCGCACGAGGGCGAGCGCGCTCCAGTCGAGATAGTCGCCGTCGAAGCGGCCGAGCGAGAACCCTTTTTCGACCGAGCCCTTGTCGGCAAGCCACGCATCGGAGACTTCGCGCACTTCCGCGATCAGCGTCGAATCGTGCGGCGGGGCGATCATCTCGAACGTCAGCCGCTCCTTGACCGAGCGGTTGACCGCCTGGCGCAGGTCCTCCCAGCGTTTGCCCGCGAGCGAGAATTCGTCGAGCTTGACGATCGCGAGTTCACCGAGCTTGAACAGGTCGAAGCCGGCGTCGTGGAAATGGGAGAGGTCCGGTTCGAGCACTTCGTAGAAAATCGGCACGCGGTCCTGCGTGTCGGCGTGGCGGCGGAATTCGAGGATGGCCTGGTCGATCAGGCTCTCCGGTCCGCACGGCGAGCCGAGTGCGACGAGGCGGTTGCGCACGCTGCCGTAGGCGACGACGGCGCGATGGTCGGCGGCCCAGAACAGATGCTTGTCGCGCATGAAAGTGAGATGGGCGAACTCGCCGCCGCCATGCGCGCGGTAGATCGCGCGCGCCTGTTCGAGGTCGCCGCGGTTGGGCAGCGACAGTTCCGGCCTGCGCACGGCGAAGAACTGCCAGATGAAATAGACGACGAGGCCGAAGGTCGCGGCGACCAGGCCGCGGCCGATGCGCGAGGTGTGCTCGCCGAAACCGAAATAGAACAGGTCGAACGAGTCATCGCCGAGCACCTGCGCGGCGCCGACCGCGAAGAACACCAGCACGCAGACGGCGAGGCCTGCGTACCAGCCTGCCTGCGTCATCGCGCCGAGCGTCATCGCGCGTCGCATGAACACGCGCTTGCGCGTGCGCAGGAGCAAGGCGACGGCGATCAGGAACAGCGCTTCGCCGAAATGCAGGCCCTTGGTCACCGCGAGACCGGCGCTGATCAGCAGCAGCCACATGGTCAGGCGATAGGCCACACGCAGGCGGCCGTCGATGCCGCGCGCGAGGCCGAGCAGCAGCACGCCGGTGAGGATCGAGAACCAGCTCGCGCTCTCGACGAACAGGATCGGCAGATGCTGGCGCACGACGTTGACGTGCTCGATCACCGAGGGCGTCGCCGCGGAAGCGAGCAGCAGCGCGCCGGCGAGGAAGGTCAGGATCGCCACCAAGCGCGTGCCGAGGTCGGCGAGCAGCACCGCGGGCAGGCCGAGCAGGCCGAACAGCGGATGGCCGGAGAGGCGCAGGCGCAGCCGCGCCAGCGCCTGCGAGTTCTGGGTGAACATCTCCGAGCCGAGGTAGAGCCCGGCGAGCAGCGGCAGCAGGTAGTAGGCGAGACGGAACAGCATCAGGCCCGACACGATCACCGGCGGGTCGTAACCGGCGTCCTTGAGCGCGATCAGAATCAAACCGTCGAACACGCCGAGGCCGCCCGGCACCTGGCTGACCAATCCCAGCACCGATGCGCCGGCGAACGCGCCGAGCAGCAGGCCGGGTTTGACGTGCGCGCCGGAAATGTAGAAACACGCCCACAGCACTGCCGCTGCGAGGATCCAGTCAAGCAGCGAGACGGCGACGAGTTCGATCTTCAGGCGCAGCGGCGGCAGACCAAGATCGTGCGGCAGCCAGCGCATCAGTTTCCGCTGCGTAGTCAGCACGAAATACAGCGGCAGATACAGCGCGGCCGCGGCGAGCACGAGGTAGGCGATCGTGCGTTCGGTCGTGCTCGCGGTCAGCGGCAGTGAATGCGTCATCAAGGTGAGCACGACGAGCAGCGACAGGCCGAGCGGCAGCGACAGCGCCTGCATGCCGATCAGCGCCGCCGCACGCGGCAGGTGCACCTTGTGCGAGGTCAGCCCCATCAAGCGGATGCCCGCGCCCATCGCCCCGGAAAGGTTCAGCGTGTTCGCCAGCGCATTGGCCACGAACGACAGGCGCAGGTAGTCGCGCCAGGCGAGGCCCAGCCCGAGCCAATGCCCGATCAGACCGTCGACGAGGCCGGTAAAGGCGACCGCGAACAGCGCGAGCAGGGCGATGCCCAGCGCCGGCGCGGTCGGTACGTCGAGCAGGGTGCGCTGGATCTCGGGCAGGTCGAACTGCGTGCCGATCTCGTGCCACAGCAGCCAGCCGGTCACCGCGAGGAACGCCAACGGCACAAGCCAGCGCAGGCGCGCGAGCGCACCGGACGAGGCGGGGCGATGAGGGAGGGTACTGCCGGGTTCGGTCATGACGTGGCTGTGCGCTGGCGCGCGCATTATCGCAGGCAATCGTGCCAGCCGGTCACTCGCGGCATGACCGGTGGCGGCGATCAGCTTTCGGGCGGCAGCAACTCCATTGCCATCACGATCGCGTCTTCGCGTCCGTGCTTGGCCGGATAATAGTTCGGCCGCACGGCGATCTCGTTGAAGCCCAGCGTCGGATAGAGCGCAACGGCAGCGAGGTTCGAGGGGCGTACCTCGAGGAAGATGCGCTGTACGCGATGCCAGCGCGCGAGTTCGATCATGCGCCCGACCAGATGACGGCCGTGACCGCGGCCCTGATGCGCCGGTGCGATGCAGGCGTTGAGCAGATGCGCCTCGCCCGCGGCGACCGAAAGAATGCCGTAGCCGAGAACTTCCTCGCCCCGCTGCAGCACCCAGCATTCATAGCCCGCACGCAGGCAGTCGCCGAAGATGCCAAGCGTCCACGGGAATTCGTAGGCGACCGATTCGATCGCGGCGACGGCGTCGATGTCATCGATGCGCATGGCGCGCATCTGCGAGCGCGGTTCGGCGAGAATCGCGACCATCGCCTCAGCCCGCGGTTCCGCGCAGCCGGCGCGCGAGCGGTTTGAGCGAATGCCACAGCGCGCGCTTGTCCGCAGCCGCGCAGAGCAGCAACGCGGGATCGGCGGTGACCGCGATCGTCGCCGCATTCTGCTGCATCGTGGACAAATGCACGCCGAGCGCGCGGGCCATCGCCGCGCCGATCACGAGATAGGCGGGCGCATCCGCCGTGCCCACGAGCTCGCCCTCCGCGCCGGCTTCGAGCCATTCGATCGCGGCAGCGGCGACGCCCAGCGTTTGCGGCAAGTGCTTGAACAGGCGCGCGAGCCGCGCATCGGCGCGCACACCGCGCGCGCAGACGATGGCCAGTTTGGCCGGGTTGCCGACGTCGGCGTCAACCGTCATCACCGACGGCGCGGCCGATGTGCCGCGTGTGCGCAGGGCATAGACATCGATGCCCATCGCTTCGAGCAGGGACAGGCGCGTCGCGTCCATCACGACTTGCCGCCTTCGAGCGCGACGAGGTCGGCCTGGAATTGCGCAAACGCGGCGTCGACCGCGGCACCGAAGGCCTGCACGGTTGCAGCCATGGTCTCGCCCGACGCGGCCTGCTCGGCACGGTAGCTCTGCTCGAGCAGCGGTTCGCCGGAGTCCTGCTCGACGCGCATCTCGAACGCGACCTGGGCGACGGCGCCCTGCGCCTGCGGCACGCGCTCGTAACGCAGGATGCGGCCCTTGATGCGCAGTGCTTGCACGCTCGCCGGCAGGCGGTCGGTGACGAGCGCGGAGACTCCCGCTTCGCGCAAGCGGTTGGTCAGTCGCGCCTGCAGGCCGCGCGAAGGCGGATCGCTCCACAGCTGATAGTGGTAGGCGCGCAGCGCGCCGGCATCGGGCGTGGTCGCGTAGAGCACGGACTGCTCGGCGTAGACACCTTCGGAGCGGAACGTGGCCACCTCGATCGGCAGCACCGTCAGCGGCTTCTGCAGGTGCGGCGGCGGCGCCATCGGCGGCAGCGAATAGTAGGTGACGTCGGGAACGGTCGGCGGCGAGCAGGCAGCGAGGGTCAGCAAAGCCGCGCACGCGGCGAACAGGCGCGACCACGTCATTTCGGCTCCTCCTCTACCTTGTCGCGTTTCGGCGCGATCAGCAGGCGGTTCGGGCTCATGCGCACTTCGCGCGAGAACTCGTTGAAATTGCGTGCGGCCACGGCAAGATTCTGCGTGATCGAATCGATGCGTTCGGACAGCGAGGCGAGGATGCCGCGCAGGTCATCGACCGAATCGCGCACGCCGGGGCGGTTCTCGCGGATCACCTCGTCGAGCTGGGTGATCGCACTGTTGAGTTTGGCCCGGGTCTCGGCGAGATCGTGGGTCAGGGTCTGCACGTTGCCCAGGATCGCGCCGATCGCGGCGCGGTTCTGCGGCTTGAGCAGGTCGTCGACCGAGCTCGAAGCCGAGTTCAGCCGCTGCAGCAACTGGCGCGACTGGGCGACGATCTCCGGCGTGTTTTCGTCGAGCTGGCTCGCGATCGAGTCGACATGCGTGGTCAGCGTCTTTACCAGGGGCGAGACCTGGTTGTGCGCGAGGTCGCCGAGCTGCGCGGCGAGCGTGTTCATCGAGGTGAACAGATCGGCGTTCTCGACCCCGGCGAGTTCGCTGCCCGGCTTGGCGACGTCGACGCTCGCGCCCTCGCTGATGCCGATCGCGACGTCGGCGAGCAGCCCGGTCGAGGTCAGGCGCGCGACCGAATCCTTCGGAATCGGCCAGTCGCGGCGCACGGCCAGCGTCACCTTGTAGCGCGTCTCGGGTTTGCCCCCGGCCGCGCCGCGTTCGGGGTCGATCGCGCTGACCTGGCCGATGCGGAAGCCTTCGTAGAACACCGGCGCGCCGTAGCGCAGACCGGTGACGTTGCGGTAACGCGCGACGTAGTCGGTGCTCGCCGAGCCGCGCCCGGTGATCGCAGCGAGTGCGACGAGCAACAGCGCGAACGCCGCCGCGACGACGGCGCCGACCAGCACGTAGTTGATGTTGTCGCGTTTCACCCGTGCCCTGCTCCGGAATGGTTGCGACCCTGGCGCCGCATGCCGAAATCATACACGGCCGCTGGCGGCGCGAGGGCAATCGAGCGCAGGCCGGACGTGCTGACCCGCATCGCGAGCGCGTTCGCGCAAGCCGCCCTCAAACCGGCGCGGCATGCTCTTCGGTCAGCCGGCGCAGATAGGCGTCGGCATCGACCGGCGTCTCGCGCGGGCGCCGGTTGAGCAGGTCCTGGATGCGCTCGTTGTCGGCGTGACGCACCTTGTCGACCGTGTCGGTCATCAGGATCTCACCCTGATCGAGCACGGTGATCGTGTCGGCGATCTTGAACGCGCTTTCGAGTTCATGGGTGACGACGACGATGGTCATGCGCAGCGCGTCGCGCAGGCGCAGGATCAACTCATCGAGTTCGGCGGAGACGACCGGGTCGAGGCCGGCCGAAGGCTCGTCGAAGAACAGCAGTTTCGGATCCATCACGATCGCGCGCGCGAGCGCCGCGCGCTTGATCATGCCGCCGGACAGTTGCGCCGGCATCAGCTCCTGGAAGCCGCCGAGGTTGACCACTTCGAGCTTGAGCCGGCTCATGATGCGGATCGTGTTCTCGTCGAGCGAAGTCAGCTCGCGCAGCGGCAGCGCGACGTTGTCGCCGACACTGAGCGAGGTCAGCAGCGCGCCGCCCTGGAACGACACGCCGATCTGCCGGCGGATGCCGAGCATCTGCGCCTCGCTCGCCCGGCCGATATCGACGCCGAGCAGCTTGATCGAGCCGCCGCGCGGCCGATGCAGGCCGAGCAGATGACGCAGCAGCGTGCTCTTGCCTGAACCGGATCCACCCATGATCACGCGGATCTCGCCCGCGCGTACGTTGAAATCGACGCCCTTGAGGATGCGGCGGCGACCGTACCAGGCTTCGAGTTGGGAGACTTCGATGAGCGAAGCGGAGGCATTCACGACAGGAACCTCGGGGCGACGGCAAGCGACGAGCGGTGGGCGGCGAGCGGAAAAAGCAGCGGCGACAACGCGGCTCTGCGCTCATTCCGCACGCCGCACACTGTTTTGTCGCTGATGCCCGTCATCGATTGAGGAAGAACGAAAAGATCATGTCCGCCACGATGATGTAGCAGATCGACAGCACGACCGAACGCGTGGTCGCGCGGCCGACGCCTTCGGCGCCGCCCGCGACCGAGAAGCCCGTGCTGATGCCGATCAGCGAGATCAGGATCGCGAACACCACCGACTTGGCCAGGCCCTGACCGATATCGCCCGGCGTCAGCTGCGCCAGCGTCTGCGCAATATATGCGCCGGGCGAAACGTTGAGCGCGGGCGCGGAATAGAGCGCGGCACCGAGGATCGAAATCGCGTCGGCGAAGAGGGTCAGCGCGGGCAGCATGATCAGCATCGCGAACAGCGCTGGCGCGGCCAGGTAGCGCACCGGATCGATGCCGATCACCGCGAGTGCATCGACTTCCTGCGAGACGTTCATCGAACCGATGCGCGCGGCCAGCGCCGATCCCGAACGCCCGGCGACGAGGATCGCCGTGATCAGCGTGCCGAATTCGCGCGTCACCGACTTGGCCACGGCGACGACGACCTGCGACTGCGCGCCGAATTCCGACAACGCGGCCACGAACTGGATGCCGAGCATGATGCCGATGACCAGCGCGAGCAGCGCCGTGATCGGCAGCGCGTCGACGCCGATCTGGCGCATCTGCTCGAACACGGACGCGACGCGCACCGGCTGGCCGCGGCGCCAGCCGGTCAGCGCGAAGCCGATGCTTTCCGTGAGCAGCATCGCCGCGTGACCGATGCCGGCGAGCGACTTCAATGTCGTGCGGCCCAGCGACTCGAGCGGGCGCGTGATCGCATCCATGCTCACGCCGACCTTGCTGCGTCGAGATCGGCGAAGATCGGAAACACGCGATCCAGGCGCGCGAGCTGGAGCACGGCCATCACCGCCGCGCTGACCGCGACGAGGCCGAACTTGCGGTTGCGGCTGCGCGCGTTCTGGAAACCCTCGACCAGCGCGGCGATGCCGGACGAGTCGATATAGCTGACCTCGGACAATTCGACGCCGACCTTGCCGGTATCGGCCAGTGCGTCGAGGATCGCCCGCCGTACCTGCTGCGACCAGGACAGGTCGACTTCGCCCCTGAGGCGCACGAGCACGTAGTCGCCAAGGGTTTCGCTGGTGCATTCGTTGGCGTTCACGGGTCGCCCCCTGTTTTTGCGGGAATGTGTTTGCGCATGAGCAGACGGTTGCCGCGACCGCCCGGCACGCCTTCGACGTGCCAGGCGTCCATCGTCGCATCGATGAAGGCGACGCCGAGGCCGCCGGCGCGGCACTCGGACAGGTCGCGCGGACGGATCCGCTGCGGGTCGACGCAAGGCGCCTCGTCGCGCAGCTCGAAATCGAGCACGTCGCGCTCGCGCGTCATGCGTAGCGCGATCGTTCCGCTTTCGCCGCCGCAGTACGCGTGGCGCATGATGTTGGTGCATGCTTCGTCGACGACGAGGACGAGGCGGTCGCGCAATTCCGGCGACACGTCCTCGGCATCGAGCGCGGTGCGCAGCTCGGCGCGCACGCGACGCATCTCGCCGGGGGCGGCCGGGAAGCGCAGCGCGAGCAGCTCGCGTACTTCGCTGCCGCGCGGCTCCTGCAGCAGCAGCAAGGTTGTGTCGTCGACCAGACGGCGCCGCTTCAACTCGCCGATCAGCGCGCGCAGCCGCGGCTCGGGCGCGAGTGCGGCATAGCGGCGGATCAACTCGCGCAGGCCTTCGGCGCCGAGGCGCGCGCGCACGCCTTCGCGTACGTCGGTGGCCCCGTCGGAAAACAGGTACAGCGCGGCGCTGCCGAGGTCGATCGTGCGCTCGGCGTACCCGGCATCGGCGAGGATGCCGAGAGGCGGGCCGTCGGCCGGCAATTCCTCGAATCGCCCACCGTGGTCGAGCAGCGCGGGTGGGAAGCCCGCATTGGCGATGATGGCCGCGCGCGTGCGATGGTCGTAGATGCCGACGACGGCGCAGACGAAGCGACCGTTCTGCAAGGTCTTGCACAACTCGATGTTGACCTCGCGCAGCCACGCGGCCGGCGCGGGCGCGGCGTTGCCGCTCCAGCGCAGCAGGCTGGCCACGCGCACCATGAGAAACGCCGCGTCGAGGCCCTTGCCGGAAATGTCGCCGATGAAGAACGCGAGGCGGCCGTCGGCGAGGTCGAAATAGTCGTAGAAGTCGCCCGAGATCTCGTGCGCCGGCAGGTTGACGCCGATCAGCGGAAAGCGCCCGCGCCGCCGCCGCGGCAGCAGCGATTTCTGAATCGAGCGCGCCAGCGTCATCTCGCGGCGGATGCGCTGCTGCTCGGCGACCTCGAGCGCGAGGCGCGCATTGTTGATCGCCAGCGCCATCGGCGCCGCGATCAGGCGCAGGATCTCCGCATCATCGTCGTCGAACGCGCCGCCGTCGCGGCGATTGATGATTTCCAGCGCGCCGAGCGCGCCCTGCGCGGTCGCCAGCGGCACGCACAGGATCGCGCGCGTGACGAAACCGGTTTCGGCATCGACGCGCGTGTTGACGCGCGTGTCGCGGCGTGCGTCGTCGCTGCGCTGCGGCGCATTCTCGGCCACCGCGCGGCCGACAACGCCCTGGCCGACTTCGAGCTTGAGACCGACGATGTCGACCGGGCCCGCGCAGATCTTGCATTCGAGCAGATGCGTCGCCGGATCGAGCAGGAACAGCGAGGCCCCTTCGGCATGCATGAAATCGAGGATGCGCGCGAGTGCCGGCCCGAGCGTCGTCTTCAGGTCGAGCGACACCGCCAGCGACTGCGACAGATCGGCGAGGAAACCCAGCGCACGCCGCCCGCCTGCGCGCGCCGCATCGCGCGAATCGGCGGCAACCGGGCGCGCCGCGTTCACGGCGGTGGCGGCTCCGCGCCTGACTTGTTCTCGTCGCCGCGCTCCTCGCGGCGGCCGCGCGCCGCGCGCATGCCCCACAGGGTCAGCACCGGCCCGGAGATCACGTAGAGCAGCGCGATCAGGAACAGCACCGGCGCCGTGTCGACATACAGCGCGACGAGGACGAGCACGGCGAGCGGGATGATCGCGAACGGCACCTTGTCCGACTTCGGGCCCGACTTGAAGCTCCAGTAGCGCACACGGCTGACCATGAGTCCGCCCGCGAGCACGGTCAGGAACGGTGCGACGAATTGGGCCATGGTGCCGTCGATGCCGTATTCGGTCGTCGCCCAGACGAACGACATCAGCAAGCCCGCTGCGGCGGGGCTGGCCAAGCCCTGGAAGTAGCGCTTGTCGGCGACGCCGACCTGGGTGTTGAAGCGGGCCAGGCGCAGCGCGGCGCAGGCCGCATAGACGAAGGCCGCACCGAAGCCGACCTTGCCCCAGAACGGCCCGTAGGCCTTCAGTGTCGACAACGACCAAGCATACATCACGATCGCCGGCGCGAGGCCGAAGCTGCACATGTCGGAGAGCGAATCGTACTGCACGCCGAACTCGCTCTGCGTATTGGTCAGGCGCGCGACGCGGCCGTCGAGCGCGTCGAGGATCGCCGCGACGAACACGGCGATCGCGGCCGCGACGTAGTTCCCGGCGAACGCGGCGAGCGCGGCGTAGAAACCTGAAAACAGCGCACCCGTGGTGAACAGGTTCGGCAGCAGGTAGATGCCGCGATGCGGTTTCGGCGGTTGGCCGGAAGTGGAATCCACGCGGGTCCCCGTAGTTCTCGGTGGCAAAAGTGTACCGCAAGCCCTCGCGGAGCTAGAATCTTCCGCGTCTTGCCACCCCGGAGCACCCATGTCCCGCGTCCGCGTCGTTTCGATCCGTCGTGCCAGCGCATCGTTCGCGCTGGCCGCACTGCTTGCCGGCGGCTTCGCAAGTGCGACCGAGCTGTACAAATGGACTGACAAGAACGGCGTCGTCCACTACTCCGATACCGCCCCGCAGGACGCGGATTCGGCGCAGCGCGTACGCCTGGCCGGCACCGAGGCCCCGGTCGCCGATCCGGCGGAGAAAAAGCCGGAATCGGCACCGGCCGACGCCGCCAAGCCGGTCGAGCCGGCGCCGACCGCGCTGCCCGACACGCCGGAAAACCGCAAGCGCCTGTGCGAGCAGTCGCGCGCCGCGCTCGATCTGCTGCAGAGCAAATTCCAGGTCGCCGATTCCACCGGCAAGCCGCTCGATGCAAAAACGCGCGCCGACCGCACCGCGGCGGCGAGCCAGAGCGTTGCCAGCTATTGCCAGAATCCGGGCTGATCGAACCCGGCAACCGGGTTTCATTGCGGCCCCGCGGTTTGGCCGCGCCATGCACAGCCGCTACAATCGCGGGCCCTCTCGAGTCCCGCGAACCGCCATGCGCCTGTCCCAGTTCCATCTCGCCACCGTCAAGGAAGTGCCCGCCGACGCGGAAATCGCCAGCCATCGGCTGATGCTGCGCGCGGGCATGCTGCGCAAGCATGCCGCGGGCCTCTACACCTGGTCGCCGCTGGGCCTGAAAGTGCTGCAGAAGGTCGAGACGATCGTGCGCGAGGAGATGAATCGCGCGGGCGCCCTGGAAGTGGCGATGCCGATAGTGCAGCCGCGCGAGCTGTGGGAGGAGACCGGCCGCTGGCAGAAATTCGGCCCGCAGTTGCTCAAGATCAAGGATCGCAAGGAGGCCGAGTACTGCTACGCGCCGACCGCCGAGGAAGTCGTCACCGACTTCGCCCGCAGCGAGCTCAAGAGCTACAAGCAGTTGCCGGTCAACTTCTACCAGATCATGTCGAAGTTCCGCGACGAGATCCGCCCGCGCTTCGGCGTGATGCGCGCGCGCGAATTCCTGATGAAGGACGCATACTCGTTCCACATCGACGAGGCCAGCCTGGGTCGCGAGTACGACAACATGTATGCGACGTATGCGCGCATCTTCACCCGCCTCGGCCTCGCCTTCCGCGCGGTCAACGCCGATACCGGCGCGATCGGCGGCAGCCGCAGCCACGAATTCCAGGTGCTCGCCGAGTCGGGCGAGGATGCGCTCGTGTTTTCCGACACGTCGGACTACGCGGCCAATGTCGAGCTCGCCTCCGCGCTGCCGCCGGGGCCGCGCGCCACCGCGAGCGAGGCGATGCACGACGTGCCGACGCCGGGCAAGTCGACTTGCGCCGACGTCGCCGCGCTGCTCGGCATCGATATCAGGCGCACGGTGAAGTCGGTCTGCGTGAATGGCGAACAAGGCTTCGTCCTCGCGCTCGTGCGCGGCGACCACGAGGTCAACGAGGTCAAGCTGCAGAAGATTGCGGGTCTTGCCGAATACCGGCTCGCCAACGAGCAGGAAATCGTCGACGCGCTCGGCGCCAAGCCCGGCTATCTCGGTCCGGTCGGCGTGGATCGCGGCAAGGTGAACATCGTCGCCGATCGCGAAGTCGCGGCGATGACCGATTTCGTCGTCGGGGCGAACAAGGTCGATTTCCATATCGCCGGAGTGAACTGGGTGCGCGACTTGCCAGAGCCGGACGTCGTCGCCGATATCCGCAAGGTGGTCGAAGGCGATGCGTCACCCGATGGAAAAGGCACGCTTAAAATCGCGCGCGGCATCGAAGTCGGTCATGTGTTCGCGCTCGGCACGAAGTATTCCGAGGCGATGAACGCGAGCGTGCTTGATGCCGACGGCAAGAACCGGCCGATGCAGATGGGCTGCTACGGCATCGGCGTTTCGCGCATCGTCGCCGCGGCGATCGAGCAGAACCACGACGACGCCGGCATCATCTGGCCCGAGCCGATGGCGCCGTGGCGAGTGGCCGTGTGCATGATCAATCCGAAGAACGATGCCAACGTCAACGCGGCCGCACAGGCTCTGTACGCCGAATTGAACGCGGCCGGCATCGACACCGTGCTCGACGACCGCGGCCTGCGCCCGGGTGCGATGTTCGCCGACATCGAGCTGATCGGCATTCCACATCGCATCGTCGTGTCCGAACGCGGCCTCGCCGCGGGCACGTTCGAATACCGCGCGCGTCGCGACAGCGAAAGTCGCCAGCTTACGCGCGCGGAAGTGATTGCGCTGGCGCGCGGATAGAGCCCGACCCTTTTGCCGCCGGCATTGAAATCGCCGCCGATTCGCGATTTCGCGATTTTAACGAGCCATTTCTTATTGCCAATTACAATGACAGGCTGCCGGCTTCCGTGGCGCCGTGCCCATGGATCCGTCAGCGCAATCCAGAATGAGGAAAATGAATGGCAATCGACATCAAGGGTTTGAATCAGAATCAGCTGAGCGAATTGATCCAGCGTGCCGAATCGCGCAAGCACGAATTGGCCAAGGAAAATATCGTCAAGGTGCGCGAGAAAATCCTCGCCATCCTCGAGAACGAGGGCATCACGCTCGAACAGCTGTTCGCCGGCCGCGGTCCGGTGCGCAAGACGCGCCGTCCGGCCAAGGCGAAGTATCGCAACCCGGCCGATCGCGGGGAGACCTGGTCAGGTCGCGGCAAGCGTCCGCGCTGGTTCACTGCGGCATTGGCCGCGGGCAAGAAGGAAAAGGATCTTCTGATCTGATCGCGTCGCGAATGGAAACAAAAAGCCGGCCAACCGCCGGCTTTTTTTACAGCACGCGCCGCGGGGAAACGATCAGATCGCCGAACAGCAGGCCGGCGACCAGCGACACCAGGATCGCGAACAGCGAGACTGCGGTGTTGATGCCGAGGAACACGTCGCTGCCGACGATCGCGGATATGGTGAGGAATCCAAGACTGCCGGGCACGAGCAGGATGATGCCGGGTTCGCGCACCAGCGCACCCGGACGGTCGCTGATGCGCGCGTAGAGGTTGCTCAGCGCGCCCATGATCGCCCCGGCGAGGAACACGCCGAACTCGGGGCCGAATTCGCGTCCGCCGAAATAGGTGATCGCATAACCGAGCACGGCCGCGCTCATGACCAGCGGAAAATCGCGTCGTGCCGCGCGAAACAGCACGGCGAAGCCGTACGCACCGAACACCAGCGCGACCCAGGCCGTCCAGTCGGGCACCGGCGCCAGTGCGGCCGACGGCGGCACAAGACCGAGCACCTTGCACAACTGGTTCGCGACCAGCGTGCCGAACGCCAGCTTGATCAGGGTCGCGATCGCATCGGCGAAGCGCGCGACGCCGGAGACGAGATGGCGTGTCGACAACTCGCGCACCGCGGTCGTCAGCACCATGCCGGGGAACAACACGATCAGGCTGGCCAGCACCGTGATCTTCAACGTCAGCGGGGCGATGTGGACGCTGATCAGCGTGGCGAGCACGGTCGCAGCCAGGCCGCTCAGCGCCTCGAGCGCCAGGCGCATGCGCTGGCTGCGTGCGGCGACATCGGCGATCAGGCCGACCACGAGGCCGATGCTGCCCGCGCTGGCGACATCGACCCAGGCGCCGTGCATCAGTGTGGCCAGTGTCGCCGAGACGAGGCCGTAGCAGAGTACCTCGTGCGCGCGCGCGCGCGGGCCGATGCGATCGCCCAGCGTGTGCAGCAAAAGCGAGCCTTGCGCGATGTCGAGCTCACCCGCGATCACCTTGTCGGCGATGTCGTTGACCTCGGCGAGATGACGCAGGTCGATGTCGCCCGGCGAGAGGCGGATGACACGCGTCGTCTCGGCGACACGCTCGCGGTCGCCGCCGTCGGCGAACGAAATGATGATCGCGGTCGGGCTCGACCAGACCTGCACGTCGAGGTCGAGGCGCGTGCTCAGCCGATCCAGCGCGCTTTCCAGGCGCGGCGCTGACGTGCCGTACTGGTGCAGCCGGCGCGCGGTTTCGAGGACGAAGGCGATGCGCGCGTGCAGCGGCGCGCACGCGCTGAGCACGAGCGGACGCTGCTCCGCGTCGACGGACTCGTTCAAGATCGGGGTGGTTGCCATACCCCGCGAATTGTATCCGCGATCGCCGCGCGGAGCGGACATCGAAGTCGTTGCGCGCCGCCGCCGGCAACGCTGTCGGCGCGAACTGTGGCGTCAGCCATCGAGCGCACGGATGGTGCGGAACGTCAGGTTGATCCGCGCGGCGACCGTACGCGCGGTTTTCGGCAGGTCGTGGCGGTAGTGGTGCTGCGTGGTCCCGGCCATGCGCAGCAGGCTGCCCGCAGCCAGCTCGAGTTCGAGACGCAGGCGCGGATCGTGCCGATGGCGCAGGCGGAAGCGGCGCACGCCGCCGAAGCTGAAAGACCAGATCACCGGCTCGGAACCGAGCTCGGGTTCGTCGTCGCTGTGCCAACCCATCGAATCGCGACCGTCGCGGTAGAGGTTGGCGAGCACGCTGTTGCAGCACTCCGCGCCGTGTGCGCAAACCACCGCGCGCAGTTCGGCGAGCGCCGGCGTCCATGCGCTTGGCACGAAGCGCGATCCCGAATAGGTGTAGACCGCTTCGGCATCGCCGATCCAGCGCGACAGCCGCGGCGCGTCGATTTCGCGGCCGAAGATGCGCAGGCGATGCTGCTCCCAGGGGATTTCCTCATGCAGCCGCGCGAACCAGCGTGCGGCTTGCGCGTCGTCGCAAAATTGCGCGAGGCGCACATCGGCCCCCGGTAGATCGAAACGCCGCCAGTCGAGTCCTGTCGTCACGAAAAAACGAAGCGGACGAGTGCGGCCACGGAGGGCCGCCGGGTGATCTTCGCGGTCAGGGTTGACCGCACGGGTAGCCCGGTGCCGTATCAAGCGCCGCCGCGCACACTTCCGCGAGCTCGAGCAGGCGCAGGTCCGAGCCGGGCGGGCCGACGAACTGCATCCCGCAAGGCAGGCCGTCGAGGGTCATGCCCATCGGGATCGTGACTGCGGGCAGGCCGGCGAGGTTGGCGATGCAGGTGAAGTCGCCGGCGTTGTCGGGCAGCGGCGCTTCGAGCGGGAACGCGGTTTGCGGCGTAGTCGGCGTGACCAGCACGTCGACCTGCTCGAACATTCTGCGCGCGGCGACGACGGCGGCATCGAGCAGGTGATCGGCGGCGACGTAGTCGGCGGCGGACTTGCTGCGTGCGTAGGCCAGCCAGGCCTGCATCTCGGCCGAAACCGGATGCGCGGGGTCGGCGATCGCGCGCGCGTGCGTCGCCAGCATCTCGGCTTCGATCATGAAGAACGCCGCACGTCGCGCGCGCGGCAGATCGAAATCGCCGAAGCCGACGTCGCAACGGTTTTCGAGTTCGTGGGTCAACACCATCAACGCGCGCTCGAATGCCCTCGCCACCCCGGGCTCGATGCCGAACGCGCCGGGATCGCCGAGCAGGCCGACGCGCAACTTGCCCGGCTCCCAATCGGGCAGGGCGAGATCGACGCGGCGCCGGCGCGAGCGCGGATCGGCCGGATCGTGGCCGCCGAGCACGTGCAGCAGCACGCCGAGATCGTGCACGCTGCGCGCGATCAGGCCGACCGAGTCGAGGCGGCGCGCGGCGGGAATCATCCCGCGCGTGGAAATTTCGCCGTGCGTGGGTTTGAGCGCGAACAGGCCGCAATAGCTTGCCGGGATGCGGATCGAACCCAGGCTGTCCGAGCCGATGGCGACGGCGGCAAGTCCCGCCGCGACCGCGACCGCGCAGCCGCCCGAAGATCCGCCGGCCTGGTAACCATGGCGAAACGGATTGTGTGCGGCGCCGAGGTGCGGGTTGTTGCTGGTCGCGCCGAGAGCGGCTTCCGGCACGTGGGTTTTGCCGAGAATCACCGCACCGGCGCCGCGCAGGCGCGCGACCGCGTGCGCGTCGGCGTGTGCGGGCACATGCGCGCCCGGCAGGCCGCAGGCGGTCGCGAGCCCGGCGACGTCGAAGTTGTCCTTGATCGCGACGGGCACGCCGTCGAGGCGGCCGAATTTTCCCTTTGCCCGGCGCGCATCGCTGGCCGCGGCTTCGGCTCGGGCGGCGGGATTGAGCGCGACGTAGGCGTTGAGTTCGGCATTCCGCGCCGCGATCGCGTCGAGATAGGTTTGGGTCAAGGCGGTGGCGCTCACGCGCGCGCCCGCGAGCCAGTGCAGGGTTTGGCACAGATCCGCGCCGCGCAACCGCTGCGCCTCTGGCGGCGGCAACGGCTTCAGAGTTTGCGCGGCATCCGGATTCAATTCGATGTTCATCAGCTCATACCCCCGATCCCTGTCGCATTATCACCGAATTGGTGTCGGCGGAACGTGCAAATGCACAATTGCCGCCCACGCGGCAAACCCGCACAATTCCATTTCCATACCAACCCGTCCGCGAGAGAGCCAGCATGAGCGATTCCACCCCACGCGACGTGATGGAATACGACGTCGTCACCGTCGGTGCCGGCCCTGCCGGGCTCGCGTTCGCGATCCGGCTCAAGCAGTTGCAGCCCGACATCCGCGTCTGCGTGATCGAGAAGGCCTCGACGATCGGTGCGCAGATTTTGTCCGGCGCGGTGATCGAGCCGCAGCCGCTCAACGAACTGCTGCCGGAGTGGGGCAAGAATCCGCCGCCGGTCTGCGTGCCGGTGAGCGAGGACGAATTCTGGTACCTGCCCGACCACGCGCGCGCGATCAAGTCGCCGATCACGCCGCCGCAGATGCACAATCACGGCAACTTCATCGTTTCGCTCGGCGCGCTGTGCGCGTGGCTGGCACCGCAGGCCGAGGCATTGGGTGTCGAAATCTATCCAGGTTTCGCCGCGAGCGAACCGCTGTTCGACGAGAGCGGCGCGGTCAAGGGCGTGCGCATCGGCGACATGGGCGTGGCCAAGGACGGATCGCACAAGCCCGGCTACACGCAGGGCATCGACATCGTCGCGCCGATCACGATTCTCGCCGAAGGCTGCCGCGGCCACCTGTCGAAGCAGCTGATCGCGAAATACGAACTCGACAAGGACCGTGATCCGCAAACCTTCGGCATCGGCATCAAGGAACTCTGGCAGGTGCCCGCGGGCCGCACCACGCCTGGCAAGGTCATGCACACCGTCGGCTGGCCGATGGACGGCGCGACCTACGGCGGCAGTTTCCTCTATCACCTCGACAACGACCGCATCGCGATCGGCTTCGTCACCGGCCTGGACTATTCCGACGCGCTGCTGTCGCCGTTCGAGGCATTCCAGCAGCTCAAGAATCATCCGCACATCAAGCCGCTGCTCGACGGCGGCAGCATCGTCTCGGCCGGCGCGCGCGCCATCGTCGAAGGTGGCTACCAGTCGCTGCCGAAGGTCGAGATGCCCGGCGCGATGCTGATCGGCGATTCCGCCGGCCTGCTCAACGTGCCGAAGATCAAGGGTACGCACCAGGCGATCCGCTCGGGCATGCTCGCCGCCGAACATGTCATCACTGCGAAAGCATCGGCCGGCTGGGACGCGAAGCTGCGTGGCTCGGTCGTGATGAGTGAGCTCAAGAAGGTGCGCAATATCCGCCCGGGCTTCAACAAGGGCCTGTGGCTTGGCCTTGCCAACGCGGGCTGGGAAACCGTCACCGCGGGACTTTCGCCGTGGACGCTGAAAAACCATGCCGACTGGTCCTCGCTGAAAAAAGTCGCGCCCGGCGACACCGTCGCCGAGGACCAGAAGCGCCTCGGCTACCTCGAGCGCACGCTCGCCCCGCGCGACCGCTTGGCTTCCGTCTACTTCGCCGCGACCGAGCACGACGAAGACCAGCCCGTGCACCTGCATGTTGCCGACACCGAGGTCTGCGTGACCAGGTGTGCGAGCGAATACCAGAACCCCTGCACGCGCTTCTGCCCCGCCGGCGTCTACGAAATCGTCGCCGACGAATCAAGCAAAGCCGGCAAACGCCTGCAGATCAACGCCGCCAACTGCGTGCATTGCAAGACCTGCGACATCAAGGATCCCTACGAGATCATCACCTGGGTGACGCCCGAGGGCGGGAGTGGACCGAATTACCAAAATCTTTGACCGTGCGGCTTCTGGACAGGCATGAATGGGGAGGGACAAAAAAGATCAGTCTGAGTTCGTCCGCCGGATGGGTCATTGCTCGACTGCCTGCGTTCGTTGGGGGGGCGCGACCCAGAGAAGTATCCGCACGGATTTTTGATCAGTGGACTGTCAACCGATCGAACAAGCATGGTTCGTTCCAGCTGATTCGATCCGGCGCCGGCGTACCGGTTGCGCGACATCGAATCAACTCGCGCGCGGCGGCGCTCCGACGATCGGAATGCCGAGACCACGCGCATGGCGTGCGCGCGGAAGCCCGAGGCCGAGGCGCAGGCCGTCGCCGATGCGCGTGGCGTACTCGACCATGACCGCAGCCGCGTCGGCATCGAGCACGTCGCGCGCGGTTTCGCCCCACAACTGCAACCAGCGTTCGAAATGCGCCGCGTCGATCGCATGCGGCAGATGCTTGGCCATCGGATTGCCGCGATAGGTGCCAGTGCGCAGCACAACCGAGCACCAGAACGAAGTCAGCAGACGCTTGTGTTCATTCCAATCCGCGACGACCGGATTGAATACCGCGCCGAGCCGCGGATCGATGCGCACCCTGTCGTAGAAGCGGTCGACGAGTGTGGCGATGCGGGTTTCGTCGAGGGAAGGCGTGGACATGGGCGGATACGATCGGGGCGCGGGCTGAGCAGGGTACCTGTGTCAAATGGGTTTCGCCTTGACCCGGATCAAGGCGTGGCGAGACAGGCCGGTCCGCGTCGTGGGAAACTGCATGTTTTCCCACCCAGGACAATTGCATGCCCCAGCCTCGCATCGCCCTCGTCACCGCCGCCGCGGCGCGCGATCTCGACGAAGACCTGCCGCCATTGGCCGACGCGCTGCGCGCGCAAGACCTGGGCTTCGACATCGTGAATTGGGACGATGCAAGTGCCGACTGGTCGCGCTACCGACTCGCTGTGCTGCGCTCGACCTGGGACTACACGACGCGCCTGCACGAATTCCTCGACTGGGCCGCGCGCGCAAGCCGTGCGACACAGTTGCTCAACCCTCTCGACGTGATCCGCTGGAATACCGACAAGCACTACCTCGGCGACCTCGCGCGCGCGGGCGTGGCGACCGTGGCGAGCCATTTCATCGAACCGGGCGAAGATGCCGCGGCGCTGCTCGATCGCTTTCTGCACAAGCACGAGACCAGTGAGTTCGTGGTTAAACCCAGCGTCGGCGCCGGCTCGCGCGATGCGCAGCGCTACGGACACGAGGAGCGCACCGCCGCGCTCGCGCACGCGCAGCGCCTGCTCGCGGCGGGGCGCAGCGCGTTGTTGCAGCCCTACCTCGACCGGGTCGACGCACACGGCGAAACCGCGCTGATCCATTTCGACGGCCAGTTCAGCCATGCCATCCGCAAGGGGGCGCTGCTGCGTCGTGGCGAAGGACCGACGCGTGCGTTGTTCGCCGCCGAGCACATCACCCCGCGCACGCCGACCGCGGAGGAATTGCGCGTCGCGGAAAGCGCGATCGCCGCGATTCCGTTCGGCGGCCCGTTGCCGTACGCGCGCGTCGACCTGATCCGCGACGGCACGGACAAACCCTGCGTACTCGAACTCGAGTTGACCGAACCTTCGCTGTTCTTCGCCCATGCCGAAGGTGCCGCACGACGCTTCGCCCAAGTGCTCGCTGCGCGGCTCGGCTGATGGCCGCGGGCATACCGGTCGACAGCGCGCGGGACTGCGGCGGCGCAGCGCATTTCCGCGCCTCGCGATCGCGTTAGACTGTGCGCATGCTCAGCCATGCGCCAGTAGCCGTGGTTCTCTGTACGGACTCCGCGCCGTCGTGGTTCCGTTCGGTCGAGGGGCGCCGCTACCGCCGCCACTTGCTCTGGCTGATCGTGTTCAA
>JAFEFS010000067.1 GCA_018240465.1 Pseudomonadota bacterium
ACATCCGCGCGAGCTGGGGCCGGCCGAGGTCGAAGCGTTCCTGAGCGGTCTGGCGACCGAAGGCAACGTCGCTGCGGCGACGCAGAACCAGGCGCTTTCGGCATTGTTGTATCTGTATCGCGAGGCGCTCGGGATCGAGCTGCCCTGGCTGGATCGGGCCGTGCGCCAACTCGGTGGATTGCAACGAACCCTGATCTTCACCTACGAAGCCGCAACGCAGACCAACCTCCTCGCGACCGAATTCATCCCGCGCGCTTGATCGCCAGGCGAAATACGATTTTGCTCTCGAGGGTTCTCAAAGCAGGCTTTTGACGATCCCCGCAAATCCGAGTACGACAAGCACGACGACCGGACCAATGCTGAAGTAGTAGCCCGTGCCGCGCGTGCGCGGGTCGCGCACGTAGCCGATCAGGTAGAGCACGCGGCCGACGAGGTAGATCGCGCCGATCAGCGCCATCCACGCCGCCGGCCAGTAGTGCGCGGCGATCCACAGCGCGGGCAGGAACATGATCAGCGTTTCCAGCGTGTTCTGCTGCACGCGGAACCAGCGCTCGAAGTGTTCGTTGCCGCTGGTCGCGGGCGCGCGTATCGAATAGCGGACGCGCGCTTTGCCGACCAGCCAGACCATGCCGAGGAATTCGAGCACGGCGAACAAGGTGATCAGATCAATCCACGGCATGAACGGCTCCTCGATCCCGGCGTCGCGCGCGTCAGAAACTGACTTTGCCGCGCAACATCGCCGCGTACATCACCCAGTCGCCGGCCAGGCTGTAGAGCGGATGCGTGAATGTCGCCGGGCGGTTCTTCTCGAAAACGAAATGGCCGATCCAGGCGCAGCCATAGCCGAACAGCGGCAGCAGCCACCAGAATGTCCAGCGCCCGCTGATGGCGAGCCAGGCCAGCGTGAGCAGCACCAGCGTGCTGCCGACGAAGTGCATGCGCCGGCACAGGCGGTTGGCGTGTTCGGAGAGGTAGAACGGGTAGAACTCGCGGAAACTGGCGTGCATGGGCGGCGTTGTGTCGTCGGTGCAGCCATTCTGCAATGCGCGGCGCGCGACGACAAGCCACGCCACGCGCCCGTGCCAGCAGGGCTCAGTCGTCTTCGTGGCGCTTGGGCACATCGACCTTGCCGGCCACACCGCTGTGGTGGATGTCGCCGCTGCCGGCCGAGCGCACGGTCAGGCCACCGCCGATCGTCTTCGCGGTGATGTCGCCGGAGCCGATCGAGCCGATGATGACGTCGCCGCCGATGCGTTCGAGGGTGATGTCGCCCGAGCCGATGGAGTCGGCGCGCAGGCTGCCGTGCACGTCGCTGAAACCGAGGTCGCCCGAACCGACGTGGCCGATCGTCGCATCGCCTTGCACGTCGGCGACATGCATGTCGCCGGAACCCGCATGGCCGAGCTTGAAGCTGCCGACATGGTTGGCGACCACATCGCCCGAGCCGACCGTGACCGACACCGCCCCGGCAACGCGATCGAGATTGAGGTCGCCGGAACCGGATTGATAGGCGAGCGAGGCGATGTTCGCCGCGTGCGTGTCGCCCGACCCGGATTCGATTTCGATGGCGAGGCTCGCCGGCACGCGCACGACGAAATCGAGATAGGCGTAGTGTTTGCCGAACCACCCATTGTGCGTCGGCCGCGGCGCTGCCTTCACCACGACCTTGCCGCCCTGACGGTTCTGCGCGATCTGCAATTCGTCGAGCCAGGCCTGCTCGGAAGCACAGGCCTTGCCGCGCACCTCGATCCGGGTCGCCGCCGGATCGCCCTGCACGGTCAGATCGCTGGAGCCGAGCTCCATACGCAACGCTTGCAGGCCGGCCGCGTCGATGTCGAGATTGCGTTCGGCGCTGAACTGGCATTCGTTGGCCGTGGCAAAGGAGGAAGCGAGCAACAGGGGAACGAGGATCAGGCGCATCGGAATTCTCCGCAAGGATTGCCCGAGCTTGGATGCGTCGGGGGTGAAAAGGGTTTAATCCGAGGCGCACATCGCAACGCTCTGGCCCTACGCCTGGATCAGATGCAGATCCAGCGCTTGCCGATGCAGCGCCGGCGTGCCGGCGAGCACGCTCGTCGTCGCCAGGGTCAGCTCGCGCCCGGCGAGGTCGCTGAACGTGCCGCCCGCTTCGCGCACGATCACGGCGAGTGCGGCGATGTCGAGAATGTTGACGTCGGATTCGATCACGAGATCGAGGCTGCCGCGCGCGAGCAGGTGGTAGTGGTAGAAATCGCCGTAGCCACGCGTGCGGCCACAGCGCTGGATCAGTCCGGCAAGCGCATTCCAGCCGGCGCCGCGCGACAGCGTTTTCACGTTGCCGAACGAAATCGCTGTCTGTGCATCGAACGCGTTCGTGTCCGCGACGCAGATCGGCTTGCCGTCGAGGAATGCGCCGCCGCCCTTGCGCGCCCAGGCGAGCTCGCCGAATTCCGAGGCGCTCGACACGCCGAGCACCAGTTCGCCGCGATGCATCAGCGCGATCTGGGTAGAGAACATCGGGTAGCCGCGCACGAAGCTGCGCGTGCCGTCGATCGGGTCGATCAGCCAGAGGAAATCGCCGTCGCCCTCGCGACCTTCCTCCTCGCCGTAGCAGGCGTGGTCGGGAAACGCCGCGCGCAGCACGCGCTTGATCGCCGCCTCGGCTTCGCGGTCGGCGATCGTCACCGGCGTCTGGTCGGACTTGATCTCGACCTCGGTGCCGGCGCGCCAGTGCCGCGCGATCACGTCCGCGGCCGCATGCGCGGCCTGCTTGGCGACGATGAGCGCGGCGTCGAGGAAGGCGGAAGTGGGCATGGCGCGCAAGTCTTGTGCGAACACGGAAGGGGGTCGATCATAGCAAAATGACTACCGCAGCCCTGCCCGATTCCGCCGGCCGTTCCACCAAGGCGGACTGGGCCGCGCGCGACCTCGCCGTGCTCTGGCACCCGTGCACGCAGATGCGCGACCACGCCGACCTCGACGGCGCACGCCTGCCGCTGACGCCGATCGCGCGCGGCGAAGGCGCATGGCTCGTCGATCACGAAGGCGGCCGCTATCTCGACGCCGTTTCCTCATGGTGGACCAACCTGTTCGGTCACGCCAATCCGCGCATCGCCGCGGCGATCAAGGATCAGCTCGACAAGCTCGAACACGTGATTTTCGCCGGCTTCAGCCATGAGCCAGGCATCCTGCTCGCCGAGGAACTGCTGCGCATCGCGCCGGCGCCTCGCCCGGCCTTGCCGGGCGAGAAAGATCGACACCTGGCCCGCGTGTTCTACGGCGACAATGGTTCGAGCGCGATCGAGATCGCGCTGAAGATGAGTTTCCATTACTGGCGCAACCTCGGGCGCGAAGGCAAGCAGCGTTTCATCGCGTTGAGCGGCGGCTACCACGGCGAGACGCTGGGCGCGCTGACCGTGACCGACGTGCCGCTGTACCGCGCGACCTATGCGCCGCTGCTCGGCGAGCCGATCTTCGTCGCCTCGCCCGACTGCTACGCGCGCGCACCGGGCGAGGACTGGCAGGCGCATTCGCTGCGCAAACTCGCCGACATGCGCGCCGCGCTCGAACGCCATGCGCACGAAGTCAGCGCGGTGATCGTCGAGCCGCTGGTGCAGTGCGCCGGCGGCATGCGCATGTATCACCCCGCCTACCTCGCCGGCCTGCGCCGGTTGTGCGACGAGTTCGAGGTGCATCTGATCGCCGACGAGATCGCGGTCGGCTTCGGCCGTACCGGCACCCTGTTCGCCTGCGAGCAGGCGAATGTCACGCCCGATTTCCTCTGTCTGTCGAAAGGCATCACCGGAGGATTCCTGCCATTCTCGGCGGTGCTGACGACGGCGCGCGTCTACGATGCGTTCTACGCCGAGTACGCCGCCGGCAAGGCGTTCCTGCATTCGCACAGCTACACCGGCAATGCGCTCGCCTGCCGCGCGGCGCTGGAGACACTGGCGATCTTCCGCGACGAACCCGTCATCGCGCGCAACCGCGTGCTCGCGCAGCGCCTGCGCGAACGACTCGCGCCGCTGGCCGACCATCCGCACGTCGCCGAGGTGCGCCAGACCGGCATGATCGCCGCGGTGGAACTCGTGCGCGACAAGGCGACGCGCGCACCGTTTCCCGTTGCCGAACGCCGCGGCCTGCGCGCGTACCGGCATGCGCTGGCGCAGGGCGTGCTGCTGCGCCCGCTCGGCGACGTGATCTATTTCATGCCGCCGTACGTGATCACTCCCGACGAGATCGATTTCATGGTCGAGGTGGCGGTGCGCAGCATCGAGGTCGCAGTTGCTTCGTAGGGGCGCGGCTTGCGCGCCTCACGCGAAAGATGCCCATGCCTCGCGCCCGATTCCGCTCGGCGCCCCTGGCCAAAGCGGGGTTCGATAAATCGGACCCCTGCAATTACAATCCGGTCATGCGCATTCCGAGAATCTACATAGACCAGCCGCTGCGTTCAGGCGCCGAAGTGCTGCTGCCCGAGCAGGCCGGCGAGCATGTGGCGCGCGTACTGCGCATGGAGCGCGGGCACCCGCTGATCCTGTTCAACGGCGACGGGCGCGAATACGATGCGACCCTGGCCCAACTCGCCAAGCGCGCGGTGACGGCCGAAGTCGTTGCAATGCGCGAGGTCGATCGCGAATCGAAGCTCGACATCACTCTCGCGCAAGGCGTCGCGCGCGGCGAGAAGATGGACTGGATCCTGCAGAAGGCGACCGAACTCGGCGTGGCGCGCATCGTGCCGCTGGTCACCGAGCGCACCGAGGTCAAGCTCGACGAGGAGCGCGCCGAGCGCCGCGTCGCCCACTGGCGCAGCGTCGTCGCCGGTGCCTGCGAGCAGAGCGGGCGCACGCGCCTGCCCGAGATCGCCGCGCCGTTGCGGCTCGACCGCTGGCTCGGCGATCTCGGCGACGATGCCGCGTTGCGCCTCGCGTTGCTGCCCGAAGGTGATGCGAGCCCGCGTCAATTCCCGGGAATCGACAACGGAGTCGTGCTCTGCGTCGGCCCCGAAGGCGGTTTCTCCGACAACGATATTGCCCAGCTGCGCCAGGCGCGATTCCACGGCCTGCGCCTCGGTCCACGCATCCTGCGTACCGAGACGGCCGGCATCGCGGCGATGGCGGCGTTGCAGGCGCTGGCCGGCGATTGGTAGGGCCACGGCAAGCGCTTTCTCCACCCCGCAGGGTAGAATGCGACGATGCGTAGCCTCCCGATCATCCACGCACGTCGCAGCGTCGACGGCAGCCGCTTCCTCAAGGTCGAGCAGCTCGACCTCGAATTCTCCAACGGCGTGCGCCGAACCTACGAGAAGCTCAAGAGCTCGGGTCTGGGCGCGGTCATCGTCGTGCCGATGCGCGACGACGACACGGCACTGCTCGTGCGTGAATACGGCGCCGGCATCGAACGCTACGAGCTCGGCCTGACCAAGGGCCGTCTCGACCAGGACGAAACGGTGGAGCAAGGCGCGGATCGCGAGCTCAAGGAAGAGATCGGCTATGGCGCCCGCGAGATGCACATCCTCGGCACGCTGTCGCTGTCGCCGTCGTACATGAGCTCGATGACCCATGTCGTGCTCGCGCGCGACCTGTATCCCGAACGTCTCGTAGGCGACGAGCCGGAAGAGCTAGAAGTCGTGCCGTGGAAGCTGTCCGAGCTGCACACCCTGCTAGCACATCCGGAGGTCAGCGAGGGCCGCTCGATCGCCGCGCTGTTCATGGCGCGCGAGTTTCTCGCCGGCCGTTACCGGCCACGCGTGTAAGGCGGAAATCATGACGATGAACTACGCCGATCTGGCGCGTGCCTGCGCCGCGATCACGCGCACGGCCGGGTACGCGATCATGCGCATCTACGATGCCGACTACACGATCGCGCGCAAGGATGATGCCTCGCCCCTGACCGCGGCCGACCTCGCCGCGCACCACGTGATCCTCGATGGCCTCGGCGCATTGACCCCGGACATTCCGGTGCTGTCCGAGGAGTCCGCCGAGCAGGCAACATGGAGCGAGCGCCGCGGCTGGACGCGCTATTGGCTGGTCGACCCGCTCGACGGCACGCGCGAATTCATCAAGCACAACGGCGAATTCACGGTCAACATCGCGCTGATCGAGAACGGCGAGGCGACGCTGGGCGTGGTCCATGCTCCGGCACTCGACGAGATGTACTACGCCTGGCAAGGCGGGCACGCCTATGCGGAAACTGCGCAGGCCGGCAGCGTCGCGATTTCCTCGCGCGCGCGCGCGGCGCCAATCATCGTCGCCGGCAGCCGTTCGCATGCGGATCCGCGCATGCTGACCGCGCTGGACAAGGTCGGCGCGCACGAGTTGATTGCGCTCGGCTCCTCGCTCAAGTTCTGCCGCACCGCGCAGGGCCAGGCCGACCTCTACGTGCGCTACGGTCCGACCAGCGAATGGGACACGGCCGCGGGCCAGTGCGTACTCGAGCAGGCCGGCGGCGGGGTGACGCGACTCGATGGTTCGCGATTGGCGTACAACGCCAAGGAATCGTTGCTCAATCCCGACTTCCTCGCCTTCGGCGACAGGTCGGTCGACTGGGCGACGCTGCTGCGCAACAAATAGCTTCCACGCCGTCATTCCAGCGCACGCGCGCCGGAATGACGAGAAGTGCCCGGGGGAAAACGGATGGCAAACACGATCGACGACCTTCTGCGCATCATGGCCACGCTGCGCGATCCGGTGCGCGGCTGCCCCTGGGATGTGAAACAGGATTTCGCCTCGATCGCGCCATACACGATCGAGGAAGCCTACGAGGTAGCCGACGCTATCGACCGCAAGGACCATGCCGATCTGCGCGACGAGCTTGGCGACCTGCTGCTGCAGGTCGTGTTCCACGCACGCATGGCCGAGGAACAAGGGCTGTTCGCGTTTGCCGACGTGGTCGCCGCGATCTGCGACAAGATGATTCGCCGCCATCCGCACGTGTTTCCCGACGCCGACGGCAACCTGCGCGGTATCGAGGACGCCGATGCGCAAACCGCCGCCTGGGAGGAATTGAAGCGGCGTGAGCGCGCCGGCAAGGGCGACGCGGACATGAGCGTGCTCGCCGGCATTTCACGCGGCCTGCCCGAATGGCAACGCGCGTACAAGTTGCAGAAGCGCGCAGCGACGATCGGCTTCGACTGGTCCGACCCCGCTCCCGTGCTCGACAAGCTCGAGGAAGAGATTGGCGAGGTGCGCGGCGAGCTCGCGGCCGCGGCGCGGATCGGCGCCGATGACGCCGCGGCGCATGCCGCCAACCATGTGCGCCTGGCCGACGAGATCGGTGACGTGCTGTTCGTTGCGGTCAATCTCGCGCGTCTCGCCAAGGTCGACTACTCGCAGGCGCTGCGCGGCGCGAACGCGAAGTTCGAGCGCCGTTTCCGGCGCATGGAAGCGTTGGCGCAGGCCGAAGGCGCCCGACTCGATGGCAAGTCGCTGGCCGAACAGGACGCCTACTGGAACCGGGCCAAAACCGAGGACAAGGCCGGCCTGCTGTAGGACACGTCGCCGCTGCGCTCGCCGGCGTGCGCAGGCGCGCCGGTGGACCGGACATCAGACCAGCGCCGCCACCATCACACGCTTGCCGTGACGCAGTTGCTCGTAACCGTCGAGCGGTACCGGCAACACGCGCGCGTCGCGGAAGCCGACCGCGCGCAACAGCCAGAGCAGGCCCTCGGTGCTCGGCGCCAGGCACACTCCGGTGACGCTGGCCTCGGGCGCGTGCGTCTCGTCGACCTCGTCGATGATGCCGAAGCAGCCCTTGAGCGGGCGCACGTATTCGTAGGATCCCCAGTCGACCATGCCGCTCATGTGCGGCACGACCTGGGTTTCGATCACGCAGGCGCGACGCGCCAGCGAGCGCGCGGCGCGCAGCGCGCCGACCGGGTTCTCCAGATGATAAAGCAGGCCGAACATGAGCACGAGGTCGTGCACGCCATCCGTTTCCGGAGTCAGCGCGAACACATCGCGCTGCCGCGCATGGATCGCACCCGACGCGTAGATGCCTGCCAGCAGCGCGGCGTCCTCGACGTGCTCGGCACGCGCGTCGACCGCTTCGACACGACCGAAACCGGCGCGCGCGAGCTGCAACGAAAACCAGCCTTGATGGCAGGCAATATCGATCGCGCTCAGCCCGCGGCGTTCCACGGGAAATTCGTCGGCGAGGAACGCGTCGAGCATGCTCGCGCGCGTGCGATGGATCGCATCGACGCGGCCGCCGTGCGTACTGACGAGTTCACGCCCGTCCGGCAGGGTCAGCGGATAGAACCATTGCTTTTCCAGCGCGCGCGCGTACAACGCATCGCGATCGGTGGTAACTGTAGACATTGCCGCTCCGTGTGATCAAGCTGCCGTATCGACGACGACGGCCCGCGATATTTTTCGCGGGCCCGCAGCTCGATCCCGTGCAGGGGCACAATGATAGCAAGCGCAGGCGAAAGCCAGCGAACGAGTGGAACCGACGCGACCTCCCCGGCCCGGGCCACCACCCCGGAAACCTGTGGACAGACTATTCGCTCGTCAGTTCGATACGTTTCTTCGGAGGGCCCTAGACGCCGAGTGCCTGCGCGACCTTCGCCTCGATCCAGTTCAGGTCGGGAATGATTGCCTGGTCGCTGCGCACGAGTACGTGCGCACTCGTTCCTGCCGCAAGCTGTTGGCCGTCGTCGGTGCGCACGAGCAGTTCGGGCGTGATCGTGGTCAGGCGCGGCAAGCCTTGCGAGATCAGGCCGAAATACGGCAATTCGTCCCTGCCATCCAGCGTTTTCAGCACGGCGACGCGCGCGCGCTTGGCGTCTTCCTGGGCGGCTGTTCCGGTAAGCATCGGCAACGAGACGAGCGGGATCGTGCGCTCGCGCCAACGCATGCTCCCCAGCAGCCAGGCCGGAGCGCCTTCGATCGCCTCGACGCCGGCCAGCGGCACGATTTCCGCGACGATGGCGTTCGGCAGCAGCATGCGCGCGCCACCGATCGTGATCAGGACGGCATGGATTTCACGCGGCAGGGCTTCGTTCATGCGGATTGCCTCGTCCTGACTACTGCGCCGTGCCGAGCAGGTCGCGGATGTTCGCGATCAGTTCGACGTCCTGGTACGGCTTGCCGAGATAGCCTTCGACGCCGATTTCCTGCGCGCGCTGGCGATGCTTGTCGCCGGTACGCGAGGTGATCATGATGATGGGCACCTGCGCCGTGCGCGAGTCGCCCTTCAT
The DNA here is from genome assembly GCA_018240465.1 of Pseudomonadota bacterium. Classification (GTDB taxonomy): domain Bacteria; phylum Pseudomonadota; class Gammaproteobacteria; order Xanthomonadales; family Rhodanobacteraceae; genus Rudaea. Next base: position 9,176 of record JAFEFS010000067.1, read on the forward strand.
GTGCTCGGCAAACTGGTAACCATCCATGCGCGGCATTTCGATGTCGAGCACGACGAGATCGGGGATGCGGTCGGCGAGCTTCTCGATCGCATCGATGCCATCTTTGGCCGTGACCACATCCATCTCCTCGCGCTCGAGCACGCGCGAGGTCGCCTTGCGCATCGTGATCGAATCGTCGACAACCATGATCAGGCGACGACGCTGCGCACGCGCGGCGACCGGGGGCGCGGCAACCGCTATGCCCTGCGCGCGCAGGCCCGCCACGCGGCGCAGCAACGGTGCGAGATCGAGAATCATCAGCACCGAACCGTCACCCATGATCGTCGCGCCGAGAATGCCGGGCACCGAGGTGATTTGCGGGCCAACCGACTTGACCACGATCTCGCGCGAGCCGAGCACATGGTCGACGCGCACCGCGGCGTGCTGGTCGCCGCTGCGCACGATCAGCAGCGGCACGTGCGCATCGTCGGCCAGCGCCGGCGAGACTTCGCCGAGCTGCGCGGCGAGCTCGATGATCGGGAATGCTTCGCCGGCATACGTGTATTCCGGGTCCTCCGCGGCAAGGCGCGCGTCGAGCTCGCTGCGCGGGACATGCACGGCCCCCTGCACCGCGTTCATCGGGATTGCGTAGCTCGCATCGCCCAGACGCACGATGATCGCCTGGGTTACGCCCAGTGTGAACGGCAGGCGCACGGTGAATGCGGCGCCGCGGCCCGGGTTCGATTCGATCGCGAGCGAACCGCCCAGCTGCTTGATCTGGTTGGCGACCACGTCCATGCCGACGCCACGGCCGGCGAGGTGGGTGAGGCTTTCCGCGGTGGAAAAGCCGGACGCCAGGATGAAGGCATCGAGCTCGCGGTCGCCGACCCGCGCATCGGCAGCGAGCAGGCCGCGCTCGATCGCGCGACGGCGGATCGCGGCACGGTCGAGGCCGCGACCGTCGTCGCTGATGCGCAGCACGGTCTCGGTTGCTTCGCGCGCGAGCGCGATGCGCACGTTGCCCTCGACCGGCTTGCCTGCGGCGAGGCGTTCAGGGACGTCTTCGATGCCGTGCACCAGGGCATTGCGCAGCATGTGGTCGAGCGGCGCCTTCATGCGCTCGAGCAGGGTACGGTCCATTTCGCCCTGCGCGCCTTCGACGCGCAGCAGCGCTTCCTTGCCGAGCGAGGTCGCGGTTTGGCGCAATGTGCGCCGCAGCGCCGGGACGAGCGAATCGAACGGCACCATGCGCGTACGCATGAGGCTTTCCTGCAGGTCGGCGCTGACGCGCGACTGTTGCATCAGCAGCGATTCGGACTGGCGCGTGAGCTGGTCGAATCCGACCTGGATCGCGGCAAGGTCGGACATCGACTCGGCCAGGCTGCGCGACAGCTGTTGCAACTGGCTGAAGCGGTCGAGCTCGAGCGGATCGAACGTCGACGCGTCACCTTCACGCTGGAAACGCGAGGCCATCTGCGCCTCGGCCTCGAGCTCGAGGCGCCGCATCTGTTCGCGCAGGCGCGACACCGTCGCTTCCATTTCGACGACGTTGGCGCGATAGCTGGCCAGCTGCTGCTCGAGGCGCGAGCGGTAGATCGCCACTTCGCTGGCGCCGTTGACCATCGCATCGAGGTGGGCCGCGCGTACGCGAATGTATTCGCTGCCGGCGAACACCGGCTCGGCGTCCTGTGGCGGCACGTCCGCGGCCTGGGCCGCCTCGCCGCCGGCCTCGGTTTCCACGGGCGATGCGGGCGCATCTTCGATCGCGGCCCGCGCAACGAATTTGCCGACCGCCCCGGACCCGGCCGTATCGTCGACGGTCCCGACGGCGGGCGTTTCCGGCGCTGCCGGCGAGTCGACGAAACCCGCGTGTGCATCGCCCTCGGACTCGCTGCGCGACAGCGCCTCGATGCGGGCGATCAACGCCGAAGGCATCCGCGTCGGCTGGCGCGCGGCCGCCGCCTGAACCAAGGCATGCAGGGTATCGAACCCTTGCTCGATCGCGTGCAGCATCGCGCCGTCGAACGCGCGGCCACGCTCGACCGTGTCCTCGAACAGCGATTCCATCGCATGCCCGAGATGGCCGATCGGCGCGAGCGCGGACATGTTTGCGCCGCCCTTGATCGTGTGCAGGTCGCGGCGCAACTCGTCGAGCAACCCGGTGTCACCGGGGGCACCACGCAGGCGCGGGACCAGCGTGTCGGAGCGATCGAGGATTTCCTGCGCTTCGAGGACAAAAATGTCGAGCAGGTCTTCGTCGATGTCCGGCACCGGGTGCATTTCGCCGTCGCCCGTCACCGCCCCGCGCGCGCTCGTCGCGAGCGCGGGCGGCTCGACCGGCGCAGGCGCGTCGGCGGCATGCGTCACCGCTGCGGAGTCAGGCGGTTCGGCAAACGCAACCGGCCCGACTTGCGATTCCGTCGGCAGCTCGGCTCCGCCTACCGCCGCAAGCGGCAGTTCCGTCGCCGCAACGCTTTCGATCTCGACCTCGGCCAACGGTTGTTCCGCGGCGAGTGCCGGCGGCGCGGCGACCGGCGAACCCGCCAGCACGGCGTCGTAGGCGAGGATCGCCGAGTCGAAATCGGCGACCGGCTGGGCAGCTGCGCTTTCCATCGGCAACTCCGCCGACGCAGCAACCTCCGTCGCCGCGATGTCATGGTGCGCGGACAGGTCGAGTGGTTCGGAAACTTCGGCCGCCGTTTCGCCGGTTTCGGCAATCGTCACGATCGCCTCCCCGGACTCGGCCGTGCCTGCATGCGCATCGTCCGCCGCAACCGCAGCCTGCGGCGCCGCCTCCACGTCCGCGGGCGGCTCGAGATCGTGGACAATCGCCTCGCCCGCGTGCACGCCCTCGCGCAGCGTAACGATGCGCGCCGCAAGCTGCGCGGAATCGGGCGGCTCGGTACCGCTTTCGAGCGCGACCAACGTCGACCTCACCTGCGCGGAAACGCTTTCGAGCACGGTGGCGCCATCGGCGTCGAGTGCGTGGCCGGCGTTGCGCGAACGCGCAAGCCAGCCTTCGAGCGGGGTAAGCAACTGCGCGACATGCGGCGCCTCGACCATGGCAAAGGCGCCATTGAGCGTGTGCACTGCGCGCACGAGATCTTCGCGGATCGCGAACCCCCGACCGCGCGCGACCGCCGCGTCGACGACGGCAAGATGCGCATCGGCTTCGCTGTGCAGCACTTCGAGCAGGAGTTGATCGACCTGTGGCGCGGACGCGACCGGTTCGGTCCGGGTTTCCTCGGCGGCGGACCCGTCAGTGTCGCCGGCAGATGCGAAGGCACTCGCCTCCTGCTCCGTCGGCTCGACTGCGGTGGCGATATCAATCGGATGCCCGCGGTCGAACGAAGGCTCCGCATCGACGGAGCGCGTCGCTTCGGCAGTCCGTTCGATCTCGACGTGGTGCTCCTCCACGACCGGCGTTCCGGCCACGACCGACTGCTCGGCCTCGACCGCGGACGCAACATCGGCCGGCATCTCGGTCACTGCGATGGACTCGCCTTCAACCAATGATTCCAACTCGAAACGTACGGGAGGCTCGATCGCGGCTTCGGTCGCAACGGGCTCCACCGCGACATTCGGCGCGATCGGCAGGATTTCGGCGGCCCGGACTTCCGGCATCGGCTCGTCGGCACTCGCCGGCGGCACGGGCATGGCCTCGGCAACCGCCGCGGCCGGCACGGACACGCTGAACTGGCTTTCGTCGATTGGCGATGTGTCGCCGGCACAGAGCCGGTCCACTGCGGCGCCGAAACCGTCCATCGTGAAGCTGGAGTGCTCATGCCGCGCGAAATCGTCGCGGTAGCGCGGCAACGCGCCGATCGCGTAGCCGACAACCTGCAACAGCGGCGGGCTCGCCGCGATGCTGCGGTCGAGTACGCGGTTGAGCATGCTCTCGACCTTCCAGGCGAAATCACCGAGTGCGAGCGCACCGACGAGGCGGCCCGAACCCTTGAGCGTGTGAAACGAGCGACGCACGATCTTGAGGTCCTCGATTGCCTCCGGGTCCGCGCGCCAAAGCGGGAAATGCTTGCGCAGGTTCGCGATCTCGTCGTCCATCTCGTCGAGGAAGACCTGGCGCAGTTCTTCGTCCACCTCGGGCAGCGCGGCAGGCACGCTCGGCGCGGCGGCAGGCACCGCGGCCGGGGGGGATACTGCCTCGGTGACCGCGACATTCGCCGCAGCGCCGCCACCCACGAGAATTACCTCGGGCCAGACCCCGAGCGTGGCGAGATTGTCGCACGCCATCTCGAGCACCCGATCGCGATTGCCGCGCTGCTCGCGTACGGCCTCGATGTAGTACTCGATGGCGGCTACCGCGTCGACAAATGCATCGATCTGGCCGCGCTCCGGCACCCGCCGGAAATCGAGCAATTCATGACGGACGTAGTGCACCATCGCATCGACGGGTTTGGCCGCTTCGCGCAGCCCGAGCATGTCGAGCGCACCGGCGACCTCGACGAGCAGGCGCGGCGTGGATTCGAGGTGGGCGTGATCCCACGGCGCCTCGATGAAGGCGACGATGGATTCCTTGACCTTGACGATGTTGACCAGCGCCTCCTGCATCAGCACGTAGAGCAGGCGCACGACTTCGGTACGCGGCACTTCGCTGGCCGGCGCGGCAGCCTCGGTCTCGGCCTTGGCGCCGAGACGCCCGATATGGTCGTCGAGCGAAGCTTCGACGATGAGCAGCGCGCCGGCGATGTCGAGCAGATTGCCCTCGTTGGCCTCGACTTCGCCGTTGACAATGCGGTAGATCGCGTCGCGTTGCTCGCCCACCCGCTGGCGCGGCTGCCCCATGCCGAGCATGCCGAAGGTATCGGCAATGCCGCCGAGCGTCTCCGCCTGCGCCGCCAGGTCAGCCGGATTGCGCCGCGACGAGTGCAGGTAAACGTTCAGCGTTTCCTTGACCCGCAATAAATCTTCGCGGATACCGCCGGCAACCGTATCGAGCAACGCGCGGTTATGCCCGGAGATCGAGCCGTGCGCATGCTCGAGTTCTTCCTGGGTCGGAAGAAGATTGTCGAGGTTGTAGAATTCGACCACGGCACGGGCGCGCTCGCCCCGCGTGTTCGCGTGGGCCAGGTAGTAGAGGAGGTTCTTGACCAGATCCTTGGTCTGCGCGGATGCAAACGCCGCCTCGCCGTCGTCGATCAGACGCTTGATCTCCCGGTCAAGCTTGCCGAACAGCAGCTTGACCGCGACGCTCGCCTCGATCGCGCCGTCCTGCACGCCTTCGGCCACGGCGCCGGCAATCCACCACAACCTGCGCGAGGCGTCGTTGCTGCTGCCGGAGTAGAAACTTTCGAGGATGCTCGCGATGCGTGCGAGCGGCGCCGAGGACGCGGGTTCGCGTATCCAGCGCAGCAGCGAATGGCCGTAGTCGTTGCGCAGGCTGCGCGCGTTCGAACGCAGGATCTCGGGATGCAGCGGCTTCTCCGGCCGCGCCGGCAATTCCGCATCGATGTTGGGCGCAAACAGCACCGACTCGCTGAGCAGTCTCTCGCCGCGCGCCGCGCGCAGATCGTTGAGCAGCGGCAACAAAACGATCGGGATGTCCTTGTGGCCGCTCTGCAGGCGCTCGATGTAGTCCGGCAATTGCAGGAAGCCGCGCATCAGCACCGCATAAATGTCCTCGCGCGGCGCGATACTGCCTTCGGCGATGCCGCGCGCGACGCGCTCCATCTCCTCGGTCACGAGTGCGGCGCCGTAGAGCTCGACCATGTGCAGCGTGCCGTACGCCGTGTGCAGGCAGGCGGCGCATTCGCGCACGGCCTGCGCATCGGCCGGATTGTCGGCATAGCGCTCGAGCGCGTGGCGCGCTTCTTTCAATGTCGAATCGAGCTCGGGCTTGACCCAGCCGAGCGTCGTGAAATCGGTTTCCTGAGTAAGATTCATCGGCGGCGCGCCATCATTCTTCCGGCAGCTTGAAGTCGGCGACCGATCGGCGCAGGTCGGACGAGAGTTGCGCGAGGTTGCCGATCGACTGCGCGGTATGGCTGGCGCCCGATGCGGTTTGCGCGGTGATATCGGAGATCACGTTCATCGTCGCCGACACGCTCGCCGCCTCGGCCGACTGACGCTGCGCGGTGGTCGCGATGTTCTTGATCAGCGCCGCGAGGTTGCCCGACACGGTTTCGATTTCGCCGAGCTGGGTGCCCGCCTGCTCGGCGAGCTTGGCGCCGCTGACCACCTCGCTCGTGGTCTGCTCCATCGAGGCGACTGCCTCGTTGGTATCCACCTGAATCGCGCTGACCAGGGTTTCGATACGCCGCGTCGCCGCCGACGCGCGTTCGGCGAGACGCTGCACTTCGTCCGCGACGACCGCGAAACCGCGACCGGCCTCGCCGGCCGAGGCCGCCTGGATGGCAGCGTTGAGGGCGAGGATGTTGGTCTGCTCGGAGAGATCGTTGATCAGCTCGACGATGGTGCCGATTTCCTGCGAGGACTCGCCGAGGCGCTTGATGCGCTTGGACGTGTCCTGGATCTGTTCGCGGATCGAATCCATGCCGGCGATCGTCTGGCGCACGATCGACGCACCGCGGGAGGCGATGCGCACCGAGTTCTGCGCGACATCGGCGCTGTCCGCGGAACTCGTCGATACCTCGCGCGCCTGCGAAGCGATCTCGTTCATTGCGCCCGAGGCGCTGGTGATCTGGCGCGCCTGGTGCTCGGCCGCGTCGGACAAATGCAGCGCGGTAGCCTGGGTCTCATTCGCCGCGGCGGAGACCTGCACCGAAGTCTCGTTGATCGTGGTGACGAGCGAGCGCAGCGCATCGATCGCGTAGTTGACCGCGTCGGCGATCGTGCCGGTGAAGTCTTCGGTCACCGTCGCCTTGACCGTCAGGTCGCCGTCGGCGAGCGAACCCATCTCGTCGAGCAGGCGCTGAATCGCCGCCTCGTTGCGCTTGTTCAGCTCGGCACTCGATGCCAGGCGCGCACGCTGGTCGCGGAACAGCTTCAGGGCGAGGAAAAGCACCAGCACGATCGACAGGGCTGCGGCAGCGAGACCGATCCACAGGTTCGGGAACGTGCGTTTCGTGCCGAGCGCGGAAATGTGCTCCGACAGCGGATCCGCCTTGAACAGGAGCGTCTGCGAATCGATCGACGCCTTGTCCGCGGCCTGCTTGACCGCCTGCAGCGTCGGCGCCGCCTCGAACAGCTTGGTCACCTGCGGGGCCAGGTCAATCCATTGCTTGTTGATGTCGTTGAGAATCTCCTTTGCGCTGGCGTTGTCGAGCGCACGGATGTTGAGATCCGCATTGCCGTTGATCAGGCCGGCCAGAACCACGCCGTAGAACTGCGAATCACGTTGCAGGCCGGCCGCGGCGGACGGCGAGTCCTCACCACCCGCGACGATCGCCTGCGCGCGACGCTGCATGCGGTCGGCGTAGAGCATCTGGCGCGAGGCGATCATGACCTGGGCGCCCGCGGCGCCGCGCTCGGTGAGGATCTTCACCACCTCATCCATGCGCGAGTTGAGCACCGCGGTCTTGCGGTTGAAGTCGTCGGTGCTCGCCGCCGTACTGAGCACCTGCTCCTGGCTGTCGAGCACCTTGGACGCATCGGCCGAGAGCTGTGCCCAGGCCTGATCGAGCTCGGCGAAGTCGGCTTTCAGGCTCGCCTGCTCGGCATAGCCGCCCATGCCGGTACGCACGTCGCCGCTCTTCAGTCGCGTGAACAAGTCGGCGATCGTGTCACGCGAATGCTTCAGGCTCGCGAATGCATCCAGGTTGCCGCCGGCTGCGTCGCCGCTCTGCCGCGAGAGCTGCTGCGACAGGACCTGGATCCGCGTAACCAGCGCGCTCGCCTGAGCGTCCTGATTCGTCTTGATCGACAGATAAATGAAGTCGACCACCGCCACGACCATGCTGACGACAAGCAAGGCCACGAGCAAACCGTTCAGCCCGCTCGCGCGCTCGGCGCTTCTACCCGCCCCTGTACTCATCTACCGCTACCTCGCTGTTGCCTCGCCAACCATGCGGCCGGGAACCCCCTCCGCGGACAGAAAGAAACCTAGACCGCAGCCTGTGCGAACTCGTTTGCGCGAACGAGCGCCGCCATGCTGAACCGCCCCCACTGCGTGTCGCCCAGCGCATAGTGCTCGACGACGTAGCGTTCGACCGCGCCTCCGGCCGACGCCGGCGCGCCCACGCGCTGATCGGCGCTGAAATTGCGCTGGCCGACGACCTCGTCGACGAGCAAGCCCACGCTGCCGCCGCTTTGGCGCACGAGCAGCACGCGGCTCGAATCGGAAAGGCTCGTCTCCTCGCCCGCGAGGAGGCCCTTGAGATCGACCAGCGGAATCAGGTTGCCGCGCACGCTGGCGACGCCGAGCAGCCAGGCGCGTGCGCCCGGAACGCGCGTAACCACGGGAAAGGAAAGAACCTCATTGATCTCGGTCAGGCTCGAAACCAGATAATGATCGCCAATACGAAAGCCCACACCACGCCACAGATCGGAGGCGGACGCCTGCCCAGCAGAACCGGTACCGGCGTGCGCCAGACTGCGTCGCTCGTAGCCGGCGAGGATCTCGAAAGGGGATTTCACCGAATTGTTCATGCGCCCGTGCCGTCCTCCGAACTGCGCATGATCAGCGCACGACCGCGTGGCGGCGGATCGCGCCAAGCAACTCTTCGCGCGTGAACGGCTTGGTCAGATATTCTTCCGACCCGACCACGCGCCCCCGCGCCTTGTCGAACAGGCCGTCCTTCGAGGACAGCATGATCACCGGCGTCGCACGATAGGTGGCGTTGTTCTTGATCAACGCGCAGGTCTGATAGCCGTCGAGCCGGGGCATCATGATGTCGACGAAGATGATTTGCGGGCGATGATCGCTGATCTTCGCAAGCGCCTCGAAACCGTCGACTGCGGTGACGACATCGCAGCCCTCTTTCTTCAGCAGCATTTCGGCGGTGCGGCGGATCGTCTTCGAATCATCGATGACCAACACCCGCAAGCCTGCCAGTTCCGCCCCGCTTACTGCCTCTTCCACGCGCTTTCCTCCGACCTGCATGCATTGTTGTCGTCGTTCCACCTCAAACGACCGAGCGAGCCCCCGACTCCCTGATCGTTGCGTCCATCGCGACGCACGATACTCACGAACATTCGATCAGGTCTGCGGTTTAATCTCTAGCGCGCGGCTCTGTCAAGCGGAACAGCAACGAGGGCGCCTGGAATGCGCACCGGCACGACGCGGCATCATCGACGCCGTACTCAACCGGTTGTCTGCAAGCCCCCTGAAACTGGATGCTAGTATAGACAGCACGCAGCGGACGAACATGTGCGCCGCATCACGCTTTGACCGCGAATTCGCGCGAACACAACGTCGAAATGCAACACCGGATCAACCAACGGTAGCCGATGACCCCGACCCTGGCCGTGCTGATGGACCCGATCGAGGCCATCCACATCAAGAAGGACTCCACGTTCGCCATGCTGCTCGAAGCGCAGCGACGCGGCTATCGACTGTTCTATCTGACCCAGGGCAGCCTCGCCCTGCGCGGCGCGGAACCGTGGGCGCACGCAGCGGTGCTGGAAGTACGCGAGGATCCGCGCGACTGGTTCACCTGCAGCGAACCGGACTGGATCGATTTGCGCCGGGTGAACGTCATCCTTGCACGCAAGGATCCGCCGTTTGACTCACAATTCCTCTACGACACGATGGTGCTCGACCGCGCCCAGGCCGGCGGCGCACAAGTGGTCAACGATCCACGCGCGCTGCGCGACGCCAACGAAAAACTCTTCGCGCTGCATTTTCCGCAGTGCATCGCGCCTACCCTGGTCGCGCGCGACGCCGCCGCGATCAAGGCGTTTGCGCACGAACACGGCCGCATCGTGCTCAAACCGCTCGACGGCATGGGTGGGCGCAGCATCTTCCTCAGTTCCGGCGACGACCCGAATCTCAACGTCATCCTCGAAACGCTGACCCGCGAGGGCCGCGAATTCGCCATGGCGCAGAAATTCATTCCCGAGATCAAGGCTGGCGACAAGCGCATCCTGCTGATCGACGGCGAACCGGTGCCGTATGCGCTCGCGCGCATGCCGCAGGGCGACGAATTTCGCGGCAACCTCGCGCGCGGCGGCAAGGGTGTCGGTGTGCCGCTCTCCGAGCGCGACCGCTGGATTGCGGCGCAGGTCGCCCCTGAACTCGTGCGCCGCGGGCTGCGCTTCGCCGGCCTCGACGTGATCGGCGATTTCCTCACCGAGGTCAACGTCACCTCTCCGACCTGCATCCGCGAACTCGACGCACAGTTCGGCCTCAACATCGCGGGACAACTGTTCGACGCGCTCGAACGCGCCGCGCCGCGCACGTGAGTACGCCCGCGTCCGCCAGCGGGGAGCGTCTCTCCGTAACGATGCTGTTCTCGATCATCGCCCATGCGGTGATCGTGCTCGGCCTCACCTTCGACTACGCCAAGCCGGCGCCGCGCCTGCCCTCGCTCGATGTGATCCTGGTCCAGTCGGCGACCGGCAAGAGGCCGGAAAAGGCCGATTTTCTTGCCAACGCGAACAACGAAGGCGGCGGCAGCAGCGACAAGGCCGTACGCCCGACCGACCTGGTCAGCGCGCCGGTGCCGAAACCTCAACCCGGCATTGCGCCGATACCGGTCGAGACCGGCACGCGCGCGCCGCAACCGCCGAGCGAACGCGAGCTGCTGACGCAGAAGAAGTCCGGCTTCGCCGTGCACACGCAGACGCAGGCGACCGAGCAGCCGGACACAGCCAGGCCCAATCCGAACGCGCTCGCCGAACGCAAACTCGAAATGGCGCGCCTTGCCAACGAGCTGCACAGCGAAACCCAGGTCTACGCCAAGCGGCCGAAGAAGAAATACATCTCGGCGAACACCAGGGAAGCCGCCGACGCGGCCTACCAGGCCGGCTGGGTTGCGCGCGTCGAGCGCATCGGCAACCTCAACTACCCCGACGAGGCCCGCCGCCAGCAACTGCAGAACGGCCGCACGCTGAGCCTGCTGCTCACTACCGGAATCCGGCGTGACGGCAGCCTCGCCAGCGTCGACATCATCCAGTCGAGCGGGTACAAGCTGCTCGACGAAGCCGCGATCCGCATCGTCCGCCTCGCCGCGCCGTTCCCGCCGCTGCCGGCGAACATGGACTACGACGAGCTCTACATCACCCGCACCTGGGAATTCCGGCCGGGTGCGGTGCTGAAGACACGTTGACCTCGGGAACCGGCAAGGCAACGCGGCGAGCGACCGCAGCTCGGGCGTCGCCGGGGTACGGTGGTTTGTTCCGTGCCTATCCGATCGGTTGCGGAAAGCAAGAAGAACCTGGACCACGAAGACCGCGAAGCGTGGCTCCGGATCATGGCTATTTCTGCTCCGTGATCTTCGTGGTTCGAACTTTTCATCTGCGGATCGCCGACTGATCGTACCAGCATGATTCGTTCCAGGGTTTGCTGACGCGGCGCACAGGCCCGTGCCTGTACAATCTCGGCATGCTTGCCCTCACCGCCCTTGCCAACCAGTTCCTGATCGCGATGCCGAACATGCGCGATCCGAGCTTCGTGCGCAGCGTCGCGCTGATCTGCCAGCACTCCGGCGAAGGCGCGATGGGCGTGATCATCAACCGCCTGTCCGAGTACCGCCTCGGCGACGTGCTCGCGCAGATGGGGCTGAAGACGCGGCTCGCCGAGATCGAGGACGCGCCGGTGCTGATCGGCGGCCCGGTCCAGCCCGAGCGCGGCTTCGTGCTGCATTCGGCCGAGGGCGTCTGGGAATCCTCGTACCGCATTTCCGAATCGCTCAGCGTGACGACGTCGCGCGACGTGCTCGTCGCGCTCGCCGAAGGCCGCGGCCCGCGACGCGCGATCGTCGCGCTCGGCTACGCCGGCTGGGGCGCGGGCCAGCTCGAGGACGAAATCAGGCAAAACGCCTGGCTCACCGCCGAACCCGACCAGCGCATCCTGTTCGATGTCGCCCTCGAGCAGCGCTGGGAGGCTGCGGCGAGGCTGATCGGGGTCAATGTGGCGAACCTTTCCAGCCAGGCCGGGAATGCGTAGCAAGAGCCGGAGCGCGGCGCAGCAAGCAGTGGCACCGAACGCGCCGATTTGGCCATCACGAGGTTCAAGCGACGAACATGCCTCCTAGTTCCGCCCCGCCCCGCCAGCCCTGCGTCGTGCTCGGCTTCGACTACGGTGCGCGTCGCATCGGCGTCGCGGTCGGCAACCGCGTGACCGGCAGCGCACGCGCGCTCGAGGTCGTCGGCAACGGCGCCAATGGACCGGACTTCGCGCGCATCGCCGCACTGCTGCGCGAGTGGTGCCCGGACGTGCTGCTCGTCGGCCTGCCGCTGACGCTCGATTCGGGCGAACAGGCCAACAGCCGCAACGCGCGCGCCTTCGCCGCCATGTTGCACGAGCGCCATGCGCTGCCGGTCGAGATGGTCGACGAACGCCTCACTTCGCGTGCCGCATCCGATCGTTTCGCCGAACGCCGCGCCAGCGGCTCGGCCAGGCGCAAACATGCCGCTGCGCTCGATGCGGTCGCGGCGGAGATCATCGTCGAACAATGGTTGAGGGAGCAGGGATAGCAAGCGCCGAAAGATTCACCACGAAGACACGCAAGCACGAAGAAGTGCGAAACGCCCCGCAACGGCTTTTCTTCGTGACTTTTCGTTCGTGATCTTCGTGTCTTCGTGGCAACTCTTTTTTGATTTCACTAACGACATAGCCGAATCAGCACGATGCAAAACCTTCAACTCACCGCCGATGTGCGCCTGCGCCATCTGATCACGCTCGCCGGCTTGCCACGCGCGGTCGTCGAACGCCTGCTCGACCGGGCCGAGGCGATGCGCCGCGACAGCGACGGCGGCGCGCGTCCGCTGGATCTGCTCGCCGGGCGCACGCTGATCAACCTGTTCTTCGAGCCGTCGACGCGCACGCGCACTTCGTTCGACCTCGCCGCGCAGCGGCTCGGCGCGCTCGTCATCAACTTCGACATCGAACGCTCGTCGACTGTCAAGGGCGAAAGCCTGCTCGACACCATCCACACACTCGAGGCGATGCATTGCGACGCCTTCGTCGTGCGCCACAAGGAATCGGGCACGCCGGAAACGATCGCGCGCAACCTGCGCTCCGACGCCGCGGTGCTCAACGCCGGCGATGGCAGCCACGCGCACCCGACCCAGGGCCTGCTCGACGCGTTCACCCTGCGCCGACGCATCGAGGATTTTCCCAGACTCAGCGTCGTCATTTGCGGCGACATCCTCCACTCGCGCGTCGCGCGCTCGGACGTCGACGTGTTGCGTACCTTGGGCGTGCGTGACCTGCGCCTGTGCGCGCCGCCCGAGTTACTGCCCGAATCGAACTCGGGCGCGTTCGCGCAATGTTCGTTCGTGTCCTCGCTCGACGAAGCCGTCGCCGGTTGCGACGCGGTGATCATGCTGCGCCTGCAGAAGGAACGCATGGAAGCGGCGGCGATTCCCTCGGAAGCCGACTACTTCGCCCGTTACGGCCTCACCCGCGCACGCCTCGCGCGCGCGAAGCCGGGCTGCGTCGTAATGCACCCGGGCCCGATCAACCGCAATGTCGAAATCGCCGACGATGTCGCCGACGGCGCGCAGTCGCTGATTCTCGAGCAGGTAGCCAACGGCGTGTTCGCGCGCATGGCCGTGCTCGCCGAACTGCTCGAACGGCGCTGACGATCCGGCGCGACCGCTTTTCCCGTCGTTTCACGAAGACCTCCGCAATCCGCAGTCGAAAGGAACCTCCCGAATGAACAAGGCCGCTCGTCATACCGTTCTCGCGCTCGGCGCCGCCATCCTCGCCGCCTGCGGCAAGCCACAGCCGGGTGCCGGCCAGCCGCTCGCCTATGCCCCCGCGGATACGCCGTATGCCTGGGCCAATCTCGAACCGCAGCCGCAGTCGATGATCGATTGGTCGCAGCGCCAGTTGCACGCGCTGATGCCGCTGGTGATCGACATGTACGACGACCTGCTCAAGCAGCAGAAGGCGCTCGGCGCGCGCGAAACGAAGATTCTTTCCGCCGTGCTCGACGAACTGCGCGGCCGCGACACGCTCGACAAGCTGCGCGAACTCGGCTTCAAGCCCGATGCGCGCGTGGCGATCTACGGCGTCGGCCTGATTCCGGTGCTGCGCCTGGAGCTTGGCGACGCGGCCGCGTTCAGGGCGATGATCGCGCGCGTCGAGGGCAAGGTCGGCGAAAAGATTCCGACCGGCAAGACCGGCGAGCAGGAGTATTGGCAGTTCGGCGACAAGGACGTGCGGGTCGCGGTCGCCGTGCAGGGCTCGCACCTCGTCGCCACGCTGTGGCCGGCCGACGCGAACGACACGGTCAAGCAACTGCTGCTCGGCATCACCCGCCCGGGCAAAAACCTGCTCGATGCGGGCACGCTGCAGGCAATTGCGAAAAAGTACAATTATTCGCCTTATGGCGAGGGTTACCTCGATTTCGCCGCGCTGGTGCAGCGTCTATCCACCACGCCGACCGACGCCGATCTGGAGATCGCCAAGGCACTGAAACTGCCCGACGGCATCGCCAAGGACAGTCCGGTCTGCATCGAGGAGGCCAAGGCGATCGCGCAAAAATTCCCGCGCATCGTCGCCGGCGCGGAGAGCTATGCCCCGCCGCAGCTGCGCGTCGCGATGCAGTTCGAAACCGAACCCGCGCTCGCGCAGGCGCTGATGGCCGCGCTCGCACCCGCACCCGGCACCGGCGCGGCAGCCGAAGGCTTGTTCGACATCAGCCTGGCGACGCCGCTGCTCAAGCTCAAGGAGTTCTGGCTCAAGCAGGCCGATGCGGTGGCGGCGAAGCCGTTCGCCTGCCCCGAATTCGCTGATCTCAACGAGACGTTCGCCAGGTCGAAAGAGAAGGTCGGCGTGACCATCCCGCCGCCGTTCAGCGATTTGACCGGCCTGCGCGTGACCCTCGACAAGCTCGAACCGCGCAACGATTCCAAGGTGCCCGACGTCGCCGCGCGCCTGCTGATCGGAACGAACAATCCGCTCGCCGCGGTCGGCATGGCGCAGATGGCCGTGCCGCAGCTCAAGGACCTCACGATCACGATCGACGGCAAGCCGGTCGCGCTGCCTGCGAGCTTGCTGCCGGCCTCGGCGCAGCTGCCGCCGATGTGGCTGGCGATGACCGACAAGGCGATCGCGCTGGCCGCAGGCCAAGGCAGCGAGGCCACGCTCGGCGCCTACTTCGCCGCGCCGCCGAGCACGACGCCAGTGTTCCTGCGCGTGCACTTCACCGGCGCGCTGTACGGCCTGCTCGGCAAGTACGCCGACCTGATGCAGGCGGCGATGCCGGCCGAGCAAAAGGCCCGGTTCGCCAAGCAGACCGAACTGTTCTCGCTGTACGAGAAAATGATCCGCGCCGGCGAATTCACCTTCGAGGCCAACCCGAACGGCATCGGCCTGCGCGAGACGGTCGACCTCGGCGAATAAACCGCCGCGGACACCGGCCCGGGCTGTTCCGGCCGATCTGACGGGCAGCGCGGATCCCTCGGTCCTGCCATGCCACCCCGACCGGGACGGCATCGTCGCGGACGCGGCGCCGCCGTGCGCCTGGACGCCGCTGACCCACGCGGCGTCGATCGGCTGCCCCACCGGCGTTGCGCAGCCGACCAACGCCGCAGCGCCCGCGACCGGGTGATGTTTGCCGTGGCGATCCGGTCATTCCTGCGCGAGACACGGCCGTTGCCGCCGCACGGATTGCCTGCCGCCCGGCCGCATCGAGGCCGGTCTTTGCCTAGCCCGGCCGGGGCACCCTCGGCAAACGCGGCCAACCGCCGGCGGGTATTCGGGCCCCGGCTGTAATCCTGCGGCCGCAATCGTGAATCGTATTGGTTGACGGGGCTTGATTGCCGTTGCGGCCGATCCTCGGCATGGATTTCACGCGCAGGGACGCACGTTCGCTCTTCAACCAACCACATGGGTGCCATCACTATGAAAATGTTGAATACAAAGCGATTTTTCGTACCTGCGCTGCTGGCCTGCGTCGTATCGACCGCACTCGGCGCAGCCGAGGTCGGCGCAGCCGCCCAGGCCGCGGCGGCTCAGCCCGCCACGATGACCAAGGTTCGCGAGGCTTCCGATGCGATCACCCCGGCACAGCTCGCACGCGCGCAGGCCAAGCTCGCGCATGCCACGCAGATTGCCGACCAGTTCGCGTCATCGGCGGCCGCTGAGGGCCTGCCCGCGCGTTGGCGCACGGAGATGGTCAACGCCCTGATGCAGAACCCGGAAAGCACCTTCGCGCAGGTGCAAGCCAAGGGCAACGTCAGCGACGCGATGCTGGCCGCAAACTCGCTCGGCAGTGGCAAGGTCGCCCCCGGCATACAGCCCGAAGTGCTCGGCGATGTGACCGACGATCTCACCTACATCCCGCTGGCTTCTCCCTGCCGCATCGTCGATACGCGCGTGGCCGGCGGCATCGTCGTCGGCACCATCGCACGGAATTTCGTGGTGTCGCCGAGCAATACCGGCCAGGGCGGCTCCGGCTGCAATCCGTGGACCGGCTACCTTGGCGGCGGTCTCGCCGGCGCGGTCGCGGTCAATATCACGGTCGACGCCAATGGCCAGTCCGCCACACCGGGCAGCTATCTGACCGCCTTCGCCACGGGCGCCGCGGTCCCCGCCACGAGTTGGCTGAACTTTGCCGGCGGCCAGGTGGCGTCGAATGCCGGTATCCTGCCGCTCAGCACCAGCCCCAGCTTCGGATTCACGGTTTTGACCTCGGCCACCACCCACGTGATCGTCGACGTCACCGGCTCGTTCGTGCGCCCGGCGGCAACCGCATTGACCTGCTCGAACGTTTACAACACCACGACTTCGACGGTCGTGTATCAGAGTTTTGCAAATTTTCTCGATGCCAGCTTTCCCGCATGTCCGGCGAGCACCACGGGCGTTGGCTACCTGTGGAAGTATTCCTCTGGCACTGGCGGCCTGGCAGTTTGGTACAACGACTACGGCAACGAACTGGGTCTGTCCTACGCTGCCTACAACCCAACTATAACCGGCACCAACATGGCTATTTATCTCGGCCGCCGGTGCTGTCAGGTTCCCGGCCGCTGATCTCCCTGGTTCCTGAAATCCGTTGAAACGATCATAAGCCCCGTATTCGCCTTGCAAATGGTAGGTGCCGGCTCCAACGAGCCGGCATTTTTTTGCCGCTCACCGCCCGTGGCGCTTCCGTCCCCGGGGTCGAGCGGAGCAAGCGCAGCCAAGCTTGACTTGGCGCTCAACTTGTCCGTTGCGCCTCGGTTACGTTGGGCACCGCCGACAAGCGCGCGAGCAGCGTGGACAACTGCTCGAAATCGGCGACGCGCACGGTAAAGTTCATCGTCACCAGGCCCGTGGTCGCATCGACCCGCGCGTTGACCGCGATCAAGTTGATGTTGGCCGTCGCGATGACGTTGGTCACGTCCTTGTGCAGGCCCTTGCGGTCGTAGCCGCGCACGACCAGGTCGACTTCGTAGTCCGCCTTGCGCGCGCGACCCCATTCGACCTCGATCGCGCGGCCGGGTTCGCGGGCGACGAGACGCGCGAAGCTCGCGCAATCGGCACGATGGATCGATACGCCGCGCCCCTGGGTGATGTAGCCGGCAATCGCATCGCCCGGCAGCGGCTGGCAACAGCGCGCAATCGTCGTCAGCAGGTTGCCGACGCCTTCGATGACGATCGCGTCCTTGTCGCCGGTCTGGACGCGACCTGGCGTGCGCACGGGTGCCGGCGCGACGGTGGGCGCAGCCGGCGCCTGCGCCTCGTGCAGCAGGCGCGCGACGTGACCGGCGGTGAGATCGCCGAGCGCTAGCGCGATGAGGAATTCGTCCAGCGTCCTGTAGTGGAACTTGCCTGGCAGCGAGTCGAGCTCGACGTTGTGCAACGCGAGCCGCTTGAACTCGCGCTCGAGAATTTCGCGACCGGCGGCAAGGTTGGTGTCCTGGTCGATCTTCTTGAACCAGGCGCGAACCTTGGCACGCGCGCGCTGCGTGGTGAGGAATCCCGACTGCGCGCTCATCCAGTCACGGCGCGGCTCGGCGGTTTTGCCGGTGAGGATCTCGACGCGGTCGCCCGACACCGGCTGGAACGCCAGCGGCACGATGCGTCCGTTGACCTTGGCGCCGCGCGTGCGGTGGCCTACGTCGGTGTGCACGGTGTAGGCGAAGTCGAGCACGGTCGCGCCGCGCGGCAGGTCGATCACCTCGCCCGCCGGCGTGAGCAGGTAGGCGCGGTCCTCGAGCAGGTCGGTCTTGAAGCCGGCGAGCAGCGTCGCCTCATCGCCGGACTCGTCCTTCGCCTCGAGCAGCGTGCGCATCCACGCGACCTTGCGCTCGAAACTCTCGTCGCCCTTGCCTTCCTTGTACACCCAATGCGCGGCGACGCCGCGCTCGGCGAATGCGTGCATCTCGTGGGTGCGGATCTGCACTTCGAGCGTCTTGCCTTGCGGCCCGACGACCGCGGTGTGCAGCGACTGGTAGTTGTTGCCCTTGGGCCGCGCGATGTAGTCGTCGAACTCGCTCGGGATCGGCGGCCACAGCGTGTGCACGACGCCGAGCGCGGCGTAACACGCGGCCACGTCGTCGACGAGCAGGCGCACCGCGCGAATGTCGTACAGCGCCGAGAAATCGCCGCCCTTGCGCTGCATCTTCTTCCAGATCGAATAGATGTGCTTGGAACGACCGGCGATGTCGACCTTGATCCCGGCCTTGTCGAGCGCGCCGCGCAGCGTGCGTATCGTCGTCTCGATGAAGCTGTCGCGCTCACCGCGGCGCTCGTCGAGCAGGCGCACGATGCGCCGGTACGTATCGGGCTGCAGGTAGCGGAACGCGAGGTCTTCGAGCTCCCACTTGAGTTGCCAGATGCCGAGCCGGTTGGCGAGCGGCGCGTGGATGTCGGCGGTGAGCTGGGCCAGCTCGCGGCGCTGCCCGGGCTCGAGCTTGTCGGCCGCGCGCAGGCGCGCGAGCTGGCGCGCGAGCAGGATGAAGACCACGCGCAGGTCGCGGATGATCGCGAGCAGCAGGCGGCGCAGTCCTTCGGCATTGCCGCCGCCGCTGCGCGCCGCATACAGCGCATCGACCTTGTCGGCGGCCTGCTGCCCTTCGAGCAGATCGCGCAGACTCGGCGGCAGTTTCGCCAGGCGCGCGGCATCGAGCGCGAAACCGCCCTGCCGCAACGTGTACAGCATGCAGGCGGCCAAGGTTTCGCGATCGAGATCGAGCGATTCGAGCAGTTGCAGCGTGGCGAGCAGTTCCGCCTCGACGGCGGCGCGGTTAGCCTCGTTTTCCGGCTGTGCCAGCGTCACCGAGGCGAGACTCATGGCCTCGGCATCATTGGCGACACGGGCCAGCCACGCAGCCAACGATGCGTTTTTTTGCGCAGCGGATTTCATCTGCGGATTCTACCGCCGCGCCGCGCGCGATGCCGAACACCCCGTGCGTGCGCAGCCACCGCGCGAGCCGCTACAATGCCGCCTTCGCTCGAACCGAGAGTCTTTCCCATGCGCCGCATCGTCGGTCTTGCCTTCTCCTTTCTCGCCTTCGCCGCGATCGCCGCGGAAACCCCCACGCTCGAAGAGCGCATGTCCAGGGACGAATTCCATGCGGCCGGCCTCGACAAGCTCAGCCCCGCCGAGCTGAAGTCGCTGAACAACTGGCTTGGCGGCCATGCGATCGTCAAGACCATCACCAAGATCGAAACGCCAGCCGGCAAGCCGGTGTTCGAGACCGACCAGGGCGAGCGCAAGATCGTCGAGACACGCATCAGCGGCGGCTTCTCCGGCTGGCGCGGCAAGACGACGTTCAAACTCGACAACGGCCAGGAATGGACCCAGGCCGAATCGGGCCAGTTCTCCAACGGCCGCTACGACAATCCGAAAGTGAAGATCAAGCCGATGTTGCTCGGCAGCTGGCTGATGTATGTCGAACCCTGTGGTTGCAGCGTGCGCGTGGAGCGCACGAAATGACGACGGCATGTCGCCGTCCTGTGCGGCACCGTGACATGCGATGACACGGGAACCGTTTTCCAGCGCGTTTGGACCCCGACCAATGCAAAATCGGACTCGCGTGTTTTTGCCGGCCATCGCTCTCATCGTCGGCCTACTGCCTTCATCCCGCGCCGCGGAGACGCCGACTTTGCAGGAGCGCATGTCGAAGGAGGAGTTCCACGCCGCCGAGCTGGACAAGCTCAGCCCTGCCGCGCTCCGACGGCTCGACGACTGGCTTGCCGCGCATCCGCTGACGGTGACCCGGCTGGTCACGCCATCGAACAAGCCCGTCTTCTACGCCGACGGCGCGCCGCGAGAGCGCATCGAAACCCGCATCGACGGCGTATTCACCGGCTGGACCGGCAAGACCGTGTTCAAGCTGCAGAACGGCCAGGAATGGACGCAAGCCGAATCCAGCCGCTGCGCGGGCGGCAAGCTGCACAACCCCAAGGTCAAACTCGAACCGGCCATGGGCAATAGTTGGCTGCTGTTCGTCAGTGGCAACGATTGCGACGCATTGCACGTGGAGCGCAGCAAATAGCCCGCAGGTAGGTCGGGGTGGGCGCAAGCGAACGCCAGCCTACAAATCCTCGATCAGCTTGTTGAGCCGTTTCGGCGACACCGGCTCGGCGGTCTTCAGCTCCTGCGCGAACAGCGATACGCGCAGTTCCTCGATCAGCCAGCGCAATTCGTCCAGCCTTGCCGGATCGGCATCGCCGCTCGCGCGGCGCTTGAGGTATTCGCGCCAGTAGCCGCGCACGGTGAGCATGCGCGCCTGGTCGCGCGTCGCGTCCTGGCGCAGGCGTTCGCCACGCAGGCGCATCGCCTTGAGGTAGCGTGGAAAATGTCGCAAACGGGATTTGTGTACTTTTTGCACGAACCCGGGAAAGACGAGTTCGGCGAGTTGTTCGCGCAGGTCGTCGTAGTTGGCCTTGGCGTAGCCGATCAGCGGCGGTTCCAGCCACGGCGTGAACTCGGCGTAGGCGCCGAGTATGTCCTCGACCAGCTCGAGCCATTCGACCGCGGCCGCGAACAGCTTGCCGCCGATGTCGGCTTCGAGGTGGCGGAACGCGGTGCGCTGGCGCAGATCGAGATCACCCGCATCGAGAAGTTCGGTGAGCGCGGCTTCGACGATGTCCTCGCGCAGTTCGTCGACGCTGGCGATACCGGCGTACTTCAACGCCAGCCGGCGCTCGATCGGCAGTTGTCGTCGCGCCTGCTTGATTTTTTCCTGCAGGGCGCGCCGCAGCAGGCGGCGCACGCCGAGCGCATGCGCTTCGCGCGCCTCGCCGGCACGCTCGAACACGCGCAAGGCGACGCTGTCGCCAAGGTCGACCAGCGCCGGCCAGGCGACGAGATCGGCGGCGCTGACGATGCGTTCGGGAATGTCCTCGAAATCGAACTCGGCGACTTGCTCGCGCGCCAACTCCACGTCGGCACGGCGCGAAAACGCCGCATTCGCCGCACCGCCCCAGGCCTCGCGTATGGCTTCGATGTCGCGCCCTTCGGCCAGTGTCCCGCCGTGTTCGTCGTAGACGCGAAAGCGCATCGAGAAATGCGGCGGCAATTCGATGCCGGCGAAGTCAGCCGCGGCGATGTCGACGCCGGTGACGCGCCTGAGATAAGCCGCGAGCGTGTCGAGCAACGAATCGTCGCGCGACCGTTCGGCCTCGGCGAATGCACGCGCGAAGTCCGGCGCGGGCACAAAATTGCGTCGCAGCGCCTTCGGCAGCCCGCGGATCAGCTCGGCCACCTTCTCCGGCAGCAGGCCCGGAACCAGCCATTCGGCGCGCTTCGCCGGCACCGCGTTGACGAACGCCAGCGGCACCTGCAGGGTTACGCCATCGCCCGCGTCGCCCGGCACGAACCGATAGTCAAGCTTGAGCTTGTGCCCGGCGCAGTCCAGGTGCATCGGGAAATCGCTCGCGCGCAGGCCCGGCTGGTTCGACAAAACATCGTCCAGCGACCAGCGCAGCGCCGCCTGTTCGGCTGGAGAAGCGCGCCGATACCAGGCATCGAACGCGGCTGTGGTGCTGATGTCGGCCGGCAGCTTGCCGCGCAGGAAGGCGACGAGTTCGTCCTCGTCGCGCACGAGGCCGCTGCGCCGCTGCTTGGCCTCGATCTCGTGCGCCTGCTCGAGCACGCGCGCGTTGGCGCGCACGCAGTCGGCGCGAGCGTCGATGTCGCAGCGCGCCAGAGCTTCGCGCAGGAACACCTCGTGCGCTTCGCCCGGATTCTGCGTACCGAACTGCACCGTGCGCTTTTCGGCCAGGGTCAGACCGAACAAGGTCACCTGCTCGAACGCGAGCACGGCGCCGCGCTTGCGCGACCAGTGCGGTTCACGCCAGCTGCGCTTGACCAGATGCGCGGCCTGCTGCTCGATCCACTCGGGCGCGACCTCGGCATTGAGCATCGCGTAGATTTTTTGCAGATCGAGAATCTGCCCCGACAGCAACCAGCGCGGCGGCTTCTTCGCCAGCGCCGAGCCGGGGAAGACCTGGTAGCGCCGCTCGCGCGTGCCGCGATACTGGTTCTTCTCCTCCTTGAGCGCGACCTGCGTCGGCCAGCCACTGAGCAGGCAGCGGTGGATCGCTTCGTAACGAGGCGCGGTGACACCCTCTGCCTCAACGGCTCCCCCGTCGGGGGAAAGGGTTGGGCGAGGGGGTTGCCCTTGCTTCTTCTGCGGCACTGAAGAGCGCCCCCTCACCCCGGCCCTGTCCCCCGACTGCGTCGGAGGAGAGGGAGAAGTGGCGTCTTCGAGCAGCAACAACTGCCGATGCAGCTCACGCCACTCGCGCATGCGCAGGTACGACAGGAAACGCGCGCCGCACCAGTCGCGCAGCTTCGACTGGGTCAGGTCCTCGTGCGCAAGCGCATGCGCCTGCCAGAGATTGAGCACGCCGACGAAATCGGACTTCGCATCGACGAACTGCGCGTGCGCGGCGTCGGCGGCCTGGCGCGCATCGGGCGGGCGCTCGCGCGGGTCCTGGATCGACAGGAACGCGACCAGGATCAGCAGTTCGCGCGACACGCCGAGCCGCTGCGCTTCGACGAGCATGCGCGCCAGTGCGACGTCGGTCGGCAGCGTGCTCATGCGCCGTCCGATATCGGTAAGCTCGTATTGAGAAGTGCGGCCATGGATAGCCGCTTTTTGATCGTCCGCGGTCATGCAGACCGCACCCAATTCCAGCAGACGCCGCCAGCCGTCGCCGATCGCACGCGGGTTCGGCGCCTCGACGAACGGGAAATGCTCCACCTCGCCGAGCTTCAGGCACAGCATGCGCAGGATCACGCCGGCCAGCGAGGAGCGCAGGATCTCCGGATCGGAATATTTCGGCCGCGATTGAAAATCTTCCTCGCCATACAAACGCAGGCACACGCCCGGGCCGATGCGTCCGCAGCGGCCTTTGCGCTGCTCGGCCGCGGCCTGCGAAATGGGTTCGATGTGCAGGCGCTCGAGCTGGTTGCGCGGCGAATAGCGCTTGACCCGCGCCGTGCCCGTGTCGATCACGTAGCGGATGCGCGGCACGGTCAGCGAGGTTTCGGCGACGTTGGTCGCGAGCACGATGCGTCGTGCAGCACCGGGTTTGAACACGCGGTCCTGCTCGGCCGCCGACAGGCGCGCGTACAGGGCGAGCACCTCGGTCGCGCGGAAGTTGCGCCGCGTCAACGCCAGATGCGTGTCGCGGATCTCGCGTTCGCCCGATAGAAAGATCAGCGCATCGCCGCGCGGGTCTTCGCGCGTGATCTCCTCGACCGCAGCGACGATCTGTTCGACCTGCGTCGGAATGTTGCGCTCGGCAGCGGACGCCGCTCGCTCGCGACCCGCGCCTGCGGAGTCGGCGACAGGGGGACGCCAGCGCACTTCCACCGGATAGCTGCGCCCCTCGACTTCAACCACGGGCGCGTTGCCGAAGTGCGCGGCGAAGCGCGCGGTGTCGATCGTCGCTGAGGTGACGATCAACTTGAGGTCGCGCCGACGCGCGAGCAGGCGCTTAAGATAGCCGAGCAGAAAGTCGATGTTCAGGCTGCGCTCGTGCGCCTCGTCGATGATGATCGTGTCGTAGGCGTTGAGCCACGGATCGCCCTGCGTCTCCGCCAGCAGGATGCCGTCGGTCATGAACTTGATCAGCGTGCGTTCGCTGGCCCGATCGGCGAAACGCACCTGGTAGCCGACGAGTCCGCCAAGCTCGCTGCCGAGCTCGTCCGCTACACGACGCGCCACGCTGCGCGCGGCGACGCGGCGAGGCTGGGTGCAGCCGATCAAGCCGGCACGGCCGCGCCCCGCGGCAAGGCAAAGCTTGGGCAACTGCGTACTCTTGCCCGAGCCGGTTTCGCCGGCCAGCACCACGACCTGGTGCTTGCGGATCAGATCGACGATCTCCGCGGTGCGTGCCGCGATCGGCAGCGACTCGTCGACGCGGATCTCGGGCACGCTGGCCGCACGTGCCATGTAGCGCGCGCGCGCCTCGACCACGCGCGGGCGCAGACGCGCGAGCGCGGCCTCGTCGGGCGCACGCGAAGCGAGGCGGTCGATCTCGCGCGACAGCGCACGACGATCGCGCAGCATCGTTTCGACGAGTTCGCCACGCAATGCGGCAAGCGGGGATTCGGAGGGAATGCGGGGTTTCACGCAGCAACCGGTATTGCGACCCGTGATAGACAGGGCCTATCGCACGGATCACAACAATCAACTTCAATATGCGGTGGGCCGATATTATAGTGTTCCCGTCCCAGCAAATGGAGTCATCCCGTGGCCAAGCACAAGCACAACCCGACCCGCATCGACGTCGCGCCAAAGCTGCGCGAGAAGATGATCGCCCTGCTCAACGCACAACTCGCCGACTCGCTCGACCTGTACACCCAGGTCAAGCAGGCGCACTGGAACGTGAAAGGCCCCTACTTCATCGCGCTGCACGAATTGTTCGACGATCTCGCCGAACAGCTCGAAGCGCCCGTCGACGACCTTGCCGAACGCGTCACCGCCCTCGGCGGCGTGGCGATGGGCACCGCGCGCATCGCGGCCAAAACCTCGCGCCTCGCCGAACTGCCGCACGACAGCTACGACGGCATGAAGATGGTGGCGCTGCTCGCCGACCGCTATGCCCAGCTCGCCAAGTCGACGCGCGCGGCGATCGACACCGCCGACGACGCCGGCGACGCCGACACCGCCGACCTGTTCACCGGCATCTCGCGCGGGCTCGACAAGTCGCTGTGGTTCCTCGAGGCACATTTGCAATAACCAGCGTCGCAGGCGGCGGGGCCCGAGGAAAAGCGAGAAATCGTTCTTTGCTTATGCCTTTTCTTCGGGGCCCGCGCGCCCTTTCCGGCCCTTCGCATTGCTTCCGGCGTCAGGGGTTTGCCGCATAATAGGCGGATGCCCAGCCTGACCCATTTGCAGCGCCTCGAAGCCGAAAGCATCGACATCCTGCGCGAAGCCGTCGCCGAGTCCGAGCGGCCGGTGATGCTGTATTCGATCGGCAAGGATTCGTCGGTGATGCTGCATCTCGCACGCAAGGCGTTCTACCCGAGCCGCCCGCCGTTTCCACTGCTCCACGTCGACACGACCTGGAAGTTCCGCGACATGTACGCGATGCGCGAGCGCGCCGCGCGCGAGTCGGGCATGGAACTGATCGTCTACAAGAACCCCGAAGCCGAACGCCTCGGCATCAACCCGTTCACCCACGGCTCGGCCGGGCACACCGACATGTGGAAGACGCAAGGCCTCAAGCAGGCGCTCGATCTGCACCGCTTCGACCTCGCCTTCGGCGGCGCGCGCCGCGACGAGGAGAAGTCGCGCGCCAAGGAGCGCGTATTCTCGTTCCGCTCCGCGCAGCACCAGTGGGACCCGAAGAACCAGCGCCCGGAACTCTGGCGTCTGTACAACACGCGCAAAAATCAGGGCGAGTCGATCCGCGTATTTCCGCTGTCGAACTGGACCGAGCTGGACATCTGGCAATACATCCATCTCGAACACATCCCGATCGTGCCGCTCTATCTCGCCGCCGAACGGCCCGTGGTCGAGCGCGACGGCATGCTGATCATGGTCGACGATGCGCGCTTTCCGCTGCGTGCCGGCGAGGTGCCGATGAACAAGCACGTGCGTTTCCGCACGCTCGGCTGCTATCCGCTCTCGGGCGCGATCGAATCCACGGCCGACACTCTGCCGGCAATCATCCGCGAGATGCTGCTGGCGACGACCACCGAACGCCAGGGGCGCCTGATCGATCACGATGCGAGCGCGTCGATGGAGAAGAAAAAGGCGGAAGGATACTTCTGATGAACACCGCCATCCAAACCGTCGATCGTGCATTGATCGAAACCGACATCGAGCAGTACCTGCGCATGCACGAGAACAAATCGCTGCTGCGCTTCATCACCTGCGGCAGCGTCGACGACGGCAAGAGCACGCTGATCGGACGCATGCTGTACGAAGCCAAGGCGCTGCTCGACGATCAGCTCTCCGCGCTCGACGCCGACTCGAAGAAACATGGCACGCAGGGCGACGATCTCGATTTCGCCCTGCTCGTCGACGGGCTTTCCGCGGAACGCGAGCAAGGCATCACGATCGACGTCGCCTACCGCTTTTTCAGCACCGACAAGCGCAAATTCATCGTTGCCGACACGCCAGGTCACGAGCAGTACACGCGCAACATGGTCACCGGCGCATCGACTGCCGACGTAGCCGTGATCCTGGTCGACGCGCGCAAGGGCGTGCTCACGCAGACGCGGCGGCACAGCTATCTGGTTTCGCTGGTCGGCATCAGGCAGGTCGTGCTCGCGGTCAACAAGCTCGACCTGGTCGGCTATTCCGAGCAGGTCTTCGACGAGATCGATCGCGAATACCGCGCCTTCATCGAGCGCCTCGACGGCAGCATCAAGCACGTCACCAGCATTCCGCTCGCGGCGCTGCGCGGCGACAATATCGCCGAAGCCAGTGCGAACACGCCGTGGTACAGAGGTCCCCATCTTCTCGAATTTCTGGAAAATGTGGAAATTGCCGCATCGTCCACAAATTCACCTTTGCGCATGCCGGTGCAGTGGGTCAACCGCCCGAGCCTCGACTTTCGCGGCTTCTCCGGGCGCATTCTCGGTGGCTCGGTCAAGCCGGGGGACGAGGTGCGCGTGCTGCCCTCGGGCAAAACCTCGACGGTTGCGCGCATCGTCAGCCTGGCCGGCGACGCGGCCGTAGCGCTCGACGGCGAATCGGTCACGCTGACCCTGACCGACGAAATCGACATCAGCCGCGGCGACGTGATCTGCTCGGCGCGGGATCCCGCCGGTCTAGCCGACCAGTTCGAGGCGACCATCGTCTGGCTCGACGAAACGCCGATGCTGCCGGGCCGCTCCTACCTCGTGAAGATGGGTGCGGCCACGCTCGGCGGCGCCCTGTCGAAGCCGAAATACGTGGTCGAGGTGAACACGCTCGACCACCTCGTCGCGAAGACGCTCGATGTCAACGAAGTCGGCGTATGCACGCTGACCCTGGACCGCGCAGTCGCGTTCGATGCCTACGCGGACAACCGCGACATGGGTAGCTTCATCGTCATCGACCGGTTGACCAATCACACGATCGCCGCCGGCACGCTGCACTTCGCCCTGCGCCGCTCGCAGAACATCCACTGGCAGGCGCTCGAAATCGACAAGACGGCCCGCGCGCGCCTCAATGGGCACAAGCCCTGCGTGCTCTGGTTCACCGGCCTGTCCGGCAGCGGCAAATCGACGATCGCCAACCTCGTCGAGCGCAAGCTGCACGCGCTCGGCGTGCGCACCTACCTGCTCGACGGCGACAACGTGCGCCACGGCCTGAACAAGGACCTCGGCTTCACCGCCGCCGACCGTATCGAGAACATCCGTCGTATCGGCGAGGTGGCGCGGCTCATGGTCGATTCGGGTCTGGTCGTGCTGACTGCGTTCATTTCGCCATTCCGCTCCGAGCGCAAGCTGGCGCGCGAGATGGTGCAGGCCGGCGAGTTCATCGAGATCTTCGTCGACACGCCACTCGCCGTCGTCGAGCAGCGCGACCCGAAGGGACTGTACAAGAAGGCGCGCCGCGGCGAGCTGAAGAACTTCACCGGCATCGACTCGCCATACGAAGCACCGGAAACGCCGGAGCTGCACATCGAGACCGAACAGCTCGACGCCGATGCCGCCGCCGAGCGCATTGTCGCCGAATTGCGCGCGCGTGGCGTGCTCGGCCTGCACGCCTGACGCCGCGTGCGTCAGGGTGCGCCGGCAGGCAACGGGATCGGCTTGCCCGCCCCGGGATACGCACGGTCGAAATCCAGTCCGAAAGCCTGCGCGATCGTCGCCGCGATCTGGTGCTGGTACAGCGTCGGCCCGCCTTCGAGCTCGCCGCGCCGCACGTCGCCGGGCGCGGCCACCGCGAGCCAGATGTTCCTGGCCGACGTCAATTCCTCGTTGTGCGTATCCCAATACTCGGCCATATTGCCGCGACCGTGGTCGGTGGTGACGATCAGCACCGTGTTGTCGCGATACGACGACATCGCCTGTAACTGCGTCCACAACGCGGCCAGGAAACGGTCAGCGCGGTGCAGCGATTCCAGCATCAATTCATACTTCTTGTCGTGCGCATAGTCGTCGGTATCACCGAGGCCGATGTAGAGCAGGCGCGGATGCTCGCGGCGAAGATAGTCGAGCGCGAAGCGCTGGGTCGGATAGTCGAAACGTTCATCCGGCCAGGCAACCATCTCGGCTTGCGCCGTGCTCAATTCCCGCAGCGCCGCGTCGTTGCTCGCATAAGGTGCGAATCCCGCGTTCACGACAATCGCATCCGGCTCGTGCTCGACGATGTCGTTGAACCTGTCCCAACTGGCGAACACCGCCACCGCCGACTTGGGCAGGCGCAGTTCGCGACGCACGAATTCGAGCACGGTCGGCACCGGAACACGTTGCTTCGTGTTGTCGACGATGACCCCGTCGTGCGCGCGGCCGGTGAGGATTTCCGCGTAACCCGGATACGAGGTGTGGAAGCGGTTGCTCGATTCGACATGACTCGCCTTCGCCGGGTCGCCGGCGATCCAGGCATGCTGCGTCAGCAACGTGCCCCAGAGGAACGGCATGATCTTCGCGCGGCGTTCTTCGGTGGTCGGCGCCCAGTAGCGTCGATACAACGACGTGCCTTCGACCGGCGCGCCGCGCGCGAGGAACTTCATCACCGCCGGGTCGGCACCGCCGAACATCTCCTGCCAGCGCACACCGTCGAGCGTGACGAGGACGACGTTGCGCGACTTCGCCGCGGGCGCGAACGCATGCCCTTGCGGGAAACACAGCAGCAGACACGACAATGCGGACAGAATACGCAGCATGCGCTTTCCCGATGACTCGTGGCAGCGGCGAGGATACCGAATTTCCGGGTCCGTAACCGCGACGTCATCATCGCGCACTAGCGCGCCGGCCTGGTCTCCACGCCGAGCCGCCTGCCGATGTCCAAGCCCAGCCTGATCGACAAACTGGACCACGCGCTGTTCAATGCGATCTACTCACGCAGCCTGGTCTGCAACACCTGCCGGGAAGACCCGGCGATCGACCGCAGGGCGCTCGCGCTCGGACCAGAAGCAGATTTTCACGGTCGACGCGAATTCTCGCCAGATCGCGCTGCTGAGCTGAAGATCGCCGATCCATGCGCTGGCCTGCAACGACTACTTCGCGATCTTCGGCGAGGGCCATCAGCCGGACTTCGGCAATCTCTACCGGCAGAAGCTGCGTGCGCAACTTTCACCGTTCGCGCGGACCTGGCGGGACACGCATCGTGAGCCGACCGGCCACCCTGCGCTACGACGTCGCCGTGCTGCACCAGATGCTGCGCGGTGTACCGAAGCCGTCTTTGCATGCGCGTAACCTGGAAGGTTTCCATGGCGCGCAGGCACGGGACCGCGGCCGCTTTCGCGAGCGCCTGCTGCGCGGGCGCGAGGAATTGATCCGGCGCTTGCGCGCGCGACTGCCGGCGCAGGCGCGCATCGTCGAACTCGGCGGCGGCACCGGCCGCAACCTCGAATTCTTCGGCGACCGTTTGGGCGACGTCGCAAGCTTCGACCTCGTCGACCTCTGCCCCGCCCGCTCGCATGCGCACGCGAACGTCTCGCGCGCCATCCGCTGGTGCGCATGGTCGAAGCCGACGCGACGGCCTGGCGGCCCGATGCGCCGGTCGATTGCGTCTACTCTTCCTATGCGCTGACGATGACCCCCGACTGGCGCGCGGCGCTGGCCAACGCACTCTCCACGCTCAAGCCAGGAGGCTTGCTGGGCGTAGTGGATTTCTATACTTCCGCAGCGCAACCAGCAGCCGGACTCGTGCGCCACGGTACCTTCACGCGGGATTTCTGGCCGCGCTGGTTCGCTCACGACGGCGTGAACCTCGATCCCGCGCATCTCGCCACGCTGTCCGAGTCCCTGCCGGCGCACGAGCTCGCCGAGCGTCGCACCACGGTGCCGTACCTGCCGCGGATTCGCGTGCCGTACTACGTGCTGGTTGGGCAGCGTCGCCTCGCGGAGTAGCGCGGTTCCTCGGCGAGTCCGGAACTTCCGGCGCGGCAATCGCCGGGCGTCGGGGTCGCCATGACATCCGGCAGTCCACACCGCGGCAAGCGCTGCCGGCCACTTCAAACCTGCGCCGGATCGGTTCATAGTGTGCGCCCCTGCCAATACGAGCATGCGCCACGTGAACGCGTCGGTCATCGCAAACCCCATCGCGGCCCAGGGCAAGCCCTCGTTCTGGCCGCTGCAGATCGCGGGCTGGGCGACCTACTTCATCCTCAACGCCACGGCGGTGATCGGGGAAGGCAGCGAACTGCGTTACCTGGTCGTCTCGCTGACCGTAACCCTCTCCGGCTTCGCCATCACGAGCCTGTTGCGATTGGGCTACCGGCAATTGTGGGCGTTGCCGCTGCCGCGCATGGCGGGCTTCGCGGCGGCGCTGCTGCTGACTGCCACGCTGGTGCAGGCAGGCGTCTACCTCGGCGCGAAGTTCGCCTTCCATTTCTGCGACGACTGCATGTCGCACAACCTGCTCAGCTACCTGTGGTACTTCCTGTCGATGTTCTACCTGCTCCTGTCCTGGAGCGGACTCTACTTCGGCATCAAGTTCGCGCAGCAATCGCAGCTGCAGAAGGAAGCCGCGCTGCGCGCGCAGAACGCCGCGCATGCGGCACAGCTGAAGATGCTGCGCTACCAGCTCAACCCGCATTTCCTGTTCAACACGCTCAACGCGATTTCCACGTTGGTGCTCGACGACAAGCGCGACACCGCTTATCGCATGGTCGGCAGTCTGTCCGCATTCCTGCGCCACTCGCTCGACTCCGACCCCGAGCAGCGCGTCAGCCTCGCCGAGGAAGTCGACGCGCTCAGGCTCTATCTCGGCATCGAGCAGCTGCGCTTCGGCGACCGCCTCAAGGTGGAGATGGACATCGAACCGGCCGCGCGCATGGCACTCGTGCCGAGCCTGATCCTGCAACCCTTGATCGAAAATGCGATCAAGTACGCGGTGTCGAAGCGCGAAGAAGGCGGTTGCGTCGCGCTGGTGGCGCGCCGCGACGCGAACCTGGCGCACGACGCCTGGCTCGACCTGCACCTGCGCGACGACGGTCCGGGTTTCGACGAGGCCGACATCGCGCCAAACGGCCATGCGCGCGTCGGCATCGCCAACACGCGCGAGCGCCTGCGCGTGCTCTACGGAGAACGCCAGCATTTCCACATCGGCAACCGTGAACCGCACGGCGTCGACGTGCACATCCGCCTGCCGTTCGAAACCGCGCGCGGAACGTGAGATGGCGACGATACGTGCCCTCATCGTCGACGACGAACCGCTGGCGCGACGCGGCCTCGAGCTGCGCCTGCGCCGTCACGCCGACATCGAGATCGTCGGTGAGGCCGGCAACGGCCGCCAGGCCTTCCACGCGATTTCCACATTGCGCCCGCAACTGATGTTCCTCGACGTGCAGATGCCCGGCATCGACGGTTTCGAGCTGCTGCGCGCGCTGCCGGCAACGCAGATCCCGTTGACTGTCTTCGTCACCGCCTACGACCAGTACGCACTGGCTGCGTTTGCCGCAAGCGCGCTCGACTACCTGCTCAAGCCGGTCGACGATGTGCGCCTCGACGAGGCGATCGCCCGTGCCCGTGCGCGCCTCGGCGCGCGCAAGACCGAAGACCACTACGAGCGCCTGCTCAAACTGATCGCGACGCTGCCCGAAGCGGCGAAGTCGAAGCTCGACGCGCATCTCGCCGACGACACGGACCTGCCTGCGGCCGCGAAACTCACGGTCAAGGACGGCCACCGCCTGCTGCGCATCGATATCGAGACGATCCGCTGGATCGACGCTGCCGGCGACTACATGTGCATCCACGCCGGAGCCGACACGCACGTGTTGCGCGGCACGATGCTTGATCTGGAACGCCGCCTCGATCCGCGCCGCTTCGCGCGCGTGCATCGCTCCAGCATCGTGAACCTCTCGCGCGTCAAGGAGATGCGCCCGCACGTGAACGGCGAGTATTTCCTCGTGCTCGACTCAGGGCACGAGTTGAAGCTGTCGCGCAGCTATCGTGACAAGGTGAAGTTGCTCACCTGACGGGTTCTTTTTTTGCTCGTCATTCCCGCCTACGCAGGAACGACAGGCGAGAGCCGCCGTCGCCAAACGCTTCGTCGCACCGTGCCAACGCTTCGTCGCAGACGATGCAACCTTCATGACCAATGCCACATCTCATTGCCCGAGCCGCGCGCCATGCTAGCCGCGGACAAAGAAGGGAGCGGCCCATGAAGATCATCGAAGCCTCGCTGAAGAACCCGGTCGCGGTCGGCATGGCGGTGCTGCTGGTCGCCCTGCTTGGCCTGCTCAGCCTGCGCGAACTGCCGCTGCAGCTGTTTCCCGACATCGACCGGCCGCAGATCTCGATCCAGACCAACTGGCGCGCGGCCTCACCCGAGGAAGTCGAAGCGGAATTGCTCGAGCCACAGGAACAAGTGTTGCAGGGCCTGCCGGGGCTTGAAGAACTCGACGGCAACGCCGGCGCTGGCGGCAGCAACATCAACCTGACCTTCGCGATCGGCAGCGACATGAAGAACGCGCTGGTCGAGGTGATCGGGCGGATCAACCGCGTGCGCTCGATCCCGAAGGACGCCGACCGGCCCGTGGTGCAGATGGGCGGCAACAACGGCGGCGCCAATACCACGCTGAGCTGGTTTTTCGTGCAACTGCTGCCCGGCACGCCGGGGCCGATGGACAAGTATCGCCAGTTCATCGAGAACACGGTCAAGCCGCGCATCGAAGCGGTGCCGGGCGTTGCCCAGGTGATCGTCAACGCGGGGCCGCCCGACGAGGTGCGCATCACCGTCGACATGGCCAAGGCGGCCAGCCTCGGCGTGTCGATTCCCGATATCGCCGCGCGCGCCGCTGCCGCGGCGGACGTTTCCGGCGGCCAGGTCGACGTCGGCCGCCAGCAGTATCAGCTGCGCTACACCGGACGCTACAAGCCGGAGCAACTCGGCGCGCTCGTACTGTCTTCCAAGGCGGACAAGGTCGTGCATCTCGCCGACGTCGCCACGATCGAAGTGCGGCCGCCGCGGCGCCAGTTCTATGCCTACCAGAACGGCAACCCGGCGATCGGCCTGCAGGTCGACAAGGTCAACGGCGCGAACGTGCTGCAGACGCTGACTGCGGTGAAGAAGGTCGTCGCCGAACTGCGCGACGGCGTGCTCAAGGACAAGGGCCTCGGCATCGAGCAGTCGTTCGACTCCTCGCTGTTCATCAACCGCGCGGTGCACCTGCTCAGCGAGAACCTCATCGTCGGCGCGCTGCTCGCGCTGCTCTGCGTGTGGTGGTTCATGCGCGACATCCGCGCGACGATTCTGATCGCGGCGACCATTCCAATCTGCCTGCTCGCCACGTTCACCGTGCTGCATCTCACCGGTCACAGCCTCAACGTGATCTCGCTGGCCGGCCTCGCATTCGCGGTCGGCATGGTGGTCGAGGGCGCGATTGTCGTCTCCGGCAACATCCTGCGCCTGAAGGAAAGCGGGGTCACGCCGCACAAGGCTGCGCTAACCGGCACGCAACAAGTGGTCGGTGCGCTGATCGCCTCGACGATCACGACGATCGCGGTGTTCCTGCCGGTCGTGTTCCTGCGCGACGTCGAGGGCCAGATCTTCTCCGATCTCGCGCTGACGATTTCCATTGCGGTGGCGATCTCGGTCATCGTCGCGATCACCGCGCTGCCCGCGGCGGCGGGTTGGTTGAAAGCGAAGAAACTCAGATCAGGCTACGGCGACGGTTGGCCGTGGCTGACCGACAAGATCATGGCGTGGACCGATACGCGACCGAAGCAGATCGGCTGGGTGTTCGCCCTGCTCGTACTGCCGCTCGCGGCGACGTTCGCTTTCATGCCGCGCCTCGACTATCTACCGCCGGTCAAGCGCGCGGCGATCGACACGTTCTTCAGCTTCCCGCCGGGCATGCCACCCGAAGTGATCGACCGCGAGATCGTGCCGACGATTCTCGCGCGCATGAAGCCGTACATGGACGGCAGCAAGCAGCCGCAACTGAAAAACTGGTACGTGCTGCTGTGGCCGGGCGGCGGCACGATCGGCGCGCGCGTGGTGGATGAAGCCCGCATCGGCGACCTCGAACGCATCGTCCGCGACGAGATCACGGTCGGCTTCCCCGACACGCGCGCGTTCACCCAGGAGGGCGACCTGTTCGGCGGCTTCGGCGGCTCGGCACGCGCGGTGTCGATCCATCTGCAGGGCGAGGACGCGGCGAAGCTATACCAGGTCGCCGAGACCGGCCGCCAGTTGCTCGAAGCGAAATTCAAGGGCGCCAACGTGCAGGCGTTCCCGCCGACCGACGCTGCGCAGCTCGAACTGCGCGCCGCGCCGGACGACCGGCGCATCGCCGAAGCCGGCTGGGACCGCGCCACCCTCGGCGACATCGTGCGCACGCTCGGCGACGGCGCCTGGCTCGGCGAATACTTCGACGGCGAGCAACGCGTGCCGGTGATCCTGCGCGCGAGCGTCGGGCAAACGCCCGAGGAACTCGCGCAGACGCCGGTCGTCGCGCCGAACGGCAAGGTGATGACGGTCGGCGAAATGGTGCATCTGGAAACCGCGCTCGGCCCCTCGCAGATCCGCCGCCTCGACCACCGCCGCACGGTGACGTTGACCATGGATCCACCGGCAACGCTCGCGCTCGAAGACGCGCTGGCGACGATCGACAAGGACATACTGCCGACGCTGCGCAAGCAACTGCCGGACGGCACGATCCGCCTCGCCGGCAGCGCCGACCGCCTCGAACGCATCGTCGGCACGATCGGCAAGAACTTCCTCCTTGCCCTGTTCGTGCTCGGCCTGCTCATGGCGGCGATGTTCAAATCGCTGCGCCACGCCGTCATCGTCGTGCTCACCGTGCCACTCGCGCTGATCGGCGGCATGCTCGGCCTGCGCGTGCTCGGCCTGTTCGCGTTCCAGCCGCTCGATCTGTTGTCGATGATAGGCTTCATCATGATGGTTGGCGTCGTCGTCAACCACGCGATCCTGCTCGTCGACCTGACCCGCGAGGAGCAGGCCAACGGCGCCAACCTGTCGGATGCGATCCGCATGTCGCTCAACCAGCGCCTGCGCGCGATCCTCGCCAGCACGCTGACCGGCGCGCTCGGCGCGCTGCCGATGGCGGTCAACCCCGGCCCCGGCAGCGTGATCTATCGCGGCCTGGCCGCGGTCAACGTCGGCGGCGTCGTCATCAGTCTGATTTTCTCGCTGCTGCTGCTGCCGAGCCTGATGCGTCTGTTCTTCGCCGGCGAACGCAAGCGCGCCGCGCTTGCGCCGCCGCGCGGCGAACGGCCGCGCCTGGTCGATGCGGAAGCTGCGTGATGAATTCTCTTAACGCAGATAAAAGCGGATAGACGCGGATATGAGCTGATCTTCTTGTGTATTCATTTATCTCCATCCGCATTTATCGGCTTTTATCCGCTGTTATCTGCCTTAAAAGAGGCTCTTGCTTTGGGTGATGCCATGAACCGGAAAATTGCGATTATTTCTCTTTTTATACTTTGCAGCATCGCGCATGCGCAGACGGCGAGCACGCCGCCCGCGATCGTCGAGGTCGGCCAAGCCACCGCATCGAAACTGGCACCGCTGCGCTGGGTACCCGGCAGCGTGGTCAGCCGCGACGATGCGAAGATCGCCAGCGCCGAAGCCGGGCGGCTCGACTTCGTCGCCGAGGTCGGCACGCGGGTGAAGGCCGGAGAACGCCTGGCCAAGCTCGACGATCAGGCCCTGCGCCTGCGCCGCGAGGAACTGCTCGCCGAGCTGCGCCGCACCGAGGCCAAACAGGCACTGTCGAAAACCCAGCTCGATCGTTTCAGCAAGCTTGAAACCGGCAACCTGATCGCGCGCTCGCAACTCGACGAGGCGCGGGCGACGTTGGAAACCGACGGCCAGACCGCCGCGCGTGCCCGCGCGCAACTGCGCCAGGTCGAATACGACATCGCCCAGGCCGATGTGCGCGCGCCGTTCTCGGGCATCGTCACCGAGCGCTTCGCGCAGCGCGGTGAATATCTGCAAGTCGGCGCGAACATCGTCCATTTCGTCGACACCGAGCACATCGAGGCGCGCGTGCAGGCACCGCTCGCGCTGGCCGACAAAATCCGCCCCGGCATGCAGGTCGGCATGCGCAAGGGCGGGGTCGAGCAGGCCGCGATCGTGCGTGCGGTCGTGCCGGTCGGCGACGAGCGCGCGCGCCAGTTCGAATTGCGCGTCGGCGTCGACCCCACGTTCGCCCTGGTCGGCAGCGCGATCGAAGTCGCCCTGCCGGAAACCGCCGAAGCCGCGAGCGCGGCGCTTGCCGTGCCGCGCGACGCGCTCGTGCGCCGCACCGACCGTACCTACGTCATGCGCGTGTCGAGCGACAGCAAGGCCGAGCAGGTCGTCGTCACGCCGGGCACGAGCAGCGGCGAACTGGTCGAGGTGCGCGGCGCACTCAACGTCGGCGACCGCCTGGTCGTACGTGGTGCCGAGCGCCTGAGCGCGGGCCAGACGGTCGCGGTGCGCGCGGGGAGCTGAGCGCACGCCACCCCGCCGCCATCGTCATCGACGGTACGCCGATCGTCGACAAGCACCAGCTCGACATCCCCATGACGCAAAGTGCAGAAATATACATTTTGCAAGCGCTCCGGGGACGCCGAGAAGACCCGACGACTTCTCGTGCCTATGCGCGAGGGTCGTCTTTTGAGACGGGAAATGCCCTTCCTTCCGTCTCTAACGACCAACGGAAAGGCAAAAACCCGTGACAGGGCAGGTTTTTTCGGCTTTGAAGCGGCAAATGCTCCGCACGTGCGTCGGTATGGTGGGCCGTGATGGGATCGAACCATCGACCAATAGATTAAAAGTCTACTGCTCTACCGCTGAGCTAACGGCCCATGAACCGACGAATGCGGTTCCGCATGGATGCGGGTCGCGCAGTTTAGTGGCCGCGCGCAAAATCATCAAGGAAAACCGTTGCCTGTGCCGCACGGAGCACGGCGAAACACCATTTCAGCGATACCGCGTCGGATCGGCTATTCCTGCCTCGGCGAAGCCGAGCGCGCGCAAGCGGCAAGCGTCGCAGTGGCCGCAGGCGCGGCCGTCGGCATCGGCCTGGTAGCAAGATACGGTTTCGGCGAAATCGACGCCGAGTTCGTTGCCGCGGCGGACGATGTCGGCCTTGGACAGGCGGATCAGCGGCGCATGCACGGTCAGCTTGTTTCCTTCGACGCCGGCTTTGGTGGCGAGGTTGGCGAGACGCTCGAACGCCTCGATGAATTCGGGCCGGCAGTCGGGATAGCCGGAGTAGTCGACCGCGTTGACGCCGCAGAAGATGTCCTGCGCGCCGAGCACTTCGGCCCAGCCGAGCGCGATCGACAGCATGATCGTGTTGCGCGCGGGCACGTAGGTGACCGGGATGCCGTCGCCCGCCCCGCCTTGATCGGTATCCTCAGGCACGGCGATATCGTCGGTCAGCGCCGAGCCGCCAATGCTGCGCAGATCGATGCGCACGGTCTTGTGCGCAATCGCGTACCGCGCGGCGACGCGCCGCGCGGCGGCAAGTTCGGAGACGTGGCGCTGGCCGTACTCGACGCTGAGTGCGTGACAGGCGAAGCCTTGCACGCGTGCGATCGCGAGGGTGACCGCGGAATCCATGCCGCCGGAGACGAGAACGACGGCGCGTTTGTTGGAAGTGGACATGGTTTGATTCGCAATGGCGGCATCCGTGCAATCTGGACCTCGGCATTCCCTGCCGAGGCGGCGATCATAGTTCAGCGTCCCGGCTCGTTGCCCCAAAGCAGTTTGTGCAACTGCACCTGCATGCGCACCTGGCGACCGTCGGCAATGATCCAGTCGGCGAGGTCGCGCGGCGCGAGCTTGCCGGCCACGGGCGAAAACAGCACATCGCAACGCGACGTCAGGTCGCGCCGATCGAGCACGTCCAGCGCCCAGTCGTAATCGGCACGGTCGGCGAGGACGAACTTGATCTGATCGTGCGCGCCGAGCACGTCGAGGTTGCTCCACAGGTTGCGCGCGGACTCGCCCGAGCCCGGTGCCTTGACGTCGACGACGCGGCTGACGCGCGCATCCACCGCCGATACATCCAGCGCGCCCGAGGTTTCCAGCGAGACATCGAAGCCTTCGTCGCACAGGCGGCTCAGCAGGTCGAGACAGCGCCTCTGCGCGAGCGGCTCACCACCGGTGACGCAGACATGCCGCGTTTTATACTTTTTCACTTCTTCCACAATGCTGCTTGTTTCGCGCCATTCGCCACCATGGAACGAATACTCTGTGTCGCACCAGACGCAGCGCAACGGGCAACCGGTCAGGCGCACGAACACCGTCGGCCAGCCGACCGACCGTGCCTCGCCTTGCAGCGAGTGGAAGATTTCGGTGATGCGCAGGCGGTCTTCGACCATGACGGGTTCAAAGCGAATCAAAGGAATTTGCCACGGATTGCACGGACAGAGAAAAGGCCAAATCCATGTTCCAGCTTTATCCGTGTCTATCCTTGGCAGAAAAAGCTTCTGCTCTTCGGCTCATCCCGCAAAAAAAGGACGCGACAGATCGCGCGCCCATGGTTCTAGCGGCGCTCCATCTTGAGTGCACGCAGGCGGCCTTGGGCGAGGTTCGCCTCCTGCGTGCCGGGATACTTGGCGATGACCTGGTTGAGCGTCGTTTCGGCCTGATCCCATTGCTTCAATTCGTACTGGCAGTAGCCGACCTTGAGCAGCGCGGCGGAGGCTTTCTGACTGTTCGGGTACTGCGCGAGCAGCTTGTTGAACGCGTCGAGGGAAATCGGATAATTCTGTGTCACGTAGTACGACTCGCCAAGCCAGTAGTATGCGTTCGGTGCGAGATCGCCGTTCGGATACTGGGCGAGGTAGCCCTGGAACATCTTCGCCGATTCGGCGTAACGTCCATCCTTGAGCGCGGCAAACGCCTGGTCGTAGGCGGCCTTCTCATCGGCCGGATTGGCCGGCGGCGCGGATGGCGTCGGCGGCACGTTGGCGGGCGGTGCGGCATTGCTCGGTGTGGCCACCGCGGCGGCATTGCCGCCCAGTGCGATGTCCTGCAATTGGCCGTTGTTCGTCGGCGCGCCCGCAGCGGGGGTTGCGGCACCGGGTGCCTTGCCTTCGAGCTTGCTCAGGCGCGAATCGGTGTCGATGGCCTGGTCGCGGGCGTGTTGCTTGAGCTGCTCGAGCTGATGCTTGAGTTCTTCGTTCTGCCCTTGCAGTTGCTGTACCTGCGACTGCAGCGCATTGATCTGATTGACCAGCTCGACGCTGCCCTGACCTGCGCTCTGCTGCTGCTCGAGCCGGGTAACGCGCTCGGCAAGGCTTTCGCGCTGCGCAAGCGCGGGGGTGGCGATGGTCGCGACAGCCAGGAACGCCGCCACGCAAAAGGCACGAGTCGAGATCATGGACATGGATTCTTCGGATCAAAAAAAGAGAAGGCGCGCCGGTGCTGTGACCCGCGCGCCTCGCCCTTGGTTCCGCCGTTACTGCTTCGAGGTGTAGACGATCTCGACGCGGCGGTTCTTCTGCCAGCAAGCTTCGTTGTGCTCGCGGCAGACCGGCTTTTCTTCGCCGTAGCTGACGACGTTGAGCTGGCTGGTCGACGCACCGGCAGCGGCAATCGCGCTCGACACGGCATTGCCGCGGCGCTCGCCGAGGCCCTGGTTGTAATCACGCGTGCCGCGCTCGTCGGCGTTGCCTTCCAACGTGACCTTCGCGCCGGGGAACTGACGCAGGTAGGCGGCGTGGCAGGCGATCTGCGCCTGGAACTCCGAGTGGATCTCGGTCTTGTCCAGATCGAAGTAGATCACGCGCTGGCGCAAGCAGGAATCTTTGTCGAGGGCTTCCGGACCGCTGTACGGGCCGGACTGGGCCGGGGCCGTGGTGACCGCACCATTGTCGACGGGCGGCGGGGGCGGCTTCACGGCCTTCTTGCCGGAACAGGCGGCCAGGGCGGCGGTCGCAGCAACGGTGGTCAGGAGAACGCGCAAGGTTTTCATTGTCATTGCCTCAGTGGTTGGCTTGGGGAGTAGTTCGGTATCTCAACATCCAGGTCGAGGGTTTCTTATTGTCCACGCTGACGGTAAGGTCCCCATGCCGGCGTGCGTACATCCCCGTCGGCCAGAACCAGCCGTTGGCGGACGCGACCGTCCGCCGACACAGCGTAGAGCACGTCGCGCGATCCCTCGGTCGCGGCGTACATAAGCATGCTCGCGTTCGGCGCGAAACTCGGCGATTCGTCGAAATTTCCCGTCGAAATGGGCGTGTTGCTGCCCGTAGCGCGATCCAAAACGGCAATATGATACATGTTTTTATTGCCCTGCGACATGGCGATCTTCTTGCCGTCCCAGCTCACGGTGGCCTTGGCGTTCTGGTCGCCGACGAAGGTCACGCGCGACTCGCCGCCGCCGCCGGCGGCGACCTGGTAGATCTGCGGTTTGCCGCCGCGGTCGGAGGTGAAATAGATCGTGCTGCCATCGGGCGACCAGACCGGTTCGGTGTCGATCGCGTAGTTGCGCGTGATCTGGGTCAGCGCGTGGCTGGCGAGATCCATGACGTAGATGTCCGGATTGACGCCGTTCGACAGGCTCAGCGCGAGCTTGCGGCCGTCGGGCGAGAACGCCGGCGCGCCATTGATGCCCTTGCGCGCGGACACGACTTCGCGTGCACCGGTGCCGATGTCCTGGATGTAAATCGCCGATGCGCCGCGCTCGAACGACTCATAGGCGAGCTTGCGCCCGTCCGGCGACCACGCCGGCGACAATAGCGGCTGGCGCGAGGTGACCACCTGCTGCGGGCCGTAGCCGTCGGAATCGGCGACCATCAGTGCATAGGTGGCGTTGTTGCCGATGCCTTTGGCGGTGACGTAGGCAATGCGCGTGTCGAACGCGCCGCGCACGCCGGTGATCTTTTCGTACACTGCATCGGCCACGCGATGGGCGATGCCGCGCATGTCGCTGCGCTGGCCCGCAATGACGGAGCTGAGCAGATTCTTCTGATCGCCGACCGTGTACAGCTCGAACTCGACCTTGACCTCACCTGCACCGGCATCGATGACACGGCCGACGAGAATGTAGTCCTGCTTGAGCAGGCGCCAGGTCGGAAACTTGATCTCGCTGCCGCGCGCGGGCGACTCGACGATATCCGTCTTCGGCAGCGCGCGGAACTGGCCGCAGCGGTTGAGATCGTTGGTGACGACATCGGAGACATTCGTATCCGGCGGCGCGCCGCCACCTTGCCACTGGAACGGAATGACCGCGATAGGTAACGCCGAGGCATTGCCGTTGGCGATTTCGAGGGTCAAACCCTGCGCGAACAGCGGCGCCGCACAAATCGCCAGCGCGACCGCGGTGAGCCAGGTAAGTAATCGCTGATGCATGGTTTAGCTTCCGTCGTATTTGAAGGTGAAAGTGATGTTGCGCTGGAAGACGCTCTCGTAACCCTTGTATGGCAACGGCTGCGCCTTGGTCACGGCCTGCTTGATGGAATTCTGCGTCACCATGTCGGCATTGCACGGCGAAACAATGCTCGTGTTGATCACCGTTCCGCCGGGAATCTGCGTGATCGTGATCGTGCAGCGCACGCCGCTCGGCGTCGTGTCCGGGCGATTCCAATTATCAGTCACGACCTTGACGATTGCTGAACTGTATTCCGCAAGCAGGCTCGAGTCGGTGCCGTTCGCACCCGTACGCGCCTCGGCGGCCTCGGGCACATCCACGGGCGGAGCTTTCACGGGCTTGGCCGACGACTGCTGCTTTTGCAGATCGTCGAGCTGCCGCATCTTTTCCTTCGCTAGCTTGAGCTTCTTTTCGTTCGCTGCGCGCTCCTTGCGGATTTCCTCGAGCTGCTTCTGGATCTGCTCCTGCTTTTCCTTCGCTTCGGCTTCCTTGCGTTCTTTTTCCTGCTGCAACTCGATCTGCTTCTGCCTGACCTTTTCCTCTTCGGCTTTCTTCGCCTGCTCGGCCTTGATCTGTGCCATCTCGGCGATCTTTTCCTGATCGCGATTGTCGTTCTTCTGCACGGTCGGTGGCGGTGTTTTCTCCGGCTGCGGCGGAGGTGGCGGCGCGGGCTTCGGCGCAGGCGGCGGGGCGGTCTCTTCCTTCGGCGGTGCAGGCGGCGTCTTGCTCGGCGGCGTAGGCACAGGCGCACCAACCTTGCCGACAAGCGTGGCCTCGATCACCGGCCCCTGCAGCAACGGCATCGCCTGCGGCGTCGCCCAGAACAGGCCGATGAACAGCAAAGCGAACACACCCAGATGCACGAGCAGTGCATACAGGCAGGCGCGCACCTTGTCGCTTTGGCTTTCCATGGTTGGGTCGCGGTGCCGGCTGCCGCTACTTGGAATCCTGCAGCGGCTGGCTCATCAGCCCGACACGGGTCACGCCGGCCGCCTGCAGGCCCGGAAGAATCTGGTAGGCCTGCCCGTACGGCACGCGCGCGTCGGCGCCGAACAGCACGGGGACATCCGGGTTCTGGCGCACGATCGCGGAAACTTGCTTGACGATATCGTCGGCAGACATCTGCTCGCGCGGTGCACCGCTCTTGGTCAGATAGAACCTGCCGTCCTTGTCGACGCCGATCAGGATCGGCTCCTTCGGCACCGACACGGCCTTGGCGGTCGACTGCGGCAGCTTGATATCGACGCCGAGATTGAGCAGCGGCGCAGTCACCATGAAGATGATCAGCAACACGAGCATCACGTCGATGTACGGAACGACGTTGATCTCGGCTTTCAGTTTGCGTTTCTTGCGCGTGCGCATGATGGTTTGAACGGGGTTCGCCGCGGCCCGGGGTCAGGCGCCGTCGTCGGCGTGGACCTGGCGTTGCAGGATCGAGGAGAACTCCTCGACGAAGGTATCGAAGCGCGTCGACAGGCGTTCGATCTTGGTCTGGAAGCGGTTGTAGGCCCACACCGCCGGGATCGCCGCGATCAGGCCCATCGCGGTCGCGATCAGCGCTTCGGCGATGCCCGGCGCGACCGTGGCGATCGTCGCCTCTTTCATGTTGGCGAGGCCGACGAAGGCGACCATGATGCCGGCGACGGTGCCGAGCAGGCCGACGTAAGGACTGATCGAGCCGACGTTGGCGAGGAATTCGACGTTCTGTTCGAGGCGATCGAGTTCGCGCGACTCGGCCACGCGCATGCCGCGCTGCGCGCCTTCGATCACCGTGCGTGCGTCGAGCCGGCCGCGCTGGCGCAAGCGCGCGAATTCGCGGAAGCCGGCTTCGAAGATGCTTTCGATGCCGGTGGTCGCGCCATTGGATGTGACTTCGCGGAACAGGCCGGCGAGGTCGGCGCCGGACCAGAAGCGTTCCTCGAAATCGTCGGCGCCGCTCATTGCCCGGTTGAGCATCGCGCGCTTGCGGAAGATGATCACCCAGGACATGAAGGAAAAGATCAAAAGCAGCAGCATGACGAGCTTGACGAAGATGCTCGCATTGAGCACGAGGTCGATGATGTTCAGACCACTGGGAACGGCGGGCATGTCGATATTTTTCGTTTCAGGAAAACAGGGATTCGGGGATGCGTTGCGGCTTGAAACCGTCGACGGCGACGCAGGCGGCACGCACCCGCGCCGTCACCAGCACGGCGCCATCGCTGCGCCGAAGTATACGTTGCGCAAAAGTCATCGAAGCTGAACGGCGCTCGACCGCGTCGATGGTCGCTTCCAACTCGTCGTCGAGCCTTGCCGGCGCGTTGTACTCGATGGCCACCTCGCGCACGACGAAGACCACGCCGAGCTCGTCGCGCACACGCGACTGGTCGATGCCGAGGCGGCGCAGCCATTCCGTGCGCGCGCGCTCAAGGAAGCGCAGGTAGTTGGCGTAGTAGACGACACCGCCGGCGTCGGTGTCTTCCCAGTAGATACGCACGGGCCAGGAGAAAACGGGCGTTGCCGCTGCGTCATTCGCACTCATGCGCCGGATTCGGCCTCGCTGCCGTCGAACAGGTCTTCCGGCCGCGGCGAGCGCTTGGGCGCCTTCAGTCCCAGGTGCAGATACGCCTTGCGCGTGACCATGCGCCCGCGCGCGGTGCGCATCAGGTAGCCCTGCTGGATCAGGAAGGGTTCGAGCACGTCCTCGATCGTGCCGCGCTCCTCGCTGAGCGCCGC
This sequence comes from Pseudomonadota bacterium, assembly GCA_018240465.1. Taxonomy (GTDB): domain Bacteria; phylum Pseudomonadota; class Gammaproteobacteria; order Xanthomonadales; family Rhodanobacteraceae; genus Rudaea. Next base: position 53,790 of record JAFEFS010000067.1, read on the forward strand.
GGCGAGCGACTCGACCCCGACCGGACCGCCGTCGAAATGATCGATGATCGTGCCGAGCAGTCTTCGATCGAGCGCGTCGAAACCGGCGCCGTCGACCTTGAGCATTTCCATGGCAGCGATCGCGACTTCGCGCGTGATGCGCCCGCCCGCCTTCACCTCGGCGAAGTCGCGCACGCGGCGCAGCAGGCGGTTGGCGATACGCGGAGTGCCGCGCGAGCGGTTCGCAATCTCGGCGGCACCATCGTCGGCGCAGGCGATGCCGAGAATCCTCGCCGAGCGGCGCACGATCGCGGCGAGCTCGTCCGGCGTGTAGAACTCGAGGCGCTGGACGATACCGAAGCGGTCGCGCAGCGGATTGGTCAGCATGCCCGCGCGCGTGGTCGCGCCGATCAGGGTGAACGGCGGCAGATCGAGCTTGATCGAGCGCGCGGCCGGGCCTTCGCCGATCATGATGTCGATCTGGTTGTCTTCCATCGCCGGGTAGAGGATTTCCTCGACCACGGGCGACAGGCGATGGATCTCGTCGACGAACAGCACGTCGCGCGGCTGCAGGTTGGTGAGCAGCGCGGCGAGATCGCCCGCGCGCTCGATCACCGGCCCCGAAGTCGTGCGCAGATTGACGCCGAGCTCGTTCGCGATCACATGCGACAGCGTGGTCTTGCCGAGGCCGGGCGGGCCGAAGATCAGCACGTGATCGAGCGCCTCGCCGCGCCGCTTCGCCGCCTCGATGTAGATGCCGAGCTGCTCGCGCACCGCCTGCTGGCCGAGATACTCGGACAACTTCTGCGGACGGATCGAGGCTTCGAGCAGTTCGTCGTCACGCGTGGCGGACGACGAGATCAGGCGGGAGTCGTTCATGCCGGCATTATGGCAGCGGAGAGCGATGGGCGCGAAGAGCTTCGGGCCCGGGCGACGATCGGGTTTTTCCGCTTACCGCCCACTGTTCTGCCGCTCACGCTCTTCAGATTTCCACCTGCGTGCCCAGTTCGATCATGCGGTTGCCGGGAATGCGGAAGAACGCCGTCGCCGGACTCGCGTTGCGGGTGAGGAATGCGAACAGCTTGTCGCGCCAGACCGGCATGCCGCGCGCGCCCGCGGAGGCGACCACGTTCTCGCGACTGAGGAAGAAAGTCGTGTCCATCATGTCGAATCCGAGGCCCTTGGCCTCGCAGTTCTGCATCGACACCGGGATGTCCGGATCCTCGGCAAAACCATAGCGCAGCACGACGCGGTAGAACTCGTGGCCGAGCGCGGTGATCTCGGTGCGTTCGCCGTATTCGGCGGTCGGCACATCGAGCGTCTCCACCGTCATCAGGATGTTGCGCTCGTGCAGCACCTTATTGTGCTTGAGGTTGTGCAGCATCGCGTTCGGCACGGCGCTGATGTTCGCGGTGAGGAACACGGCCGTGCCGGGCACACGCAGCGGCGGATGCGCGACGACGCTCTCGACGAATGGTTCGAGCGCGATGCCGCCCTGGCGCAACTCGCGCAGGACCAGTTCGCGCCCCTTGCGCCAGGTGCTCATGATCAGGAACGAGCACAGGCCGAGCACGAGCGGGAACCAGCCACCGTGCTCGATCTTGATCGCGTTGGCGCTGAAGTATGCGATGTCCACGGTGAGGAACAACAGGCCGAGGACGGCGACGAGCACGCGGTTCCAGCCCCAGATGCGGCGCGCAACGACGCAAGCGAGACAGGTCGAGACGGCCATCGTGCCGGTCACCGCGATGCCATAGGCCGCGGCGAGGTTGGCCGACGAGCGGAAGCCGAGCACCGCGCCGAGGATCAGGACCATGAGGATGCTGTTGACCCAGGGCAGGAAGATCTGGCCCTGGGTTTCCTTCGATGTGTGCTTGACCGCCATGCGCGGCGCGAAACCGAGCTGGATCGCTTCGCGCGTCATCGAGAACGCGCCGGTGATCACCGCCTGCGAGGCGATGATTGCCGCCACGGTCGCCAGCGCGATCATCGGATACAGCAGTGACTGCGGCGCCATGAGGAAGAACGGATTCGACACCGCATCGGGCTGATGCATGAGCAACGCGCCCTGGCCGAAATAATTGAGCACGAGTGCAGGCGAGACGTAACCGAACCAGGCGATGCGAATGGGTTCCTTGCCGAAGTGGCCCATGTCGGCATACAGCGCCTCGGCGCCGGTCAGGCAGAGCACGACACCGCCAAGCGCGAGGAACGCGTGCGCGCCGTTGTCGCGAAAGAAAACGACCGCATGCCAGGGATTCAGCGCGTACAGTACCTGCGGCTGCTGCACGATCTGCCACGCGCCGAGAGCGGCGAGTGCGGCGAACCAGAGCATCATGATCGGCCCGAACATCGCGCCCACCGTCGCCGTTCCGCGTTTCTGCACCGCGAACAGCGCGATCACGATGACCAGCGTGATCGGCACGATGAAGCTGTCGAGCGCTGGCGCGGCGACCTTGACGCCTTCCACCGCCGACAGGATCGATACCGCCGGCGTGATCACGCCGTCACCGTAGAACAGCGAGGCGCCGAACAGGCCGAGCACGACGATCACGCGCCTGAGCCTGACGTTGTCGCGCGTGCCGCGCTGGGCCAGCGCCATCAGCGCCATGATGCCGCCCTCACCCTTGTTGTCGGCACGCATGATGAAGACCACGTACTTGAGCGAAACGACGAGAACCAGTGACCAGAAGATCAGCGATAGCACGCCGAGCACGTTTTCGGGACTGACCGGTATGCCCTGTTCGCCGAAGGTCACCTGCACCGCATACAGTGGCGAGGTGCCGATGTCGCCGTAGACGACGCCGAGCGCACCGAGTGCGAGCGCGGCCAGCGCCTTGTTGCGCGCGGAACCGGTGAGTGTTTGTGCGTTGGACAGCATGCCAATCCCCTTTTTCACGAAGCGCGTGCGCGCCTTCAGCGCAGCGCCGCCTTGAGTGCCTTGCGGATGATCGCTTCGGCACCGTCGCCGCTGGCATAGGTTTCCTTGACCAGACGCGCCGCCTCGACCGGCTTGTAGCCGAGCTGCTGCAACGCGCTCGCCGCTTCGGATTGCGGGTCCTTCGGCGTGTTCGCCGCGGCAGCCGACGAGGTCAGGCCCATGCCGTCGACGCGATCGCGCAGCTCTACGACGATGCGCTCGGCGGTCTTCTTGCCGATACCCGGGATGCGCGTCAGCGCGGCGATGTCGCCGGCCTGCACGAGGCGCGCGAACTCGTCGGTGGACACGCCGGACAACACGGCGAGCGCGGTCTTCGCGCCGATGCCCGACACCTTCTGGATCGTGCGGAACAGCACGCGTTCGGTCTCGCGCAGGAAACCGTACAGCGAGACCGTGTCTTCCTTCGCCGCGTAGTGCACGTAGAGCGCGACCTCGCGCCCGGTCTCCGGCAGGTCGAACACGGTCGACATCGGCGCCTCGACTTCGTAGCCGACGCCGCCGACGTCGATGACCAGCCACGGCGGCTGCTTGGAAGCGAGGATTCCGCGCAGGCGGCCGATCATCGGAAGCTCCGCCACGACGAGGTGCTGCCGCGCGCGCGAGTCGCCAACGCGGCGCCCGCGCGCATGCGCTGCGCGCTCGCGCGCGCATGCGCATGCGTGAGCGCGACCGCGAGCGCATCGGCCGCGTCGGCCTGCAGCTTGCGTTCGATGTTCAGGAGCATGCCGACCATGTGTTGTACCTGGCGCTTCTCCGCGCCGCCGCCGCCGACAACCGACTGTTTGACTTCCTTGGCCGAATACTCCGCGACCGGCAGACCCTGCGCGACCACGGCGCAGATCGCGGCGCCGCGTGCCTGGCCTAGCTTGAGCGCCGAATCGGGATTGCGCGCCATGAACACGCGCTCGATCGCGACTTCGTCGGGCCGGTGCGCGAGGACGAGATCTCGCAGTTCCTCGAAGATCTGCTTGAGGCGCAGCGGAAAATCGTCGTTGGCCAGCAAATTCACCGCGGCGTGGAACACGTGCGTCGTGCGCCCGGCCGCATCGACGTCGACGATGCCCACACCGGTGCGCTGCGAGCCTGGATCGATGCCGAGGATGCGGACGGTGCCCTGATTGCGGATTGGGGGTTGGGAATCGGGAAAGGCCGAAGCTCTGGCTTCCGCGAATCCCGAATCCCGAGTCCCGAGTCCCGTCTTTGCGTTGCCCATGGCCGTCATTTTACGCCGCCGCGGCGTGATGAAAGCGTTTGTTGCGCAAAAACGCGACCGTCTGCGCCGCCGCTTCGTCGGAAAACAGCAGGCCGGTATGCGTGGCCGGCAAGACGACGTGATCGGTCAGGCCCGGAAGCTGCGTCTCCTCGACGCTGACCGTGCCGTCGTGCGGCATCGGCAGCGCGCCGAAGACGAGGCCGAGGCCGAACGGCAGGCGTCCGGCGATCGCGCCGACCGGGCGCTTGCCGTTCCAGCGCTCGAGGCCTTCAGTAAGCAAATCGAGGTTCTTGCCGATGAAGAACGAGCCGCCCGGCAGCTGCGCGACACTGCGCGCGATCGCGCTGCCGCGCAGCGGCGAACCGATGCAAACCACGCAGCCCGCGACGAGGTCGGGCAGCCTGCGCAGCGCGCGCAACGCCATCAGGCCGCCGAGGCTGTGGCAGACGAAATGGACCCGCTGCGGCGGCGCTTCCGCCGCCTCGATCGCGCGCACGAACTCGACCAGTTTGTCGATGCTCGTGTCGTGTTCGCTGAGCACGCTGGCATAGTCGAAAAAGTGTACTTTGTAGCCTTCCCGCTCGATCCGGCGATGCAGCGCGGCCAAAGTGAAAGCGCGCATCCACAACCCGTGCACGAGGATGACGTGTTCGTCCATACGACCCCTGCCCCGTTGCTTCCGGTTTCCGTTATCAGGCCTTCGCGGGCTTGACCGTGCGCACGTGCAACTCCTGCAACTGCGCCTCGGCGACGTTGGACGGCGCGCCGGTGAGCAGATCCTGCGCGCTCGCGGTCTTCGGGAACGCGATCACGTCGCGGATCGATTCGGTGCCGGCCATCAGCGCGGCAATGCGGTCAATGCCGAAGGCGATGCCGCCGTGCGGCGGTGCGCCGTACTTGAGCGCCTCGAGCAGGAAGCCGAACTTCGCTTCCGCTTCTTCGGCGCCGATGCCGAGCAGCTCGAACACGGTCGACTGCATCTCCGGACGATGGATGCGGATCGAGCCGCCGCCGATCTCGTTGCCGTTGAGCACCATGTCGTAACCGCGCGACAACGCGGTTGCGGCATTTGCCTTCAGATCATCGATATCGTCGATGTTCGGCGCGGTGAACGGATGATGCAGGGCGACGTAGCGCCTGGCCTCGGCGTCGTATTCGAACATCGGGAAGTCGGTGACCCACAGCGGCTTCCACGCGTTCCCGACCAGGCCGTTGTCCTTGCCGACCTTGAGACGCAACGCGCCCATGTAGTCGCTGACCGTCTTGTACGGACCCGCACCGAAGAAGATCACGTCGCCGTTGTGCGCGCCTACCGCCTTGAAGATGCGTTCAAGCGCCTTGTCGTCGAGGAACTTGGTGATCGGCGAGGTCAGGCCGTCACGCCCCTTGGCGATATCGTCGATGCGGATCCAGGCGAGGCCCTTCGCGCCGTAGCGCGTAACGTACTGGCCGAGGTCGTCGAGGTACTTGCGCGGCTGCACGGCGCCGTTCGGCAGGCGCAGCGCGACGACGCGGCCGCCGGCATCGTTCGCCGGCCCGGAGAACACCTTGAAATCGACGTGTTTGACGTGTTCGGCGACGTCGACGAGTTGCAGCGCAATGCGCAGATCGGGCTTGTCCGAGCCGTACAGGCGCATCGCCTCGGCGTAGGTCATGCGCGGGAACGGATCCGCCAGCTCGACGCCGACGACTTCGCGGAACACCTCGCGAATCATCGCTTCGACCGTGTCCTGCACGTCGCGCTCCTCGACGAAGGCGAACTCCATGTCGAGCTGGGTGAATTCGGGCTGGCGGTCGGCGCGCAGGTCCTCGTCGCGGAAGCAGCGTGCGATCTGGTAGTAGCGATCCATGCCGGCCATCATCAGCAACTGCTTGAACAACTGCGGCGACTGCGGCAGGGCGAAGAACTCGGTCGGGTGCACGCGCGAGGGCACGAGGTAGTCGCGCGCGCCTTCGGGCGTCGCCTTGGTCAGGATCGGTGTTTCGATGTCCTGGAATCCGCGCGCATCGAGATGGCGACGCAACGCGGCGACGAGCCGTGTGCGCATGCGCAGCTTGCGCTGCATGTCCGGGCGGCGGATGTCGAGGTAGCGGTAACGCAGGCGCGCGTCCTCGCCCGGCGTATCGTCGAGCATGAACGGCAACGGTGCCGCGGCATTGAGCACCTCGACCTTGTCGGCGACGACTTCGATCCTGCCGGTGTGCAGACGCTCGTTGATCTGCGCCGCGGGGCGCGCACGCACCTTGCCGGTGATGCGCAGGCAGAATTCGTAGCGCACATGCTCGCTCGCGGCGAACGCATCGCCGTTCTCGGGCTCGACGACGACCTGGACCACGCCTTCGTGATCGCGCAGATCGATGAAGATCACCCCGCCGTGATCGCGGCGCGTGTCCGCCCAGCCGCACAGCGTGACTTCGGAACCGACAAGGGCCTCGTCGACGAGACCGCAGTAGTGCGTGCGCATGCCCAAAACCTACTCCGCCAGAAATCCCAATTTCAGGTTCCGCGGATCAACCCACGCGAAACGAGCCCGGCATGCTACGAGGGTTTTTGTTGCACTGCAAACGAAACACCCACCAGCGGCGGGTGCTTCGTTGGGAAGTGCGACCAAGGATGGCCGCTTTTTGATCCTGTCGTCACGGATGACGACAGAAATACCGCTACCAGCGGCGATCAATCGTGAACACGCCGCGGCAGCCTTGCGCAACCCACACCCCGGCGCGGTTCCAGCCCCAAGTCTGGCCGTCGATGCAGGGCGTATGCGATTCCTGGCGTTCCAGATAGACGCGCCCGCCGCCACCGACATCGACTTGGCAGAAACGGTTCTGGCCGTCGTTGCTTTCGCAGCGGATCGAGAAACGCTGGTTCCAGCCCGGACCCGGCTGCCAAGGCGGCGCGGTCGGACCGCCCGGATAGCCACCACCACCGCTGCCGTCGACATCGACGAAGCGCGCGGCGCAGCCGCGGTCCACCCAGACGAATCCGCGCCGGTCGAAGCCCCAGTTCTGGCCGCGGCGGCATTGGGTGTCGGACAGCTGGCGCGCGATGCGCGCATCGCGCCACGGCACCGGACAACGCTGGTAGTTGTAACCGCTGCTCTTGCACTCGATCATGCCGCCGCCGTAACCGCGGTCGTCGCCGTAATACTGTGCCCGCGCCGTGCCGCTGGACATCGCGCCAGCCGCGAGAACCAGAACCATCGCAAGAATCCTGACCAACATGCTCGCACTCCCTCCGATTGAGTCGCTCCTAGTGTAACGGAGACCCAAAACCGGGCAAATACGGCGAGCGCATCGCGCCGAATGGCGGCTCGATCGAGGGCCGGCGAGTACTCAGTCCTTGCTCGCCGCGGCGGAATCGCCTTTCGGTTTCGGCACCGGCTTGGCCGACTCGGCGGCTGCCGACGCGGCTGGTTTGGCCGTCTCGGACTTGGACGCCGATTCCGCGCCGGATTTCGCCGTCTCGCCCTTGTCGGCAAGGTTGCGCTTTCTGTCGCCGTCCTTCTTGAAGTCGGTTTCGTACCAGCCGCTGCCGGAGAGGCGGAATGCGGGTGCGGTGAGCCGGCGCGAAACGCGTTCCGCGCCGCAGTTCGGGCACACGCTCGGATCGGGGTCGCTGAGTTTCTGCAGACGGTCGAAACGGTTGCCGCAGGCGGCGCATTCGAATTCGTAGATGGGCATCAGGTTTTCCGCTGGGTCGTCGCGAAGGAACGCTCCCCGACGACAAACGTCTCGCGAAGCAGTCGCGGTTATTCGGGGTGCGAACGGACATTATCAAGCCTTGAGCCCATCGCCGGGTACTGCATGTGCTGCAGCTCATTTGACAGCCAGCCGCACCATCGTTATCTTTAACCAAATTATAACAAATAGTTACAGTGAATTACCCCCTTCCCGCGCGAGGACTGCCCCGTGAAACGACGCCCGCTCTACGCTGCTTGTGCCCTGTTTTGAATGGTATCGCTATCAACGCCACCGCGCAGCAGGTGCCGGAAGGCGAAAAGAAAACCCAGGCGATGGAAGCCGTCATCGTTACCGGCACCAAGGTGCAGGACCGCACCGTGGCCGAGTCGCTAGCACCGATCGACATCATCACGCCGGAAGAATTGCAGTTGACCGGCACGACCGAGGTGGCGACCGCACTGGCGCGCCTGGTGCCGTCGATGAATTTCCCACGCCCGGCAATCACCGACGGCACCGACGCGGTGCGCCCGGCGCAGCTGCGCGGCCTCGCCCCCGACCAGGTGCTTGTTCTGGTCAACGGCAAGCGCCGCCATGTCGGCGCGCTGATCAACCTGAACGGCAGCCAGGGCCGCGGCTCGGAGCCGGTCGACATCAACGCGATTCCGGTGTCCGCGGTCGAGCGGGTCGAGGTGCTGCGCGACGGCGCGGCGGCGCAATACGGTTCCGACGCCATCGCCGGCGTGATCAACATCGTGCTCAAGAGCGGCGCCAAGCACGGCAATTTCTCCGGCCAGGTCGGCCAATACAGCGCCGGCGATGGCTTCCAGGGCCAATTGCTCGGCGACATGGGCTTCGCGCTCGGCGACAAAGGTTCGATCCATTTCGCCGCACAGGCGCTCTCGCAGGACCAGACCAACCGCGCCAGGCCCTACATCACCGGTCCCGGCCAGCCGACCTTTGCCGCGGATGCGATGCCAGGCCAGGTCGTCAATCGCGTCGGCGACCCGCAGATCGATCAATCCGCATTCACCTACAACGGCAACTACCGATTCACCGATGGCATCGAGTTCTATTCGTTCGGCATGGCGAGCAATCGCGATGCGCTGTCGAACGGCTACTACCGCACGGCCAAGAACAGCCGCAACATTCCCGCGATCTATCCGAACGGCTTCCTGCCGCTGATCGACAATTATTCCAAGGACCGCTCGCTCGTCGCCGGCGTCAAGGGCCGCACCGAAAACGGCTGGAACTGGGACCTGTCCTACGACTACGGCACCAATCACCTTTCCTTCGACGTGCTGCACAGCCTCAACCGCAGCATCGGCGTCACCTCGCAGCACGATTTCTACGCCGGTGCGCTCGAGACCACGCAGAACGTGTTCAACGCCGATGTCAGCCGCGATTTCGATTTCGGCTGGCACAGCCCGGTCACGCTCGCGTTCGGCGCCGAATACCGTGACGACAAATTCAACCAGGGACCGGGCGAGCCGAACTCGTACATCGCCGGCCCGCTGGTCGGGCAGCCGCCCGGCGCACAGGTGTTTCCCGGCTACAAGCCGGAGGATGCCGGCCACTACAACCGCAACAACTATTCGCTCTACGCCGATGCCGAAGGCAGCTTCACCGACAAGTTTTCCTACGGCGCCGCAGCACGCTACGAGCACTATTCGGATTTCGGCAGCACGACCTCGGGCAAACTCTCCGGCCGCTATGCCTTCACCGACACGTTCGCACTGCGCGCGACCGCATCGAACGGCTTCCGCGCACCTTCGCTCGCGCAGCAGTTCTTCCAGTCGACCTCGACCAACTTCATCACGGTCAACGGCGTCAACACACCGTTCGACGTACGCACGTTCGCGGTCAACAATCCGGTCGCGATCGCGCTCGGCGCCGAGCCGTTGAAGCCCGAGAAATCGCTCAACTACAGCCTGGGTTTCGTCGCCCAGCCGCTCGACGGCTTGTCGCTCACGCTCGACGCCTACCAGATCAAGGTCAACGACCGCATCATTCTGTCGGAAAACCTGATCGGTACGGCGGTGACCAACTTCCTCGCCGCGCGCGGCTACCCGGGCGTTACCGGTGGTCGCTACTTCACCAACGCGGTCGACACGCGCACGCGCGGCATCGATCTGGTCGGCAGCTACAAGCTCGAACTGGGGCCCGGCGAACTCGAACTGACCGGCAGCTACAACCACAACAAGACCACGATCACCGCGATCGCGCCGAATCCCCCGGCACTGAGCCAGGGCGGGCTCAACCTGCTGCGCATCGGCCACGGCGAACAGGGCCGCATCACCTGCGGTTCGCCGAAGGACAAGTTCGCGCTCGGCGGCAACTACACGGTCAGCAACTGGAGCTTCGGCGCCACCGCGACGCGTTACGGCTCGTTCTGCTCGTGGCAGACGAACTCGGCGAGCGACCAGACCTTCAACCCGCAATGGACGCTGGACATCTCGGCGACGTACCACCTCGGCGAGCGCCTGGATTTCACCCTGGGCGCGGACAACGTGACCAACAGCTATCCGGATGAAGTGCTGTACGCGAACTCGACCAACGGCCAGTACGTCTACAGCACGGCCTCGCCGGCCGGTTTCAATGGTGCCTTCGTCTACGGCAAAGCGACATTCCACTGGTAGTGCGCAGCGGTTCGCCGACGACGTGAAGCGGTGGCGGTCGTTGCGGACTTGTTGCAATATTGGGAATTGAGGTGGCGATGCCCGCCACCCCTGCTCCAGGCGTAGTGGAGCAACCCATGGCCGACGAGACCTTGCATGCTCGAAAGCGGGACAGACAGCGCATCCGATCTCGCCATGCTGCGCACAGCAGCGGCACGCACGCCGACCCAGCCACAGGTCTGGCGCGCGCTCGGCGACCGCCTGCTCGCCGCCGGTCAGGGCGATGCCGCCGCCGACGCTTATCTTCATCACGTCCGCCACAGCGTTCACGATCCGGCGCTGATGCAGGCCGCGGCGGCGCTCGCCGCCAATCGCATCCCCGAAGCCGAGGCGCGCCTGCGCGCGCAACTGCGCGATGCACCCACGGACGTGGTCGCGATCCGCATGCTCGCCGAGCTGGCCGTGCGCGTCGATCGCATCGAGGATGCCGAGAATTTGCTGGTGCGCTGCCTCGAACTCGCACCCGGCTTCCGCGAGGCCCGGCACAACTACGCCATCGTCCTGCATCGCGCGAACAAGCCGGTCGAGGCGATCGCCCAGCTTGCAACCCTGCTGCGCGACGATGCAGCGAATCCGCAATACCGCAATCTCAAGGCTGCCGTGCTCTGCCGCGTCGGCGAGTACGCGACCGCGATCGACATCTACACCAACTTGCTGCGCGAACATCCGGGGCAGGTGCCGGCGTGGCTGAGCTACGGCCATGCGCTGAAAACCGAAGGCCACACCGAGCGCGCGATCGCCGCCTACCGCGAATGCATCCGGCTGGACCCCGGCTTCGGCGAGGCATACTGGAGCCTGGCCAATCTCAAGACGTTCCGCTTCTCCGACAACGAGATCGCGGCCATGCATGCCACGCTCGCAGACGAAAAAATCGGCGACGAGCACCGCCTGCATCTCGATTTCGCCCTCGGCAAGGCGCTCGAGGATCGCGCCGATTACGCCACCTCGTTCGCGCACTATGCGGAAGGCAACGCGCTGCGCCTCAAGCTTGCGCCGTACCACGCAGACGACACCTCGGCGCGGATCGCGCGCGCGAAACAGTTGTACACGCGGGAATTTTTCGCTGCGCGCGCGGGACGCGGTTCGCCCTCGCCCGAACCGATCTTCATCGTCGGCCTGCCGCGCGCCGGCTCGACCCTGATCGAGCAGATCCTGTCGAGCCACTCGCAAGTCGAGGGCACGATGGAACTGCCCGAGCTGACCTCGATCACGCGCACGCTGCGCCGTGCTTCCGCGAGCCGCGAACCCGGCGCATACCACGATGCGCTCGCGCGCATGGATGGCGCCGATCTGCGCGCGCTTGGCGAGGAGTACCTCGCGCGCTCGGCCAAGCACCGCAAGCTCGGCCGTCCGTTCTTCATCGACAAGATGCCGAACAACTTTGCCCATGTCGGCCTGATCCAGGCCATGCTGCCGAACGCGAAGATCATCGATGCGCGCCGGCATCCGCTCGCCTGCGGCTGGTCGTGCTTCCGCCAGCATTTCGCGCGCGGGCAGAATTTCACCTACGACCTCGCCGACATCGGCCGCTACTACCGTGACTACGTCGAACTGATGCGCCATTTCGACACGGTGCTGCCGGGTCGCGTCCATCGCGTGATCTACGAGAACATGGTCACCAACACCGAGCAGGTAGTCCGCGCGTTGCTCGATCATTGCGGACTGCCGTTCGAGGAAGGCTGCCTGCGCTTCTTCGAGAACGAGCGCCCGGTGCGCACGGCCAGTTCCGAACAGGTGCGCCAGCCGATCTACCAGGCCGGCGTCGATCATTGGCAACACTACGAGCCGTGGCTTGGCCCGTTGAAGGAGGCGCTCGGCGAAACATTGACAAGGTACGAACCAACACAAACCAGGAGTGGGTAACGGGCGCGGCTGCGTGGGGACGCACCGCATCGATCGCAACGTTGTATTTCATTGGGAGAATCCACCGTGGCAACCATCTGTCCCGCAGTCCGGCCGCGCCTTCGAGGCCGTTCGAAGTTCATTCGCCTGCCGCTGGCGGCGGCGATCCATATCGCCTGCTTCTCCGGCGCGCACGCCGTCGAAGACGCCGATCAGGTGCCGCAGCAGTCAAGCGCGCAGCAGACCGCAGAGAAGACCACTGCCTCGCTCGGCGAAGTGACCGTGACCGCGCAGAAACGCACCGAGAACGCGCAGGCCGTGCCGCTGTCGATCGACGTGCTCTCGACCGACAAGCTCAGCGAGATGAACGTCAACGGGCTGACCGACTACGTGAAGATGCTGCCGAGCGTGTCGATCCAGAGCGCCTCGCCCGGCTTTTCGCAGGTTTTCATGCGCGGCGTCACCAGCGGCAGCGTCGGCAACAACGGTGTGGCGAATCACTCCGCGTCCATGCCCAGCGTCGGCATCTATCTCGACGAACAGCCAATCACGACGATCCAGGGCGCGCTCGACCTGCATATCTACGACATCCAGCGCGTCGAGGCGCTGGCCGGTCCGCAGGGCACGCTGTACGGCGCGAGCTCGCAATCGGGCACGATCCGCATCATCACCAACAAACCCGATCCAAGCGCGTTCGCGGCCAGCGTCAGCACCGAGATCAACTCGATCTCGCACGGCACGATGGGCTACACGGTCGAAGGCTTCGTCAACGTGCCGCTGCGCGAAAATCTCGCGCTGCGCGTGGTCGGCTGGAATGAGCATGACGCGGGCTACATCGACAACGTGCTCGGCTCGCGCACCTACCCGACCTCGGGCATCACCGCCGACAACAAGAGCCGGGTGCACGACGCCTACAACGAATCCTGGCTCAAGGGTGCACGCGCAGCGCTCAAGCTCGATCTCAACGACGACTGGTCGATCACGCCGACGGTCATGGGGCAGAGCCAGCACAACGGCGGCGTCTACTCGTTCGACCCCAAGATCGGCGATCTCAAGGTCAGCCACGGCTATCCGGAATGGCAGGAAGACCGCTGGGTGCAGAGCGCGCTGACCGTGCAGGGCAAGATCGGCAACTTCGATCTCGTCTACGCCTATTCGCACCTCAACCGCAGCGACTGGGCCGACCAGGACTACGCCGACTACTCGTTCTGGTACGACACGCTGGCCGGCTACGGCAAATACCTCACCGACAACAACGGCAACTACATCAACCCGGGCCAGCATATCCACAACGAGGATATCTATTCCAAATCGAGCCACGAATTGCGCATCGCCTCGCCGAAGGACGAGCGGCTTCGTTTCGTCGGCGGTTTCTTCGGCGAGCGTCAGTCGCACCGGATTTTCCAGAACTACCAGATCACCGGCCTCGCCACCGCCACATCGGTCACCGGCTGGCCGGGCACCTTCTGGCTGACCAAGCAGCATCGCGTCGACGAAGACTACGCCGTGTTCGGCGAGGCGAGTTACGACATCACCGACCAGCTCACCGCGACGCTCGGCGCACGCTTCTTCCACACCGAGAACAGCTTGCGCGGCTTCTTCGGCTGGAGCACCGGCTACAACTCGTCGCAGGGCGAAGGCATCTGCTTCAGCGACTACAAATTCGATGGCGCGCCGTGCACGGACGTCGACCAGACGACCAAGCAGAATGATCATGTCGGCAAGGCGAACCTCACCTACAAGTTCGACAAGGACAAGATGATCTATGCGACGTGGTCGGAAGGCTTCCGCCCCGGCGGCATCAACCGGCGCCCCGGCTTGGCGCCGTACCAGGCCGACTTTCTGACCAACTACGAGTTCGGCTGGAAGACCGAATGGCTCGACCACCGCTTGCGCTGGAACGGCGCGGTATTCCAGGAAAACTGGAAGGACTTCCAGTTCGCCATTCTCGGCGCGAACGGACTCACCGAAATCAAGAACGCCAACCAGGCGCGCATCCGCGGCTTGGAAACCAACCTGACCTGGGCGGCGACGTACAACCTGACTTTGTCGGCGGGATTCACCTACCTCAACTCGGTGCTGACCTCGAATTACTGCGGACAAACCAAACCCAACGGCGATCCGATTTCGAGTGCGGACTGCACCGATCCATCGCGCCCCGATCTGGTACCGAGTACGCCGCTGGCGCCAACGGGCACGCGTCTGCCGACCGCGGCGAAACAGAAGGGGAACCTCAGCGCACGCTACGTCTTCGACGCGTTCGGCGGCGAAGGTTATTTCCAGGCCGCGGGCTTCTTCGAGGGACGGCGCCGCACCGACCTGCGCGTCGCGCAAAACAACTTGATTGGCGACATGCCCGGCTACGCCTCGATCGACCTGTCCACCGGTCTGAAGAAGGATGCGTGGATGTTCGACGTCTACCTGAAGAATGTGTTCGACAGCCGCGGCGAAATCAACCGCTACACCGAGTGCGACATCTCGCACTGCGTGCAACCGCGCGGCGACAGCAACTACGGCATCTTCGGCCAGTACTACATCACGCCGATCCAGCCACGCACGATCGGTTTGCGGGTAACGCGCAACTTCGATTGACCGCAAACCGCCTTGGCTCCTCTCCCCCCGCGGGAGAGGGGCCGGGGAGAGGCCGCAGATCAGTGGATGTCCGCCCGGCGCCAGTAGCGGCGCACGACCAGCGCGATGATCACACCGAACACCAGGTGCATGCCGAATTCGATGAGGCGCGGCAGGGTGATCGCGAGATCGAAGCTCTTGCTCCCGAACGGTGCGTTCGACAGCGGCAGGATGATGAAATTCATCGTGCCGTAGATCGCGGCACCGTAGGCGATGCCGCAGGCCACGGCGCGCTCGCGCAACACACGCAGATATTTGCTGGCGAGGAAGAACCACCATGCGGCGACGATCAGGATGAAATAGTGCGCGACGAAGCCGACCGCGGCCGTCGCCCAGCCGCCCGAGTATGCGGCCTGGCCATAGAAGCCACTCGCGATCGACTGCATCACGCGCTGCGAATTCATGCCGTGCCGAAAATACAGGACCGTGCAGGCATACACCATGTCGAGCGTCGCAGCGGCGGCGCCTGCGGCGAGCACCATGCGCCACGCGCCGCCCGGGCGCTGGCCGGATCGATCGACGCCGAGCGAGATATCACGCAAGGTCGTGGTGTTCATCATTTGCACTCCGTCAACGGCAGGCGCAGGACCTGTTCTGTTTCGCCGTCGTCCTCGTCCTGCACGAAGGCGACAACGGCGGCGTTCGCCCACGCCATGGCAGCGGGGACTTTCAACTCCGCCTGCGCCTGCGGCAAGCGCAGCGGCCCTTGGAGATCGCGTACGACCTGATCGTGCTCGAGGTGGCGCCCCTTGTTTTCGCCACCGCTGATCTCCTGCGCCAACCGATTCTCGGTCAGGGCGACATAGAAACGCTTGTGCTCGGGATTTTCCGCTGCGCTCGCCTGCAGGCGCACCTCGATGCCGTCGCCGGTTTCGGCGGCGACACGCAGCGTGAACGGCACCTGCGCGGACACTGCCTGCGTCGCGCCGGGCGGATCGCCCTTCGGCCAGTTTTTCCACAACTTGCCATCAAGCCAGATCTGCGGCGTGTACACCTGCGCTCTCGCGCGCTGCGCCTTCGCCTGCTGGCGTCGCGCCCAGGCCGGCCTCGCGTAGGGATCGTGCCAGGCCGGCGAATCCCAGTAGTCGACGTGGAATTCGAGACCGACCAGGCCTTGTTTGTCGCGGATCGAACTCATCCACTTTTCCGCGGGTGGGCACGAGTTGCAGCCTTCGCTGGTGTACAGCTCGACCAGATGCGTGCGCTCGCTCGCACTCTGCATCTCGCAGATGCCCGCATTAGCCGCCGCAGGCGCGATCGCCGCCAGACACAGGATGAATTTTTCTCGCTTGCTTGCGGACATGGGCCCTCGTTCGCTTTCGTCTGCTCGACGCCTGCCGATCCTCGCCAAATACGCGGCGCAAAGGGTTGCAGGAATTGCCCTACCGCACCGTTGTCCTTGGGCAAAAGCTGCGGCGCCAGCGCCAAGCTCACGATATCACTCCAGCGCGCAATCCCGGCAAAACTATCGACCGCTCTTGGCCACATTTCCTGGCAACGAATTTGTAACGCTTGCGCCCACCGGCCGGCCCCGGCCGACCATCAGCTTTCTCGAGGAGATCAAAATGCCCCAACATGTGCTCAGCACAGCGATACGCCATGCCCTGCGCGCGTGGCCGCTGGCCGGAACTTCGCTCGCCTGCCTCGCCGCTGTTCCGGCCGCGGCGCAGAACGCGGCGCCCGCTGACAACGCCAAGTCGCAGAATCTGGAAACCATCGTGGTGACCGGTTCGAACATCCGCCGCGTCGACATGGAAACCGCCAACCCGGTGCTCACCATCGACCACGCCGCGATCGAAAAGTCCGGCAAGGTCACGCTCGGCGACCTGATC
>JAFEFS010000068.1 GCA_018240465.1 Pseudomonadota bacterium
AGCGCCTTGTCGGGATCGGGATGGGTTTCCATGAACACGCCGGCCACGCCCACCGCGACCGCCGCGCGCGCGAGCACCGGCACGAATTCGCGCTGGCCGCCGGATTTGCCGCCGAGGCCGCCGGGCAACTGCACCGAGTGGGTCGCATCGAACACCACCGGGCAGCCGGTGTCGCGCATCACGGCGAGGCTGCGCGGGTCGGAGACGAGGTTGTTGTAGCCGAAACTCACGCCGCGCTCGCAGACGAGGATATCTTCGTTGCCGACCGCCTTGGCCTTGTCGACGACGTTCTGCATGTCCCACGGTGCGAGGAACTGGCCTTTCTTGATATTGACCGGCCGGCCGGCACGCGCGACGTTCTGGATGAAGTCGGTCTGCCGGCACAGGAACGCCGGCGTCTGCAGCACGTCGACGACGGCGGCGACCTCGTGCATCGGCGTGTATTCGTGCACGTCGGTGAGCACGGGCACGCCCACTTGGCTCTTCACTTCGGCGAGGATGCGCAGGCCTTCTTCCATGCCGGGGCCACGGAAGCTCGTGCTCGAGGTGCGGTTGGCCTTGTCGAAGCTCGACTTGAAGATGAAGGGAATGCCGAGCCGGCCGGTGATTTCCTTGAGCGTGCCGGCCGTGTCGATCTGCAATTGCCGTGACTCGACCACGCAGGGACCAGCGATCAGGAACAGCGGCTTGTCGGCACCGACTTCGAATCCACACAATTTCATTGCTTGCCACTCTTGCTTGAACCCCTCTCCCGACGGGAGAGGGGTCGGGGCGAGGGTCCGCATGCGGATGACGGTTCGCCGGAACCCCGAACCCTGATCCGCCCTTCGGGCACCCTCTCCCGACGGGAGAGGGAAAATACAAAACCCGTCACGCCGCGGCTCCCGCCAACTTCGGCGCTTCGCGCACCGCCTTCTGCTCGCGCGCGGCACGGATGAAGCCGTAAAACAGCGGATGCCCGTCGCGCGGCGTCGAAGTGAATTCGGGATGCGCCTGACATGCGACGAACCAAGGATGCTGCTGCGGCGACAGTTCGATCATCTCGACCAGTTCCTCGTCCATCGACACGCCGGAAATCACCAGGCCGAGGTCGGCGAAATTCTGCCGGTAGTTGTTGTTGAATTCGTAGCGGTGGCGGTGACGCTCGCGGATCACGTCCTGGCCGTACATCTCGCGCGCGAGCGTACCGGGCTTGAGCCGCGATTCCTGTGCGCCGAGGCGCATCGTACCGCCGAGATCGGACTCCTCGCTGCGCTGCTCGACACCACCGCTCGCAGTGGTCCACTCGGTGATCAGCGCGATCACCGGGTCCGCCGCGAGGCGATCATTCTCGCTCGAATTCGCCGCGGGCAGATTCGCTATATGGCGTGCGAAATCGACCACCGCCGCGTGCATGCCGTAGCAGATGCCGAAGTACGGGATCTTGTTCTCGCGGGCAAACTGCGCCGCGGCGACCTTGCCCTCGAAACCACGCTTGCCGAAGCCGCCCGGCACGAGGATGCCGTCGACGTCGCGCAGCATCTCGGCGCCCCGTGCCTCGATCTCCTCGGACTCGACCCAGCGCAGGTTGACCTGCGTCGACTGCTTGAGGCCGCCGTGGCGCAGCGCCTCGCCGAGCGATTTGTACGCGTCCTTGTGTTCGACGTACTTGCCGATGATGGCGATGTCGACCTGATGCTTGGGATGCTTGACCTCCTCGACCACCTTGTCCCACTCGGCAAGGTTGGCCGGCTTCGCGTCGAGCTTCAGATGCGCGACGGCGAGATCGTCGAGACCCTGCTTGTGCAGCCAGGCGGGAATCGCGTAGATCGTGTCGAGGTCGATCGCGCTGATGACGGCTTTTTCCGGCACGTTGGTGAACAGCGCGATCTTGCGCCGCTCGCTGTCGGGCAGCGGTTCTTCGCAGCGGCACAGCAGCACGTCGGGCTGGATGCCGAGTGCGCGCAGTTCCTTGACCGAGTGCTGCGTCGGTTTGGTCTTGATCTCGCCGGCGGCCTTGATGTACGGCACCAGGGTCAGGTGCATGAACATGACCTTGTCGGCGCCGTGCTCGATGCGGATCTGGCGGATCGCCTCGAGGAACGGCTGCGACTCGATGTCGCCGACCGTGCCGCCGATCTCGACCAGGGCAACGTCGAAACCGCGCGTCGCCTCGAAGATCGAATGCTTGATCTCGTCGGTGATGTGCGGAATCACCTGCACGGTCGCACCAAGATAGTCGCCGCGGCGCTCCTTGCGGATCACGGCCTCGTAGATCTTGCCCGTGGTGATCGAATTCTTGCCGGTCAGGCGCGTGCGCACGAAGCGCTCGTAGTGGCCGAGGTCGAGGTCGGTCTCCGCGCCATCGTCGGTGACGTAGACCTCGCCGTGCTGGAACGGGCTCATCGTGCCCGGATCGACGTTGATGTACGGGTCGAGCTTCATCATCGTCACGCGCAGGCCGCGCGCTTCGAGGATGGCGGCGAGCGAAGCCGACGCAATGCCCTTGCCTAGCGAGGACACCACGCCGCCGGTTACGAAAATCAGGGGAGTCATGACGCAGCAGTTTCCGGTGCTGGTAAAGCGGTAGTTTACTCCGCTTCGCCGGGTCGGGCGAGGCTGTGCGCCGGCGCGGGAGTCGATCCGCGCGAAAACAAATCACCTAACCCGCGAGAACGGCTACGTTTTTCGTCGCATTTCGGTGTAATAATATGTAATCAATTTGTGCAGAATGCCTTCAGGGGGCCGAGTGGGCGTTTTCAAACAGATTCGCCAGCCGCGAATCGCGCTGGTCGCGGGCACGCGCCCGGAATGCCTGAAGCTGGCCAGCGTGGCCAAGGCGTTGCGCGCGCACGACGGCAGCGCATCCCTGCTGATCAACAGCGGCCAGCATCGCGCGATGGTCGAGCGCACGCTGGCCCAGCACGGCCTCGCCGCCGACGTCGCCGCAGCGCAGTGCGAAAGCGGATCGTTGTCGGCCACCTTGCAACGCCTGCGCACGACGATCCGCGGCTGCCTGCGCGAAACCGCGGCGACACTGGTCGTCGCCCAGGGTGATACCAGCACCGCCTACGCGACCGCGCTTGCTGCGCGCGATCTGGGCCTGCCGCTTGCCCACGTCGAAGCGGGCCTGCGCACCAGCCATCCGTTGCGCCCGTTTCCGGAGGAACATTTCCGCCGCCGCATCGCGCGCCTGGCCGACCTGCACTTCGCACCGACCGCAAGCGCCGAACGCAACCTGCGCGGTGAAGGCATCGCACCGGCACGCATCTTCCGCGTCGGCCAGACCTCGATCGACCTGTTGCGCGAAACCGTGCAGTGGCCTTGCGCGGAATCCGAACTGCCCAGCGCACCCGCGACGCCGCACCTGATCGTGCTGACCCTGCACCGGCGCGAGAACTACGGTCGCGGCCTCGACGTGGTCTGCGCGGCGGTCCTCGACCTGCTCGCCGCGCGACCCGATGTCGGCGTGCTTTGTCCCGTGCATCCGAATCCCGCCGTCGGCGCACGCATCCGCCAGCACCTGGCCGCGCATCCGCGCATCGTGCTGACCGAACCGCTCGACTTCCGCCCGTTCATCAGCCTGCTTGCGCGCGCCACGCTCGCGATCACCGACTCGGGCGGCATCCAGGAGGAGGCGCCCTATCTCGGCACGCCGATCCTGATCGCGCGCGAGAACACCGAGCGGCCGGAAAGCCTCGCGCTGGGCAACGCCAGCCTCGTCGCCGTCGATGCGGTCAGCATCGCCGCCGCCGCGCGGCATCTGCTCGACGCACCGCGGCCAACTGCCTTGGCATTCGACGCGTCGGCACCGTACGGCGATGGCCGTGCCGGCATGCGCATCGCCGAGCACCTCGTCGCCTGTCATCGAGGCGCCATCATGGACGAAGTTGCCGCCCCACTTTCGCTTTGCATCTGACGAATGAATCAGCAATCGACTTCCACCTCGCCCGCCGCGGGCGAGGTTGCGCTTCACGCCGAAGCCGCGAACGCCGCCGCCATGCGCCTGCGCGACTGGCTGCTGCGCGGCAGCGCGCAACTGCGCGAAGGCGACCAGGCCGGCGGCGTTGCCGGCACGATTGGCGCCGACGGCAAGCCACTCTACGTCTATGCCGAAATCACCGGCTATTACCTGAGCTGGCTCGCCGACATCAGCGGCGGTGAGGACGATGCGCAGGTGCGCGAGCGGGCACGACTCGCGCTGGGCTGGGCAGCACGCCATTTCTCGGCCGCCGGACAGATGCCGCAGACGCGCGTTCACCTCACCGCTGGCGAGCCCGACTGGCGCAACGATGCCGCGTTCTTCTTCGACCTCGCCATGCTGTTGCGCGGCGTCGACGCGATCGCCGAAGCCGGCATCGTCACGCACACCGACGCGGTGCGCGGCACGCTGCACGAACAACTGTCGCAGTTCGTGCGCGACGACACGTTGCTGCCCGCGATCCAGTTGCGCGGCACACAGCCGCTGCCGCCGCGCTGGTCGACGCGGGGCGGCCCGTTCCTGGTCAAGGCTTCCTCGCGCGTCGCCCTGAGCGGAAATCACGCCCAACTGCCGCAGGGGCTCGCTCTCGCCTGTGCACGCGAAAGCGGGCGCTGGGCGATGCAGGCTGCCGACATCGAGCTCGGCATGCTGCACCCGACCCTGTATTTCGCCGAGGGTCTGCTGCTCTCGCGCCCGGATCGCGCCGACGCCGTCGCGCAACTGCTGCACCGCTGCCTTGCCGCCGCTCGCGCCGACGGCGCACTGCCCGAAACGGCCGGCGAAACGGACGGCAAGGTTCGCAACGACATCCTCGCCCAGGCACTGCGCGTCGGCCTGCTGCTGCGCCAGCTCGGCGCGGCGCAGGCGCCCGGCGAGTCCGAACTCGACCGGCTCGCCGCAATCCTGCTGGCGCGCGTCGAGACGCGCGACTCGCTGCCGTTCAACGCCGACGCCGCGGCGCAGGCCAATGTCTGGGGCACGATGTTCGCCGAGCAGGCGCTGCGCTGGTACGCCAATCGCCCGGGCACGGCGCGACCCAGCGCCGCGGCGCTCGTTTGAGCGCGTCCATGAGTGATGCACCCCGCCGCATCTCGCCGCTGGCGCGCGTACTGTTCCTGCTGCGCTTCCTGCCGCTGTACGCTGCCATGGGCCTGGCCGACTGGCTCGCGCCGAAATTGCCGCGACGCTGGCCGCAGCCGCGCCGCGAGCGCGCCACCACGCCCGGCATCAGCGTGATCGTGCCCGAGCGCGGCACACCAAGCACGCTCGCGATCACGCTCGACGCACTCGCCGCGGCCTGTGCGAAACTCGACGAGCCCGTGCAGGTGATCATCGTCGTCAACGGCGCCAACCCGGCTGCGTACTCCGCGATCATCCGCGATCGCGAAGCTCACGAAGCGGCCGTCCCTGGCCGCATGTCTCGAATACACTGGGAATGGCAGTTCCACGAGCAGCCGCTGGGCTACGATGGCGCGATCGCCGCGGGTTTGGCCAAGGCGCGGCATCCCTGGACCTATCTGCTCAACAGCGACATGCGCCTCGGGCCACAGGCACTCGCCGAACTGCTGCCATATCGCCAGCGGCAGGTGTTCGCGATCACTTCGCAGATCTTCTTCGAGGACCCTGGTCGGCGGCGCGAGGAAACGGGCTGGTCGGACTTCCATGCACATCACGACAAACCGATCGTCTACGAGCGCACGCCGGAGCCGGGCACGCTCGCGCGCGGCAACCTCTATCCCGGCGGCGGCTCCTCGCTGTGCCGTACCGCGCAGTTGCGCCGCTACGTCGCCGACGCGCACGAATACCATCCGTTCTACTGGGAAGACGCCGATTTCGGTCTGCGTGCCTGGAACGAGGGCTGGGAAGTGCTGTTCTGCCCGACCTCGCAGGCCTGGCACGGACATCGCGGCACGGTGAACCGTTTTTACAAGCAAGAAGAAATCGAGCGCGTGATCGCGCGCAACGCGCAGTGGTTCGACATGCGCCACGCGTGGACACCGGTGACGCCGATCGAGCACATCCGCCGTATCGCCGCGCGCGCGCCCGAACACTGGCCCGAATTCGCCGGTTTGGCACGCGCATGGCGAACGTTCCGCGTGCGCCTGCGCGCGCGGCGCACGCGCGCGCTCGGCCTGCGCTACGACCGCATCACCCAGGACAGCTACCATGGTCCGCACCCGAGTTACGCAATGCGGCCACGCGTGTTGCTGGTGACGCCATTCGCGCTGTTCCCGCCCGCGCACGGCGGTGCGCGGCGCATCGCGGAACTCGTCACGCGGCTCGCCGATCGCGTCGATTTCTTTCTGCTCGGCGACGAGCGCTCGTTGTACTCGCTCGCTTCCGAACCCTGGCTCAGGCAGGTGCGCGCGACGCACCTGATCGAAGGCCGTGGCGACCGCCCGACCGATGCGCCGATGACGCTGGCCGAGCGCATGCAGCGTCACGCCTGGCCGGAACTGCGACAGAAGCTCGACCGCATGATCGCGTTGTACGATCCCGATGTCGTGCAGGTGGAATTCATGGAACTGGCCCTGGTTGCCGACCAGCGCCCCGCCCACCACGCCGGCCGCGCACGCTGGTTGCTCGCGCTGCACGACGTCTATCTGAACGGCGACGGCGGTGACAACGATGCCGCGCAGATCACGGCACTGCAACGATTCGACGCGGTCAGCGCCTGCTCGAACGAAGACATCGCCCTGCTACCAAACGCGCACGCACACCTGATCGGCAACGGCGCGATCGATCGTCGCGCCGGCGCCCTGCCATCGCCGCAAACGCCGCCGCGCCTGCTGTTCATGGGGCCATTCCGCTACACGCAGAACCGCGAGGGCATCCTCGCCTTCCTCGACCAGGCGTGGCCCGCGCTGAGATGCCAATTCCCCGACCTGCGCCTGAGCATCCTCGGCGGCGCCGAATCGAAGGCGGTTGCGGACACCGACGCACGCCTCACCCAGGACGGCGTCGATCTCGTCTCCACCTTCGTCGATCCAGCGTCCTACCTCGCCGAGTGCACGCTGAGCATCAACCCGCAGTACGACATCCGCGGCTCGTCGATCAAGCTGATCGAGTCGCTGCTCGCGCGCCGCGTCTGCGTGAGCACGGCGGCCGGCGCACGCGGCTTCGCGCGCGAGGGACTGCAGGGCCTCGTCACCGCCGCCGATGTCGCCGGCATGGCCGCACCGATCGCGGCGCTGCTCGCCGACGCCGAACATCGGCGCCGCATCGAGAAAGCCGACGACGCCAGGCTCGACACGCACACCTGGGACGCGGTCGCGGCCCGGCAGCTCGCGCTGTACCGCAGTCTGCAGAGCGAACCACGCGCGTGACCTGGTCCTACGACTTCATCGCCGATGTCTACGCGACCGACATGGGCCAGAGCATGCCGTTCGACGACATCGATTGGTATCGCGCGCTGTGCCTGCGCGAGGGCGGCCGCGCGCTGGAACTCGGCTGCGGCACCGGGCGCATCCTGATCGAACTGCTGCGCGCAGGCGTCGACGTGGTTGGCGCGGACCGCTCGCTGCCGATGCTTGCGCGCCTGCGCCGCGATGCGCAGGCGCGCGATTTGTCGCCGCGCGTCACCCAAATGGACATCACCGCTCCCGCGCTGCGTGATTCATTCCGCGTGATCCTGATGCCGTATTCGCTGATCACCTACCTCGTCGATCCCCAAGTCGCGCAGCGCTGCATCCATACCCTGGCCGCGCTGCTCGAACCCGGCGGCTGCCTCGTGCTCGACGCCTTCGTGCCGCAGCCGGTGACCAGCTTCGCCGAATTCCGCCGCGACTACCGGCGCGAACACGATGGCGGTTTCCTCGAACGCCACAAGCGCATCACGGCAAACGTCGACGGCAGCAACCGCATCGAGCGCCGCTACAGCGTGCTCGACGCGAACGATGCACTCGTTTCCCGGTTCGCAACCGATGAGACGATACGCCCATATCGTGCGACCGATCTCGCCGAATACGGCGTATCGGCAGATTTGATGGTCGAGTCGTTCCATTGGGACTACGGCTTGCGCAGACAAGCGCAAGGCGCACGTTTCGCAACCGTCGTGCTGCGCCACGTCTGAGACTTGATCGACAACGAAACAACCGCCACTATGCGCGCGGTTTGTCGTCACGGAAGTTTTGAATGAGCAGCAGATACAACGCGGCGGACATTGAAGTCCTTTCCGGCCTCGATCCGGTCAAGCGCCGGCCGGGCATGTACACCGACACCTCGCGGCCGAACCATCTCGCCCAGGAAGTCATCGACAACTCGGTCGACGAGGCGGTCAACGGCCACGCGTCGACGATCGAGGTGACCGTGCATGCCGACGGTTCGGTCGAAGTCGGCGACGACGGCCGCGGCATGCCGGTCGACATCCATCCCGACGAAGGCCGGCCCGGCGTCGAGGTGATCCTGACCAAGCTGCATGCGGGCGGCAAGTTCTCCGGCAAGAACTACAAGTTCTCCGGCGGCCTGCACGGCGTCGGCGTGTCGGTGGTCAATGCGCTCTCGCAGCGCGTCGAGGTCGCGATCCGCCGCGACGGCCAGGTGTATCGCATGAATTTCAAGGACGGCGATCGCGCGAGCAATCTTTCCGTCGTCGGCAGCGTGCCGAAGAAGCAGACCGGCACGACGCTGCGTTTCTGGCCCGATCCGAAGTACTTCGATTCGCCGAAGATCAGCCTGCCGAAATTGAAGCACGTGCTGCGCGCCAAAGCCGTGCTCTGCGCCGGCCTCACCGTGCGCTTCAGCGACGAAGCGAGCGGCGAAAAAGAAGAATGGCACTACGAAGACGGCCTGTCCGACTATCTGAAGTCGATGCTCGGCGCGAACGACTACCTGCCGCCGGATCTCTACCAGGCCTCGCTCAAGCGCGACAAGCACGAGGTCGATTTCGCCCTGGCCTGGCTGCCCGAGGGCGAGCTGACCCAGGAAAGCTACGTCAACCTGATCCCGACCGCGCAGGGCGGCACCCACGTCAACGGCCTGCGCACCGGCCTCACCGACGCGCTGCGCGAGTTCTGCGACATCCGCAACCTGCTGCCGCGCGGCGTCAAGCTTGCGCCCGAGGACGTGTGGGACCGGCTCTGCTTCGTGCTCTCGCTGAAGATGGAGGAACCGCAGTTCTCCGGCCAGACCAAGGAGCGCCTGTCCTCGCGCGACGCCGCGGGCTACGTCGAGAACGCCGCGCACGACGGCTTCTCGCTGTACTTGAACCAGCACACCGACATCGGCGAGAAGATCGCCCAACTCGCGATCGAACGCGCCGCGCTGCGGCTCAAGGCCGAAAAGCAGATCGTGCGCAAGAAGATCACCCAGGGACCTGCCCTGCCCGGCAAGCTCGCCGACTGCGCCTCGAGCGACCTGTCGCGCACCGAGCTGTTCCTCGTCGAAGGCGACTCCGCCGGCGGCAGCGCCAAGCAGGCACGCGACAAGGACTTCCAGGCGATCCTGCCGCTGCGCGGAAAAATCCTCAACACCTGGGAGGTCGATTCCGGCCAGGTGCTCGCCTCCGAGGAAGTGCACAACCTCGCCATCGCGATCGGCTGCGATCCGGGCAAGGACGACATCTCCGGCCTGCGCTACGGCAAGGTCGTCATCCTCGCCGATGCCGACTCCGACGGCCTGCACATCGCCACGCTCCTGTCCGCGCTGTTCGTCAAGCACTTCCCCCAACTCGTGCGCGAAGGCCACGTGTTCGTCGCGATGCCGCCGCTGTTCCGCGTCGACGTCGGCAAGCAGGTGTTCTACTGCCTCGACGAAGCCGAGCGCGACGCGATGCTGGACAAGATCCAGCGCGAGAAGATCAAGGGCGCGGTCAACGTCACCCGCTTCAAGGGCCTGGGCGAGATGAATCCGTCGCAGCTGCGCGAATCGACGATCGACCCCGACACGCGCCGCCTCGTGCAGCTCACCGTCGGCCTTGCCGTCGACGGCAGCGCCATCGAGGGCGACGATGGCACGGCCAAGATCATGGACATGCTGCTGGCGAAGAAGCGCGCGGCGGATCGGAAGGAGTGGTTGGAGACGAAGGGTGACCTTGCCTCGCTGGAAGTCTAACTAGCGCCCGATTTTGCAGATGAGTTCGCAAGCTCTCCAAGCATTCAAGCACGCAATTCAGGACTCCACTGATCTCCTGAGACACTTTGACGCTCTTAACACCAAGCCACCGCCTTCGGATATAGAAGTTCTCAAGCGCGCTAGCTTGGTTATGGCGCTTGCAGCACTCGAAACTTATTTTGAAGATCGAATTGTCGAGGCAATCGATTCAATATGCGCCAAAGACAAGGCAAATGATGCCCTATCAAGCTTCTATCGCAATTCGTTAGAAATTGACCTGAAGTCATTTCATAGCCCGAGTGCAGACAGAGTTCGTCAGCTCTTCCAAAAGTATCTTTCACTCGATGTTTCAGACGCTTGGACCTGGAATAATTGCGATCCAACCAAGGCCAAAGCAGAGCTGAATCTTTTGGTCAAAAAGCGTGGGGATATCGCACATCGCTCCCTCCGCCCAACCACTGGCGAACCTCGGCCCAAACAACATGCAGTGACTCGAGATGGTCTTCGAAAGCACATTCACTTCATTGCTCAAATTGCCGATACGACTGACGCTTTTTTAGCACGTAGGCTGGGCTGACAAGCCCAGCGCTTCCACAGAAACTTGGCTGGGCTTCGCACCCCAACCTACGCATGTCGAGATGCCAATGCCACTTCGAGTCGGCGTAGCAGACCGCGCGAACCGGACTGATTAAGATCGACCACATGGCGTTCGCGAACGACAGTCGGCCCGGCTCTGCGCGCGAGGTGTTCGCGGCGTTTCTCAAACTCGGCCTGACCTCGTTCGGCGGCCCGATCGCGCACCTCGGCTACTTCCGCGACGAGTTCGTGCTGCGCCGGCGCTGGATCGACGAAACGGGCTACGCCGACATCGTGGCGTTGTGCCAGTTTCTGCCGGGACCCGCGTCGAGTCAGGTCGGCTTCGTTCTGGGGCTGCGCCGCGCCGGCGGACTCGCAGGCGGCATTGCAGCATGGCTCGGATTCACGCTGCCGTCCGCCGTCATCCTGCTTGCTTTCGCCCTCGCCTCCGGCACGCTCTCGGGCGCGTTGGCGACGGGGTGCCTGCACGGCCTGAAGCTCGTCGCGGTAGTGGTCGTCGCGCAGGCACTGTTCGGCATGGCGCGCAGCCTGACGCCGGATATCGTGCGCGCAATCATCACGGCCTCGGCAGCATCGATCGTCCTGCTGTCGGGCAATGCATTCGGACAAATCGCCGCGATCGGCATGGGCGCCGCGCTCGGTTCGTGGCTATGCCGAGGAAACGGCGCATCGCAAACGTCGTACACGGGAAAGTTTCCCATCACTCGACGCGCAGGAGCATTCGCGCTGATCGTTTTCGCAGCTCTGCTCACCTTGCCGCCACTGGTCGCCGCAGTTGCCCACAATCCGGAACTGGCGTTGTTCGACGCGTTCTATCGTTCGGGCGCACTGGTATTCGGCGGCGGCCATGTCGTGCTGCCGCTGCTGCAGGCGCAAGTCGTGTCGCCGGGCTGGGTGTCCGATGCGGCGTTCCTCAACGGCTACGGCGCAGCGCAGGCCGTTCCCGGACCGCTGTTCGCCTTCGCTGCCTATCTCGGCGCATTGGCAACGCCCATGCACAACGCCCCGCTCGGCGCCATGATCGCGCTGATCGGCCTGTTCCTGCCCGGCCTGCTGCTCGTTTACGGCGCGCTGCCGTTCTGGAACGCCCTTCGTGCCCGACCGCTCGCCCAGTCGGCGATGCGCGGCGCGAATGCAGCCGTCGTCGGCATCCTCGCCGTGGCTTTCGTTGATCCGGTATGCACGACGGCGATCCTGCGTTGGTACGACGCGGTGCCTGCTCTAGCCGGCTTCCTCCTGCTCGTGCGCTGGAAGCTGCCGCCGTGGATCGTCGTAGTCTTGCTGGCCGCGACGGGTGCGGCAACGTCGCTGTTGCTCGGAACGGCGGTGAAATGACCGCTCGCCGTGATTGCCCTGCGTGTCCTATTCGGCCAGGACGGTCTCGATCAAGCGGCGGATCAGCGCCTGCGTCGGCGCTGCGAGCGAGTAGCCCGGATGAAGCCGCGCAAGCGGCGCAATCCGGGGCTTTGAACAGGCGATCCCGGATTCCGCTGCGCTGCATCCGGGCTACGGCATCGCACGAGTCGCCTCGAGCAGCTGCCGGATCAGTGCCCGCGTCGGCTCGGCGAGATTATCGCGATA
This sequence comes from Pseudomonadota bacterium, assembly GCA_018240465.1. GTDB lineage: Bacteria > Pseudomonadota > Gammaproteobacteria > Xanthomonadales > Rhodanobacteraceae > Rudaea. The sequence continues at coordinate 12,191 of JAFEFS010000068.1, forward strand.
CTCGAACGAGTCCTCATCCATGTAGTTGAGCTGCGCGAGTTCGAGCTGCACGGCCTGCACGCCGTTGCCGGGATCGGCGTAGTGGCGCGTGATGTAGCCGCCCTTGAAGCGGCCGTTGACGATAAAAGTATATTTTTTCTGCGCGGCGAGCACGGCTTCGAGACGCTGTTGCAAGGCCGGCGTGCAGCTCGCGCCGCCCGCGGTGCCGAGGTTGAAATCCGGCAGCCGGCCGTCGAACAGGAACGGCACGAGCGAACGGATCGAATGCCCTTCCCAGAGCACGGCGCGGCCGTGCGCGGCCTTGATGCGTGCGATCTCCTCGATCAATGCCGCGTGGTACGGCCGCCAGTAGCGCTCGACGCGCTGCGCGACTTCCTCGGGTGACGGCTCCTGCCCGCGCAGATACACCGGCTCGCCCGAGAACTGCACGATCGGGCAGAGGCCCGTCGTGTTCTGCCCGGGGTACAGCGAGACGTCGTCGGGCGGACGGTTGAGATCGACAACGTAGCGCGAATACTTCGGCACCAGCATCGACGCACCCAGCTCGCGCGCGAACGCGTACAGGCGCGAGACGTGCCAGTCGGTATCGGGCACGCGCCGCGCTGCGGGCACGAGGCGCGCGGCGATGTCGTCGGGCAAGGCGGTGCCGTCGTGCGGCAGCGAGATCAGCAGCGGTGCGGTGCCGCGGTGGAGGGTGCAGGTTTCGGTCATGGCGAACTCCGGGGCCGTCATTCCGGCGAAGGTAGGAATCCGTATTTTCATTTCGTGCTTTTTAGGTCAAGAGCAAGAACTGGATTCCTGCCTTCGCGGGAACGACGAGCGAACGACAATCATACCGCGCACCAGTGTCGCCATGCTCCACGCAGCGCACCGCTCAACTCGCGCGCATGCCGATCGACATCGCACAGCCGCTCGCGCACGCGGTCGCGCAGGCCCGCGCGCAACGCGTATCTGCGCGCGGCGTCGTTCGCCAGGTCCAGCGCGCGGCGAACGTAGCCATCGGCATCGTCCGCGATCCATTCTTCCAGTCCCAGCGACGTCAGCAGGCTCGCGCCCTGCCGGCTCACCATCGTCTCGCCGCCCAGCGTCACCACGGGCACACCCATCCACAGTGCGTCGAGGCTGGTCGCACAGCCGGAGAACGGGAACGTGTCGAGCGCGATGTCAACGTCGGCGTACGCGGCCAGCGCCTGCGCGTGCGAACCGTAGCCGAGCAGTTCCAGACGTCCTGCCACGACGCCGTGTTTGGCGCAACGCGCGAGGAAATGCGCACGCTCGTCGGCAAGGTCGAACGCCCGCGCCTTGAGGCGCAGAACGCTGCCCGGCGCACCGGCAAGGATGCGCGACCATGCGGCGAGCACCTCGTCGTTGATCTTGTTGACGCGGTTGAAACTGGCGAAGCGCAGCGGCGCGGTGGCGTGCGGCACGACTGGCGGCGCATCGGCCGGCGGCGACCAGCACAGGCGCCCCGAGGGCAACGCCAGCACGCGTTCGCTGTAACGATGAGCGAATCGTGGCGGGCTGAGCATCGCATCGCTGACCAGCACGTCGACCGCCTCGGTGCCCGTGCTGTGGAAGTAGTCGAGCCACGTCGCCTGTACCGGCGCCGGTCGCCACGCGAACGCGCGCAGGCGGTTGCCGGGGCTATGTCCGCCCAATTCGACAAGCACGTCGATGCGGTCGGCGCGGATGCGCTCGCACAGCGCCGCGTCGTCGAGCTCGTCGACGCGATGCCACTCGTCCGCGGCGGCACGGAAACGCGCGCTGACCGCATCGTCGATGCCGCCGGTGTCGTAGAGCACATGCTTCGCTTCGGCGCGATCGAATTTTTCTAGTACGCCAAGGAAGAAGTCGGCGACAAGGCCGGAGAAGAATCGCGGCGACAGCCAGCCGATGCGCAACGGTCGACCAGGATCGGCCTGCGCCATCCAAGCCGGCCAGCGCGCCGCGACCTGCGGCATGTGGCGCGCAGCCCAGGCGCGATGCGCGTCGGCGATCGCATCGGCAGACTGCGCCGGATCGTGTTGCATCGCGATCAGCAGCGCACTGCCGGCGATCGCATCGCCCGGCACGGTGTCGAGGATGCGGCGGTATTCAGCGACGGCTGCCGCCGCTTCTCCACGTTCGGCGAGAACGCTCGCGCGCAGCATGCGCGTGGGTCGATGCCAGGGCACCTGCCGCAGCAGCGTATCGGCAGCGGCAAGCGCGGCGGCCGGGCGGCCCTGCTGTTCGTGCCACCCGGCGATGCCGTAGGCACGTTCGATATCGTGCCGCACACACACCTCGGCATCGCTCGGCAACTCGTGCCGCAACTGCGAAAGCACGATGAACGCAGGCAACGCCTGACCGTATTGGCCGAGCCGCATCGCGGTATCGAGTGCGAGTTTTCGCTCGGATGCCAGCGCGGGCAACGGCGCGCGCAGGCGCTGGGCGATACCGGCGAACTGCTGCGCGACGGCTGCAGCGGAAAGCCATTCGAGCAGCGCGTGTGCCGGCGTCGGGCGCGGTGTGCCGGGCGACGTTGCGACGCTCATGTCTGCCAGGTCTACAATCCGAAGCGTGCGGGCGAGAACGTCGCCGCATCGAGGGCGGTGTCGCCGCCGGCGTACAACTGCGCGACGAGTTCGCCGGTCGCGGCCGACATGGTCACGCCGAGCATGCTGTGCCCGGTCGCGAGCATCAGGTTCCGCCATTGCGAGGTGCGGCCGATGATCGGCAAATCGTCGTACGTCATCGGCCGCCAGCCGTACCATTCCTCGACCACGACCGGTCCTTCGGGCTCGACCAGGTATTCCGCCGCGCCGCGCCTGAGCGCGTCGAGGCGCGCGCGGTTGAGGCGCGTGTCGTAGCCGGCGAATTCCATCGTGCTGCCGAGGCGGTAGCCGGAATCCCAGCTCGTCACGCACACGCTGCGTTCCCGCAACGTCAGCGGGATGCGCGGCGCGCACGCGGGCCGCGTGTAGGTGATGGAATAGCCCTTGCCGGGCTGGATCGGTAGGCGCAGGCCCAACTGGCGCGCGAGCCAGGGCGACCATGCGCCGAGCGCGAACACGACCTCGTCCGCGGCGAATTCGCCTCGATCGGTCAGCACCGCATCGATGCGATCGGCCGCGTTGCGGAAACCGGTGATCGTGGTCGATTCGTGCACCTCGCCGCCGAGCGCCTTGACCACGCGCGCGAGTTCTGCGGCGTAGCGGTCGGGGCGCAGGCGCGCGTCGTACGGATTCCAGTAGCCGCCGACGATACTGTCGTTGAGCGCCGGCTCCATCGCGCGGCAGCGTTTCGCGTCGATGCGCTGCATGACGATGCCGCAATCGGCCAGCGTCTGCGGCAGACCGCTCGCGGCATCGAACGCGGCTTCGTCGCGGTGCACGTAGAGCGTGCCGCTTTCCTCGAATTCGCATTGCAGGTTTTCCGCGCGCACGAGCTCGCCGAGCAGCTTGCGCGACCGCAGCAGCAACGGGCCCTTGGCGAGCGCGAGGCGGTGGTAGTCGCTCTGGTTGCAGCGCCGCGCGAATTGCAGCATCCAGCCGAACAGTTCGAAATCGAGCCGCGGCGCCACGCGGAACGGCGCGTCGGCAGCCAGCGTCCACTTCAGCGCCTTGGCGATCATGCCCGGCTGCGACAGTGGCGGCGCATGGCTGGGCGTGATCGTGCCGCAGTTGCCGTGCGAGGAACCGCTGGCCAGTGTGTTCTGCTCGAGGATCGTCACGCCGCGACCCGACTTGAGCAAGTAGTAGGCGCAGGCGAGGCCGATGATGCCGCCGCCGAGAATCAGAACGTCGTGCTTCCTGGAATCAGATGCCATGTCGGGATGATTGCCTTGCATTTGCCGCCATTCCCGCGACAGCGCGAATGACGAGAAAAAATTACTTCGCTTCGGTCTTCCACCCTGCCCAGCCCGGTCCACGCACGAATATGCCCGGCTTCGCACCGGTATGCTCACCGTCCCTGAGCACCTGCACGCCGTTGACGAACACGTCGCGCACGCCGGTCGCGTATTGCTGCGGCTTGTCGAAGGTGGCGTGATCGGCGATCGTCGCCGGATCGAAGATCACGATGTCGGCGTAGTCGCCGGCCTTCAGCTCGCCGCGATCGCGCAGCTTCATGTTCTTCGCCGGCAGTGAGCTCAGACGCCGGATCGCATCGGACAAGCCGGCAACCTTTTCCTCACGCACGTACTTGCCGAGCACACGCGCGAAGTTGCCGTAGGCGCGCGGATGCGGCTGCGACTTGAGGAAATCACCCTCGGGCGCTTCCGAGCCCTCGTCCGAACCGAATGCCATCCACGGCAACGCAACGGCCTGGCGGACGTTGTCCTCGGACATGAGGAAATACACCGTGCCGACACGACTGCCGTCCTCGATCACGAGATCGATCGCGGTTTCTGCAGGCGTCTTGCCGCGCATCTTCGCCACTTCGGCCAGCGTCTTGCCGGTCAGCGGCTTCAGCCGCGGATTCTTGAACGCGACGAGCAGGACGTTTTCGGGCTTGCCCGCGGCGAGCAGCAGGTTTTCCCACTTGTCGGTCGGCGTGTTCATCTCGCGAATCACGCGTTGGCGCGTCTTCGCGTCTTTCAGCCGCCTGATCCACTCGTCGAGGCCGCCCTCCTGCACCCACGGCGGCATTGCGGCGTCGAGTCCGGTCGCACCTGCGGTGTAGGTGTACATGTTCGCGGAGATATCCAGGCCGTGCCGACGCGCGTGCTCGATCATCGCGATCGCCTGCGCCTGCTTGGGCCAGTTGTCGCGACCCGCAGCCTTGAAGTGATAGACCTCGCCGTGCACGCCGGCCGCGCTCGCGATGCGGATCAACTCGTCGAGACTCTCGAGTAGACGCGGCCCTTCGCTGCGCATGTGCGAGATGTAGCCGCCGCCGGATTCGCCCGCGGCCTTGGTGATCGCGATCAGCTCGTCGGTCTTCGCGTAGAACGCCGGCGCGTAGATCAGCGAGGAGCCGACGCCGAGCGCACCTTCGCGCATCGCCGTGCGCGTCAGTTCCTGCATGTTGGCGAGTTCCTGCGCGTTCGGCGCGCGATCGGCGTAGCCGACTTCGTGAATGCGCAACGTAGTCGCGCCGACGAACGAGGCGATGTTCGGCGTTATGCCGTGCGCGACGAGCGCCTGCATGCCTTCGCCGAAGCCGCTCCAGGTAACCGGGTGCTTGAGGTCGCCCTGCAGTTTCTCCGCTTCTTCGCGCATCTTCGGCGTCAGCGGTCCGAGCGACTCGCCTTCGCCGAACACTTCGAGCGTCACGCCCTGCTTGATGTCCGACATCGAGCGGCCGTCGTGGAACAACGCGTCGCCGGCCCACGACAGCATGTTGATGAACCCGGGCGCGACGGCGAGGCCGCGCGCATCGACCTCGCGTACCGCATGCGCCCCGGCCAGATCGCCGATCGCGGCGATGCGCTGGCCGCGCACGCCGACATCGGCCTGGCGCGGCGGCCCGCCGCTGCCGTCGTAGACCGTGCCGTGACGGACGATCAGGTCGTAGTCGAACTGCGGCGGTTTCGTCGGCGCCTGGCAGCCGCCGAGAAGAAAAAACAGAACAAGTCCCGCAATGCTGGATCGCAACATGGATTCCCCCCGAACGAAAATCGACAGAGCACCACACATCCCTGCTCATCCCAACGATGAGGCCAAGCCGGGGCGATGTCCAGTAGCCCCCGTGGTCCGCCACCGGAACCCGCATGGTGGGCGCCGCAACGCCGCGCCCCGGGCCCGCGCCAGCAGTTTCTGCACCTCGATCCCCCATCGCGTCGGTGCGGCGCCGAAGCCCTGGCCGGCGAGTGCTCACCAGTCCGTGCGCTGCGGCAGCAGACCGCGCAACTCCTGCTCGGTCAGGTTGCGCCACTGGCCAAGCTTGAGCGCGCCGAGCTTGACGTTGACGATGCGCACGCGGCGCAACTGGGTCACGCGGTAGCCGAACGCCTCGCTCATCAGGCGGATCTGCCGGTTCAGCCCTTGCGTCAACACGATGCGGAAACCGAACTTGGCGATGCGCGCAGTCTTGCACGGTTTGGTCATCTGCCCGTGAACACGCACGCCGCGCGCCATGCCGGCGAGGAATTCCGGCGTCACCGCCTTGTTCACGCCGACGAGATACTCCTTCTCGTGGTTGTTCTCCGCACGCAGGATCTCATTGACGATATCGCCGTTGCTGGTGAGCAGGATCAGGCCTTCGGAATCCTTGTCGAGGCGGCCGATCGGGAAGATGCGCTCGGCGTGGTCGACGAAGTCGACGATATTGCCCCTGACCTCGCGTTCGGTCGTGCAGGTGATGCCGACCGGCTTGTTCAGCGCGATGTAGACATGCCTGCGCCCGCGCGCACCGCTGCGCCGCTGCAGCAGCGGCTGGCCGTCGATCAGCACCTCGTCGCCTTCCGCGACCTGGCTGCCGACGCCGCCGGGCTTGCCGTTGAGGGTCACGCGTTTTTCCGCGATCAGCCGATCCGCTTCGCGCCGCGAGCAGTAGCCGGTCTCGGCGATGTGTTTGTTCAGGCGTTTCGACTGCGCCTGATCCTGCGCAGCAGTGTTGTCCGTGGCGGTCATGCAGTAGGCGCGGGCGGGTTCGACATCCGCCGCCGAGTATACCAAGCGCTCAATCTGCGCCGGCCGGGTACGCGCTGATGCGCAGCGGCAACGGCGGCGCGATCGCATCGAGAACGGTCACGCGCAGCTTGCGCAGCGGCTGCGGCGCGACGCGCTCGAGCTTGCAGGCCCCGATCGTCGAACCTTGCGCGAGTTCCTGCCAATGGCCGTCGGCGGCCGCACCATGCAAGGCGTAATTCGATACGCGCTGGCCGCGCTCGATGTCTTCGCCAAGGCGCACGACGCCGATGCGCGCGACCGTGCCGAGGTCGACTTCGGCGACCGCGCCGCGCTCGCCGGTTTTTCTCCATGCCGAGGCTTTTCCGGCGGCGAGATCGCGCGCGAACAGTGCGTTGCGCGCCGCGCGCCATTCGCGCAGGCGCGCAACATCGTTCGCATGGAACCGGCCCTCGCGCGTCGGCGGCACGTTGAGCAACAGCTTGGAATTGTGCCCGACCGAGTGGAACCAGATTTCGTTCAAGGTTTCCACGCTCTTGAGCTTGTCGTCCTCGGCCGCGTGATGGAACCAGCCCGGGCGGATCGACACATCGGCCTCGGCCGGGCGCCAGACGCGGCCGCCCGCGTCGCCGTGCAGCAGCGCGTCGCTCACCTCGGGGCTGTCCGCGCCGGGATACGGCACGCGTGCGGGATTCACCATCGCCCAGTTCGGATAGCCGGCCATGCCGTTCTCGTTGCCGCACCAGCGCACGTCGGGACCGGCGTCGGAATACATCACCGCGTTCGGCTGCAACCTGCGCACGAGCGCGTGGATGCGCGGCCAGTCGTAGGTCTGGTGCCTGCCGTTCGGGCCTTCGCCGTTGGCGCCGTCGAACCACAATTCGTGGATGTCGCCGTAGCGCGTCAGCAGCTCGCTCAACTGCTCGTGGTAGAAATCGTCGTAGCGCGCGCTGCCGTAAACCGGCGAATTGCGGTCCCACGGCGAGCAGTACAGGCCGACGCGCAGGTTCTCGGCGCGACAGGCATCGGCGAACTCGCGCACGACATCGCCCTTGCCGCCGCGCCACGGGCTGCTCGCGACCGAGTGCTTCGTCGTCTTGGTGGGAAACAGGCAGAAGCCGTCGTGGTGCTTCGCGGTCAGGATCATCGCGCGCGCGCCGGCATCGCGCGCGCTGCGCGCCCACTGGCGTGCGTCGAGCGCGGTCGGGTTGAAGATCGCCGGATTTTCGTTGCCCAGCCCCCACTCACGATCGGTAAACGTGTTGACTCCGAAATGAACGAACATCGCCAATTCGTCGCGCTGCCACAGCAGTTGCTGCGGCGTCGGCCGCGGCAAGGTGTTTGCCGCATCGGCGCAGGCTGCGCGATGCGGCAGCGCACCCGCACCGAGCGCAGCGGCGCCGGCAGCGATGAAGCGGCGGCGAGACAGGCTCATTGCGAACCTTCGCTGCTTGGGTGCAACTCGATCGCTTGGAAATCCAGCCCCAGATCCTCGGCGGCGTAGGCCGGATCGGCGAGACGAATCGACACGGGCATCGCGTTCGCCGCCGGAATGCGAAACATGCCGACACCAGCCTTGTCGCCCAAATGCGCTCCACCGACCTCGCGCGCCTCATCGCCGACGGCGATGCGATAGCGTCGGTCGCCGCGCGCCTTGACCCCGTCGATATGCAGGGTCAGCACCCGCGCACGCGGCGAGGAAATCGCCGCCGCCAGCACCACCGTCGTCGGATACTGCGTCGTGTAGCCGTTGCCGAAGCCGAAGCTCGTGCCCGCGGACCAATCGCTGCGCGCGATCCGGATCGATCCGTCCGCGGCAACGGCGATGACTTTTCCGGGCAGGTTCGGATGTCCGACATCGAGCGCACCCGGATGCGCGCGCAGCCACGCACCGATGCCGTGCAGCACCTGTGCCTCGAACGGCACGATGGCGCCGTCGCCCATCGGCCCGATGTTGAGCAGGTAGTTGCCGCCGTGCGCGCGCGCCTCGACCAAGCCGTGCACAAGCTCGCGCACCTTGGCGTCGACGTCGTCGCGCTTCTGCCAGCTGCGATAGCCCCAGGTCTCGTGATAGATCGACGCCGGCACTTCGAACGGCGGCTGCAGGCCCGGCGGAGGCACTTCGTTGTCGCCGAGGGTGACGAAGTCACCGACGTTGTTCCAGATGCGTCCGTTGATCGCCGCGCGCGGTTGCAGCTCGCGCACGATCGCCGCGAATTTGCGGCTCTGCTCGGGTGTCGGCGCGGACATGTCGAACCAGACCTCCGCGATGGGACCGTAGTTGGTCATCAGTTCGCGCAGCTGCTGCTCGATCAACGGCTCCATCGACGCCGGGATCGGGTTGTTGTTGTCGGAATCGAACGCGTGCCCCGCATGCCAGTCGACCAGCGAGAAATACACGCCGAAGCCGAGGCCGATCCTGCGACACGCCGTCGACAGCAACTTGAGCGGATCCTTGCCGAACGGCGTGCGCCGGACGATGTTGTAGTCGGTCGACTTCGTGTCGAACATGGCGAAGCCGTCGTGGTGCTTGCTGGTGATGAGGATGTAGCGCGCGCCGGCGTCCTTGGCCAGCGCACAGATCGCATCGGCATCGAACTTCGCCGCGGTGAAGCGCGCGGCAACCTTGGCGTAGTCCGCGCGCGAGATGTTCGCGAAACTCTGGATCTGCTCGGAATAGCCCCGGGTCACCGGCTTGCCCTGCCAGACGCCGCCGAGCTCAGAATACAGGCCCCAGTGGATGAACATGCCGAAGCCGAGCTGGCGCCAGGCTTCGATGCTCGGCGCGAGTGCAGGCACGCCGTGCGCGGCAACGACCGCCGGCAACGGTGGCGCGGTCTCCGCAGCGACGGCCGGCACGAACAATGCCGCGAGCGACGGAATGAAAGCCAGCAACAACTTCAGGTACACGGCGCTTCCTAGGATGGGCGTTTCGGCATGTGCATCGATACGGCGTTGTCGTCGCGACTTGATGGTGCGCTGCAATGTTTACCTGCAACGCGAAAGTGATAGAGTCCATCATGTGTTTGGATCGATCCAAACACAAGAATGCCCGAATTCCCGGCAAGATGCACGCCGCACAACGGCATGCACACGTTCAGCTTGTCGTTTTGCCTTGCGCCTGATCGCCTATGCCCCTGCTCGAAATCGCCGCCGCCTCGATCGCCTCCGCCCTTGCCGCGCAGGAAGGTGGCGCCGACCGTATCGAACTCTGCGCCAACCTGCGCGAGGGCGGCACGACACCGTCGCACGGCACGCTTGTCGAGGCGCGCAAGCGGCTGCGTATCCCGATCCACGTACTGGTGCGTCCGCGCGGCGGCGATTTTCTCTACAGCGAGCTCGAGGCCGAAGCCATGCTCGGCGACATCGAAGATTGCGTGCGCAGCGGCGCGGATGGCGTCGTCATCGGCGCGCTCGACGCGGACGGCAATGTCGATGTCGCGCTGTGCCGACGCCTCGTCGCGGCCGCCGGCACGCTCGACATTACCTTCCATCGCGCCTTCGACACGGCGCGCGATCCGGCCGCGGCACTCGAGGACATCATCGCGCTCGGCTGCGCGCGCGTGCTCACGTCGGGCGCGGCGGCGAGCGCGGCGCAGGGTGCCGATGCGATCGCGAACCATGTGCGCCGGGCGAGAGGCCGCATCGCAATCCTGGCCGGCGGCGGCGTCAGAGCCGACAACGTGCGCGAACTGGTCGCGCGCACGGGCGTGGTCGAGTGCCATTCCTCGGCCGGTACGACACGCCGCTCGGGCATGCGCCTGCGTCGCGAAGACCTTCCCGGACTGGAGCCGGATTTCGTGCAGACCGACGTTGCGCGCGTGCGCGCAATCGTTGCGGCGTTGCGTGAGGCCTGACCCCGCCATGGTGACGGAAGCGAAGGCAACCGAGCCGACCGAAAGCGAAAAGGAACGTTTCGTGATGTCAAACCAGATACCAGCCGCCATCCTGCTCGCCGTCATGTCGTGCGCGGGCGCCGTCGCCGCGGAAGCGGACCCGATCGCCACGGTCAACACCTTCATCGGCACCCAGGACGAGGGCAACACGTTCCCGGGCGCGTCGGCACCGTTCGGCATGATCCAGGTCAGTCCGATCGGTTCGCACTACGCCGGCTGGCAATACACCGACAAGAAGATCCGCGGCTTCGGCCACTTTTTCCTTTCGGGCGCGGGCTGCTTCGAGCAGGGTGGCCTCATCTCGATCCTGCCGGTGACCGGCACGATCGGCGCCGGTGCCGGCTTCGCCTTCGACACGAGCAAACCGGAGACCTTCGACCAGTCGCACTACGCCGCCGCCTACGAACACCAGGGCGAGATCGGCAGGCCCGGCTACTACAAGGTGCGCCTGACGGACTACGGCGGCATCAATGTGGAAACCAGCGCGCTGACCCGCGTCGGTGCTGAGCGCTACACGTTCGCCGGCGACGCGCAGGCGCAGATTCTCGTCAACCTCGGCCAGGCCACAGTTCGCCACCGCATCATCCACAGCGAGCTCAAGGTCGTCGGCGACCGCGCCGTCGAGGGCTCGCTCGAAGCGATCGGCTTTTGCGGCGGCAGCGCGTACACGACCTGGTTCCGGCTCGAATTCGACCGCCCATTCCGCGCGCACGGTACCTGGGGCAAGCTCAAGGCGATACCCGGCACGAACGAAACCAGCGCCGCCGAAGCCCCGAACGGCGCCTGGTTCACGTTCGACACCAAGGACTCGCGCAACGTGACGATCCTGAGTGCGGTCTCGCACGTCGATGCCGAAGGCGCGCGCAACAACCTGCGCGCGGAAGGCTACGGCGGGGGCAGGCCGCTCGCGTTCGACGAAGTGAAGCAACGCGCACAGGACGCCTGGCGCAAGGAGCTCGCCAGCGTGCGCGTGCGCGGCGGCACGCCGGAAGACCGCGTCGTGTTCACCACCTCGCTCTATCACAGCCTGCTGCAGCCGCTCACCGGCAGCGACGCCGACGGCCGCTACCGCGGCTGGGATGACGCGATCCACACTGCAGACGGCTGGACCTACTACGAATACTTCTCGCTCTGGGACACCTACCGTGCGCAGAACCAGTTGCTCGCGATCCTGCGTCCGCAGCGTGCGCGCGACATCGCCCGAACGGTGGTGACGATCGCCGAACAGGGTGGCTGGCTGCCACGCTGGGGCTATGCGAACTACGAGACGAACACGATGACCGGCGACCCGGTCACGCCGTTCCTCGCCGATCTGTGGAAGTACGGCGCGCTGCAGGACGAGGAAGCCAAGCGTGCCTACGCTGCGCTCAAACAGAACGCCGACGGTGTACCGCCGCGTTCGTGGCGCGAGGAAGGTCGCGCCGGCAACCCCAACTACATCGCCCACGGCTTCGTCGAGTACGAGAAAACCTCGTCGAAAAAGAAGTCGATGGATGTCGACCAGGAGCACGCGGCCTCGGCGACGTTCGAGTACGCGCAGGCCGATTGCGCGCTCGCCCTGATGGCGCGCGGCCTCGGCGAGAACGCCGATGCACGGCGCTGGGCGGCGCGCAGCGGCAACTGGAAGAACCTGTGGGATGCCTCGGTCGTGGACAACGAGCACGGCGGCTTCAAGGGTTTCCCGCGGCCGAAAACGATCGATGGCAACTGGTACTCGCCAAAGGACAAGCCGTATCTGCCGTCGAGCGAGGACGGTTTCCACGAGGGCACCGCCTGGCAGTATCAGTGGCTCGAACAGCAGGATGTGCCATCACTGGTCAAGGCGATGGGCGGTGCCGAACAGACGCATAAACGTCTGGACGTCTTCTTCGCGCTGGACAAGCTGCTCGCCGATCCGCTGCATGCGGCGCGCAAGGAATGGGTGATGGGCGCCTACGACTACTACAATCAGTTCCGCTACAACCCGAACAACGAACCCGATCTGCACAGCCCGTGGATGTACACGCTGACCGGTGCGCCATGGAAGACCGCGGTCGTGCTGCGCGCCGCGCAGACCCTGTTCACCGACGGACCGAACGGCGTCACCGGCAACGACGACCTCGGCACGATGTCGGCCTGGTACCTGTTCAGCGCGCTCGGCCTCTATCCGGGCATGCCGGGCACCGGCCAACTGCTGCTGCACGCGCCGCGCTTCGAGCACGTCGAGATCGACCTCGCCGGCGGCAAGGCGCTCGTGGTCGACGCACCCGGCGCCGACGGACGCAAGCTGCAATACATCGAAGCGGCACAGATCGACGGCCGTAGCCAGTCGAAAGTCTTTACCGACTGGGACACGCTGCGCCACGGCGCGACGATCCGCTACGCGCTGGCCGACAAGGCACCGGCCTGGGGCACGCATGTCGCCGACCTGCCGCCGGCGGCCTGCCCGAATACGCCGGTCCGTTGATGCGAATACGCGCCGATCAGGGGGAAGGAACATGAAGAAGGCCGCAACCGGATCCGCGTCCACGCAGCGTGCGCCGACGGTCTGCGACATCGCCGCCGGCGCGGGCGTGTCGCGCGCGACGGTGTCGCTCGTGCTGCGCGAAAGCCCGCTCGTGCATGCGGACACACGCGCGCGCGTGCAGGCCGAGCTGAAGAAGCAGAATTACGTCTACAACCGCGGCGCGGCGAACCTGCGTCGGCGCACCTCGAATGCGATCGCGCTCGTGATCAACGACCTGGCAAACCCGTTCTTCGCCGAGTTCGCCACCGGCGTCGACGAGGCACTCGGCGAGCGCGGCTACGTCACCCTGCTCGGCAACACCGGCGAATCCCCGCAACGCCAGCAGGCCGTGCTTGCCTCATTGATGGAGCACACCCCGGCCGGACTGATCCTCTCCCCGGCGGAGCACAGCGATGCGGCGCAATTGCGCAGCGTGCTCGGCCCGCACCTTCCGGTGCTCGTGTTCAACCGCAAGATCGAAGGCGGCAACTGGGATTTCCTCGCCCTCGACAACCAGCACGGCGCCGAACTCGCCACCGCGCACCTGATCGAACGCGGACACCGCCGCATCGCATTCTACGGCGGCCACGCGGATTCCAGTTCGTGCCGGCAGCGCCGTGCCGGTTTCGAGAAGGCGATGCGCGCGGCCGGTCTGCATGCGCGCAAGGAGTGGATGATCGAGACCAAGCCGAGCCGCATCGATTCCGCGGCGAGCACGCCGGCGCTGTTCCAGGGCAAGCACCATCCGACCGCGGCGGTCTGCTACAACGATGCGGTCGCGCTGGGACTGATGCTAGGCCTGGTTGCGCGCAGCTTGCGTCCGGGGCGCGACTTCGCCCTGACCGGATTCGACGACATTCCCGAAGCCGCGCTCGCCTCGCCGCCGCTGACCACGATCGCCACACAACCGCGTGAGCGCGGACGGCAGGCGGCGGAGTTGCTGCTCGCCCAGCTCGGCGCGGCACACACCCGATTCCGCCAGACTACTGCGTCCGCGCAATTGCAGGTGCGCGCGAGCACTCCTCCGCCGACATGTACATGAAAGAAAGCCGCACGCTACCGCAAAGCAGCATGCATTCGATACAAAACTATGCTATTTTTTTGCAAGAGTATTTAGATCGATCTAATTTCCGCGGTATACGAACTTCCCGAGCAGCATCGCCGCAAATGGGGCGAGTCAAAGCTCGTTTTTTATCGAGTGAATTTAGATCGTTCTAAATCACGCCCATTCATTAAATCAGATCTGAGGGGATCGAGATGAAACAGCCATCACGCACGCAAATCCACAATTCGCTATCCGTCGCAACCATTGTTGCCATCGCGTCAACCGCCACAGTGGCGCCGGTCGGCACCTTCGCACAGGAAACGGAACCCAAGAGCATGGAAACCATCCTCGTCACCGGTTCGCGCAACAGCACGCGCACGGTGGAGAACAGTTCCACACCGATCGACCTTATTAGCGCGAAGGACCTCGTCGCCACGGGCAAGGGCGATCTGTTGCAAGCACTGCTGACCAAGCTGCCGTCACTGAGCCTGCAGACTTATGGCAGTGGGTTGGACAATCAGGTCCGCGGCGCGATGCTGCGCAATCTTTCTCCGGGCTACACACTGGTTCTGATCAACGGAAAACGCCGCAACGTTAGTCCCTACACCAGCGACACCAGCTTTCCCGGTCAAAACTATACCGATATCGCGCTGATCCCGATGAGCGCGGTCGACCATGTCGAAGTGCTGCGCGATGGAGCCTCTGCTATCTACGGTTCCGACGCCATCACCGGCGTGGTCAACATCATACTTAAGTCTTCTCGCAGCGGTAGCAACGTGTCGGCCGAAGGCGGCACAAGCTTCGCCGGCGACGGCGTTCGCGGCAAATACGGGGCGAGCATCGGTCTGCCTCTTGGCCAAAATGGGTTTATCGATCTCTCTGCAGACATAACCAACCAGCAGGAAGCGAGCCGCACCAGACCCTATCGGGATACCTACCTGGTGTACCCGGCGATCAACTCCAGCGGCACCCTAGTCAAGCTCTGCACCTACAACAGCCTGTGCCCCGGCACCACCGCCAACCCGGCCGAAGTCAACCGCGGCAACGTCAAGGACTACGCCTACAGCACCCCGCAATACGATCTGAAGTCCGCTGCATACAACCTTGAATATGCTCTCAGCGATTCGGCGAGGCTGTATTCGTTCGCGACTTATAGCGAGCGCCGGATGAGCACGCGCCAGAATACGCGAACGCCCTACACGACTTGGACTAGCAACGCCGGCTTGTACACAGTTTATCCGAACGGATTCACGCCTAGGGCGGTCGGCAAGGAAAAGGACTACACCACCGTACTCGGCCTGAAGGGCATGTCCGGCAGTTGGGATTGGGACTTGAGCGCCACCAATAACCGTGACACGTACAACGTATACACAAAGAACTCAGCCAACTACTCGCTCACCTATCCCGGCGCGCCTACCGACGTCTATTCGGGCAAACTGGCTTACACCCAGACCGTACTCAATCTCGACCTGCGCCGCGGCTTCGATGTCGCCGCACTCCATTCGCCATTGGATTTCAGCGCCGGGCTGGAGTACCAGAACGAAGGCTACACCCGCGGTGCGGGAGAATATGCCTCCTGGTATGGCAGCGCCATCACTGCCTATTCAGGATATTTGCCAGCAGATGCCGTTCATGGTACGCGCCACAGTCTGGCGGCTTACGTCGGCGCATCGGCCAACATCACCGAACGCTGGTACCTAGATATCGCCGGCCGCTTCGAAGACCATTCCGACTTTGGCAACGTCTCCACCGGCCGGTTGACCACGCGTTTTGACTTCACCGACACGTTCGCGATCCGTGCCACCGTCAGCAATGGCTTTCACGCCCCATCGCTGGCTGCGGAGAACTTCCAACTCACTTCCGATACGCCAACCTACCGACAGATCAATGCCCGCGTCTCCTCGCCCGTGGCCCTTGCGTTGGGTGCGGTCCCACTCAAACCGGAGAAATCCACGAACTACAGTTTGGGGTTCACATACTCGCCGGCGGACAATGTGCATCTGGCAATCGATGGCTACCAGATCGACATCCACGACCAATTGGGTATGTCTACCTACGTCGGCTACGACCCTACCAACCCGACCCGGGTGGTGGACTTCTACGGCAACGTCCTGAATGCCAACCAACTGGCGACCATCAATGCCCTGCTGAACAACGCCGGCTACACGGTCCCCGCCGGCAAGGGGCTGTTCGTCAGTTACCTGCGCACCATCGGCTCCACCCAGACTCGCGGCATCGAATTCACCGCGGACGGAACCATCGACAGTGACATCGGCAAGTGGACGTGGGACTACGCCCTCAATAGTGTCAAGACCGACATCACCCAAGCCGAGGGGATTCCACCGATTCTCGCCACTCTGCCGTACGTCGCGTTGCTTAACGAAGCGACCCAGTACAACCTGCGCTACCGGTCGCCTAAATACACCCAAGTCGCCGGGCTCGCCTGGACGCGCGACCAGGTAAACCTTGGGATTCGCTTTATTCAGTACGGGCCGATCAAGCGCCTCGGCAACAATTATCACTACACAATCTCACCCAAACTGATCACCTCCTTGTCCGGTGGGTACGACTTCGGCAATGGCCTCAGCGTGACCGCAGGCGTCGATAACGTCTTCGACAAAAAGCCCAGCAAGATTCCGGCTGCGGCCATCAGCGCCAGCAACCAGGCAACCTACCAATGGATGTACGACCCGCTGGATTCCATCAGCGCGCTGGGTGGTTACTACTATGCGCGCATCAATTACCGCTTCTGATTTCAGGAGACTCACATGACCGAGAAGAGGTACGAGAAGCTGGGCATGCTCGACAACATCGAGCGTCGCGATTTCGTCAATGGCATGCTCAACAGTTCGCTGGCGTTTGCCGCTTCCGGCCTAGTCCCAAATGTGTTGGCCGCCGCTGCGGGAATACCGTCGACGTCGCCGACTACGAACGCGGCCGCGGCGCCGAGCGGCCTATATCCGCCCGCACTGACCGGTATGCGTGGCAGCAGCTTCCCAGCGTACCAGGTCGGTCATGCCATGCGCGACGGTACTTTGCACATCAATGAGGAGCAGATCCAAGACGCCGGCGAGGAATACGACCTCGTCGTTGTCGGCGGCGGCATAAGTGGGCTGTCCTCGGCTCTGTATTACGCACGCGACAGTGGCGGTCAGGCGCGCACGCTGGTACTGGACAACCATGACGACTTCGGCGGCCACGCCAAGCGCAACGAGTTCGACTTCGGCGGCCGCACCGTGATCTCCAACGCCGGCACCTTTAGTATCTCGCCCGGCAGCGAGAACGCACGCAGCTTCATGCAGTCGATAGGTATCGATGATATCGCCCGGCTCAATCGTGACAACCAAGACACTTTTTTCTACCAGCGCCTCGGCATGGGACAGTCGGTTTACTACGACCAGGCTACTTTCAGCAAGGACTTGTTGATGGGCGATCCTGCGCCGTGGATCGAATTCGTCCCGTTGCACGACCCGAATACCCCGCCCGACCAAACGAAACGATGGTCCGAGTTCCTTGCACGCGCACCGATGAACGAGCGGGCGCGCAAGGACGTGTACCGGCTGTACACCGCGAAGACCGACTATCTGCCCGATATGACGCCTGCCGAGCGCGTGAAGAGGTTGCGCAGGATCACCTACCGCGACTTCCTGCTGGACATTGCCAAGGTCGACCCGATGGCCGTCGCCTACCTGCGTGACCGCACCTTCGGCAGCGCGCGCGGGCTGTCCGGGATGTCGGCGATTGCGGCGCGCCGACGCGGCATGCCGGGTTTTCTCGGCATGGATCTCGGCCCTGACAATCCGCTGCCACCGAGCGCATCGAGTCCACCGGCGGCGACGACCCACAAGCCCATTGCCAACTACCATTTTCCTGACGGCAACGCGACCATCGCCCGCCTGATCGTCCGCCAACTGATCCCCGAGGCGTTGCCCGGCAAGACACTCGAAGACTCGATCCTGCAACGTGCCGATTATTCGCGCTTGGACTTGCCCACCAACCGTAATCGCATCCGTCTGAGCAGCACCGCGGTTCAGGTCGCCAACACACCCAACGGCGTCAGCGTACTCTATTCCCGCGACGGCAAAATTCATCGCGTGCGCGCCCGCCACTGCGTGCTGGCGTGCTGGCACCACATCATCCCCTACATCTGCCAAGAATTGCCGAGCTGGCAGAAGGAAGCGCTGCGCTATCAGGTGCATGCGGTAAACCTTTGGGTCAACGTCTGGCTGCGCAACTGGCGTGCGTTTCACAAGGCCGGCGCCTGCTTCATCAACGCCCCCAGCGGCTACTACTCTCAGATCCTGCTGGAATGCCCGGTGGACATCGGCGGCTACAAGCGTTCGACCTCACCCGACGAACCGACCGTACTGACAATGCTGCGCGTGTTCGAGACACCGGGGCTCCCGGTCAAGGACCAATACCGCATCGCCCGCAACGAGATGTACGGCACCGACTTCGAGACCTACGAACTCCACGTGCGCGACCAGCTTTCGCGTATGCTCGGCCCATACGGCTTCGACGCTCGCCGCGACATCGCCGGCATCACCATCAACCGCTGGGGACATGGTTATTCGTACATGTATTCCTCGGTATTCGACGAGTTCATCGACCGCGGTGAGCAGCCGCCGCACGAGCGCGCGCGAATGCCCTGCGGCAACATCGCCATCGCCAACTGCGATGCCGCCGCGCGCGACACTACGCCCGACGCCATCGACCAGGCGCGTCGGGCGGTCAGCGAGCTGCGGATGAACCTACGCAACAGCGTCAATTTCTGAAGCGGGCAACCAAGAGCAGTTTGTTCGTAACTGGGAGGAAAATCGAATGCACTACAGCGAAAACTCCACGGTTCCAGCCAATGCCGAAATGCGCACCGCGCTGCTGCCGCTGGTGCTGATCATCAGCTTGTTCTTTTTCTGGGGCGCGGCGGCCAGCCTCAACGACATCCTGATCAAGCAGTTTAAGAAGGCCTTCGAGCTTTCCGACCTGCAGGCGGGGCTGGTGCAGAGCGCGTTCTATCTCGGCTATTTCCTGTTCGCGATGCCAGCGGCCATATTCATGCGCCGCTACAGCTACAAGGCAGCCGTGGTCCTCGGCCTGCTGCTGTTCGCGGCTGGCGCCTTCTTGTTCTATCCTGCGGCTGCAATCCATACCTATGGCTTGTTCCTGTTGGCGCTGTTCGTGATCGCCAGCGGCTTGGCGTTTCTCGAGACTTCGGCCAATTCGCTGGTGATCGTGCTCGGCCCGGCGGAAGGCGCAGCACGGCGCCTGAACTTGGCGCAGGCGTTCAATCCGCTCGGCGCAATGACCGGCGTGATGATCGGCTCGCACTTCATCTTTTCCGGAATCGAGCATCGCGCGCAGGACCTCGCGGCGATGGTGCCGGCCGCGCGCACAGCATATTTCGTCGCCGAATCGCACGCCGTGCAGCTGCCGTATCTGGTGATCGGCATGGTAGTGGCGTTATGGGCGACACTGGTAGCGCGGACGACATTCCCAACCCCGCACGAAGAAGGCGGCCGGCACGAGGCCGGCACAGGGGCACAATTGAAGGAACTGTTGCGCAATCGCAACTTCGTGTTCGCGGTGGTGGCACAGTTGTTCTACGTCGGCGCGCAAGTCGGCGTCTGGAGCTACCTGATCCGCTATTTCCAGGACGTGGTGCCCGGCACGCCGGAAAAGACCGCAGCTGGGTTTCTGACGCTTTCGCTAGCGCTGTTCATGGGCGGACGCTTCGCCGGCTCCGCGTTGCTGCGTAAGCTGTCGCCGACGCGCCTGTTGGCCGCTTTCGCGCTGATCGATCTACTGCTCTGCCTCGTCGCAATCGCCTTTCCCGGCATGATCGGCCTTTACGCGCTGGTTGGCGTCAGCATCTTCATGTCGATCATGTTCCCGACGATCTTCGTGCTCGGCCTCGAGGGCATGGACGACGACCATCGCAAGCTCGGTTCCTCGATGCTGGTTATGGCCATCATCGGTGGCGCATTGCTGCCGGCGCTGATGGGCGCTGTCTCGGATGCGGCCGGGATCCACTGGGCCTTCGCGGTACCCGCACTCGGCTTCGTCGTCATTCTCGCCTTCGCGCTACGTGCCCGGCATGTACTGCGCTGACTCTTCATTCGTCTGGATTTTTCAGGAGACTCCATGTCATCGATTCCATCCGTTCCGCTCAACGACGGCCAGCGTATCCCGCAACTCGGGCTGGGCATGTGGCAGGTTGCGGACGCCGACGTGCCGCGTGTGCTCGGCACCGCATTCGAACTGGGCTATCGCCACATCGACGGCGCCGCCGCCTACGGCAACGAGGAGGGCCTCGGCCGCGCGATCCACGCCTCCGGCCTGCCGCGCTCCGAGTTGTTCGTCACCACGAAGCTGCGCAATCCCGACCAAGGCCGCGAGCGGGCGCTGAAGGCGCTCGATGCCAGCCTCGCCAAGCTTGGACTGGATTACGTCGATCTCTACTTGATCCATTGGCCGTGCCCGCGCCACGACCGCTTCGTCGAAAGCTGGGAGGCGTTGATGAAGGCGCGGGAGGCCGGCAAAGTGCGCTCGATCGGCGTATCCAACTTCCGCGCACAGGATATCGAGCGCGTTGTCGCCGCCACTGGCGTGGTGCCGGTGGTTAACCAGATCGAACTGCATCCGATGTTGCAGCAAGTTGAACTGAGTGCTTACAACAAGACGCACGGCATCGTCACCGAGGCTTGGAGCCCGCTGGCGCATGGCGGCGCGCTGCTCGCCGACCAGGCATTGCAGACGATCGCCGCCAAGCATGGCAAGACCACTGCGCAGATCACCCTGCGCTGGCACATCCAGGCGGGTCGGGTGATCTTCCCGAAGTCGGCCACGCCGGCGCGTATCGACGAAAACGCAGCGATCTTCGACTTCGCGCTCGACGCCGACGACATCGCCGGGATCGACGCACTCGACAACGGCACGCGACTGGGGCCGGATCCCGCCGACTACGAGGACATGGGCTGAGCGCGGACCGATGGGTATACACAGAAGAATCGTCTGCTTCGGCGAGGCGCTGATCGACATGCTGGCGCAACCGCCCGCTACGCCGGATGCGCCGCGCGCATTTCTGCAGTTTGCCGGCGGCGCGCCAGCAAACGTCTCGGTCGCGGTGGCGCGGCTCGGCGGCGACAGTCATTTCGTCGGCATGCTCGGCAACGACATGTTCGGTGATTTCCTACTGCAGAGCCTACGCGAGGCGGGTGTCACCACCGACGGCGTAGTGCGTACTGACAAGGCGCGTACCGCGCTGGCCTTCGTCGCGCTGGATGCGCGCGGCGAGCGCAGCTTCAGTTTCTACCGACCTCCGTCGGCGGACATGCTGTTCCGCGCCGCGCACTTCGACCGGCTCAGGTTCGAGGATATCCGCCTGTTCCATGTCTGCTCCGTCTGCATGACCGAAGAGCAGATCGCACGGACCACATTCGAGGGCATGCGCCGCGCGCGCGCGGCGGGAGCGCTGGTCAGCTTCGACATGAACCTGCGGCCAATGCTGTGGCCGCGAGATGAGGATCCGGCATCGCGCTTGTGGCAGGCATTGGCACTGGCCGATATGGTCAAGCTCTCGCGCGAGGAGTTCGATTGGCTCTGCGACGCCGCCCACGCCGACGGCGCGGCGGTGATCGAACGCCTGTGGCAGGGCAACGCGCAGTTGCTTCTGGTCACCGACGGCGACCATCCGCTGCGCTGGCATACGCGCGAAGACAGCGGCGAAGTGCCGGCGTTCCGAGTACAGATGCAGGACAGCACCGCGGCAGGCGACGCCTTCGTCGGCGGATTGCTGTACCAGCTTGCGCGGCTGCCCGACGGCACGGCGCTGAGTACGTTCTGCCGCGACCGTGCGGCACTGGAGCAAAGCGTGCGGTTTGCCGCCGCCGCCGGTGCGCTCGCAGTGACGCGCAAAGGCGCCTTCGCCGCGATGCCGACGCGGGACGACGTGCTAGCCCTGATCGAAGCACAGTCGTGACGCATCGAAATTCAACGACAAGGAAAATACGATGACCGACAGCACGCCCGTTGTTCTGTACGCCACCTTCACCGCCACGGCTGGCAACGCCGCCGCCGTCACGGCCCTTTTGAAGGATTACGCCGTGGCCGTCCGCAGAGAGGCCGGCAACGTGCTGTTCGAGGCCTCGTGCAAGGCGGACGAACCCGAGTCCTTCTTCGTATACGAGGAATATGCTGACGAAGCCGCCTTCCAGGCGCATCTAAGCGCGCCATACGGCGCTTCTTTCAACGCTGCGCTTGCCCCACTCATCGTGGAACACCAGTCCAAGCTGACGTTCCTGTTACGGGTATGAGATGGACCCAACGCCAGGACAACCTCGTCAACGACCTCGCGTGGAAAGACTAGAACGGCCTTAGCGTGGCAACTCGGGAATCCCGCGGCGAATTTCGGCGCTGAAATTTCCGCTTCGGTCCGCCTGCCGCGCGCGCGCGTCGATGCTGCCGAGCTCGCGCAGCTGCTCGAGCGGATAGCGCGTGTCCAGCCCGCCGCGCGCATAGACGTATTCGTCGATGTGGCCGGAGAACAGCAGACGCCAGTCCAGCGGCAGGTTGCCGACGATGCTGCGCATCATGTGGTAGATCAGCGTCGTGCAGTTCGTCGTCACCGTGTTGTAGAAGCGCGGCGTCGCAGCGAGCGTGTTGCCTTCGGCGACATAGGCGTGGAACAGCGCCAGCATCGCCGGCTTCGGCATGTTGACGCGGAACAGGCGTACGTCCTCACCGCGCACGTTGCTGCGCAGGCGCACGATGTCGCGCTCATCTGCCGCGATGAGAACGAGTTCGAATTCCTTGAAGAAGCCGCCAATAGCGGAAAATTTCTCGCCGCGTTCGCGCCGGATCTCGGCCGAGAAAACGATGTGCGCGCCGTCGGCAAAACCGAACGAAACCAGCGTGTGCGCGATCGACGGCCCCATCCAGTACGACAGGATCAGGTCGACCGATTCGAGCTTCTTCAGGTCGTACCGGCGCGTTTCCCAATGCGGTGTGTATTCGCGCTCGCTGCGCCAGTCGAAGTCGCGCACGTCGTCGAGCGTGACGGTGTCGCCGGCAACGGCGCCGGTGACGCCATGCGCGACGTCGTCGGCCCATTGCCGATCATTCGATGGTGCGATCGTCTGCCACCGCCACAGCAGTCCCGCGAACAGCGCAACAAAGCCGATCGTCGCGAGCAGCGCCCTGCCCTGCCGGGCGAGCACGAGCAGTGCGGCACACAGCACAGCCCAGACCAGGACGCCCGCGGCACGCAGCGCAAGCCCGCCCGGCAACTGGTACCACAGCGCCGCCGCGCCCCAGCAAGCAGGAATCGCGAGCACGAGCACGGCCAGCGCGCTCAGCGTCCAGACCACCACGCGACGCCCGCGCATCGCCATCACGTCGCGCGCTCTGCCGTCATTGTCCGGCCGCCTTGCCCGGCACGCGCGGCTGCGGCGCGCGGCGCAGACCTTCGTCCTCGATCAGACGCCTGCGCACGTAGAGAAAACGCACCGCTTCGTACTCGAAGGCGGAGCCGGTTTCGTAGTAGCGGAAATCGATGTTCGCGCGCTGATCGATCGCATTGACGGTGCCCAATGCCCAGGAGCGCCCGCTGCTGTCATACAGGCCGCCGATGTCCACCGCCCAGGCCGCGCCGATGTCGCCGAAGAAGCCGATGCCGTCGCGCAACGTGGACGGCCCGACGAACGGGATCACGAGGTACGGTCCCGGCTGCATGCCCCATTTCGCCAGCGTCGTGCCAAGCCCGGTCGCCGCCGCCGAAAGACGCAATTTCGCTGCGACATCGAGCAGGCCACCGATGCCCACCGTGGTGTTGATCAGGAAGCGGCCGATGCTGCGCGCGGAGTAGATGAGACGGCCCTGCAGCGCGAAGTTGACCACGCTGTTCAGCTCGCCCAGATTGCCGAAGAAATTGTGCACGCCCCGCTGCAATGGTAACGGCATGCGCCGGTACGCGTTGGCCACCGGGAAGAACACCGCTTCGTCGAAGCGCGCATTGAAGCGATAAGTGAAACGGTTCATGCGCTCCCATGGATCGTAGGTGCGCAGCGAGGGCGCATCGGCGGGCGTGACCGGCGGCAACTCCGCCGCCCTCGCCTCTTTCGTCGCCTGCGCGTCGGCCTCCGCCGCCTGCGCGAACGCGGCGTAGCGTTCCGCCGCGGCCGCGTTCGCCGCTGCGGGCCGATCGGGCGCCAGCGTGCGCAGCTCAACGCGCCCGACCGCGCAGCCGGCGAGCAGGCCGGCGGCGAGCACGCATGCCAGCGCTTTCATCGCGCGGCTCCGCGCCAGCGCCCGCCGAGCATGTCGAGAAGATCGGCAACCTGCCTGCGTTCGCCGAGATTGCCCAGATGCCCGCCGTGGTCGTACACGGCGATGCGCGCGCCGAGCGTGCGTTCGAGCCAGGCGAGCTCGGCACCGTCCAGAATCAGATCGTCTCGGTTGGTCTGCGCATAGGTATCTGGATCGTTGCGCAGCGCATCGCCGATGATGTCGAGCCGGCTCTGCGCGATGAGCGACTCGCGCGTCGCGCCGGCGCGGTGCCGCGTGTAGTACGGCACGAACACGCCGTCGAAATACTCGGCAAAGGTCTTGCCGCGCAGCGCGCGCGCGTAGTGCTCGAGATCGTCGCCCACTTTCGGCGGTTGCGCAGGATTGACGACGACGCCGGCGCGCGCGTACAGATCGCCGGCGAAGAACAGGTTGACGAAGGCGACACGAAACGTCAACGCGATCGCCGCGGAGAACTCCCGGTCGTTCGTCAGGATCGCCGCCGCCGCACCGAGCAGGAAGTTCGCATCGAGCTGCACGGCGTCGGACGCGCGATACGCATTTGCCAGTTGCGCATACAGGCGCTGGTAGAAGCGCTCGACCGCGCCCTCGTCGGTGCCGATGCTCTGCGCAAAAAGCCGGTCGAGGCGACCGATCGAGGCGATGAGACTGACCGGCGGGTTGATCATCACCGCGCGGCGGATACCGAGCCGATGCTCGCGCGCGTCGATCGCCTTGACCACCGCCGCGTGCGCGCCGCCGAGGCTGGTGCCGACGACGTCGATCGCGGAGATCTTCGTCTCGCGCGGCAGATTCGCGCGCAGGACCTCGATCGTCGCGTACAGATCCTCGCTGTCCTGCCACAGGTCGCCGGCGACACCGGTATGCGAAGCCGCAACGATGAAGCCGGGAAATGTCGGCGACGGCAAGGTCAGCACGTGATAACCCGCGCCATAGAGCACCGCACGCAACGTCGCATTGTTTGCCGAGTTGCCGCCGCTGCCGGTGCCGGCGATGACCACGGCGAGCGGTGCCTCGCCCGGCTGCGCGGAAAACCACGCGCGCAGGCGGACATTGAACCAGAAGACGGCGGGAGCTGGCAGCCGCCACGGCAGCGCGATATCGACCTCGGTCAGCGGCACCGTCGCCGGCAGCGGCGCCATGTCTTGCGGCGGCGTGCCGAACACGGTCGCGCGCAATCCCGCGGAATCGGCCAAGCCGACAACCGGAACCGCATACGCAGGCGGTGCCAACACGGCGACCATTCCGATGCAACCGACGGCGAGCAGGGCACGACACACGCCCGCGCGGCAGGCATTTGCCGCCCGACTACGCCCCCGGGTGGGCGAGGCGCGCCGAACCACTCAGAACGGAATTTCGTCGTCGTCGAAGTTGTCGGCCGGCTTCGGCGCCGGCGCGCTGCGCGGTGCGGGCGCGGATTGCGGACCGCGCGCGGGACCGCGCTCGCGTTGCGCGCCGTAGCCGCCACCGCCACCATAACCGCCACCCTCGCCGCCACCGCCCTCGCGGCCACCGAGCATCTGCATCTCGTCGGCGACGATCTTGGTCGAGTAGCGCTTGACCCCGTCCTTCTCGTATTCGTCGGTGCGCAGGCGGCCTTCGACGTACACCTGGCGGCCCTTCTTCAGGTACTCGCCGGCGATCTCGGCCAAGCGGCCGAAGAAATCGACGCGATGCCACTCGGTGCGCTCTTGCTGCTCGCCGGTCTGCTTGTCCTTCCACGACTCGCTGGTGGCAATGCGGATCGAAGTGATCGCTGCGCCCGACGGCGTGTAGCGCGTTTCCGGATCGGCACCGAGATTGCCCACGAGGATGACCTTGTTGATGCCGCGTGCCATGTGTTTTCGTCTCCGGTCCGGTGCGATTGCGTGAGGCAAATCATAGCATGCGCGCGAACGGCCACTGTACGAAACGGCGACCGGTCGGCGTAGGATATCGCCGACATCTGGACTACCGTGCCGGCACCACCGGCAGCTCGATGTAACTCGCGTTGGCACCGCCGCGGTAGACGCGCTGTGTCGCCTTGACGTAGTCGCCCGGCTTGGCGAAGAACAGGTTCGGCACGAAGGTCTGCGGGTTGCGATCGTAGAGCGGGAACCAGCTCGACTGCACCTGGACCATGATGCGATGCCCCGGTTCGAACACGTGGTTCGCGGTCGGCAGGCCGAATTGGTAAACCAGCGGCTGGTTCGCGGCAATTGCCTCGGGCTTTGCGAAGCTCGCGCGATAGCGACCGCGGAAAATGTCCATCGAGATGCCGAGCTCGTAGCCGCCCATCTCCGGACGCGACGGCACCGTGTCCGGATAGACGTCGATCAGCTTGACCACCCAGTCGCTGTCGGTGCCGCTGGTCGAGGCGACCAGGTGCACCTGCGGCGCGCCGCCGATATGCAGCGGCTGCTTGAGTGGTTCGCTGACATAGGTCAGCACGTCGGGGCGACCATCGACGAAACGCTGATCGACGACGAGCCAGCGCGTCCACGCGTCGTGGTCGGCGAAGTGCACGGGGCGCGGCTGATACGGTACGGGCTTGGCCGGGTCGGAGACGTATTCGTCGAAGGTGCCCGCATCCGCGG
The DNA here is from genome assembly GCA_018240465.1 of Pseudomonadota bacterium. Classification (GTDB taxonomy): domain Bacteria; phylum Pseudomonadota; class Gammaproteobacteria; order Xanthomonadales; family Rhodanobacteraceae; genus Rudaea. Next base: position 39,046 of record JAFEFS010000068.1, read on the forward strand.
CAGGCGCATCGAACGACAGGCCCTGCCTCGCCGCGAGATACAGCGGCTTCGGTTTCGCCGCGCAGCCGTCTGCGCAGCTCAGCGGCCACGCGGCGTAGCGGTCCCAGTGATTCTCGCCGGTGTTGTAGATGTACACCGGTGGCGTATCGACCTTGGGCGCACCGTCGACGAGGTACTGGTCGAAAAACGGCTTGAGCACGTCGCGGCGGAACTGCAATGCAGTGTCGCCGTCCCACTGCAGCGGGCCGAGCGAGGTGCCGTCGTAGTTGACCTGGCTGTGCCGCCACGGACCCATGACGAGGAAGTTTTTGTCGTTGTGCTCGTCCTTGCTTTCCATCGCCGGGTAGCAGTGGATCGCACCCCACATGTCCTCCTGGTCCCACAGGCCCTGCAGCCACATCGTCGGCACCTTGAGTGGCGTGTTCGCCATGGTTTTGTCGAGTGCCTGCTCGCTCCAGAACTTGTCGTAGGCCGGATGCTCGGTGATCTTGCGCCAGAAGCCGAGTTGGTCGAGTCCCGCCGCGCGCGCGAAATCTCCGGCCGAACCGGCGCGCAGGAAGTTGTCGTAGTCGTCGAAGCCGGCACGCACGATCTTCTTGCCTTCCCCGTGCGCCGTGGTTTGCCCTGAAATGTAGTCGAAATTGGTTTGCCGGAACGCGCCATAGTGGAACCAGTCGTCGCCCATCCAGCCGTCGACCATCGGGCTTTCGGGTGCCGCAACTTTCAGCGCAGGATGCGGATTCACCAGCGCCATGATCACGGTGAAGCCCTCGTACGACGAACCGAGCATGCCGACCTTGCCGTTCGATTCCTTCACGTTCTTCACCAGCCAGTCGATCGTGTCCCAGGCATCGGTGGAATGATCCACCTTGCTGTGGTTCAACGGCCCGATCAGCGGCCGCGTCATCACGTAGTCGCCCTCGGAGCCGTACTTGCCGCGCACGTCCTGGAACACGCGGATATAGCCGGCCTTGACGAACACCTCGTCTCCCTGCGGCAGGGATGCGAGCATGCTGCCACTGACCTCGCGCTCGGCGCGCTTGGCAGCGTTGTACGGCGTGCGGGTCAGGATCATCGGCGCGTTGTGCGCCCCCTTCGGAATCATGATGACCGTGTACAACTTGGTCCCGTCGCGCATCGGAATCATCGCCACGCGCTTGACGTAGTCGTAGTTCTGCGTCGGCACGGCGAAGTTTTTCGGGATGTCGGGCGACAGCGGCGGCGTATCGGCCTGTGCCGAAACGGCACCAACGAGAAACAGCAGCCCGGCGAAACGAATCGGATTCATCGCGAAGCCTCGGTGCGGAAATGACAGGCGATACTAGACGTGAACGCGCCGCGCGCATAGCGCCAAAAGTTGGTTTGAGGCATGTACCAAGTGGCTATGGCTCGATTTGCCGCTGGCGCACGATCTCGCCCGCAATCCCGGCAGCGAGACGCGCGTTGTCGAGCACCAGCGCGATGTTCGCCGCGAGCGAACGGCCTTGGGTCCGCTCGAACAGGCGCTGCAACAGGAACGGCGTCACCGCCTTGGCGACGACGCCCTGACGCGCGGCGTCGGCCAACGCTGCTTCGATCGCCGGCACGATCTCATCGCGCGGGATCTCGGCCTCGTGCGGAATCGGATTGGCGATGAGTTGCCCACCGGGCAGGCGCAGGCGCGCGCGCAGCAGGTGCGCCGCGGCGATTTCGCCCGCGCTGTCCAATCGCAACGGCGCGACCAGCCCCGACGAGCGCGACCAGAACGCCGGGAATTCCTGCTGGCCGACGGCGATCACCGGCACGCCGAGCGTCTCCAGCACCTCGAGCGTCTTCGGCAGGTCGAGGATGGCCTTGGCGCCGGCGCTGACCACGGTGACGCGCGTCTGCGCGAGTTCGTGCAGATCCGCGGAAATGTCGAACGAGGACTCCGCGCCGCGATGCACGCCGCCGATGCCGCCGGTGGCGAATACGTCGATGCCGGCGAGCGCGGCGGCGATCATCGTCGCCGCAACCGTGGTCGCGCCGGTGCGGCCGCTGGCAAGACAAGCGGCGAGATCGGCGCGCGACAGCTTCATCACCTCGCGCGCGCGGCCCAACGTTTCGAGTTCGTCGTCGGACAAGCCGATGCGGATGCGGCTCGCCATCACCGCGATCGTCGCCGGCACCGCGCCCGCGGCGCGCACCTGTGCCTCGACGCGGCGCGCTGTTTCGACGTTTTGCGGATACGGCATGCCGTGGGTGATGATGGTCGATTCGAGCGCGACCAGCGGCCGCGCATCGGAAAGCGCGCGGCGTGCTTCGTCGGAGAAAGCCAGGAGCGCGCTCATGCGCCGACTTCCGGCAGGGACGACGATGAGGCAAGAACGGGCTCGGCAGGCATGTCGTCAACAATACCCTGCCGCCGGCAACTCGAACAGCGCCGCCCGCAGCCGTTATGATCTTGCATCGCTCCGACCAAGGCACGCCATGACGATACGCCCGCGCAAGACTCCGCTCTCCTGGTGCCTCGTCCTCGCCGGCGCATTCGTCGCCCGGACGGGATCGGCCGACGCTCCCGCCGCCGCGGTGGACGGCGCCGTCAATTCGATTCTCGCGCGCACCGGCGTGCCTTCGGCTTCGATCGCCCTGGTGCGCGACCACACCATCGTCTACGCCCAGGCCTACGGCTGCGCGCAGCTCGATCCATGCCGCCGCGCCACGCCCGCGATGCGCTATGCGATCGGCTCGATCAGCAAGGAATTCACCTCGACGGCACTGCTGCTGTTGCAGGAACAGGGCAAGCTCGGCATCGACGATGCGGCCGGCAAATGGCTGCCGAACCTCGGCCCCGCCGCCGACGCGAGCATCCGTGCGCTGCTCTCGCATACCTCCGGTGTGCGCGATTTCTGGCCGCAGGATTACGACCCGCCCGCCATGCTCAAGCCGGTTGCGCCGAAGGACATCATCGCGCGCTGGGCGAACCAGCCGCTCGATTTCCCGACCGGCACGGCCTGGCAATACAGCAACACCGGCTACACCATCGCCGGTCTCATCGTCGAAAAAGCCGCCGGCAAGCCGCTGTTCGATTTCCTGCGCGAGCGCGTCTTCGAACCGCTGGCGATGAAAAGCGTCTACGACTTCGACGCCGCGCCGCTGCCGCCCGGCGATGCGGTCGGCTACATGCGCTACGGCCTCGGGCCGCTGCGCGCGTCGGCGAAGGAAGGCCGCGGCTGGTTGTTCGCGGCCGGCGAACTGGCGATGACCGCGTCCGATCTCGCGCGCTGGGACATCTCGCTGATCGACAAGCGCGTATTGAGCGACGCCGGCTATCGCGACCTCACCGGCGAGATCCGCCTCACCAACGGCGCCGGTTCGCAATATGCGCTCGGCCTCGACGTCAAACTGCGCTCGGGCCGGCGCGTGCTGTCGCACGGCGGCGAAGTCGGCGGCTTCACCGCGACGAACGTGATCCTGCCCGACCAGGGCCTCGCCGTCGTCGTGCTCACCAATCAGGACGCGACTGGTGCTTCCGGGCAGATCGCCGACAGTCTCGAGAAGCTGCTCCTGGCACAAGCGTTTCCGGTCGACACGACGGCGCTCGCCGAAGCCCGGCGCATCTTCGACGAGCTGCGCGATGGCAAGATCGATACCACGCGTCTGACCGCCAACGCGAAGAGCTACTTCACCGCCCAGGCACTGGCCGACTTCCACGCCGGCCTGTCCCCGCTCGGCAAGCCGAAATCGTTCGAAGCCGCCGGCTACAGCCTGCGCGGCGGCCTCGTCACGCGCACGTACAAGGCCAAATTCGCGCAGAAGGACCTGAACATCGTCGTGCGCTCCACAGCGGACGGGCTGATCGAGCAATACACCTTGAGCGCGGAGTAGCACCCTCCGCCCGGCGCTGCCCGGCCGCGCGTGGCGGCACCGGTCGATGTCGTATCGCTTCGGCATGCGCGGGGAACGACGTCCGCGCTACAACGCAGAGAGTCGCATCCGCCTGTTACAATCGGCGCAGAATCCCGCCTCGCCCCGCACATGTCCAGCGTCCGCGTTCTGCCTGCCGAATCCACTCCGCCCCGCTTTGTCGACGCCCAGACGCTGGCCGCGCCGGACATGGCCGGGGTCAATGCGCTGATCCGCGCGCGGCTCGCCTCCGACGTGGTGCTGATCAACCAGATCGCCGAGCACATCATCGGCGGCGGCGGCAAGCGTCTGCGGCCGATGCTGCACCTGCTCGCCGCGCAGGCCGCCGGCTACGCCGGCAAGGATCATGTCCAGCTCGCCGCGGTGATCGAGTTCATCCACACCTCGACCCTGCTGCACGACGATGTCGTCGACGAGTCCGACCTGCGCCGCGGGCGCAAGACCGCGAACGCGCTGTGGGGCAACGCGGCTTCAGTGCTCGTCGGCGATTTCCTCTACTCGCGCTCGTTCCAGCTGATGGTCGAACTCGACTCGATGCCGGTCATGCGCATCCTCGCCGACACGACCAACCGCATCGCCGAGGGCGAGGTGCTGCAGCTGCTCAACATCCACAATCCGGATACCGACGAGCGCGCCTACCTGCAGGTGATCGAGCGCAAGACCGCCGTGCTGTTCGCCGCGGCGACGCGCCTTGGCGGCGTGCTCGCCGGCGTGCCGGCGGCGCAAGAGCAGGCGCTGTACGCCTACGGCATGAATCTCGGCTACGCGTTCCAGATCGCCGACGACGTGCTCGACTACGTCAGCGACGCCGGCACGCTCGGCAAGAACATCGGCGACGACCTCGCCGAAGGCAAGGCCACACTGCCGCTGATCTACGCGATCGAGCGCGCGCCGGCCGCGCAGGCCGCCTCGCTGCGCCGTGCAATCGAAACCGGCGGCCTCGATTCGCTGGACAACATCATTGCCGCGATCCGCGACACCGGCGCGATCGAACGCGCGCGCGCACTGGCCCGGCAGTACGCCGAAGCGGCAAAAGAGAATTTGTATACCTTGCCGCCTTCCACGGCGCGCGATGCGCTCGCCGCGCTCGCCGACTACGCGCTGCAGCGCGACCATTGACTCCGGAGTCCACGATGACCCGCTCGCTTCCCGTTGCGCTGTGCGCAGCCCTCGCAGTGACCCTCGCATCCCTCGTCACGGCGCGAGGACAGCCGGCGCCGGCGCGGCCGATGGCGGCGCCGGTTGCCGTCGCCGGCGAGAACGGCAAGACGCTGGCGCTGGATGTCGCCGCGCTCGACAAACTGCCGCAGCGGCGCGCGCTGGCCGAAGCGCATGGACACAAGGTCGACTGCCGCGGCGCGAGCCTGATCGACGTGCTTGCCCAGGTCGGCGCGCCGGGCGGCGAGAAGCTGCGCGGCAGGGACCTCGCGCTCTACGTGCGCGTGCGCGCGGCCGACGGCTATCAGGTCGTCTACGCGTTGGCCGAACTCGACCCGATGTTCCACGGCGCCGATGTCCCGTTGCTCACCCACGAGTGCGACGGCCAGCCGCTGACCGCCAAGGACGGCCCGTTCCGCATCGTCGCGCCAAGCGAAAAACGCCCGGCGCGCTGGATCCGGCAGGTCACCGCGATCGATCTGCTGCGCGCGCCCTAGCCTGCGGGCCGGCGCCGTTACGAAACGCCTTCCGCGGCCGGCCGCGGGTAGCCTACTTGCGTGAAGCCACCGCAGCGGCGAAGGTATCGACGAAGAATTCCCTCATCTGCGCGAACGCACGCCTGGCTGTCCGCTCGTCGTACTTGCACCCCGGCACCTTGCCGTCGGCGCTGGGGATCGCGAAACAATGCACGGCGCCGCCGTAGCTGAGGAACTGCCAGTCGGCGCCGGCGTCACGCATCTCCTGCTGGAATCCGGCGACCTGCTCGGGCGATTCGAACTTGTCATCGGCGCCATGCAGCACGAGCACCTTGGCCTTGATCTGGTCCTTGAACGCAGGATCGCCGGCGAGGTTGCCGTGGAACGAAACGACGCCGGCCACATCCGCGCCGCTGCGCGCGAGATCGAGCGTGGTAGCGCCGCCGAAGCAGAAGCCGATCGCCCCCCAGTGCTGGCCGTCGAGCGGCGCCTTGCCAACTTGAGCCTTGAGCCGGGCAAGCGCGGCATTGATGCGCGCGCGCAACTCGTCGCGATGCGCATACATGTTCTTCGTCGCCGCACCGGCTTCTTCTGCGTTCTTCGGCCGCGTGTCGATGCCGTAGACATCGGCGACGAGGAGAACGTAGTCCTTGCCGGCAATCTGCTTCGCCAGCGCGATATTGTCGGCGTTGATGCCGAGCCAGTCCGGCGTCATGACGAGGCCGGGGCGTGGCGTCTTCATCGCGTCGTCGTATACCAGCACGCTCTGCATCTTTTTGCCGCCGACCTCGTAGTCGAGATTCTTCGTCACCATCGCGGCATGCGCGGCGGTCGCCGCAAAGCAGGACAGCAGGCAAAGCACCAGCAGGCGTTTCATCACGGTACTCCTCGAGACACGGGCGGAAAGTCGACGCCGACACGCGCGCCGATCTTCCCGCCATGATAGCGCGATCGCGGCGCGCCCTTCGTTGCTGCGTTTGCTACACTCGTCCGGCATTCCGCAACCGCCATGAGGCCGCCATGCTCAAGCCACGTCTGCTCGTCGCCGCTTCCACCCTCGCTCTTTCCGCGCTCGCCTTCGCCCATGACAGCGCGAAGCCGGAAGACGTGATCGACTACCGCCAAGGCTTGATGACCGTGATCGGCTGGAATTTCGGCCCGCTTGGCGCGATGGTCAAGGGCAAACATCCATTCGAAGCCACGGAGTTCTCCAAGCATGCGGGGCGCATCGCCAATCTGGGCGACCAGATCCTCGAGGGCTTCGCCAAGGGCTCCGACAAGGGCAAGACGGACGCCAAGCCCGAGATCTGGGCGAACTGGGACGACTTCCAGGGCAAAGCCAGGGACCTCGACACGCAGGCCAAGCTGCTCGCCGAAGTCGCCAAGGCGGGCGACGAGGCGAAAGACAAGGAGCAGTTCAAGAAAGTCGCGGCGGCGTGCAAGGCCTGCCATGACAAGTACAAGAAAGATTAGGCCGGCAAAACCGGCCCAATTTCCGCCGTTCGGGCGGCCTGCGGCCGCTCAACGCCGGCGCTATTGGCCTTGGCTGGCCAACGCCAGCGTCAATGCCGCGACGACGAGGAACAACAAGAGTGCGCGCCAGCCGCTGACGAAACGCATCGGCGCGGGCTGTGCGGCAGGCTTGCACCCGGTGATCATCGGCGTGATCAGATCGTCGTGCTTGAGCAGCCGGTGCAGCAGCACCGCGGCGATATGCAGCGCGATCAGGATCAGCAGCACGTTTTCACCGAGGTGATGCAGCCGCGTGGCGAGCTTCACCGTCGCACCCGACACGGCGTCGACGAACGGGCCATCCTCGTCGATGCCGTCGCTCGCGAACAGGCCGCTCGTCGCCTGCGCAAGCACGCACAGCAGCATCGCCACGACCGACCAACCGCCGAGCGGGTTGTGGCCAATGTGTGCCGGTACCGAAAACATCGCCCTGACATAGCCCGCGACGGCACGCGGCCCGCGCACGAAATCGGCGAAGCGGCTGGTCTGCGAGCCGGCGAATCCCCACAGCACGCGGAACACGATCAGCGCCAGCGTCGCCCAGCCGAAGCGGTAGTGCCATTGCATCGAGAGAAAGCCGAATTCGGCGGTGGCGAACTGCAGCGCGATCAGCACGACCAGCGCCCAATGGAACAGACGCGTCGGCAGGTCCCAAACGCGCACCGATTTTTCTTCCGTGTTCATCGCGTCACTCAGTTCAGGTAGGCAGGGAATTTTGGCAGTGCGGTGAAGTCGGCAGGATCGTGCTGGATGACGAAACGCGCGTGCAGGTTCTTGACGATGGTTTCGATGCGATCCATGGAGGCCAACGTGTCGGCGCGGCTGTCGTTGAACGCGGGCACGCGGCGGAACTGGCGACTCTCGCGTGCGTGGTACAGATCACCCGACAGGACCACGACGCCGGCCTTCTTCAGGCGCAGCAGCAGTACCTGGTGGCCGGGTGTGTGGCCCGGCGCTTTGAGGATCAGCACGCGACCGTCGCCGAACACGTCGTGGTCGCGCTCGATCATCTGCTTGTTCGCCGATTCGTAGACGCTGAACGTCGCCGGGTCGACCCCGATCGGCGTCGGCGTTGCGCTCGCCCAGGCGATCTCCTTCGCGTTCATCAGGAACGTCGAACGAGCGAACAGGTTTGCGTTGCCGGTGTGATCGGCATGCAGGTGCGAGAACGCGACGAACGTGACGCTCGCGGGAGTCAGTCCGATCGCCTGCAACTGGTCGACGAGGCGCACGTTCACGCTCAGGTGCGTGCCGCCGTCGTCGACACCGCCCTTGGCCTCGGCATATCTGTCGCCGAGCCCCGTGTCCCAGAGCAGCACGCCCTGCGGATGGCGGATCACGAAGCACGGCGCGCTCATCGTGCGCGGCTTGCCGTCGTACTCGCCGGTATCGGAGTAGCCGCCGAAGCTGCTCTCATCGATGCGTCCGCAATCGAGCGCATACAGCCGCACTTCGTTGGCCGCCAGAGCATCGACAGCCCTCGGTTGCGGCGAAGACGCCGGGTGCGCAGCCGGCCTGGCTGCGGGCGGCGAGGCCGCCGATGCACAAGCCGCAAACGCAAAAAGCAGCGAAGCCGAAACTCTCTGCCAGCCTGTCATCGCACAACACCCCCGCATCGAAACCTGCCCTGCGCCGTGCACGCAATCCGGCGCGCCGGCTTATGCGACCGCGAACGGGCCGGCGAGTTCACGCAATGCCCAAGCCCTCGACCTGCATGATCGCCGCCGGGTCGAAACCGGCGAGGCGGGCGAACTCCCGGCCACGTTCGGCGTAGTCGTTGAATTGATCGAAGCTCGGCGCACCCGGCGAAAGCAGGATCGCACCGTCTTCGGGCGTGAGAGAGAGGGCGCGCGCGAACGCGTCGGCCAATGCATGTGCCGAAGCAAGCTCGAATCCGCGATGCGCGAGGCGGGCCAGCGCCGCTGCGATCGCATCGCCGTTGGTGCCCATCGTGACCACCGCGTGCGGCGGGCGCCGCGCAACGAAGTCGGCGAATGGCTGCCAGTCGATGCCGCGATCGAAGCCACCGACCAGGATCGTCGTCGTGCGGCCATCGAGACTGCGCAGCGCCTCGATCGCTGCGTATGGCGTGGTCGAGATGCTGTCGTTGACGTAATCGATGCCGCCGCGAATGCCGAGGTGCTGCAGGCGATGCGGCAACGGCTTGAAGGTGGCGACATGGCGCGCCAGCGCTCTCGCATCCTCGCCCGCCGCCTCGATCGCCGCGAGCGCGGCGCAGACATTGAGCGCATTGTGTTCGCCTGACAACGGGATCTGGCGGCTTGCAAGCACCTCCTCGTTGCCGCGCCAGACCGCACAGTCGCGCAGATGCCAGCCGTCGAAATGGTTGAACGCATCGTTCAGATTCCACTGCCCCAGATCGACCAGCTTTTCCTGCCGCGCATTGACGACGACGCGTTGCGCTTTCGCCGCGATGCGCAACTTGTCCTTCGAATAGTTTTCGCTCGTGACATGCCAGTCGAGGTGCTCCTCGTAGAGATTGTTGATCAGCGCCACGGTCGGCGCTCCCTCGAAATCGCGCGCCTGAAAACTCGACAGCTCGATCACCCACCAATCCGGTTCATGTGCGGGCTCGAGCAGATCGAGCAATGGCAAACCGATATTGCCCGCCAGTGCCGTCAGCCTGCCGCTCTTGCGCAGAAGATGCGCGATCAACGCAGCGACGGTGCTCTTGCCCTTGGTACCGGTGATGCAGATGGTCCTCGCTTTTGCGTGCTCGGCGAACCAGATCGCCGTACCCGAAGTGAAGCGCACGCCCATGTGTTCCGCGGAGAGATGCGGTTCGCGATACGGGCTGATGCCGGGCGACTTGACGACGATGTCGAAGGCCGCCAGCACGGCCTCGTCGACCGGCGTGGTGACGACGAGTACCCGCGTGCCGCGACCCCCGGCTTCCCTGGCGAACAGGTCGGAAGATTGCGCGATCAACGCGGCCGCCTCGGCCTCGCTGCAAAACAGGGTGAAGCACTCGGCGGGAAATTTCTGCGTCAACACCGACAGCGCAGCCCTGCCCTCGCGGCCATAGCCCCAGACGGCGACGCGCCTGCCTTCGAACTCAGAGAGGCGCATTCGGCAGCGAAGTGAAACGCGTAGGCAGGAAATGTTCGCCCGTCGGGGCAAGCAGTGGCTCGAGCGCGAGCGCGGCACGATCGAGCTGCGGCAGGATTTCGTTCAAGAAGCGGGCGACGAGTGCGTCCTCGCGCCATTCCGCGCGCTGGGTCAGCGCGTACATCGCCGCACGCGATTCGCCACCCTCGCCGACGCATTCGAACGGCTTGTGGTCGCGATATTCGAGCAGCGCGTCGAAGCCCGGCGCGAGCGCCGCATCGTCGAGCAGGTTGCGGCCGAAGATCCTGAGCAGGCGCGGCTTGGCGACAAAAGGCGCCAGCGCGAGGAAGACGAAATGACACTTCGGGCACTGCCCGCACCAGCGATCGGACGGGTGCTCGCCGAGGATGCGGAAGTTGCGGTTGCAGCTCGAAAACACCGCATCGTACTGCGGGTGCTTCGCGAATTCGCGCGCCACGGCCAGTTCCGACCAGGGCCGCAGCAGCGAGAAATAGTCGAGGTCGGCTGCAACGTGCGCGTGGACCTGCGCGCGCAGCAGGCGCTCGAAGTCCAGCGATTTGCTCCACTGGTGGTTGATCTGGCGACCGAGGTATTCGAGCGTCGCGCTCGACGCGGAACGTTCGTTGGAAAACGCGATCGCGTCGTAGCCATACAGAATCGCGGCGCACACGAGGATCGCCGAGTTGATCGCGGTGACCGGCACGTGACCGTTCCACGCGCCCTGGCGGTTGTACTCGAACAGCGCCGGCGCGATCTGGCGCTTGATGTTGAGCAGCGGCAGGCCGCTGCGCTCGGCGCAGGCCGCGATCAGCGCGGAATCGCCGATCCAGACCGCCGTCGCCGGCTCGTCGATGCTTTTGCACATTTCCACGCTGACCAGCGAGTCCTTGCCGCCGCCGATCGGCAACAGCGTGCGGCGCGGCAGATTCAATGCAGGCGCTTTTTTTTCGTCATTCCCACCTTCGCGGGAATGACGAACAAGAGTGGAGAAGCGTAAACGCTCCGTCAGATCGAGCTTGTTCTGATAAGCGAACTCGGCCAGACCGTGGAAATACAGCTCGTGCAGAAACCCTGCCGTATCCGTGGCGAGCGCGCCTGTCTCGACGCGCAACTCGGGCGGAATGCCGGCCTTGTAATAGCTGACCCCGGCGACCAGATGCAGCAGGCGCAGCGCTTGTGCGAATGCGTCGGCGCGTTCGGCCGGCAGCGCCGGCGCGTCGGGAAACACCACGCGCTCGGTCAGCAACGGGCCGTCGTCGAAGGCATACGCGAGGCTCGCCGTGCCACTCGCCGCGTCGAAGTCGCAGGCGGTAAAACGGAACGCCTGCGTGTCGCGTGGATCGGCGAATTTTTTGTCGATCGTCGCGGTCACAGCACAGTCTCCGCAGCGCGTCCGCGCAGGTTGTAGTCGGACGACATGACCGCACCGTAGGCGCCGGCCTGGGCGATCAGGATTACGTCGCCTTCCTGCGTCCTGGCGAGACGGCGGTGATTGCCGAGCACGTCGCCGGATTCGCAGATCGGACCGACGACCTGCACGAGTTCGGTCGCGGGCTCGTCGATGCGCGAGAGATTGACGATCTCGTGGTACGCCTCGTACAGCGCGGGCCGGATCAGCGTGTGCATGCCCGCATCGACGCCGAGGTAGCGGAACTCGCCCTTGCGCTTGAGCTGGTTCACGCGCGCGAGCAGCACGCCGGCGTCGGCGACGAGGAAGCGGCCCGGCTCGCTCCACAGCTCGAACTGCGGATAGGCGGCCTTCACCTCGGCGAGCCCCGCGGCGACGGCCTCGAGATCGAGCGGCGCCTCGTCGGCGCGCGCGGGCACGCCGTAGCCGCCGCCGACGTTGAGCGAGGCGACCGTGCCGATCTTCTCGGCGATGCTTGCATGGTGGGCGAACACTTCCTTCCAGTGCTTCGCATCGAGAATGCCCGAGCCGAGATGCGCGTGCAGGCCGACGATGCGCGCGTTGTGCCGTTCCGCCAGGTGCAGGAACTCGTCGACTTCGCCCAGGGCAAGACCGAATTTCGATCCGGCGCCGCCGGTCTTGACCTTGTCGTGATGGCCGCGCGTGAAGTCGAGGTCGAGGCGCAGTTCGATGTCGCGCCCGGCGAACAGGTCGCCCCAGTGTTCGAGCGGATGCAAGTTGTCGACGGTGATGCGCGCACCGGCCGCGATGCCGGCCGCGTAGTCCGTGCGCGAGCAGAAATTCGGCGTGTAGAGGATATCGACGGCGGCGCCGAAGATTCCGCGCACATGCGCGATTTCGCCCGGCGAGACGCATTCCAGACCGAAGCCCTGCGCCGCGATCTCGCGCAGGATCGCAGGATGCGAATTCGCCTTGATCGCGTAGAACCAGCGATCGACGGCCTGGATCGTGCCGCGCAGCGCCTGCGCCTGTGCGCGCACGCTGGCGAGATCGTAAACATAGTGTGGTGTTGCCTTTGCGGCCAGCGCGAGCAGGTCTTCGCGACGCGCACGCCACCACGGCGCACTCTGCAACTGCGGCTTTTTATACAGATCCACCCAGCTCGGGCCGAACACGGCGGCGTCCTCGACCCGCATCGCTTCGGCCTTGATCAACAGATCATGCAACTGCGGCACGAGATCGGTTGCAGCGCTCTCGTCGACGACGAAAGTGAGGTTGAGATTGTTCGACGACTGCGAAATCAGGTGCACGCGCAGCGAGCCGAACTCGGCCAGCACCGTGGAGAACTTGTGCAGCATCGAGCGCATGCCACGGCCGACCAGAGTGATCGCCGCGCACGGCGCGATCACCTTCACGCGGCAGATTCCGGCGAGATCGGTGCACAGCGCCGAGAGCACATCGGTATTGACCAGGTTCTCGCTCGGATCGAGCGAGACGGTGACGTTGGTTTCCGCCGTGCCGACCAGATCGATCGACAGGCCGTGGCGCTTGAAGATCTCGAACACGTCGGCGAGAAAGCCGACCTGCTGCCACATGCCGATCGACTCCATCGAGATCAGGGTGATGCCGGTGCGCTGCGAAATCGCCTTGACGCTGGGCAGCGCGTCGGCAACCGCCGCACAGATTTCCGTGCCGGCGAACTCGGGATAGTTGGTGTCCTTGATCGTCAGCGGCACGCCGGCCTCGCGCACCGGGTTGATGCAGCGCGGATGCAGCACCTTGGCGCCGGTCGTGGCAATTTCCTGCGCTTCCTCGTAGTCCAGACGCGAGAGCAGGCGCGCATTCGGCACGCTGCGCGGATTGGCGCTGAACATGCCGGCGACGTCGGTCCAGATCTCGACGATCTCGGCATCGAGCAATGCGCCGAAATAGCTCGCCGAGGTATCCGAGCCGCCACGACCGAGGATGACCGTCTCGCCGGCCGCGTTGCGCGCCATGAAGCCCTGGGTGATGAACGTCTCGCCGAGCGACGGCAGCCTCGCGATCAGCGCCTCGTCGCGCGCGGTCGGCACCTGCGCGGAGAGATAGCGGCCCCACGCGCTCTGGTTCGGCAACGCCTCGCTGAGCAGATGCTGGCGCGAATCTAGCCAGTTCGTCGTCAGGCCACTCGCGCTCAAATACTGCGCACCGAGCGTCGACGACATCATCTCGCCGAGCGCGAGCACCTCGGCCTGCCAGGTCAGCGCGCCTTGCGCGCGGCGCGGGTCGGCGAGCAGTTGGTCGAGTTTCGCCAGCCACGCGTCGATACCGCCCGCATCGGTCAGTTCCAGTTCGGCAAACATCGCGCGATGGCGCGCGACGATCTCGTCGGCCACGGCCCGGCACTTGCCGGCGTCGGCGTGGCCGTCGCAGATCGCTTTCAACTTGTCCGTCGTGCCCGACAGCGCCGAGACCACGATGAGTACGTGTTTGCCCTGCGCCCGTTTTCCCTTGGCGATCGCCGCGATCTTGTCCCAGCGCGGCCGCGTGGAAACGCTGGTGCCGCCAAATTTGAGCACAACCCAATTGGCGCCGGTCAGGGGCGCGGCATTCACACTCACGGTGGTTCCCGAAGTTGAGCAGACAAAGCGATCAAGCGCAATTCATGCGCAATGTACCGGCAATAGTAAGGCGAAATGCTGCGCTCGCACAGATTGCCGCGGTACGCTTGGCGCCTGCCGACGCCACGGCGGCCCCGTGGGGACGAGGCCAGCTTGTTCAGTGCATGCCCCACAAAGGCCGTAACAATTGTAAAATACGCTTAACGATTGACGACAAATCAAGGATTACCGATGCTGATATCCGTCCGTGCCAAGGTCCTTCCCGTTGCCATCGCCGCATTGCTTGCGGTCTCCACGGCCAACGCCCAGAACATCACCACCTCCGGCATCAACGGTCGCGTGCTCGACGCCGCCGGCAAGCCGGTCGCGGGGGCCACGGTGACGATCGTGCATCGCCCCTCGGGCACGACCAAGGAAGTGAACACCGACGCCGACGGCCGCTACAGCGCGCAGGGCCTGCGCGTCGGCGGGCCGTTCGACGTCGTCGCCAACCGGGGCGGCGCCAAGGTCGCCGAGCAGGATGACGTCTACCTGCAGCTGGGCCAGCCGGCCTCGATCAATCTCGCCGCAGCGAGCGCTGCGAGCACGACGCTTGAAGGTGTCACCGTGACTGCCTCGGCGCTGGCGACGACGTTCGCTTCGGACAACCGCGGTTTGTCGACGACGCTGACCCAGGCGCAACTGCAGGCCACGCCGCAAGGCAACCGCTCGATCGACGACGTGGTGCGCATGGACCCGCGCATCACCGTGATGGATCAGGGCCTGGGCTCGGTTTCGGCGCTCGGCATGAACAACCGCTACAACAACGTCGCCGTCGACGGCGTCACCCAGGGCGATCCGTTCGGCCTCAACAAGAACGGCCTGCCCTATCTCAAGTCGCCGATTTCGCCCGAGGCCATCGCCGAGTACAACATCTCCACGGCGAATTACGACGTGATCAGCGATGTGGTCGGCGCCGACGTCAACGCGGTGACCAAGTCGGGTACCAACGATTTCCACGGCTCGGCCTACTACGCCTACCGCAACGCCAACCATCTCGTCGGCGACGCGGGTTGGCTGCCCTCGAGCAATCCGGGCTACAAGTACAACGGCTACGACAAGGACGCGACCTACGGCTTCACCCTCGGCGGCCCGATCATCAAGGACAAGCTGTTCTTCTTCCTCAACGCGGAAAAGGAGAAGACCACGGGGATCGGCGCCGACTCCGCCAACGGTCTCGACTATTCACTGGGCAGCGGCGCTTCGACGTCGACGAAAGTCTCGCCCGGAGACGTGCAGAAAATCATCGACATCGCGACCAAGCTCGGCCTGAAGCCGGGCACGTTCGGCGGTTCGTCGGCGCTGGTCTACGACGACAAGCGCTATCTGGCCAAGGTCGACTGGAACATCGTCGATGGCCATCGCGCGAGCTTCAGCTACCAGAGCAGCAAGGAATCCCAGCCTGCGGTCGGCGGCAACAGTCCGACCAGCATCGGCCTGTCGAGCTACGTGTGGACCAAGGCGATCAAGACCGACAACTACGTCGCCCAGTTGTTCGACGACTGGACCGAAAACTTCTCGACCGAACTGAAGATCGGCTACCAGAAATTCGTCCAGGACACGACCGCGCCATACCAGCAGCCACAGGTCAGCGTGAATCTCGATCCGGCCGGCAAGGGTCCCACGGTTTACCTCGGCGAAGAGCAGTACCGCCACTACAACCACATCGACACGAAGAAGACCTCGGTGTTTTTCGCCGCCACGTACGCGCTCGGCGAGCACCAGTTCAAGGCCGGCATCGACTACGTGCAGAACAAGATCGTCAACCTGTTCGGCCAGTCCGAGTTCGGCGTATACAGCTTCTGGGGCCTCAACAATTTCGCCGCGGCCAACTACAACTCGTACCTGCTGTTCCACCCCGCTCCGGGCTTCACGATCAACGACATCGCGGGCAAGTGGACGTATACCCAGTACAACCCGTTCATCCAGGACACCTGGCAGGCGACCGACGCGCTGTCGCTGCAATTCGGTCTACGCTGGAACATCCCCGAGGCGAACAAGCCACCGGTATACAATGCGGCATTCGCCGCTGCGTTCGGCTATCCGAACAACTACACGATCAAGTCGAAGAACGGCCTGGTCGAGCCGCGCGTGTCGTTCAACTATCAGTTCGACAGCGAATACAAGACGCAGCTTCGTGGCGGCGTCGGCGTGTTCCAGACCGTGCCGCCCGCGGTGTGG
Organism: Pseudomonadota bacterium; assembly: GCA_018240465.1. GTDB lineage: Bacteria > Pseudomonadota > Gammaproteobacteria > Xanthomonadales > Rhodanobacteraceae > Rudaea. The sequence goes on from JAFEFS010000068.1 coordinate 55,356, forward strand.
CTGACCAACCCGTACCAGAACAACGGCATCACCACGCTTTCGTACACGAACTTCGATCCGTCGAAGGCGCCGTTCAGCCCGGATCCGTTCCACCAGCCGATTCCGGTGGGTGGTGGCGCAGGATCGGTCGACACGGTCGCGAAGAATTTCAAACTGCCCAGCGTGATCAAGACCAGCATTGCGCTCGATCGCGAGTTGCCGTGGTGGGGCCTCGTCGCCTCGGCCGAGTACGCACATGTCGAAGTGCAAAATGCGATTCTCTATCAGGCGATCAACTTCGGCGCGCCGACCGGCATCCTGCCTGATGGCCGCGAGCAATTCTGGAAAATTCCCGGCGAAGCGCCGAAGACGGCCGACCAGCTCGCCAACCAGAATCGCAAATTCGGTACCTCATCGACCCTGCTGACCAACACCAGCGAGGGCAAATCCGACAGCTTCACCCTCGGCGTGACCAAGCCGTTCACCGATGGCCTGTCGGGCGATGTGTCGGTCACGTTCAACCACGCCACCGACGTCGATCCGGGCACCGACACGATCGCGTTCGACGGCTACCGCCGCATCGCGCGCATCAATCCGAACAGCCGCCAGGTGGCCACCTCGAACTACAACGTCGCGCGCAGCTTCAAGGCCGCGTTGAACTGGAAGCACAACTTCTTCGGCAACTACGCGACGCAGGTATCCACGTACTACAACGGCCGCACCGGCAACCCGTACACGTGGGTATTCTCGAACGACGCCAACGGCGACAGCGTCGCCGGCTGGGATCCGGTCTACATACCGACCGCGAACGATCCGAAGGTCGCATTCGCGGCGGGCACCAGCCCGGCCGTGATCCAGCAGTTCAACGACTACCTCGCGAACGACAAGTACCTGCGCGGACACCGTGGCCAGATCGCCGGCCGCAACGGCGCACGCACACCATGGATCAATACGCTGGATCTGGGCCTGCAGCAGGAAATCCCGGGCATCTTCGCCGGCAACAAGGGCATCTTCCGTCTGGACATCTTCAACTTCCTCAACTTGCTCAACAAGAAGTGGGGCGACCAGCAGAACACCGGCATCTACCCCACGCGCACGCTCGCAGCGTATTCGGGTGTGAACGCCCAAGGCCAGTATGTCTACACCCTGCCGACCAACAAGGCCGGCAACTTCGCCCCGCAGGCGCTGCAGGTCTACGACGGCGGTTTCTACGATCCAAGCCGTGTCGTCTCGCGCTGGTCGATGATGGCGACGGTAAAGTACACGTTCTGATCCATTGGCATACCTGAACCGCGGAAACGGCCCGCCCTGCGCGGGCCGTTTTCGTTCCGGGTCCCGTTTCCACGCGAGGCACGACGCCCCATGTCGACGCTCAGCACGACCTGCCTCTCGACAGCGGCACGCGAGTTCGCCATGCTCGCGGCTGAAGACTGGGAAGTCCGTGCATGTCCGAACAACCCGTGACCGCTTCTGCCCCCCCGGCTCCGGGCTACCTGCGCCGCCTCGGCGTCTGGGACGCGAGCATGATCGTGGTCGGCGGCGTGATCGGCTCGGGCATCTTTCGCGTACCGGCGGCCGTGGCGAAACAGACCGGTTCCGGGGCCGAACAGCTCGTCGCCTGGGCCATCGGCGGAGTCATCGCGCTGATCGGCGCGCTGTCCTACGCCGAACTCGGCGCGCGCCGGCCGAACGCAGGCGGCGGCTACGTCTACCTGCGCGAGGCGTTCGGACTCATCGTCGCCTTCGTCTACGGCTGGAACCTGCTCGTCGTGAATCACTCCGGTGCGATCGCCGCCGTCTCCACCGTGTTCGTCGAGTACTTCGGTGCCGCGCTCGGCGTGAAGATCGCCAACCCTGCGCCGTGGGCGGTCGGCACGATCGTGTTCCTGACCGGAATCAACTGGTTCGGCATCCGCGCGGGATCGTGGCTGCAGAACGTGCTGACCGTGCTCAAGCTGCTCGCGCTTGCGCTCCTGATCGCGGTCGGCCTCGCGTTCGGCGGCGCGCCCGCACCCGCTACGCCACCGCCCCCGCTGCAGCCGTTGACCTTCATCGGCGCGCTGATGCCGGTGCTGTTCTCGTACGGCGGTTGGTACTACGTCAACGATATCGCCGGCGAGATCCGCGATCCGCGGCGCAACCTGCCGCGCGCGCTGGTGCTCGGCATGCTGCTTGTCGCCACCTGCTACGTCCTCGCCAACGCGGCATATCTCGCCGTGCTCGGCCACGCCGGCCTCGCCGCGAGCGCCGCGCCCGCGGCCGACGCGATGCGCCAAATATTCGGCGAGCCCGGGGCACGCCTGATCGCGCTCGGCATCGCGATCTCCACCCTGGGCTTCGTCAACATCTCGCTGGCCGCGGCTGCGCGCGTGTTCCAGGTCATGGCATCCGACGGTGTGTTCTTCCGCTTTGCCGCCACACTGCATCCGCGCTGGCATTCGCCGAACGTTGCGCTGCTGATGCTCGCCGCGTGGGCCTGCGTGCTTGCGCTGACCGGCACCTTCGAGCAATTGCTGAACTATTCGACCGTCGGCGACTGGATCGGCATCGCCGCCGTAATCGCTACCCTGTTCTGGTACCGGCGCAGATGCGCCGACGATGCCGCCGCGCCGGCATTCCGCGTACCCCTGTATCCATTGCTGCCAATCTTTTTCCTCGTCGTCGTTGCCTGGGTCGTCGCCACCACCGTATGGGAGAATCCTCACGATGCGGGCATGGGCGTGCTGATCACCCTGGTCGGAATCCCCATCTACTGGTACTGGACGCGCCGCCGGCGTACGACGGATACGCGCGGATGAACGAAACAACGCGCGAACACGCCGGATCGGGAGCGACGCGCCGCCAATGGCCCGAAGCACGGGTCGCGGATGCGGCAGGTCGATAACGAGCACCGACCCGCGCGATCCCGTTATCATGGCGCCCTCGCCGAACGCCGCCGCACCATGCCCCGCCTGTACCTGCAACGCTACCTGATCACCGGTCTGCTCACTTTCATTCCGCTGTGGCTGACCTTCCTGGTGTTCGCCTTCGTCGTCAGCGTGCTCTCGCATGTCGGCGCGCCGGTGGTCGCCGCAACGTTCGCGTTGATCAGCGCGATTTTTCCCGCCGCGGCCGAATGGCTGGGCCAGGAATGGTTCCGTTCGATCGTCGCCTTCATCGGCACGATCGTCGCGCTGTACCTGCTCGGCTTCGCCACGAGCCGCATGCTCGGCCAGCGCCTGCTCGCCGCGTTCGAGCGTCTGATCGCGCGCATCCCGCTCGCACAGACGATCTACGGTGGCTCGAAGAAGCTGATGACGATGATGCAGAGCAAGCCGGGCGGTACGCAGCGCGTGGTGCTGATCGGCTTCCCCGCGCCAACGCTGAAGACATTCGGTTTCGTCACGCGCACGTTTCTCGACGGCACGGGTCGCGAGATGGCCGCGGTGTACGTGCCGACGACGCCGAATCCGACCGGCGGCTATCTCGAGATCGTGCCGCTGGACGAGCTCGTGGCGACCGACTGGAGCGTCGACCAGGCGATGGCCTTCATCCTTTCGGGCGGCGCCGCCGGTCCCGACAAGCTGCCCGACATTCCGGCGCACGGTCATCCGCAGCCGTGATGCGACGACTGCGGTGACGGGCGCCGCGCCTTTACGGCGCTGGGCCCGAATTCGGCGCGCATGCCTTTCGGCACTGCCCGCAACGGAAAGAACCCGTCAAAGTACGTACCGAACGCAGTCTCCTGCCTTCAACATCTTGTCATTCGGCCGGGGTCTCGCCGGCCGTTTTTTTTGTGCATGACTTTCTGCACTGCTGCACGCCGTCTCCAGCCCCTACCGTGACCTGTCGCAAACCTTCTGCAACCCGGGAGAATTCGCCATGATCCATCGCCTGCGCACGTCGCTCGCCGCCGCCGTCGTCTTCGCGCTCAGCGGCAGTGCATACGCGCTTCCGCCGACCGTGAACAGCGCCTTCGATCCCGCCTCGCTGGATGCACGCTTCAAGCCCTGTGACGACTTCTACGACTATGTCAACGCGAAATGGATCGCAGCCAATCCGATCCCGGGCGACCGTACGCGCTGGGGTACGTTCGACGAGTTGCGCGAGGCCAGCCTCAACGCGCAGCACAAGCTGATCGAAGATCCATCGATCGCATCCGCGGCCAGGGGCACGATCGAGCAGAAGCTCGGCGATTTCTATGCGAGCGGCATGGACGAGGCGACGATCGAGAAAGCCGGCATCGCCCCGATCCGGCCCGAGCTCGCCAGGATCGCCGCGATCAAATCTGCGAACGATCTCGCTGCATACATGATCGATGCGCATGCCCGCGGACTCGGCGGCTACTTCAGTTTCGGCGCCTACCCTGATTTCAAGAACTCGAGCGTGGTCATCGGCTTCGCCAGCGAAGACGGTCTCGGCCTGCCCGAGCGTGCCTACTACCTCGAGGACAAGCCGGACTACGTGAAGATCCGCGACGAATACCTCGCGCATATCGAGAAGACACTGGTCCTCTCCGGGATAAAAACCGAGGAGGCCAGGCAGGACGCGCAATGGATCATGGCGCTGGAAACGCGCGATGCGAAAGCCTCGCTATCGCCGATCGAGGCACGCGATCCGAAGAACCAATACCATTACGCAAGCGTCGCCGAGGCGGACGAGGCGACGCCGCATTTCTCGTGGGCGAAATTTCTCGCCGCGCAGGGACTCAAGGACGTGCAAGGCTTCTCGCTGTCGCATCCGCAGTGGTTTGCCGAATTCGACAAGATGCTGACCGAGGTGCCGGTTGCGCAATGGAAGGCCTACCTGCGCTTCCATGCGATCGACGATGCCGCGCCTTTCCTGTCGCGCGCCTTCGTCGAGGAACACTTCGATTTCGGCGCACACAAGCTGCGCGGACAGAAGGAAATCGAGCCGCGCTGGAAGCGCGTGCTCGGGGCGGTGAACGGACAGATGGGCCAGGCGCTGGGCCAGCTCTACGTCAAGGAAAACTTTCCTCCCGAGGCAAAACAATCCGCAGAACGTCTTGTCGCCAACTTGCAGGCCGCGCTCAAGCTGCGCATCGAGAAGCTCGACTGGATGTCCGATGCAACCAAGGCCAAGGCGCTGGAAAAGCTGGCGGCGTTCAAGCCGAAGATCGGCTATCCGGACAAATGGCGCGACTGGACCGGTCTTGCGATCGCACGCACCGGCTACGTCGACAATCTGCTCGCCGCGAGCAAATTCAACCACGACTGGCGCATGGGCCGCGTCGGCAAGCCGGTGGACAGGACCGAATGGGGCATGACCCCGCAGACGGTGAATGCCTCATACTCGCCGCTGAAGAACGAGATCACGTTCCCCGCTGCGATCCTGCAGCCACCCTACTTCGACGCCAAGGCCGACGACGCGCTCAACTACGGCGGCATCGGCGCGGTGATCGGCCACGAGATCACGCACGGTTTCGACGACAAGGGCAGCCAGTTCGACGCGCACGGCAACAACAGCAATTGGTGGACCGACGCCGATCGCCAACAGTTCACCGCACGCGCCGACAGGCTCGTCGCCCAGTTCGACGGCTACGTCGCGCTCGAGGACATCCACGTCAAGGGCAAGCTCACGCTCGGCGAGAACATCGCCGACCTCGGCGGCCTCAACGTCGCCTACGACGCGCTGCAGATCGCGCTGAAGCAGAATCCGGCCGAGGCCGCATCGAAGATCGACGGTTTCAGCCAGGACCAGCGCTTCTTCCTCAACTTCGCGCGCCTGTGGCGCACGAACACGCTGCCAGCCACCGCCAAGGTCAATCTCAACACCGACCCGCACGCGCCGGGCCAGTTCCGCGCGATCGCCGCACCTTCGAACATGCCCGCGTTCGCGCAGGCGTTCTCGTGCAAGACCGGCGATGCGATGGTGCGCGCGGGCGAGGCGCAGGTGAAGATCTGGTAGCACTTCGTCCCCACCCCACCGCGGGCAGAAGACAAAAAAAAAGGGCGCGATTTCTCGCGCCCTTTTTTTGTGCGGAGAGGCGACTGAACCTACTTGACCTGGAACGACGTCGTCGACAGCGTCTTTCCGTCGGAGACGACTTCGAGCGTGTAGTTGCCGACCGGCCAGCCCGACGCCTTGGTCAACTTGTCGTCGATCGTGCCGGTGCTCGGCTCGGCGATCGTCTTGGCGTTGTCGGCAACCGTCTGGCCATCCTGGAACTTCCAGCGCAGGTTGACCGCCAGGTTCGGCACCGTCGTCGTCAATGCGACTGTCGCGTAGATCGTGTCCTTGGTGGCGAAGCTGCCGACCGGCGCGCTGATCTTGCCGCTCGCATCGACGGCGTTGCCGAGCACGACCGAATTGACCTGTGCCGGCGCGGCGGGCGCCGGGGCGGGAGCAGGAGCGGGTGCGGCGGCCGCGGGAGCCGGTGCAGGCGCGGGTGCCGGCGCCTCTTTCTTGCCGCAAGCCGCCAGCGCGACGGCGCCGGCCAGAACGATGGTCAACGGGATGCGTTTGCTGAGCTTGTTCATGGATACCCTCTTTCGTATGGATTCAAGTTTGCTCACCTCGAAAACCGCTGCGTGCCGGCAACCCGCCCTGCTCCAGGCAGGACCGGCTCTTCACGTGCTACGGTTTTTGGAGGTGCCGTTTGCCGCGCATGTACCGCGATCAGGCTGTCGCCTTGGCCGAGGTGGGCGCCGCGGGAATCGTGAGCACCTGTCCGGGATGGATCAGGTCGGGATTCTTGATCTTGTCGGTATTGGCGTCGAAGATCTTCTTCCATTGATTGGCGTCGCCATAGAAATGTTTCGCGATCTTCGACAAGCTGTCGCCGCCGACGACCGTATAGGTCTGGCTCGAAGGAGCGGAGCCTGCCGTCGATGCCGCGCTCGGCGTCGGCGTCATGTTGACCTTCACTTCACTGTTGACGTCGGAAAAGTCCGCTTTCGGATCGTTGCTCATGAGCGATATGTCCTCCTGCCCTGGTGGGAAAATGCGATGCGGGTCTCAAGACCCGACGCACCCGCACCATACACGTTTTTTCCTGCACTCGCATGCGTTTCCGCACACGAAAAATTCAGTTCGTGCACGGCTAACGATTACCTAACGAACCGGCACGACAGCCAATGCAATTGCGCGCGCGCATGCATCGGCGTGAGGATTGAGTCATTCGTCAACCGCGCCGGCGCAACGCTTGTGCGCGCCACCAGCGCAGCAGCACGAAGCCCGCCGCCGCACCGCCGAGATGGGCGAAGTGGGCGACGCCCTCCTGCGTGCCGGTGACGCCGAGCACCAGCTCGACCGCCATGTAGCCGAGTACGGCGATCGGCGCCGGAATCGGCACCGGGAAGAAGATCATGATGATGCGTGCCGAAGGATAGATCATCGCGTAGGCGAGCATGATACCGAACACGCCGCCCGATGCGCCGAGCGTCGGATAGAAGTCGCCGGGCTTGAAGTAGTGGATCGTCGCCAGTTGCGCGAACGCCGCGCCGATCACGCAGACAAAGTAGAAAAAAGTATACCTGCGCGAACCCAGTGCCTGCTCAACCGGGCCGCCGAACATCCACAGCGCGAGCATGTTGAACGCGATATGCGTGATGCCGCCGTGCAGGAAGGCGTAGCTGACCACTTGCCACGGTGCGAAGGCGACGCGCAGCACGCTGCCGTCACCCAGCTCGAACAGACGCGAACCGTCGAGCGGCCACAGCGCGAATTGCGCGATCAGCCAGTCGCCGGCCATCTGTTGCAGGAGGAAGATCAGCACGTTGGCGATCAGCAACGCGCGGGTGACGGGGGGAATGTTCTGCATTGGATCGTTGTCTTTGCGGGGGATTCAGAAGCGCCAGATTTCGGCGTCGAGATTGCGCTGCCAGCCGAACAAGGCAAGATCGACGCGGCCGGCCTTGACCGTCACGCCCTCCTTCATCAGGCGCGCGCGCTGTTCGCGGAACGCACGGCTGCCGGGCGCAAACGCGAAGCGGCCGTCGGCGCGCAGCACGCGATGCCAGGGCAATTTCGCCTCGGCGCCGGCGTCGCCGAGTACGCGTCCGACCAGACGCGCGTGCCGCGGCAGGTTCGCGCGCGCGGCGATCTCGCCGTAGCTGGCGACGCGGCCACGGGGAATTGCCGCAATCGCGCGCACGATCGCGGCATGTTCGGGCTTGACGCCCGTACCGGCTGCCTGCTTCGCGGCGGATTTCGCTTTTGCCATGACGCTCCACTTCGTTGCCGCGGCACGTTAGCATATGCGCCGTCCACCGGAGAGACCCCATGCATTCGTTCGAGGAAATCCGCGCGTACATCGCGGCGAAGCATCCGCTGCGCATCAACGATCCGTACCTGATCTGCTTCGACGTCGCACTCGAACGCGGCAAGCGCCACCAGGGCCTGTATCTCGCGGAACTCAACGACGAGGCCGGGCGCACCTATTTGCGCGTGTCTACGCCGATCGGCCCGCTCACGGGCATGGACGCGCGCCGCTGCCTGCGCTTCAACTGGGAGCAACGTCTGGGCTACCTCGCGGTCAGCGATCTCGACGGCTCGCCGTACCTGCACCTGTGCGAGAATCGTCCCTACGAATTGCTCACCGCCAGGGAAATCGACCGCCTCGTGGCCGAACTCGGCCCGCTCGGCGACAAGCTCGAGCAGGCGATCTCGCAGGGCGGCGACGCGCTGTAGGCCGCCAGCCACCGCCACGCCGGCCGGTCAGGCGCAGGAACGCCTCGTGCCGGTGGCGGCGCAGCGCAACTGCTGCCCCATGCTCAGCACGAACACGTGGCGGCCGTTTAACCAGGGATGGATCGCCGCGATGCGACCGACGTTGACGATCGCAGGCCGATGCACGCGCGCGAAGTGGCACGGGTTGAGGCGCGCGTCGAGCGAACCCCTGCATGCCCTCGCGCACCCGCAGCGCGTAGCGTGGAGAGCGCGGCATCCGGAGCGGCGTCTTTTTTTTGGTTACTTTTTCGTCGCTGGAGAAAAATAAAGTGGCCCGTGCGCTGGATGCGCGCGGAAAAGCAAAGGGACTCGAGTGAAAAATCAGGAGCCACAGCAAAGACACCGGATTCCGGCTTTCGCCGGAATGACGGGCAACGGCAAAAGCCAAGCGTGACGAACGCGCGTCTACGCGAACAGTGCTTCGACGAGTCGCACGAGCAGATAGGCAATCGCCCCCGCGATCGGAATCGTCAGCAGCCAGGCCCAGACCATGCGTTCGACGATCGTCCACTTGATCGCGCGCGGATTCTTGGCGACGCCGACGCCCATGATCGCAGCGGAGATGTTGTGCGTGGTCGAAACCGGGATGCCGACCGTGGACGCGGCGATGATGACCGCGGCCGAACTGGTTTCCGCGGCGAAGCCGTTGATCGGATGCAGCTTGACCATCTTGTGGCCGAGCGTCTTGATGATGCGCCAGCCACCGGCCGCCGTGCCTGCGGCCATGGTCAGTGCGCAGACGAGCTTGATCCACAGCGCGATCTCGAACGACTTCGCAGCATCCTGCTCGACGCGCAGGAAGTGCAGGAACCAGGGCAGTTGATCGAGCGAACCCGCGCTCGTCGCCCCGGCGAGCGCGAGCGCGATGATACCCATCGTCTTCTGCGCATCGTTCATGCCGTGCGAGAGACCCATCGCGCTGGCCGAGACGATCTGCGCCTTGCCGAAGAAGGCGTTGACGAACTTCGGCTTGCCGAACTGATTGATCAACGGGCTCGCACGCGATCCCAGCCAGGAGATCAGCGCGAACAGCAGACCCATGACGACGACGCCGAGAACGAAGCCGCCGAGCGGCGAAGTGATCATCGGCAGGATCACTTTCGGCCACAGGCCCTTGCCGTCCCACCAGTGCGTGCCGGCCTGGCTCCAGATCAACGCATGCCAGTTGTTGTGCGCGCCGGCGAGCGCGGCGCCGCAAAGGCCGCCAACCAGCGCGTGCGACGAGCTCGACGGCAGCCCCCACCACCAGGTGATCAGGTCCCACACCGTCGCGCCGAGCAGCGCGCAGATCAACAGTTCCGGCGTGACGTTGACGATATGCGAGTCGATCAACCCCGACGAGATCGTCTTGGCCACGGCCGTGCCCCAGAGCGCACCGACCAGGTTGGTCGCCGCGGCGAGCAGCACGGCCTGGCCAGGACTGAGTACCTTGGTCGCAACCACGGTCGCGATCGAATTCGCCGTGTCGTGGAAACCATTGATGTACTCGAAAACGAGGGCAACGAGGACGACGGCGAGAACAAGGGTCAGGGTCACGCGGCAGTTTCCTGGGTGAAGAGCGGGCAGTGGGCGGTGGGCGGCGAGCAGAAAAAACACAGAGGCCGCGATGCCCGCTCTTTCCACTCACCGCTCGCCGCTGTTGCGCTCACAAGCCTCTCGCCGCTCAGGAATTCTTCAGTGCGATGGCGTAGATCACATTGCCCGCGTCGCGGCAGCGATCGATGGCCTTTTCCAGCAGCTCGAACAGATCCTTGCGCAGCAGCAGGCGGGCGACGTCGTTTTCCTTGGTGAACAGGTCGCGGTAGAGGTCGAGGATCAGTCGGTCGGCCTCGCCTTCGATCGCCTGCATGCGATCGTTGAGTTCCTTCATCTTGTCCAGCGGCATGCCCTTGCGCAGCAGGCCCACCATCTCGGCGATGACGTCGCAACCCTTTTCGAGCATGACCGCACGCGAGCCGAAATCGACGTCCATGAGCTGGGCGGCGAACAGCGCGTAGCGCTCGGCGAACTTCTCCACCGTCTTCGGAATCTTGTACAGCGCCGCAGACAGCGCCTCGATGTCCTCGCGTTCGAGCGCGGTGACGAAGGTATTGACCAACTCGGCGCTGATGTCGTTGAAAATCTGCTTCTCGCGCCGGCGCGCGAGGCGGAACTCGTCGAGCGAAGGATTCGGCGTTTTCTGCCGGGACAGCGCGATCAGCGCGCGCGCGCTCTGGCGCGCGGCGTCAGCGCTGGCCTCGAGCAGGCCGTAGAACTTGTCGCCCTTGCCGAAGATGGTCTGTAACGAAAACATGTGAACGGATCCCTGCCTGGCCGGCGGCAAGTTTACCGTTTTGTTGCACGCTTGGGCTCGGGGCCGGGGGTCGAGGGCAGAAAAGCCACCCGATCCGGAGGTTTCCGCCATCCCGGCCCTTGCCCCTCGACCCCCGCCCCGCGCCTGTCATAAAACTTTCAAGTCCCCCGCGTAGCCTGCGGCACCCAGGAGCGGCGCGGGATACGTCGTCCGCGCCTCCGCAAGAATTTCCACCTACGGAGGTTTTCATGTTCCACAGCATTCGTCATTCCCTCACCGCGTTTGCCGTCGCCGCCGCGCTGTTCGCGGGTTCGGCCCATGCCGTCGATGTCACCGGCGCCGGTTCGACCTTCGTCCAGCCGATCGTCGCCAAGTGGTCGGCGAGCTACGCCGAGAAGACCGGTAGCCACATCAACTACGGTGGCGGCGGTTCGGGCGCGGGCATCGCCCAGATCAAGGCCGCGACCATCGACTTCGGCGCCTCGGACAAGCCGCTGTCGCCGGAAGAGCTCGCGGCCGCAGGCCTGGGCCAGTTCCCGATCGTGATCGGCGGCGTCGTGCCGGTGGTCAACATCGAAGGCGTCAAGGCCGGCGAGATCAAGCTGACCGGCGCCCAGCTCGGCGACATCTATCTCGGCAAGATCAAGAAGTGGAACGATCCGGCGCTGGCTGCGAACAACGCCGGCATCAAGTTGCCGGACGCGGCGATCCAGGTCGTGTCGCGCTCGGACGGCTCGGGCACCACGTTCAACTACACCAACTACCTGTCCAAGGTCAGCCCGGAATGGAAGGCCAAGGTCGGCGAAGGCACCTCGGTGCAGTGGCCGGTTGGCGTCGGTGGCAAGGGCAACGCGGGCGTCGCCGCCTACGTGCAGCAGATCAACGGCTCGATCGGCTACGTCGAACTCGCCTATGCGCTGCAGAACAAGATGGCCTACACCCAGGTGCAGAATGCGGCCGGCAAGTTCGTCACCCCGAACCTTGCCAGCTTCGCCGCCGCCGCCTCGCACGCGGACTGGAAGAGCGCCAAGGACTTCCAACTGGTGATCACCAACGCGCCGGGCGATGATTCCTGGCCGATCACCGCGACCGCGTTCGCGCTGATCTACAAGACGCCGAAGGACGCGGCCCGCTCCAAGGCCGTGATCGACTACTTCAAGTACGCCTACACCGAAGGCGGCAAGGCCGCAGAAGCGCTCGACTACGTGCCGCTGCCGGCCGCGCTGGTCGCGCAGATCGAGGCCTACTGGAAGGCAGAAGTCAAACTGTAGTCTCCCTCCCGCCCCTCGCGGATTCGTTCGCGAGGGGCGTCTTTTTTTCGACAGCAGCACAAAGAGTTTTCCGGAATCGATCATGGTCATGGCCGCGAGCGCCGAATCCATCGCCGTCCCGCAGAGCGACGAGACGCGCGCGCGCCGCGACGGCTTCGCCGATCGCCTGTTCCGCCGCATCGTCGCCGGCGCCGGCATCTTCGTCCTCGCCACTCTTGCCGGCGTCGCCCTGACCACGCTCTGGGGCGGGCGCGAGGCGTTCGCAACCTTCGGTTTCAAGTTCGTCGTTTCCTCCGACTGGGACACGGTCGGCAAGCAATTCGGCGCGCTCGCACCGGTCTACGGCACGCTGGTAACGGCAGCGATCGCTTTGATCATCGCGGTGCCCGTGAGCTTCGGCATCGCGCTCTACCTCACCGAGATCGCACCGCCCTGGCTGCGCACGCCGGTCGCCGCGGCGATCGAGCTGCTCGCAGGCATCCCCTCGATCATCTACGGCATGTGGGGCCTGTTCGTGTTCGTGCCGATCATGGGAAGACATCTGAATCCCTGGCTCAACGAACACCTCAGTGGCTGGCCTGTAGTCGGCGCGCTGTTCAGCGGCACGCAGTACAGCATCGGCCTCGGCATGCTCACCGCGGGCATCGTGCTCGCGATCATGGTCATCCCGTTCATCTCCTCGGTCATGCGCGAGGTGTTCCTCACCGTGCCGACGCGGCTCAAGGAATCCGCCTACGCGCTCGGCTCGACGACCTGGGAAGTGGCCTGGGACATCGTTCTGCCGTACACGCGCACCGCGGTGATCGGCGGCATCTTCCTGGGCCTCGGCCGTGCGCTCGGAGAGACGATGGCGGTGACCTTCGTGCTCGGCAACGTGCATCGTCTGTCGCTGTCGCTGCTCGAACCGGGCAACTCGATCGCGGCGACAATCGCCAACGAATTCGCCGAGGCCGATTCGGAAATCTTTCGCGCATCCCTGATCGCGCTGGCCTTCCTGCTCTTCGTCGTCACCTTCATCGTGCTCGCGATCGCCAAGTTGATGCTGCGCCAGATGGAAAAGAAGGAAGGCAAATGAGCGATGCCGCACGCCAGGCGGTCGCCGACCGCCTCTATTTCCGCCGTCGCATCGTCAACGGCGTCGGCCTCGTCTTCGCCACGCTGTCGACCGGTTTCGGCCTGTTCTGGCTCGCCTGGATCCTGTGGACCACGTTCACCACCGGCATCGCCTCGCTCAACGGCAAGCTGTTCACGATGATGACGCCGCCGCCCGGCGACGAAGGCGGACTGCTCAACGCCTTCGCCGGCAGTGCGATGATCTGCCTGCTCGCGATCCTGATCGGTGCGCCGATCGGCATCGCCGCCGGCACCTACCTCGCCGAATACGCGAAGAAGTCGCGCCTCGGCGAGGCGATCCGCTTCTTCAACGACATCCTGCTGTCGGCGCCGTCGATCGTGCTCGGCATGTTCGTCTACACCGTCGTGGTCAAGCAGGTCGGCCACTACTCTGCGTTCTCGGGCGCGCTCGCCCTGGCCCTGATCGTGCTGCCCGTGGTCGTGCGCACCACCGACGAAATGCTCAAGCTCGTGCCGAGCGCGATGCGCGAAGCCGGGCTTTCGCTCGGCGTGCCGCAATGGAAAGTGACGGTGCAGGTGCTCTACCGCGCCGCCCTGCCCGGCATCGTCACCGGCGTGCTGCTCGCACTCGCGCGCATCTCGGGCGAGACCGCGCCGCTGCTGTTCACCGCCTTCGACAACCAGTTCTGGAGCACCAACGTGGCCCAGCCGATGGCCTCGGTACCGGTGGTGATCTACAAATTCGCGATGAGCGCCGACGCCGGCTGGAAGTCGCTGGCCTGGGCCGGTGCGCTGGTCGTCACGCTGTTCGTGCTCGCTTTGAGCCTGATCTCCCGCGCGATCCTGTTGCGCAACAAGGTGTCCAATGACTAACCCGAACATTCCGCTCGCGACGGCGAGCACGGTTTCGCTGATCGCAGCGCCGCCCGGCGCCGACGCGAAAGCGGCGGCAGTCGCCTCGACGCCGAAGATGTCCGCAAAGGGCCTCGACTTCTACTACGACAAGTTCCACGCACTGAGGAACGTCAACCTCGACATCGCGGAAAAGAAAGTGACCGCGCTGATCGGCCCGTCGGGCTGCGGCAAGTCGACGCTGCTGCGCATCTTCAACCGCATCTATTCGATCTACCCGAAACTCGAAGCCAGGGGCCAGGTGCTGCTCGACGGCGACAACATCCTCGACCCGAAGTACCCGCTCAACCGCCTGCGCAGCAAGGTCGGCATGGTGTTCCAGAAGCCGGTGCCGTTCCCGATGTCGATCTACGACAACGTCGCCTACGCGATCCGCCACTACGAGAAACTGTCGAAGGCCGACATGGACGTGCGCGTCGAGGAAGCGCTGCGCCAGGGGGCGCTCTGGGACGAAGTGAAGTCGAAGCTCAACGGCAGCGCGCTCGGCCTGTCCGGCGGCCAGCAGCAGCGCCTGTGCATCGCGCGCGCGGTCGCGTTGAAGCCGGAGGTGGTCCTGCTCGACGAACCGACTTCAGCGCTCGATCCGATCGCGACCGGCAAGATCGAGCAGCTCGTCGAAGAATTGAAGGAACGCTACACGATCGCGATCGTCACCCACAACATGCAGCAGGCCTCGCGCGTCTCCGACTACACTGCCTTCATGTACCTGGGCGAACTGATCGAGTTCGGCGACACGACCACGATCTTCGAGAACCCGACGAAGAAAATGACCGAAGACTACATCACAGGGCGCTACGGCTGATCCCATGTCCGACCATATCGTAAAGAGTTTCGACGACGAACTTTCCCAGCTCAACGCCGCGATCGCGCGCATGGGCGAATCGGCGCAGACCCAGTTCGTAGCGACGATGACTGCCCTGCGCAAGCGCGACGTGGAAGCCGCCGCGTGCGTGATCCGCGACGACATCGACGTCGATGCGCTCGAACGCGACATCGAGGCGCGCGCTATCCGCGTGCTCGCGCTGCGCCAGCCGATCGCGCGCGACCTGCGCGAGGTGATATCGACCCTGCGTGTCGTCGTCGAACTCGAACGCATCTGCGATTTCTCGGCGAACATCTGCAAGCGCGTAATCGCGCTCAATGCGCACTCGCCCGAACAATGGCTGATCGAAATCGGCGAACTCGGCGAATTGGCATCAAGGCAGCTTGCCGACGTCGTCGCCGCATTCGGCGAACGCAACCAGGAAAAAGCGGTCACGGTCTGGGCCTGCGACGAGCAGATCGACGACACCTACACCGGGCTCTCGCGCCGCCTGATCGACTACATGAAGGCCGATCCGCGCAACGTCGCGATCGGCATGCACTTGATGTTCATCGCCAAGAACGTCGAGCGCATCGGCGATCACGTCACCAACATCGCCGAGTCGATCTACTACCTCGTCACCGGCAGCGTGCTCGATGCACCACGGCCCAAGGGCGACAAGACCAGCCTCGATCAGGTCGAAGCGAACTCCTGAGAGCGTCGTTCGCAAAGGCTCGCGGCCGGCACCGCGGCAAGCGCCGTGCCGCCCGCGCAGCAGAAATGCGGACCGTTTGGCACCTTGCCGCTGCTGCGGTAGGATGCCGTCGAGCCGGCATTTCCCCCAAGCACAAGGAGTGAAACATGCAAGTTTCGAAGGCGTTGTGGGTCAGGGTGTCCGCCGCTGCGATCGCGGTCGGTGTTTCCGCAGTGGCGTCGGCGCAGACGAAACCCGCGCCCGCCGACACGCATCAGACGGCATCGACGGACGCAAGCCAGCACGGCCTCGCGGCGGTCTACAGCGATCGCCTCAACGGCCACCGCACCGCCAGCGGCGAACGCTACAACCGCGATGCGCTGACCGCAGCCAATCCGAGCTATGCGTTCGGCACCAAGGTCAAGGTGACCAACAAGAAGAACGGCAAAACCGTCGTCGTACGCGTCAACGACCGCGGTCCGGTGCAGAAGGGCCGCGTCATCGACCTGTCCGTCGCCGCCGCGCACCAGTTGGGCATGGGCCGCAATTCGACTGTCGAAGTGGACCTCGAACCAGTCAACTGAGCACCGTCGCGCGATGCCATGGCAGCCGTCGCGCGAGCCTTTCCCGGCGCGCGGGATGGCTGTTCTGGATCGGCAATCCAGCGATGAGCGGACTGGCGTGGTGCCCGGAGCCGGAATCGAACCGGCACGAACCTTTTGAGTCCGGCGGATTTTAAGTCCGCTGCGTCTACCGATTTCGCCATCCGGGCCTTGCGGGCCGTACCGATCTGCTTCGTAGCGAAAGAATACCGCATTGCGCGCAAGGCGCGCCGGGGATACACGCCATGGCGGGCCATTTCGTGATCTTCGCGGTCAGGGGCGAGCGCACAAACACGGGAGGGTCGGAATCGAATTCTTTCAGGTTTTTCGCATCACTGCGCGGTTCTCGCAACTACACGTTTTCGACTTACCGCCAAACCTACCACCATCCGTTCGCGACCACCCTGAAATCTCTCGCCCCTCGTCGGCATCGAAGGGCGCAAAAGGGTAACAGACCCAGCCTGCGCCGTCATGCTCGCCCCGTAGCGAAGCTAAGCCACCGATGTGCGAGCACTCTTGCGCTACTCTGGAGCGAGTCTCCGGCCTGTCGTATTTGGCGATGGCTTCCTCGACGGTCGCAATACAGAAGTCCGCTTCCATCGTGATCGATACGCGGTGCACGAGGACCTTGCGCGTGGTCCATCAACCTGCGCCTGGCGTAACGGAACGCAGCGCTGACCATCTCGCGCACACGGCCCGCCCTGTTGAGCGTGCCGCGCGTCACCAGCTTGCGGAGCATGACGAGGATGTCCGGCGACCCGAGCTCCGCGATCGACACGGCGCCGATGGTCGGATTCACGTGCTGCTCCAACCACGCGCGAATCTTCCGCGTGTGGTCATCGACCCACTCGCTCCGCATGGTGTCCAGCCACTCCGCGGCGACGGCTTCGAAACTGTTCGCTGCACGCACTTCGGCCGCGCGCTGCGATGCCTTGCGACTCTCGCCGGGGTCGATGCCGTCAGCCAGTAGCTTTCGTGCCTCGTCGCGCTTCTCACGAGCGCGCTTCAACATCACGTCTGGAAAGGTGCCGAGCGAAAGCGTGTTGCGTTTGCCCGTGCCTGGGCGGCGATGGTCCACGCGCCACCAGCGTGAATCGTTCGGCTGCACAAGCAGGTACATGCCACGTTCGTCGCGGAGCTTGTACGGCGCGGCTTGCGGTTTGGCGTTCCGGACTGCTGAAGGTGTCAGCATGGCGGCAACTCCGATCCCGAACAGGAGCTGTTACCGCCAGAATTGGATGACGACAAGTGATCTATAAGGAACAGGTGTTACCTTCGAGCAACAAAAAACCGCGTCGTAGCGCGGTTTTAGTGGTGTCGCATGATTTCTGGTTATCCGATGTTGGAGGCGAGGGTCGGAATCGAACCGGCGTACACGGCTTTGCAGGCCGCTGCATGACCACTCTGCCACCCCGCCTCTGCATGATGGCTTCCGGAAGCGTAGCAACGTATCCCGGAAAAAACAAAACCTCGGTTTGCCGAGGTTCTGTATTGAAAAGTGCGACCTGGGATGGTCGCTTTTTTGATCCTCGCGATCAGGGACGATCGCGAAAATACACAAATGCTGGAGCGGGAAACGAGACTCGAACTCGCGACCCCGACCTTGGCAAGGTCGTGCTCTACCAACTGAGCTATTCCCGCGCGAGCCCAAAATGATGCCGTTTTACGCGCCCCATGTCAACCACTGGCAGCAAAGTTTCCACCCAGCGCATCAGATCCGGTTGCGCAACGCCGGCCAGGCCGCGCGCAGGTATTCGAACGCCGACCAGATCGTCATCGCCGCGGCGATCACCAGCAGGGTTTCGCCGACATGGAACAGACGCAGGCCCTCGAGGTCGTGCTGGTAGAGCAGCACCTCGATCGCGATGATCTGCATCACCGTCTTGATCTTGCCGAGCATGGCGACGCTGACGCGCGTGCGCTCCCCGATCTCCGCCATCCATTCGCGCAGCGCCGAGATCGTGATCTCGCGGCCGACGATGACCGCGCTGGTTACCGCAAGCAGCGGAGTCGGGTTTTCCTGCACAAGCAGGAACAGGGTCACCGCGACCATGAGCTTGTCCGCGACCGGGTCGAGAAACGCGCCGAATGCCGACCACATGTTGTAGCGCCTGGCGATGTAGCCGTCGAGCCAGTCAGTGATCGCGGCGAGCAGGAAGATCAGCGCGGCGGTGACGTTCGCGCCACGGAAAGGAATGTAGAACACGACAACCATCACCGGCAGCAGCGCGATGCGGAACAGGGTGAGGATGGTCGGCCAGGTCAGATGCATTGCGTGGATATCGCGGTGGATTTCGATTTGCCGCAGTGTGACACAGGAAAGCAACGCGAGTTCAGCCGTGGAACAACGCGTAGATTTTCTCAGCCAGCTCGCGGCTCATGCCTTTGACCCGGGCGATCTCCTCGACGCCGGCGTTGACGACGCCGGGCAGGCCGCCGAAATGCTTGAGCAGGGCCGCGCGGCGCTTGGCGCCGATGCCGGCGATGTCTTCGAGCCGGCTCGTGTCGCGGGCCTTCTGGCGCTGCTTGCGATGGCCCGTGATCGCGAAGCGGTGCGCCTCGTCGCGCACGCTCTGGATCAGGTGCAGCGCAGGCGATTCGGGGCCCGGCCACAGGGTTTTGCCGCTGGCACCGAGGATCAGCGTCTCGTGCCCCGCCCTGCGCTCGACGCCTTTGGCCACGCCGACGACGAGCACCTCCGCGATAGCGAGATCGGCGAGCACGTCGAGTGCCTGTCGCACCTGGCCCTTGCCACCGTCGATCAGGAGAATGTCGGGAAAATTCAGTTTCTCCCCCTCTCCCCCGGGCGAAGCATCCGTGGGAGAGGGCTCTGCGGCGCCGCGTCGAAAACGCCGCTCCAGCGCCTGCCTCATCGCCGCGTAGTCGTCACCCGGCTCGATGCCGGCGATGTTGTAACGGCGGTACTGCGCCTTGATCGGCCCTTCCGGCCCGTAGACGACGCAGGACGCCACTGTCGCCTCGCCCATCGTGTGGCTGATATCGAAACATTCCAGACGCTGCGGCACTTCGTCGAGACCAAGCAGATCGCGCAGCGATTCGAAGCGTTCGCGCTGCGTCTCGTTGCTCGCCAGGCGCGCGGCCAGCGCGCCTTCCGCGTTCTTCGCCGCCAGTTCGAGGAAACGCGCGCGTTCGGCGCGGACGCTGTGCTTGATCGCGACCTCATGCCCCGCCCGCTCGGCGAACGCCTGCGCCAGCAGTTCGGCGTCGGGCAGCGCCTGTTCAACGAGCAATTCGCTCGGCACCGGCTTGTCGACGTAGTACTGGGCGATGAACGAAGTCAGCACGTCGGCAACTTCGGCATCATGCGGCAGCTTCGGGAAAAAATCACGTGAACCGAGGTTGACGCCGCCGCGAAAATACATCACCGACACGCAGGCGACGCCGCCGTCGATGCGGCAGGCGATCGCGTCGAGATCGGCGCTGGCGCCCTGCACGTAGTTCTTCGCCAGAAGGCGCTTCAGCGTCGATACCTGGTCGCGCACCTTCGCTGCTCTTTCGAATTCGAGCGCGCGGCTCGCGCTTTCCATCGCGCCGACCAACTCGCCGATCACCGCATCGCTCTTGCCGTCGAGAAACATCGCCGCGTGGCGCACGCCTTCGCGGTATTCGTCCTTGCCGATGAGGCCGACGCAGGGCGCGCTGCAACGGCCGATCTGGTATTGCAGACACGGCCGCGAGCGGTTGCGGAAGTAGCTGTCCTCGCACTGACGCACGAGAAAGATCTTCTGCATGTGGTTGAGGCTCTCGCGCACCGCCCACGCGCTGGGAAACGGGCCGAAGTATTTGCCCTTGCCCGCTTTCGCGCCGCGATGGAATGCCATCCGCGGGAAATCCTCTCCCTCGGACAGATAGATGTACGGATAGCTTTTGTCGTCGCGCAGCAGGATGTTGTAGCGCGGTTTGAGCGACTTGATCAACTGCGCTTCGAGCAGCAGCGCCTCGCCTTCGGTACGCGTCAGCGTCGTCTCCATGCGCGCGATCTGCGAGATCATCGACATGATGCGCGGCTCGAGGCGTGGCTTGAGAAAATAACTGCCGACGCGCTTCTTCAGGTTGCCGGCCTTGCCGACATAGAGCAACTCGCCGCGCGCGTCGAACATGCGGTACACGCCAGGCGAACTGGTCAGCGTGCGCACGAACTCCTTGCCATCGAATGAGATATTCGATTCCTGATTCATTGCGAGGCGCGGCCGCGGATGGCCGCCCGGTGATCTCCCCCATCCTGGATGAGGGCTGAAACGCGCCGAATCAATCCGTCCACACCGCGCTCGGCGAGGGTGACGACAGTGTCGAAGTCCCGCTCCTGCCCGTAGTACGGATCGGGCAGGTCATGCGGATCGGCGAGTCCGGCCCACGGCAGGAACATCGCGATCCGGTCGTGCTCCTCGCCCGGCGCCACGCGCGTCAGATCACGCAGGTTCATGCGATCCATGACCAACAGCTTGTCGAAGCGCTCGAAGTCATCGGCGGCCACCCGGCGCGCGCGATGCGCGGACAGATCGTAGCCGCGTGCCAGCGCGCTCGCGCACGAGCGCGGATCGGCCGCATTGCCCGCATGCCAGCCGCCCGTACCGGCCGAGTCGACCTCGATATCGAGCCCCGCGCGCGCGAAGCGTACCCGCGCCACCACCTCGACCACGGGCGAGCGGCAGATGTTGCCGAGGCAGACGAAGAGGAATCTCACGTTTTCATTATAGACCAGCACGCCTGGAAGCCATCGCTGCGAACTGCTTCGTGCGAGGGCTCGACCATGTGCATCAACGCGAATGCACATCCACGGCAACCATCGAAGCGGGACGAAATTGCCGTGCAGTGTGCGCGACCAGCCCTACCGGCAGCTACCCGTCACTGCCCGTCTCGAAGCACTGATTGCGATTGAAGCAGACGCGTGCGGGCTGCGTCAGTTTTCGAGTTTCTTAAGCCAATCGCCGGCGGTGGTCGGCCCTGTCGCGACCGTGTCGCTGTGCTCACTGATGGCTTGGCGAATCGCGACCCAGAATTTGGCGCCGGTCGGCGCGCCGAGTTTCTTCAGCGCCGCGTCGACGAGCGCCTGCTTGGCTGGGTCGGCGTTCTCGTTCTGGATCAGGAGAAAGTCCCACGATCCGCCATCCGAATGTACGTACAGTTCGCGCGGTGGCAAACCCGCCTGGCGATTGGCTTCGTCGTATTGCGCGATCAGCTTGAGAAACTCGACGTGCTTGCCGGGCGCGATGTGGTAGATCTCGATCATCCGCGAATCGTTCTGCGCGGCGAACGTGGGCTCGATCGGCATCAACACAACCGCGAGGGCAAGCAGGGTTTTAGCAAGCGTCATGGGAATCTCCTGGTTGAAGGCAGTTCGTCTGCCGGATTGAAATCGAGCGGAGCCCAGCCGAACCGGCTGGCCAACGGTGCCTGCCGGCCCGGAAAGCGAATCAGGGTACCTGCGCGAGTTTGATCTCTTCTCTTTCCCGCGTGAACCACTGCGGCGGCAACTTGCGCGGCTGCGGATAGAGTTCGTCGAGCGTCGCCGCGTCGTAGAGACGTCCGTTCTTCATCACCCAGCGGATCGCGAGCGCGTTGCGGATGTCGTCGAGCGGATTCTTGTCGAGCACGACGAGGTCGGCGAACTTGCCGGCGTCGAGGCTGCCGAGCTCGTCCTGCCGCCCGATCGTCTCGGCCGAGCCGATCGTCGCCGCGTGCAGCACTTCGTGCGGCGTCATGCCGCCGGCCGCGTGCGCCTGCATCTCCCAATGGATGCCATAGCCGGGCACCTCGCCGTGCGCGCCGATGCCGACGAGGCCGCCCGCGCGCTGCACGCTCGCCGCGCCCTGCGCGATCGCGCCGAAGAAATATTCACTGGGAGCGTACCAATGGCGCCGCGAGAATTTCTTTTCGGCGAGCAGCGGCGGCGAGAAATGCGCGAGCTTCGGATCGTTCTGCGGCAGGTCGTGCTCGATGTAGAAATTCTGCGCGGGCGGTCCCCCGTGCGAAATCTGCAGCGTCGTCGTGTAACTTACGCGCGTCTGCGCGAGCAGCTCGATCACATCCTTGTACAGCGGCGCCGCAGTCAGCGCGTGCTCGTTGCCGGGGAAACCGTCGATGATCTGGGTGAGGTCGAGCTTCATGTCGAGCGCGCCTTCGCAGGTCGGCTGCATGCCGAGTTCCTTCGCCGCCATGACCACCCATTCGCGCACGCGCCGGTTGCCGGTGCGGTATTCCTTGAGGTTGCGCGTGCGGAAATGGTCGGGATAGCGCGACAGCACTGCGCGCACCTGGTCGAGGCTCGTGAACTCGTTGTAGGAAAAGATCGCCGGTCCGGTCGAGTAGACGCGCGGGCCGAGCGACAGTCCCGCATCGATCAGGTCCTGGTAGGCGAGCATGTCGATCGACAGCGGCGAGGGATCGAGCCCGGCGGTCTTGCCGTAGGCGAGATCGGTCAGGAAGCTCCAGTTCTGCATGTCGAGCACGCCGCGGCGCACCTCGGCCCAATGGTCGTGCGTGTCGATGAATCCGGGCACGATGAACTTGCCGTGCACGTCGCGCACGGCGGCGTGTTCGGGAATCGCCACCGTGCCGCGCTTGCCGATCGCGGCGATGCGATCGTCGACGACGACGATGTCGGCGTCGTCGATCACCTCGTCGCCGCGCATCGTCACCGCGGTCGCACCGCGCAGCACGAGCGTGCCGTGCGGAACGTCGCGCGGCACTTCGACGTCGATCGCGAACGCTTCCACACCGTCCTTGCCGGCCTGCGGCGATGCGCCCTGCCCTTTTTCGCCGACGCGATCGAGCGCGATCTGCGCCAGCGGCTGCTTGTACAGCGTCGAGCCGACCGCCCAGAACACGCTCTTGCCGCCATCGGCCCAGCCGAAGAAATCCGCGCCGACGTCGGTCAGTTTGCGATGCGCGACCGGCGGCGCTGCGAGGTCGATCGTCTCGCCCGGCTTCTCCGGCATGCGCAGCAGATAGAGCTGCTCGACGATCTGCGCGAGCGCGTAGCGCCCGTCGGGGCTGATACGCAGATCGTCGACCGGCACGCGGCCCTCCTGGAAATAGAAACCCGGGCCGGTCACGGAGACGAGCTTGCGCCGCCCCGAACCGTCGAGCTTGACCGCGTCGAGGCCGTCGTCGAACACGACGTCGACTTCGCCACGTCCGGCGCCGAAATGCGGCACGCCGCCCATGCGCCCGCTCGCAAGCACGCGCGCTTCGCCGCCGCGTGCGGGCAGCGCGATCAGGTCGGCCTGGCGCAACGGGCCGTATTCCATGTAGGTGTGCATGCGATCGACGTTGCTCGAACGCTGCGCGACGATCGCCGAACTGTCCGGAGTGAAAACCGGATTCGTGTAATACGACGATTCGTGAGTCAGCGTCTGCGGCTTGCCGCCCGCCGCGTCAATACGCCAGATGTTTCCCGCATCCTTCGCGCTCCAATCGACATAGACGATGGATTTGCCGTCGGGCGACCACGACGGCTGGAACGCCGCCACGCCGGCCGGCGTCAGCGCGTGCGGCGCGGCGTGCGGCGCGAGATCCATCGTGTACACGCGGCCGAGCGCCGAGAATGCCACGCGGCTGCCGTCCGGCGACAGCGCCGGGAACTGGACGAGGCGTGCCTTCACCGGCCCGGTCTCGTTCTTGAACGATTGGCGCAGCGACGGGCCGACGTCGACATCGACATGGGCATGGAACGGAATCACATTCGCCCTGCCGCCGGCGAGTTCGATGCGATGGATCTTGCCGGCATAGGCTGCGATCAGCGCGCGGCCGTCGGGCGTGAACGCGTAGCCCGGCACGAGATCGCGCGATCCCTCGCCTTCCTGATCGTCGTGCTGTGCGACCCGGATCAGTTCGCGATCGGCACCGCTTCCGAGATCGCGCACGCGCAAACCGGTCTGACCGCGATCCCGCACGGCATACACGAGCGTTTTGCCGTCGGGCGACAAGGCCGGTCGCATCGCGCTGCCTTGATTCGTGGCGACAATATCGCTGGCGCCGCTGGCGAGATCACGCCGTTCGATGCTCCATATCGGCAGCGTCATGTCCTCCTCGAAGGTGCCGTAGGACCCGGCAAGGTAAAGCGTACGCCCATCGTGTGCCGCGACCGCGCCCAGCGCGCTGTAGCGCTGGTCCTTCGGCTGCGCATCGTAGGTCTTGCCTTGCGTGATGCGCTCGCCTTTGCCCTCGCCGTCGAGCGCGAAGCGGTACAGCTCGAACGCGGTCAGGTCGGGATGGAAGATCGAGACGAAAATCGCGCGCCCATCCGCGGACCACGCAGGCGACGTGAACACGGCGTTGTCGTCGTAGCGAGAAATCTGATGTGCATGCGCACCATCCGGATCGGCGATCCAGACGTTCTCGTTGCCGGAGCGGTCGCTGACGAAAACGATGTGCTTGCCGTCGGGTGCAAAGCGCGGCTGCGAATCAAACGCAAGGCCGTGCGTGATCGCCTTCGCCTCGCCGCCGCCGATCGGCAGCGTGTACAGATCGCCAAGCAGCTCGAACACGATGCTGCGGCCGTCGGGCGCGACGTCGAGCGAGATCCAGGTGCCTTCGTCGGTATCGAAGCGGACGTGCCGCGCCGGCACCAGCGGCAGCGCGTTCTCGGCCGCCGCGAAGCCCGCGGCCAGGCAAAGCGCAGCGAGCACAAGCAGACGTTTCAGGCCCATGGGTGGTTGGCTCTGGTAGTGGACGAGGACGCGGGCAGCATCGCGAAGGCGTCAGGGACGGTACGCGGGCGGCCAGCGATCCTGCGCATGCTGCGGCGCATAGCGGTCGCGCAGCAGCGTTTGGCGCGTGATGCGCGATGCCTGCACGCCGCGCACGAACACGACGTCGGGCGCGCTCGCCGGCTCGAGCGGATCGCCGTTCCAGACGACGAGGTCGGCGTCGAGGCCGCGCGCCATGCTGCCGTAATGATCGGCGATGCCGAAGATGCGCGCGGGATTCACCGTCAGCGCCTGCAGCGCCTGCGCGTAAGGCAGTCCGTCGGCGACCGCCAGGCCCGCGCCTTCGCGCGCGGCGACGCCGGCGTTGTGGCTGAGGTAGATCGTGTTGCCCGACACGCTGAACGCGATCGTCACGCCCGCGCGCGCGAGGAGCGCCGCGCTGTCGGAGCGCGCACCGAGTTCGTCGAACGTCCACGGCAGGTTGGCTTCGGGGTCGAGCACGACGGCGGCCTTGTGCGCCGCGAGCAGGTCCGCGCAGCGCCAGGCTTCGGCGCCGCCGAGCACGATCAGCGGCAGGCGATAGTCGTCGGCGAGCGCCACCGCCTGGCGGATGTCCGATTCGCGCGCGGCGCGCACGGCGAGCGGCATGCGCGCTTCGAGCATCGCGTGCAGCGCCGCGATGTTGAGCACGTTCTGCACCTGATCGCGCGGCGCGCCCGCGCCGGACTTCGGCGGCGCGTAGGTCTTCGCCTCGGCGAACGCGTTGCGCATCAGCTGCCACTGCGCGCTGCGCGATCCGCCGTTTTGTTTGATCTCGAGGCCGCCGACGCTCGCGTACATGGCCGCTTTCGCGCGGTCCAGGGTTTCCGCGCCGGGCTGTATGCGCAGCACCGCGCCCATGCCGAGGAACGCCGGGTCCGAAGACGCCGTGGGGCTCGTCGCCGCGCGCGTGAGTCCGTCGGCCAGGGCGACCGGCAGCAGCAGCGAATTCGGATTGAGTGCGTACTCCACGTCGAAGGCCGCGCCGAGCGGGCCGCCGCTGGCCGCGTAGTCGCGCGTCTCTTCGAGCGAGGCCACTTCAACGAGGCCGAGGTGCGTGTCCGCGTTCATCAGGCCCGGCGTGACCGTGCGGCCCGCGGCGTCGATCACGCGCGCGCCCGCCGGCGGCGGCGCCTTGGCGACGACCGAATCATAGACGCCGTCGCGGATGACGATCGTCGCATCGTCGATGCGGCCGCCGTCCGCGCCGGTCATCGTCCACGCCTGCGCATGGACGACGGCGATCGTTTCGGCAGCTGCCGCAGCCGCCGCGGCCAGCGCGCACGATGCGAGCAAGAGTATATTTATGGCTATTTTATACTTAATTGCCATCGCCGTTCACTTCGCCATGCTCGGCTCGCCGAGTTCGAAATCCGAACGCGGCTGACGCTTGGGATCGGCCCGGTCGTAGACCAGCGCGCCGTCGATGAAGACCTGGTCGGCCTTGGTGTAGACGCTGAACGGATCGCCCGACCAGACCACCACGTCGGCGTTCTTGCCCGCTTCGAGCGAACCCGTCTGCGCGTCGAGGCCGAGCACCTTGGCCGGATTGAGCGTGACCCAGGTGATCGCGTGCTCGGGCGCGATCGCAAGGCCAGCGCGACGGCCGGCGGCGAGCGCCTTGCCCGCTTCGAGGGTCAGGCGCTGGCCGAGCCATGGCGAATCCGAATGCATCGTGACGCAGGCGCCGGCGGCGTCGACGAAGGCCGCGTTCTCGCGGATGCCGTCGAACGCTTCCATCTTGTAGCCCCACCAGTCCGACCAGACGACGGCGCAGGTATGGTTGGCCACGAACAGTTGCGGAATCTTGTACGCCTCGACCGCATGGTGGAACGCGTCGATATGGAAGTGCGCTTCCTTGGCCACGTCGAACAGCGTCGCCATGTCGTCGGCGCGGTAGCAATGCCAGTGCGTGCGGATGTCGCCGTCGAGGATGCCGGCAAGCGTGTCCTTCTTCAGGTCGTCGTCGGGCCGCTTGCCGTGGCCGGCGACGTAGTCGAGCCATTTGCTCCGGTACTCGGCCGCTTCGATAAATGCCGCGCGCATGCCGGCGACGTTGCCCATGCGGCTCGACGGGAACCGGCCCTTTTCGCCGTAGGTGTACTTCGGATTCTCGCCGCAGGCGAACTTGACGCCGTAGGGCGCGCCGGGAAACTTCATCGCCTGCACGGTCGTCGCCGGCACGTTCTTGAGCACGACGCTGCGGCCACCGATCAGGTTGCTCGATCCCGGCAGGATCTGCAGCGTGGTGACGCCGCCCGCGCGGGCGCGGGCGAACGAGGGGTCCTGCACCGCGATGGAGTGCTCGGCCCAGACATTCGGGGTGATCGGATCGCTACCCTCGCTGACGTCGGAGTTCTCTGCGTCGAGGCTGGTGAACGGCGCGGCAAAATCGCCATCATGCGAGTGCACGTCGATGATGCCGGGCGTCACCCAGCGCCCCTTCGCATCGATCGTTGTGGCGCCCGCGGGTTCCGGGATGGCTCGCGTGGATAGCGCGACGATCTTGCCGTCGCGCAACAGCAGGTTCGCGTGTTCGAAACGATGCCCCGCACCGTCGAGAACGGTGGCGCCTACGATCAACGTGTCCTGCCGCGGCAAGGGCCGGTATGTGCTGGGGAACGGATCGCGCTTCCATGGCAGCGCGTTCCCGGCCCCTCCGCGTCCCCGCGCGACGTGGGACTTTCCCTCGTCGTCGCGCGCACCAGCTTGCGCCAGCGGCGCGCCAAGCGCGAAAACCAGCAACAACGCGGCGAGCTTCATGCGGTGGGCTTCAGAACTTGCGCGTAATCGTGAAATTGGCCGCACGGCGCAAGCCGTAGAAGCACTGCGCCGTGCTCGAGCACCGCGACAGGTATTCCTTATCGAGCAGATTCGCCATGTTGAGCTGCATCACCCATTTGTCGAGATTGTAGTGAACTGTCGCGTCCCAGAGTACAACGGACGGCGCGGGAAACTGGTTGAATGAATCGCCATAGCTCTTGCCGACATAGCGCATGCCCAGGCTCGCGCCGAGGCCGGCGAGCGACCCGTCCTGCTGTGTATAGTCGGCGAGCGCCGAGAGCATTTGCTTTGGCACCTGTACTAGTTTCTTGCCGAGGCTCGCATCGGTGGCCTTGGTCACCTCCGAGTCGGTGTAGGTGTACGCCGCATTGAAGCTCCAGGTTTCGTTGAAGCGGGCGACCGCCTCGAGTTCAATGCCTTTGACTTCGACCTCGCCGGTTTGCACGCTGAAGAACAAGTGCGCCGGATCGGCGGTCAGCACGTTCTTCTGGGTCAGATCATAGGTCGCCGCGGTGAACAGCAGGCTCTTGCCCGGCCCGAGCGAAGGCTGATATTTGATGCCAGCTTCGATCTGGCCGCCCTCGGTCGGCTTGAACAGGTTGCCGTGATAATCGGCGCCCGGCGTCGGCAGGAACGATGTCGCATACGAAACGTACGGCGCGATGCCGCTGTCGAACAGGTAGTTGAGGCCGACGTGATACGTGAACTTCTTGTTGGTCGACGACGTGCTTGAACTGGTGGTGTCGACGTTGTCCTCGCGGCCACCGAGCGTCACTACCCAGCGATCGACCTTGATCTGGTCCTGAACGTAGAGACCGGTCTGTTTCTGCACTTCGTTGACGTACGGGTACAGAGTCGTGGGCGGCGTACCGATGTTGCCGTAGACGGGATGGAATAGATCGAGCGGCGGAGCAACGGCGAAACCGAATTCCGAACTGTCGGTGTAGCGTCGGTAGTCGAGACCGATCAGCAAATCCTGCTTGATAGAACCGCTGTCGATCTTGCCTTCGACGCGCGAATCGATGTTGAACGACTTGACATTTTCGTTGAACGGGAAGTTGTAACGGTTGACCAGACCATAGTTGAGCGAGCCATCGGCGTTGCTGGCAAGACCGGCACCGTAGATCTGCTTGATCTTTACATCGGACGAGAAGTACTTGAGGTTCTGCTCGAAGCGCCAGTCGTCATTGAACTTATGGTTGAAGTCGTAGCCGACGCCGTACTGGTCGCGGTCGAAATGGTTGTAGTCGGGTTCGCCCAAGTTTGTGCCCGTCGGCACGCGACCGAGCGGATTCGGCGCGTCGACGCCGTATATCGGTAGGAAGCCGCCGCCGTCGCCGTAGACGTCGTCGTGCTGGAAATAGCTGAGCCAGGTCAGGTTCGTCTCCGGCGAAATCACCCAGGTGAATGCCGGCGCGATGTAGTAGCGGTCGGTGTCGACGTTGTTGGCCTGCGTGCCCTTGTCGAACCACAGCGCGGTGATGCGGCCGAGGAAGCGGCCATCCGTATCGAGCGGGCCGGTGAAATCGGCGGCAAGCTGGGTGTTGCCGTAGCTGCCGTACTGCGCCTGCGCTTCGCCGCTGAACTGCGCCTCGGGGCGGCGGCTGGTCAGGTTGACGATACCGCCCGGGGGTGACAAACCGTACAGCGTCGACGACGGGCCCTTGAGCACTTCGACGTTCTGGAAGCCGTACAGATCGACACCGACGCTGCTGACCGAGCCAATCGGCGCCTGCAGGCCGTCGATGTATTCGGGCGGATAGAAGCCGCGCAGCGTGAGCCAGTCATAGCGCGGATCGGGGCCGTAGTTCTCGCCGATTATGCCCGATGTGTAGCGCACGACCTGGCTGAGGTTCTGCCAGTCGAGCAGGTCGATCTGGTCGCGCGTGATCACCGTCACCGACTGCGGCGTCTCGATCAGCGGCACGTTCGACTTGGCCGCGCCGTTGGTTTCCTTCGGCACGTAATTGGGCGCGGAAACGATGATGCTCTCGAGTTGCGCCGCATCCTGCTTCTGGTCGTTGTCGGCAGCCGGGTCTGTGGCGGCGGAATGTGCCGCGACGGGCAGGAGAAAGGCGAGCAGCATGCCGGCGTACAACGGATTCCTCCGGCAAGGATGAGACGGAAAAATCGATTCACGAACGATCATAGGTCACCCCAAGGGCAATGTGTGAAAACGATGCGGGGACTGTATCCCCCTCTGCCATGTCTGGACTTTCGATGCCGCTCCGTCGCATCCACTCTCATCCTCTTCCGTCCGCCATGCCTACGCGGCAGGGTCTTTCATCGTCGAGTTCAGGCCATTGCAAAGGTTGAACTTCGCTTCCGATCGGGATACGCATGGCTGCCTCTGAACAATCCGTCGACCACCCCAACCGAGTATCGATACCGCTACACGAACAGCCTGGACAACCAGGCCGCACCGTCGGTAATCGCCCGATCGGCGAGTTCCGATACGGACACGGCTTCGAGAAAACTGTGCGTCGCGCCGGGATATTCCACGAGATCCGCCGACACACCTGCCGCACGCAACTTCGCGGCGAAAGCGATGCTCTGTTCGGCCAGCACATCGCATTGCGCGCCGATCAGGAATGCGGGCGGCAGGCCGGCAAGTTCGGCACGCATCGGTGACACGAGCGGATTGCGAGCCTCGCCGGGTCGTTCGAGGTAGTTGAACCAGAAACTCGCCATCTCCGCGGCCGTAAGCAGATTGCCTTCGGCGCCGAAACCGTTCGCCGCGGCGTCGGAAATCTCCGGTGCGTAACAGCCGTAGATCAACAACATGCCGCGCAACCATTGCGACGCACCAAGATCGCGCAGCACCAGGCTCGTAGCGACGGACAGATTGGCGCCGGCCGAGTCACCGCCGATCGCAAGGCGCGCCACGTCGAGACCCAAATCCGCGGCCTGCTCGCGCAACGCACGCACCGCGTCAACGATTTGCTCGAGCGCAAAGGGGAATTTCACGTCGGGCGACAGCGCGTAGTCGATGCCGACGACCGTCGCTCGCGCCCTCGCGGCGAACTCGCGCATGACGCGATCGTGCGTGTCGAGGCTGAACATCATCCAGCCACCGCCGTGGAGATAAACGATGCCCGGCTGAACGGCAGCGCCCACGGCCGGGCGATAAGTCCGTGCGCGCACGGGACCGTGGCGCGTCGGCAACGATATTTCCCGCGTCTCCGCCATTTCGGGGCCACCCCGACGCCACGGTGCCCGCACGATTTCGGCAATGCGCCGCTTTTCTGCGACCGGCAGCGAATTCATGGCGGGATATTCCGCCCACGCCCGGGCGAGAGCGTCGACAAAGCGGCGGATCTGCGGATCGAGCGAATCGCCAGCGAGCATTTCCGCACTCATGCCTTGTGTACCTTGTTGCGCATCGACGCTCCCAAATCGAGAATTGGTGGCGATTGCGTGACCTTCGCTTCTGTGCTTAGAATCGAACTCACGATTTCACCCAACGTCGGCCAATCTAGTCCGCACCAAAAAATACGCTGTCGAAAGGGGATCATTCGCCGTCTCGCGTGGGCCACATGCAGCGCAGCAAGAGAAGCATCGACTACCAGTTTGTGCCGCGACCGATCGCGGTGCTGGCTGACGACTATCCCCCCGGTTTCCACGACCCGAAGCATCGACACGTTCGCGCGCAGCTCGTCTACGCCATCAGCGGCGTCACCATCCTCAGCACGCACGACGCAAGCTATGTGGCACCGCCGCAGCGCGCGATCTGGATTCCTCCCGGAGTCGAACACGAAGTCCGCTGCCGCGGCCGCGTGCAGATCCGTACCTTGTATATCGCGGCCGATGCCGCGCCCGATCTGCCGCGTAACTGCCAGGTTTTCGAAGTATCGAACCTCCTGCGCGAGCTGATCCTCGCGGCAACCGAGCTGCCGGTGGAGTACGCGCTCGAGGGCCGCGATGCACGCGTCATGGCGCTGATCCTCGACGAAATTCGATTGGCACGGCGCATTCCACTCCACGTGCCGATGCCGATCAACCAACGCCTCGCACGCATCTGCCAGACCATCCTCGCCGATCCGGCCCAGCACGACGTGCTCGATGCGTGGGCCAGCGCCGCGGCGATGGGCCGGCGCACGTTCACGCGCACGTTTCGCCGCGAAACCGGGATGAGTTTCGCGACATGGCGTCAGCAGGTTCGCCTCGTGGACGCCCTGGCGCGCATCGCAACCGGGCATTCGGTCACCTCGGCAGCGCTCGACGTCGGCTACAACAGCCCCAGCGCGTTCGCGGCTATGTTCCGACGTACATTCGGAGTATCGCCAACCCACTACGTCATCAGCGAACCCACGTCTGCCATCCCGCCGGACTGAACGGTCCTGCATGGCCGGCGCAGGATTGGCTCGCATCGTCCGGGCAACCGACCAACGAACCTGCGCACCAAGATGGCCCGTTCGCAACAGCGAAAGTCCCCGGACAAAAGGCCACGCCCCCTGTTTGATCCGACATTGACGCCAGTCAGACTGCATCCACAACGAAGGCTTCGAGTCCATGCGCTCGTTTCTGCGCACCGCGCACAGATACCTCAGCCTCACCTTTGGACTGCTCTGGCTGCTGCAGGCTGCGACCGGCATGCTGCTCGTGTTCCGCGGCGAACTCGACGACGCGATGCTCTCGGGCCCCGACAAACCACTCTCGCCCGCGGCATTCGGCAGCGCAGTGACAAGGATGGCCGCGGAGCGCGTTCCGGCAACGCTAACCTTCATTCTCGCCAGCGAAGGCTCCCGCAATCGTTTCGATTTGCTGTTCGAGGATCCGGATGGGCTAACCCGCAGCGTTCGCGTGGACGGCGAAGGCCGACTCGTCGCCGATCGTCCGCGCGATCACGGTTATCCCGCGCCGGGTCTGTTCCAGACCGCACTCGACCTGCATGAAAGCATGTTTTCTGGCCAGCGCGGCATGTGGTTCGTCGGCATCAGCGGCCTGCTGTTGCTGTCCAACCTCGTTGCCGGCGTGATCATGGCCTGGCCCGCGCGTGGCCAGACGTGGTACCGCGTGCTGCTGCCCGTCACGGCGGGCCCGCTTCCGGCGAGCCTGTTTAAGTGGCACCGCGCGCTCGGCTTGATCCTCGCCGCGTTCGGCACCGTGATCGTCGCCACCGGCGTACTGCAGGAATATCCGGTCGACGACTGGATGGGTGTGCAACGACCGGAGCCGGCAGCACGGACGAGTCCGCTACCGCCCGCCATCGCGTTCGGCGATGCGTTGACGACTGCGCTCGGCCGCCATCCCGGCGCGCCGATCGCGATCGTCGAAATGCCGGGTACGGATCATCCGTGGTATCGCATCCGCGTGCGCGAAGACGGCGAATCGCGGCGCGTGTTCGGCTGGACCTCGGTACTCGTCGATGCCCAGGACGGCAGTATTCTGCTCGACAAACACGCCACCGACCTGCCGCTGAATGCAAAAATATACAACTCGTTCTATTCCATCCACACCGGAGAATTCTTCGGCCTGGGTGGGCGCTTCCTCGTACTCGCAGTCGGCCTCTGGCTGACCACGATGTGCGTGCTCGGCTTCATGCTGTGGTGGACCCGGCGCAAGGCACGCACAACGATTCGACCGCCGCAATTCAGGATGGTAACGACGAAATGAGCACGAATCGCTTCAGCCCGCGCAACGATGCCGACGTTAGCGATCTCGTCGCGCGGCACCCTCTCGCCTTCGTCGTCTCGCACGGTCACGACCGCGTGCACTCGACGCTGCTTCCCCTGCGCATCGAGCGCTTCGACGGTGACCGCATCGCCAGCTTGACGGGGCACATCGCCCGCGCGAATCCACAGGTCGCAGCACTTCAGGCGGACGCACGCGCGACACTCTTGTTCCGCGGCCCGCACGGCTATGTCTCGCCCTCTTGGTTGAGCGATCGCACCCAGGCTCCGACCTGGAACTACGCCACCGCAAATTTCGCTGTGCGCATCGAGTTTCTCGACGACACGGCGAGCCTCGACCGCATCGTGCGTGATCTTGTCGACGCGATGGAAGCCGGCCGCGAACGTGCATGGAGCGTCGATGACATGGGCGCGCGCTATTCGCAGCTGGCCACGCGCATCGTCGCGTTTCGCGCCACCGTGCTCGGTGTCGAAGCGAAGTTCAAGCTCGGCCAGGACGAGCGCGACGATGTCTATCCCGAGATCGTCGTCGGCCTGCGCAACGAAGGCGGTCACGAAGAGCTCGCCACGATGATGCAACGATTCAACGCCCATCGCGAAGCGGGAAGTTCCGCATGAAGACCTCGCGTGTGTTCGCGCGTAAGTCGATCGAGACCCTGCGGCGCCAGACACGGGAAAACGGCATGCACAAGGTGCTCGGGCCGCTGCAGCTCGTGCTGCTCGGCATTGGTTGCATCGTCGGTGCTGGCATCTACGTGATGATCGGCCCGGCCGCGGCGAACTATGCCGGTCCCGGGGTGATGCTGTCGTTCCTCATCGCCGGCGCCGCATGTGCGCTTACTGCGCTATGCTACGCCGAACTGGCCGCGGCCGTGCCTGCAGCGGGCTCGTCGTACACGTATTGTTACGCGGCGATGGGCGAGATTTACGCGTGGACGCTCGGCTGGCTGCTGATGCTCGAATACGGACTCGCCGGATCGCTGCTCGCGGTCGGCTTCGCCGGCTATCTAGTCAGTCTGTTCGGTGATTTCGGAATTCATCTGCCGGCGGCGATTTCGACATCGTGGCTGCAGTCGTCACTCGTCGACGGCCACCCCGTGTTCCACATCAACGGCGGATTCAACCTCGTCGCCGTCTCCGCCCTTGCCGTGATTGCCGGGGTGCTCGTCATCGGTGTGTCGAAGTCGGCCTGGGTCAACGCGATGCTCGTTGCAATCAAGATTGCGGTGCTTGCCTCATTCGTCGCGATCGGCGCGGGCGCCGTCGACGCGCATCACTGGTCCCCGTTCGTGCCGGACAACGAGGGCGGCTTCACCTACGGCTGGCAAGGCGTATTGCGTGCCTCCTCGATTCTGTTCTTCGCCTACCTCGGCTTCGAAACCGTATCGACCGCCGCCGGCGAAACGAAGGATCCGCAACGCGCGATGCCGATCGGCATCCTCGGCGCGCTCGGCGCGAGTACCGCAATCTACATCATCGTCGCCGCGGTGCTCACCGGCATCGTGCCGTTCCGCGAGCTCGGCGTGCCGGACCCGATCGCGATCGCGGTCGATCGCATCGGCCATCCCGGCTTCGCCGTACTGATCAAGGTCGGCGCACTTACTGGGCTTGCGTCGGTGCTGCTCGTCAACGGCTATGGCCACTCGCGAATCTGCTACGCGATGGCGCAGGACGGTCTTTTGCCCGGCGTGTTCGCACGCTTGAACCCCGGCTTTCGCACGCCGTGGATAGGCTGCATCCTAGTCTGCGCGGTTTCCGCGCTGCTCGCCGCGCTGCTTCCGTTGTCGATTCTCGGTGACTTCGTCAGCATCGGCACGGCGCTGGCTTTCATCATCGTCGCGTTGAGCCTGATGTGGCTGCGTACGACGCGACCGGACATGGAACGTCCGTTCCGCGTACCCTTGGGTGGCTTCCACGTCGGACACGCCTGGATTGGCTACATCCCGGTCGGCGCCATCATCATGTGCCTCGCGATGATCCTGCCGATCGTGCTCGACATCGTAGAGCAGACTCGCAGAGGCGACATCCTGCCTGCCGCCGTACTGTGCGGCTACGCTTGCCTTGGCGTACTCATCTACGCGTTTTACGGGATCAAGCATGCCGTCCGCACCGAACCAGGCCAGCTGGCCACGCGGCAAGGCGAGTGACGAAACTCGTCACGCGGACAGCACCGGGCACATGCAACAAATTCTTCCCATCGTCGTTACATGAAAGGGGCAAACAGCGAGCATCGAATCATGCGGACGCTTGCGCCGGTCCCCGCTGCCGCAATAGTGCCTCCGCACGCGCGAGATCGTGCGCCGTGTCGACGCCGGGCGGAAACGGCTCCGGCGCTACGCACACGGCGATACGGAAGCGGTGCTCGAGCGCACGCAGCTGCTCGAGCGACTCGACACGTTCGAGCGGCGTTGGCGCCAGCGTGGCGAAGCGCCGCAGGAAACCGGCACGATAGGCATAGATGCCGACATGGCGCAGGAACGGCAAGTACGACGGCAGTGCGCCGCGCGATGTCGCGAACGCGTCGCGCGGCCACGGCACCGCGGCGCGGCTGAAGTACAGCGCGTGGCCGTCGCCGGCACACACGACCTTGACGCAATTCGGGTCGAGGAACTCCTCGACGTTCGCGACCGGTGTCGCCAACGTCGCCATCGGCGCGTCGGTTCCGGCGAGGGCGGCGGCGACTGCACGGATGCCGCTTGCCGGCGCGAGCGGCTCGTCGCCCTGCAGGTTAACCACGATCGCGTCGTCCGCCCAGCCGAGAAGTTCCGCGCACTCGGCGAGGCGATCGCTGCCCGAGGTGTGATCGGCGCGCGTCATCGCGATCGTTGCGCCGGAATTCTCCAGCGCCGCAGCGATGCGCGCATCATCGGTCGCGACGACGACCTGCGCCGCACCGGCCGCCTGCGCGCGGCGCACTACATGGCGGATCATCGGTTCGCCGCCCAGCGGCAGCAGCGGTTTGCCCGGCAGGCGCGTCGATGCGAAGCGCGCGGGAATGGCGACGATGAAGGGTTCGCTCATGGTGATCGAGTGCAAACAACCGCAAGGGAGACCGCATCTTAATTCAATGCCGGTGAAAGGAAATCAAAAGAGTTGCCGCGAAGACAATCCTCTCCAGATATTTTTCTCCGCAATCTTCGTGGCTTCGTGGTGAATCTCTGGATCGGTTACGGCTGCGACAAACGTTCGATATGGCGCTTGGCCTTTTCCTCGGCGACCGTCTTGCGCACATCGGCGAGCAGTTGCCTGGCGTCGAATACGATGCCGTCCTTGATCGTGTACTCGATGCCGCCGACGCGGCGCAGCTTGCCGTCGTCGCCGAGGCGGATGTGACCGGTGCCATAGAGCACCTTCAGATTGGCCAGCGGGTTTTCCTTGAGCACGACGAGATCGGCGAGCTTGCCCGGCTCGATCGTGCCGAGCCGCTGCTCTTCGCCGAGCGCCTGCGCACCGTACAGCGTCGCCGAACGGATCACTTCGAGCGGGTGAAGTCCCGCCTCGCGCAGCAGTTCGAGCTCCTGGATCGTGCCGAAGCCGTAGAGCTGGTAGATGAAGCCCGAGTCGGAACCGACCGTGACACGGCCACCGCGGTTCTTGTAATCGTTGACGAAGGCCATCCAGCGCGTGTAGTTGCCGCGCCAGACGACTTCGTCCTCGCTGCCCCAGTCGAAGAAGAAACTGCCGTGGTGGTCGCGGTTCGGCGTGTAGAAGTCCCACAATTGCGGCAAAGTATACTCTTCGTGCCAATCCGCGCGGCGGGCGCGCATGAGATCGCGCGCGGCGTTGTAGATCGTGAAGGTCGGATCGATCGTGAAGTCGAGCTTGAGCAGTTCGGCAATCACCGCCTCGTACCTGTCGCTGCCTTTCTGCGCGGCCTGCGCCCACAGGCGCCCGGCCTGGCCGAAACGGTCAGCCTCGTTGTTGTAGTTGTAGGCGGGCGGATAGTCCTGCACTGTACGATCGTCGAACAATGCCTCAGGCAAACCGTACCAGTGCTCCATCGAGGTCAGACCCCAGCGCGCCGTGGTCAGCACGTTGACGCGCGCCACATCGAGCTGCGCATGGTGACAGGCGCTGCGCATGCCCTGCTTCTTGAGTTCGTCGAATGCTGCCGCGAGCACGTCGGGGCGGTAGCCGAAACATTTCATGCCGACGATGCCCTTGGCCTTCATCTCGCGCACCCACTGCCGCGCCTGCTCGGGCCGCGTCATCGGCGTGCGCTCCTTGAAGCCGAACGCAGCGTAGGGAAAGATGCGCGGCGCGGTGATCGCGTTCGCCGCGCTGCGCCTGGCTTCGCTCACGCACCAGTCGACACCGTTCATGCAACCCGGCTCGCGCACCGTGGTGATGCCGTTGCCGAGCCAGAGCTTGTAGACATATTCCGCCGGCGTGCCCTGTTCCGCGCCGCCGATGTGGCCGTGCATGTCGATGATGCCCGGCAGCACGTAGTGCCCGGCCAGATCGATCTCGCGGCCGCCAGCGGCGAGCCTGGGCCGCTTGTCTGCATCGATGGCCGCGCCCGGATTGCCGACCGACTGCACCCTGACGATGCGGTTGCCCTCGATCACGACGTCTGCGGGCCCGAACGCCGGGCTGCCGCTGCCGTTGATCACGGTCACCCCGCGCAGGATCAGCTGCGGATACGGGCCTTCGCCTTCGTGGCGCGGCGGTGCCGGCGCTACTTCGCCGCTCGGCGGCGGCGGTGCGGCCGCCGCAAACGCGATGTCGTGCGCGCAAAGCAGTGCCGCGGCGAACGCCGCCACTACGACCCGAATACGCATGCCGCCTCCCCGCCGCTCCCCGTCGCGGTCCCATAAAGTATCAGAGATCGCGCACCGACGGCGTCGCCGACCACGGCGACTTTGGCTCCCTGTCATGCAATCGAATCGGATCGGGTCTCTTCGCCCGACATGCGATAATTTTCCCGACGACGCAAAACCACCCGATTTTCCCACACGCATCGAACAAGCCATGGCCGTGCTGCGCAAATGGACTCACACCTTCGCGTTCCTGATTGCGGCACTCGTCGGCATGGCCGGCGTGATCGGCTTGGCCTGGTGCAACAAACAACAATCGCGGCCAGCCGTCGCGCATCAGGAACTGGTGCGCGGCGTATGGGTGACAAGCCAGGTGTCGCTGGAGGACATCCGCGGGGGAAAACTCCACGGCGCGCGCATGTTGATCGATCTGCGCCCCGACGGTGAAGCGCCCGACCAGCCACCATCCGCGCAGGTCGCCGACGCCGCCAGGGCCGCCGGCATCGATTTCGCCTACATCCCGGTTGCGCATGGCGCGATTGCCGACGAGGCGGTGACGAAGTTGCGCTCGACCCTCGCCGGACAGCCCGGCCCAGCCTTGCTCTACTGCCACAGCGGCAGCCGCGCGGCGCGCACCTGGGCGCTGGGCGAAGCGACCGACGAGCGCGGCTTGCCGGCAGCAACGATACGCGACATCGTGGCGCGCGCCGGATTCGCCACCCGTGATCTCGATGCCGATATCGACGCGCGCATCGCGGCGCGGAAGCAAGGGGCAAATTGAAGATGGCCCGGCAACACCTCGATGCCGAAGAAGTCGATTTGAGCCCATGCGTTTGCGTCAAATGGAGCCTTGCGATTCTCCTCGGTTTGATTCTCGGTGCGACCGGCGGTTTCGTACTTGCGCTATACCTCGGCTTGATCGAGTTCACTTGTTGAACCGCTCCCCGCTCTACGCCCCCATGCTGATGGCCGCGAGCGCGGTGCTGTTCGCACTGATGGCGGTCACGCTGCGTTTCGCCACCGTGCAGGTCAGCGCATTCGAGGCGGGGTTTTTCCGCAGCCTGTTCGGCCTGGTCTTCGCGCTGCCGCTGCTGATCAAGCCGGGCCTCGGCATGCTGCGCACGCGCAGCTTCGGCCTGTACCTCGTGCGCGGCACGACCGGCACGCTGTCGATGCTCGCGAGCTTCTGGGCACTGGCCCACCTGCCGCTTGCGCAGGCGATATCGATTTCGTACTCGACGCCGCTGTTCGTCACCGTCGGCGCCGTGCTCATCCTCGGCGAGGTCGTGCGCGCGCGGCGCTGGAGCGCAGTCGCGATCGGATTCGTCGGCGTGCTCATCATCATGCGTCCCGGTGGCATGCACTTCTCGTTCGACATGCTTGTCGCGCTCGCCGGTGCCGCGTTCGCGGCGATGTCGTACATCGCGATAAAGTACCTTTCGCGTACCGAATCGCCCGACGCGGTGGTGATCTACATGTCGGCGATCATGACCGTGATGTCGCTCGTGCCCGCGCTGCTGCACTGGAGCTGGCCCGATGCGGGCGGCTGGTTCTGGCTCGTGCTGACCGGCCTGCTCGCGACCATCGCGCAGGTGTGCATGACGCGCGCCTACCAGGCCGGCGAAGTCTCGGCGTTGATTCCCATCAACTTCATCCAGCTGCCGGTCGTGGTCACCTGTGCCTGGTTCGCGTTCGGCCAGACCATCGACGCGGCGACCGTGGTCGGCGCAGCGATCATCGTCAGCGCCAACGTCTACATCGCGCGACGCGAGGCGATGCTCGCGCACCGCGCCGCGACTGCTCCCGCGATTGCCCCAGGCGGATCGCGACAGTCAACCTGAGCGTCGGTTCGCGTGAACGCCAGCGCCCCGCTTCGGTTACATTTCGTGCACCACCTCCGGGATCAGCGGCATGGACCATGAAGAAACCGGCGTCGGCACGCAGCTGCGGCAAGCCGCAGTCCGCCTGCGCTTCAGCGAGATCGGCAGTTTCGCCGCGCTGGCGTTCAGCCTGCTCGCCCTGGTCACTTCGGTCTATCAGACCCGGCTGATGCAGGCGCAGACCGAGCTGATGCAGACGCAGGCGCGCGCGAGCGTGTGGCCCTACGTCACGATCGGCAAGAACGAGGACTCGACTCCGGGCCGCGAGGCGTTTTCCTGGCGCGTCGACAACAACGGCGTCGGCCCGGCGAAGATCGAGTCGGTGCGCGTGCTCGTCGACGGTCAGCCCTATCGCAACTGGACGGAGGTGTTCGCCAAGATCGCACCCGACCAGGAATTCCACGGCCAGACTTCCTCGCTC
This sequence comes from Pseudomonadota bacterium, assembly GCA_018240465.1. Classification (GTDB taxonomy): domain Bacteria; phylum Pseudomonadota; class Gammaproteobacteria; order Xanthomonadales; family Rhodanobacteraceae; genus Rudaea. The sequence goes on from JAFEFS010000068.1 coordinate 95,839, forward strand.
AACGGCATCGTGCTGCCGCCAAGCACGAACCGCGAGACCGTGGTCGAGATGGTCAAGCCGAACACGCCCGAACGCGCCAAGGCGTTCCAGACGGCGGTGCCACGCACGACGATCGAAGTATGCTACTGCTCCGTCTACGACGAGTGCTGGCTCGTGCGCTCGCTGCAGACCGAGAACAAGCCCGTACCGCGCTGCGTGATCCAAGGTACAGCGCAGTTCACCCAGTAATCGTTTCGACTCCTCGCCTGGCGCGCGCCTCCGCGCTACCCTTGGCGCGGACACCACCCCGCCCGATTCACATGCCCATCCAATCGCCGCCGCCGGACACGGATCCGGCCACGTTACCTGCCGATGCGCGCCTCGCGCCGACGCCGGCAGTCGCAAGACAGTCCTCGACCGCGCAGATCAGCAGCATCGTCGCACTCGCGGTCAGCGTGCTCGCGCTCGCCACGGGCGCATACCAGACGCGGCTCATGCAGGCCCAGGCACGCGCCAGCGTGTGGCCCATCGTTTCGCTGGGGCTGAGTTACTTCGGCAGTCGTGACAAGGGCGGCTTCACCTGGGAGGTCGAGAACAATGGCGTCGGCCCGGCGCTGATCAAATCGGTCACCCTGAGCCTCGACGGCAAGCCGATGCGCAACTGGGACGAAGTCTACCAGGCGCTGTTCGGCCGCGGCCGCGAAAACGCGACGGTATCGAGCGTCAACGGCAACGTGCTGCCGCCGAGCACGAACCGCGATACGACGATCGCCGCGATCCGCACGTCGCAGCCCGACGAGGCCAAGGCCCTGTTCGAGGCCAAGGACCGCTTCAAGATGACCGTTTGCTACTGCTCGGTCTACGACGAATGCTGGGAAGCACAGTGGCTCAAGCGCGAGGTGAAGCCGGTCGCGCAATGCACGGTGGCGAACACGGTGCAGTTCGAGCAGTAGCCACTCACGCGGCGCACCGGGTGAAGCGCGTCCCAAACAGCTACTTGTCCGAGTCGTCCGGGAAAACCAACTCGTGCCAGTCGCCGCGGGAGGTGAACCGACTGGACGGCAGTATGACGTCATCTACGATATTGCCATGTTCAAGCTCGTGCTCGACACCGACGTGATGGTCTCGGCATTCCGTTCCAGAGCAATGCGGGTGCCTCGTGCCAGCTCTTGCGGGACGCACTCGAGCGCCGCCACGAGTTGCTGCTGTCCGTGCCGATGCTGCTCGAATACGAGGCGGTTTTGACCCGGTCGAAGCATCTCGCCGAAGCGGGAATCACGGAGCACGACGTGATCGACGTGCCGGATGAGATCGCCGGGTCATGCGTGCCTGTCGTGTTCGATTGCCGCTGGCAACCGAGTGGCGCCGATACGGACGACGAACTGGTCGTCGAAACCGCGATCAACGGCCAGGCAAATACGATCGCCACGTTCAACACGCGACACATGCAGCACGCCTGCCGCGGGTTCGGCGGACTTGCCGAGCGTCCTGCGCTTTGCCTCAAGAGGATACGCACAAGAGCAACATCGCCAGTTTTCCGCTGCACGTTCCCGCCGAGTTGGAGGACGAAGCGCGCGACACCGCGACGCCGCGGCGTGCGAAGGCGGTGCTCGAGCGTGCCGGCAAGGCAGCAAGCCGCGCCAGGGTGATGCCACCTGAGCCCAAGCCGACCCTGGCCCGAGTATTCTCCGACGTTCATCCCCGCTTTCAGGATTCGCCAATGGATCGGAAAACAGCGTCAATGGTTGGGTTGCTCTTCGACACGAGATTGCGAATGGCGAATCAGCGGGCAGCAGCTTGTCGCAGGTATAAGCGCACCACAAGATAGCCTTGGAAGTTGTTGAATTTCTTGTCAATCTTCCACCCCATAAAAATGCCGCCCAGCAACTAGTGCCGCGCAAATTTTCGCGCAATATAGTTCTCGACAATCCCGACGAATTCCTGCGCGATGTTCTCGCCGCGCAAGGTCATCGCCTTCGCGCCGTCGATGAATACCGGCGCGGCGGGCGCCTCGCCCGTGCCGGGCAGCGAGATGCCGATGTTGGCGTGCTTGGATTCGCCGGGGCCGTTGACCACGCAGCCCATCACCGCGAGCGTGAGGTTCTCGACGCCGTCGTACTTGACCCGCCACTCCGGCATCTTCGCGCGCACGTGCTCCTGCACGGTCTTGGCGAGCTCCTGGAAGAACACGCTGGTGGTGCGCCCGCAGCCCGGGCAGGCGGTGACCAGCGGCGTGAACGCACGCAGGCCCATGGTCTGCAAGAGTTCCTGCGCGACGATCACTTCACGCGTGCGCGACTCGGCAGGCTCCGGCGTCAGCGAGATGCGGATCGTGTCGCCGATGCCTTCCTGCAGCAGCACGGCGAGCGCGGCGCTCGATGCGACGATGCCCTTCGAACCCATCCCGGCTTCGGTCAGGCCGAGGTGCAGCGCGTAGTCGCAGCGCGCGGCGAGGTCGCGGTACACGGCGATCAGCTCTTGCACGCCGGAAACCTTGCACGAGAGGATGATGCGATCGCGCGCCATGCCGAGTTCCTCGGCGCGCGCGGCCGAGTCGAGCGCGGAACGGATCAACGCTTCGCGCGCGACATGCGCCGCGTCCCACGGCTCGGCGCGCGCGTGGTTCTCGTCCATCAGCGCGGCGACCATGGCCTGATCGAGCGAGCCCCAATTCGCGCCGATGCGCACCGGCTTCGCGTACTTCAAGGCAAATTCTATAATTGTGGAAAATTGCACGTCGCGCTTCCTGCCGAAACCGACGTTGCCGGGGTTGATGCGGTATTTCGCCAGCGCCTCGGCACAGGCCGGCTCGCCGGCGAGCAGCTGGTGACCGTTGTAGTGGAAGTCGCCGATCAGCGGCACGCCGACACCCTGCATGTCGAGGCGCTCGCGGATCTTCGGCACCGCAGCGGCGGCCTCGGGCGTGTTCACCGTGATACGCACGAGTTCGGAGCCCGCGCGCGCAAGCTCGGCAACCTGTTTCGTCGTCGAGGTGACATCGGCCGTGTCGGTATTCGTCATCGACTGCACGACGACGGGAGCCGTGCCGCCGACGCGCACGTTGCCGACGGCGACAGCGACGGCGGCGCGGCGCGGCTGGGTGCCGACTCGCGCAAGGTGGGGACCAGAAAACTCGTTCATCGGCAATCGGACTGGACGGATGGGATATTCGATCGGCCGACACTAACCGGCATGTGGCGGATTCTAGCGAATGCGCATGAATCCGGTGCGGTCGCACCACACCAGAACCCGTCGACCGGGCGCAGTCACGCTTGCCCGAGGCGTCCGGACGCCTCGTCGGACAGAAGGATTTTCTGATACAAACCCACGTCGCGCAGGCCGAACTTCGCCACGCGCACCGGACGGGCCATCACCGCGGTGGAAGCCTCATCGATGCGCAGCACCTCCAGCGCCACGGCGTCACGCGCGAACGGCTTCGCCACGAAGATACTCGCTTCGACGCCGTCAGCCTCGACGAGAAGGCCGCGCACCGGCGCGCGCGGCGCGCCGCCGGCATCGAACGGATACACGGCCACGGCGACGGGACGCGCGGGCAGGAGTTCGACGCCGGCCTCGATTCCGGCGTCTGCATCGGCACGCAACCAGCGCAATGCGCCGAAACTCCATTCGGGCTTGCCGCGCGCGACAACGGGCGTGAGCGCAATCAGCTCACCGACGCGTGCGCGCGCGTCTTCACCGGCAGCCCAGCGCAGGCGGTATCCCTGGCGACTGCGGTCGACCGCCTCGGCGCGGGCGCGCCTGGGCATCGCACGTTCCGATGGGCGCTGCGCCCAACTCGCCGTGAACATCGACGACGCATCGGTCAGCGGCAACATGGCTTCGAAATCCTGATTGCCGGAAAGAATGTAGTGCAACCCCGACAAGCCGACCTCCGTTTCGAGCAAGGCGTTGTCGGCATTGCGCGGAAATCCGCGCTCGGTGCGCTCGCGCCAGACACGTCCGAGCACGGTGACTATGTCGCGGTCGAGCACCGCTTCCCCGCTACCGCGGCGCGCGCGAAGCACGACCTCGCTTTGGCCCTGCGCCAACGCCGCATCGAACTGCGCCAGCAGGCCGCCAATGTCGAGCATCCAGCGCTCGCCGGCATCGCCCTGCAAGCCGCGCGGCGGCGACTGATCGCTCCCGGTATGCACCGCGATCATGCCCGCGGAAGCATGTCCGGGCGACACATGGCACCACGACGCGAGCACCGGCAGGGATGAGTACAACTGCCTGTTCTGCGCCTGGGTAAACTGGTTGGGCTTGGCGAATGCATGCAGCAGCGCCTGGATGTAGACCGAGCGCGGGCTCGCTCGACCGCCACCCGTCAGCGTGCTTTCGCGATCCGCATATCCCGCTTCGACGGCGTAGCGGAACAAGTCGTGCATCCCATGCCAGGCGCCCACCGGTGGTGCACTGTGCATCCGGCTTGCCTGCCACAACTGCGCTGCCTGATGCAGGCATGCGCGCACCAGCGCCTTGACGGCCATGCCGCCACGCAGCAGCGGCGCCTTGCCCGCCGGCGCGCACAGATCACAAATGATCTCGGCATAGCCAAGCGCGAATTCGTATTCGATCCCGGCCAGGTGTCGCACCTTGTCCATGCGCTCGGCGGACATCGGAAAGAACTCGCGCACCTCGTTGCTGCCGTCGTCAACAAGCGCCGCGGCGGCCCGCTCGAGCATTTCGAGCATGGTCAGGCGGCGCTGCGGCACGATCTCCGCGGCGTTCAATTCGCGCAGGACTTCTTCCATGCGCATGAGCGCGAAACCGCGATTCGCGAGCGGGAGCTCGGCGAGCCAGGCATGCAGCCGCAACGGATCGGAGGCCAGCGCGTCCTGCGGCGGCGCGAAACGCACCGGCATCTTCGATTTCAAGCGGGCGTAGGCGGCAAACGTACTCATGACAGCCTCAATTGCGTCCAGCCAGCGCGGCAAGCACCAGTCGGCGGGTAAGCCTCTCGACAAGTGTCGTGGGTTGATCCAGTTTCAGCCGCGCCATGAGCAGCTCGCCATCGGCCACATGCGGGCGATTCAGGTAGGCCCCGAGCAAAAACAATGCCAATTTCAACTTGCTCGCCGATATCGCTTTGAGCCGGGCCAATGCCGGCAGCAGGCGCAGTTCCTCAGAACTGAAATCGCTGCCGAACGGAAAGGCCGGAAAGTACGGCGCGAGCTCGCCCTGCTTCAACGAGGAAGCGATGCTTTCTGCGGTATTTCCGCGCCATGCGGGCGGAATCTCGAAATCGTGACGCAATTTGCCGGCAGCCTTGGCCTGCGCGGCAAGCCCGTCCTGGAAGCGCGCATCGGCGATGGCGAGCATGGCAAGGATGCAGTCCTCGTCAGACTTGCCGCGCAGGTCGGCGCTGCCGTATTCGGTCACATAGATGTCGCGCAGGTGACGTGGAATGGTGGTGTGGCCGTAGTTCCAGAGGATGTTCGACTCGACCTTGCCGCGCTGCTCGCGAGTGGCGCGCAAGAGCAGGATCGAGCGTCCGCCCGCGAGCGCGTGCGCCATCGCGACGAAGTTGTACTGGCCGCCGACACCGCTGACGACCTGGCCGTTCTCGAGCGCATCCGATGTCGCCGCGCCGAGCAGGGTCGCCATCATGCAGGTATTGAAGAAGCGCGCATCGCGGCGTTGCAGCGCATCGAGCGACTCGCGCCCACCGTACAACTGGTTGATGTCGGAGACGCGGGTCATCGACAGGCCATCGAAATCCGCGCCTTTCAGGCCGCACAACCAGGCATAGAATTCCCTGGATCCGAGATAGAACGCACCGCGCAGGTAACGGCCTTCGCGCAACGTGCGCCCGGCAAGCACGCGGTTCCATTGCGCGCGCGCTTCGGCATTGCCCAGATCGAGCGGCAGGCTGCTGCCATCGGGTAATTGCAGGGCGGTGAATCCCAGCTGCGTGCCTTCCGGCAGCAAGCCGAAGCGGAGCAGGCGTGCCAATTCCGCCTTGTCGACAAAAGGACCGAGCGCGCCGCACGCGTACAACGCATCGGCGGCGTGCGCATGCAGCGTGTCTTCGATGCTGCCGTCCTCGAGCGCCTGCTCGAGCGCCTGATCATCGTAGACGCGGCGCCTGAGGATGCCGGCGCGGGCCAGATGCATGAATCCGTCCATGACCATTTCGCTGGCGCCGTACAGCCCCGTGGTGAACCCGTCGAGGTTGCCGAGTCGCGCCGCCGGCGTGCTTTCGCCCACGCGCGCGCCGACCGCATCCAGCCCGGCGCGGTACGCGGCGTTGTCGCGCTGGCGCAGCAGCAGCGCATGCACCAGCGCATCGGACAACGCGCCGATGCCGATCTGCAAGGTGCCCCCGTCGCGCACCAGCGCCGAGGCGTGCAGGCCGATCGCGTATTCGGCCGGATCGATGTTCGCCCGCGGCAGGGCGAACAGGGTGTGCCGGTTCGCCTGATCGAACAGCAGCGCGTCGAAGAATTCCGCCTCGACCTCGGCCTCGTTGCCGACAAACGGCAGGTCGGGGTGCACAACGCCAACGACGCACGGCCGCGGCGCACCGGCGGCGTGCATGCTTTCGAGCAATTCCGCGGTGACGTCGGGATTGCAGGCAAGGCTGTAGCGGATGCGTCCGGCCTCCTCGCGCGCGGCGATCAGTTGCACGATCACGTTGATGTCGCGATCGACGAGATCGCGCGCCACGTGGGTGTAGTTCAAACTTGTGTAGTCGCGCTGCGCCGACTCGACGCCAAGCATCGCGCCCGACTGCATGTAGAACTCGTGGATGCGCACGTTCGCCGGCAATGCGCCGGCCTTCTGCGCGGCGACATACGCCAGATCGGGATAGTCGGCGCCCAGATGGCGTGCAAGGAACGGCTCGATGAAACGCCGCTCCAGATCGGACTTCCACTGTGGTCGAGCCAGCGACAACGCGGTGAAGATGTCCAGACGCATAGCTGCGTCGCCGGCCACGCGCGCATACAGCGCGTTCAGCAACACGTTCGGCTTGCCCAACCCGAGCGGCGTCGCCACGCGCAGCGCGGAACCGGCCTGCGCGAGCACATGCTCGACACAGGCGCCCACCGAGGTCAGTATTTGCGGACTCACGTTCACTCCCTGAAATGTCGTTGCAATGATCGCAGATCAGCCAGCCCGCGGCCATGCGCGGATGCGATCGGGCGTGTCGATTTCCCGGCCCGCCGTTCGTCGTCTTGATCGAACCATTTCTTCGCGTTTCTTCGTGATCTTCGTGTCGACGTCCTGTGATCTGGCGTTGTCAGCCAACTGAACAAGCAGCCTCGAACCAGCCAGACAGCATGAGCAAGGCCATGTCCAGATTGCGCGTACTGAATTTCTCGGTTTCCCTCGACGGCTACGGTGCCGGCCCCGATCAAAGCCTCGAACACCCGCTCGGCTTGCGTGGCCCGGAATTGATGGAATGGTTCTTCGCATCACGCACCTGGCGCGCGATGCACGGCCTCGACGGCGGCGAAAGTGGTATCGACAACGATGTCGCCGCGGTCGGCATGGCCGGAATCGGCGCCTGGATCATCGGCCGCAACATGTTCGGCCCGATACGCGGACCGTGGCCGGACGAGAACTGGAAAGGCTGGTGGGGAGACGAACCGCCGTATCACGTACCGGTGTTCGTGCTCACCCATCATGCGCGCGCGCCGCTGGCGATGAAGGGCGGCACGGTGTTCCACTTCGTTACCGCAGGCATCCACGCCGCGCTGGAACAGGCGCGCGCGGCCGCAGACGATCGCGACATCCGCCTCGGTGGCGGCGTGGCCACGGTGCGCGAGTACCTGCGCGCGGGCCTGGTCGACGATTTGTATCTCGCCGTGCGCCCGGTCCTGCTCGGCCGCGGCGAAAACCTGTTCGCCGGCATCGACCTGCACGCGCTCGGCTACGAATGCGGAAGGACCGTCCCCGGCGAGCGCGCGACGCACATCTACCTGCGCAAGCGCGCGTGACGCGCCCGCGCCAACCCGAGGAAGCTCCATCGTGGCAGCCGACATGCGACACATCAGCGCGATCAGCCTGTTCGTCGACGACGTGCAGAAAGCAAAGACGTTCTATCACGCCGTGTTCGAGGTCGAGACCATCTTCGAGGACGACGTCTTCGTCGCAGTCCAATTCGATAACCTCATCCTCAACCTGCTTCACATCGACAGCGCCGGCGAGATCATCGAGCCGGATCAGCCCGGTGCGCGCGGCGCCGGCCCGCGCTTCCAGCTCAGCATCTGGGTCGACGACGTAGACGCCGTCTGCGCGCGCCTGCGCGGACGCGGCGTGACCCTGCTCGCCGGCCCCAAGGATCGGCCCTGGGGCAGGCGCACGGCCAACTTCGTCGATCCGGCCGGACACAGCTGGGAGGTTGCGCAGAAGCTGGCCGCAGGCTAGGCCGCGGCCAGTCGTCGCGCAGCGACCGCGTGTCGCGCGCTGGCGCCGCGATCAGTCTTTCGCTGCGAAGCCCAGCGCCGCCGAGTTGATGCAGTAGCGCAGGCCGGTGGGCTTGGGTCCGTCCGGGAAAACGTGACCCAGATGCGAATCGCAGCGCGCGCACTTGACCTCGACGCGGCGCATGCCGTGGCTCGCATCCGCATGCTCGCTGACCGCGTCCGCGTCGAACGGCTGCCAATAGCTCGGCCAGCCACTGCCGGACTCGTATTTCGCCGCCGACGAAAAGAGTTCCGCGCCACAGGCCGCGCACAGATACGTGCCAGCCTCGTGGTGGTCGTAGTACTTGCCGGTGAACGGCTGCTCGGTCGCCGAGCAACGGCAGACCGCGTATTGCTCCGCACTCAAATCCTCGCGCCACTGTGCATCGGTTTTTTCGATCTTGCCGCCCATCGTTTTCTCCTCGTGTTTCGCGTCTGCCGGATTGGACGGAACATGGGGGTAACCCTTACGCAGGCAAGGCGTTGAAGATGAACGCAGCGGATGCCCGCGGATTGCCCGTGCTCCCCGTTTCGGGCAAGCTTGCCGGCCTCACGTTAGCCTTGCGACGTCCCCGTGCCGCCATCCCCGCTGAACGACCGCCGGCTCCGGCATTTGCCGCTACGCCTCTTGCCCCTGCTGCTCCCGGCCGCGCTGGTCGAACCGGCTTCCGCACAGACCGCGGTGATCGCGCCTTCGGCCACGCAGACGACCTGCCCCGCCGGCGTAATGCGCTGCGTGGCGCCGAAGAACGACTACGGCAAGTGCAAACGCAACGATCTGCTCGACTTCTTCGTGCCCGGTCTGCCGCCCGCGGGCGACCGCTCGAAGGCGCATTCGGTAGCCGACGCGAACAAGGTCACCTGGACCGACAAGAACCACGCGCAACTCGAAGACGACGTGCGCATGCAACGCCTCGACGCGCTGCTGCGCACGGATTTCCTCACCTACAACAGCGAGACCACGGACTACGTGGCGACCGGTCACGTACGCTACCAGGATGCCGGCATGCTGATGTCCGCGGACAAGGCGCGCGGCACGACGACGCCGAGCGTCACCTGGCTCGACAACGTGCGCTACCAGATGCTCGACCAGCGCGGCAACGGCGTCGCCGCGATGGTCAACCAGACCGACCCGGATCATTCGAAGATGAGCCGGGGCACTTTCTCGACCTGCGATCCGAGCGAGCGCCAGTGGGAAATGCGCGCGAACGATCTCGAAATCGACAAAGTGAAAAACGAGGGCTACGGCCACGGCGTCACCCTGGCCTACCAGGGCGTGCCGTTCCTGTGGCTTCCCTATCTGTCGTTCCCGATCGACGAGGGCCGGCACTCGGGCTTTCTCATGCCCGTGCTCGGCTACAGCAACCGGCGCGGGTTCAAGCTCGGCATCCCGTACTATCTGAACCTGGCGCCGAACTACGACCTAACCGTCAAACCGATCGAATACACCAAGCGCGGGCCGATGCTCGACACCGAGTTCCGCTACCTCTCGGAGTGGGACCGGCTCATGCTCAACGTCGGCTACATGCCCAAGGACGACGTCACCGACGAGACCTCGCGCGGCTACCTGCGCCTGCAGAACTGGACCACGTTCAACGCCAACTGGGGCGCGACCGTGGACGTGCACCGCGTTTCCGACAACCGCTACCTGCGCGACTTCGGCGACAGTTTCCAGAGCACCGCGATCAGCCTGCTGCCGTCGAGCGCCTACGTCAACGGCAACGGCGGCTGGTGGAACATCGCAATCGGCGGCGACGACTGGCAGGTCAGCGACCCGAGCATCGAATCGGTCTGCGCCGGCGGCACTTCGCCGAGGAACTGCGCCTATCCGTCCGTGTTCAAGCCCTATACGCGCCTGCCGCGCGTGGCGTTCAACATCCTGCCGCAGACCTACGCCGGCTTCGAAGTCGGCATGGAGTCGGAGTACATCAACTTCCAGCGCGGCTATTCGCTGACCGGTCGACGTCTGGACCTCTATCCGCACATCTCGTATCCGATCGAAAGCTTGGCCTGGTTCCTGCGTCCGACCATCGGCTATCGCATCACCCAGTACGACCTCTCGGACATGCGGTTCAACAACAATCCGCTGATCACCGGCACCTCGCCCTCACGCCGCCTGCCGATCGCCAGCGTCGATTCGGGGCTGTTCTTCGAGCGCGATGCCAAACTGTTCGGCAACGCCTACATCCAGACACTGGAGCCGCGCCTGTTCTATCTCTGGGTGCCGTACCGCAACCAGGACAAGCTGCCGAGCTTCGACACCTCGCTGCCCAGCCTCGACTTCCCGAGCCTGTTCCGCACCAACGCCTACACCGGCGGCGACCGCCAGTCGGACGCCAACCAGGCCACCATCGCCCTGACCTCGCGCCTGATCGACGCGGACAGCGGCGACCAGTTGCTCAGCGGCAGCATCGGCCAGATCCGCTACTTCAAGACGCCGCGCGTGACCCTGCCCTATTTCGGCGGCCCACAAAGCGGCGCCGGCAAGGACCTGTTCACCGAACTGCAGCTCACCATCAACAAGCGCTGGAGCCTGACCTGGGACATGCAATGGAATCCCGATCCGACAGCCCTCGACCCGGTCACGCAGAAATACGTGTCGACCAGCAAGCACACGGATCTCGGCGCGGTCTCGGTCCAGCATCGTTTCGGCAGCGACGGCGTGGTCAACCTCGCCTACCGCTACCGTCGCGGCTTCCTCGAACAGTACGACGCGACCACGCTCATCCCGCTCAACCTGCGCTGGAGCATCGTCGGCCGCTACTACTATTCGGTGCGCGACAAGCGTCTGCTCGAAGCGTTCGCCGGCGTGCAGTACGATAGTTGCTGCGTCGCCGCCCGCCTCGTCGCGCGGCGCTGGCTCAACAACGTCAGCAATCCGTTCAACGATGCCGTCTACATTCCGAACGACGTCAAGGCCGAAAACACCGTCTTCTTCGAGGTCGAATTCAAGGGCATGGGCGCGAGCGGGCAGCGGACGCAGAACTTCCTGCGCCATGCTATCCTTGGCTATCAATAAGTTGCGCCCCGACGCTACGCCGGCACGGCCGCGCGGGATCGCGTTGGCCTGATGCGCGGACTCCGTTCAGGGTGTGCACGCTATCTTCCTTTCCCCGCACGCGGGCGCGACGGCGCCCGTTACGTCATTCGATTGCAGAGCCGCCGATGAACAAGCTTTTCGCCGCCTTCCTCGCCCTTCTCCTCACCGCAGCCGTACCCGCGGCGCGCGCGCAGATCCAGCCGATCGAGCCGCTGGATCACATCGTCGCGATCGCCGAGGACGACGTGATCCTGCAGAGCGAACTCGACCGCGCCGTTGCGCAGATCCAGGCCCAGTACCGCAGCAACCCGCAACAACTGCCGCCGACCGACGTGCTGCGCAGCCAGGTGCTCGATCGACTGATCATGAACCGGATCCAGATCCAGCGCGCGCAGTCGACCGGCATCCGCGTCACCGACAACGACATCGACCAGGCGATCCAGCGCATCGCGCAGAGCAACAACATCGACATCACCCAACTGCGCGGCGCGCTCGCGCGCGACGGCATCGACTACGACGACTTCCGCAAACAGACCAAGGAAACGCTGCTCACCCAGCGACTGCAGCAGCGCATCATGCAGGGCGCGGGCAACGTCACCGATGCCGAGGTCGACGCCATGCTCGCCACGGGCAACGTCAGGACCGGCGAAATCCACCTCGCCCACATCCTGATCGCGACCCCCGAGAACGCGAGCGCCGAGCAGATCAAGGCTGCCAAGGACAAGGCCGACGACGTGAAGAAGCAGATCGACGGCGGCCTCGATTTCGCCGCGGCGGCGATCCGCTACTCGAACGGCCAGGACGCGCTCGAAGGCGGCGACCTGCAATGGCGTCCGCTCAACGCACTGCCCGAGGCGTTCGTGCAGATCGCCGAGACGCTGGCGCCGGGCCAGGTTTCACAGGTGATCCGCGGCCCGAACGGCTTCCACATCATCAAGGTCATCGACAAGCGCGGCGGCGGCAAGCAGGTCGTGACCGAATACCACGCCCGCCACATCATGATCCCGGTCACCGAGCTGGTATCCAGCGCCGAAGCGCAGAAGACCGTGGCCGACCTGCGTCGCCGCATCGTCGACGGCCACGAGGATTTCGCCAAGCTCGCCAAGGAATACTCCAAGGACCCGCCCACCGCGAACCTCGGCGGCGACATGGGCTGGTTCCCGATCGACCGCTTCGGCACCGCCGTCGCCACCGCACTCAGCTCGCTCAAGTCCAACAACGACGTGTCGCAGCCGTTCCAGACCGATGTCGGCTGGCACATCCTGCAACTGCTCGGCAAGCGCGAATCCGATCGTACCGTCGAGAACCAGCGCGAACAGGCGCGCGAGCTGATCCGCCAGCGCAAGGCCGAGGACGAGATCGAAAGCACCCTGCGCCAGTTCCGCTCGGATTCGTACATCTGCGCGGTCGACCCGGCCTACGTCACCAAGGAACGTCCGGCCTGCTCGGGCGCGGCGGTCAAGAAAGCCGAGTCGAAGTGACGGCACGATAAGTATTCGTCATCCCGGCAGGGGCTGCCGGAATGACAAGACAATGCTCCCGCGCATCGCCATCACGAGCGGAGAACCGGCCGGCATCGGTCCGGAACTCGTCGCCGCGCTGGCCGCAACCGACGTCCCCGCCGACCTCATCGCGATCGCGGATCGTGGCCTGCTGACAGCGGCGGCCGCCGCGCGGAACACCGTGCTCGACATCGAGGATTATGCCGCCGCACGCATCGCCCGGCGCAGGCCCGGCGCACTGCGTTGCCTGCACGTGCCACTGCGCGTTGCCCGCACTCCAGGCAAGCTCGATCCACGCAACGGAGCCTACGTCATCGACTCTCTCGCACGCGCCGCCGACGGTTGTGCCGCAGGCGAGTTCGACGCACTCGTCACCGCGCCGGTGCAGAAGAGCGCGGTTGCCGATGCCGGCATCCCGTTCACCGGCCACACCGAGTTTTTCGCCGAACGCGCGCAACGCGAGGTGGTGATGATGCTGATCGCACCGGATGGCGGCGACCGCGCGCTACGTGTGGCGCTCGCGACCACGCATCTGCCGCTCGCGCGCGTGCCTGGCGCGATCACGCGCGTGGGGCTCGTGCGCACGCTGACCATCGTTTGCGAAGAACTGATCGCGAAGTTCGGCATCGCCGCACCGCGCGTCGCCGTACTCGGCCTGAATCCGCACGCCGGCGAAGCGGGCCACCTCGGCCGCGAGGAAATCGACGTCATTGTTCCCGCGATCGAGCAGGTGCGCGCGGCCGGATTCGACATCGTCGGCCCGCTGCCCGCCGACACCGCCTTCGTCGCCACGCAGCGCGTGCGCTTCGACGCGGTGCTGGCGATGTACCACGACCAGGGCCTGCCCGTGCTCAAGGCGCTCGGCTTCGGCGACTCGGTCAACCTCACCCTCGGCCTGCCGTGGATCCGCACCTCGGTCGACCACGGCACCGCGCTCGATCTCGCCGGCACCGGCCAAGCCGATCCGTCCAGCCTGATCGCCGCGACCCGTCTCGCGCTACAACTCGTGGCGAAGCGCCACTAGCGCCGTTCAACCCTGCTCGCGACAGAGCTTCTGCCCGATCCGCGGTACCGGCCTGCGCGCGAACCCCGGCACTTTTTCGAAGATCAACGCGACCGCGAACAATACGAGTGCGCAACCGGTCGCAGCAGCCCAGGTGATCGGCTCGCCGAGGAACAGCGCGGCCCAGATCAGCGCGAACAATGGCACGAGGAAGGTCACCGTCACCGTGCGCTCGACGCCCGCCGCGCGCAGGATGCGGAAGTACAGCGCGTAGGCGATGCCGGTGCAGAGGATGCCGAGCGCGACCAGCGCCGCGGTCACGCCGCCCGACGGCAGCGCAGCCGGTGCCGTGGCGATCGCGAGCGGAACCAGCGGCAGCGAACCGCCGATCAGGTTGCCTGCGGTGATCACGAGCGGATCGGCATCGCCATAGCGTTGCTTCGCCATGATTGCGCCGATCGCGTAGAGGAATGAGGCGAACAAGGCCGCAGCGAAGCCGAGCACGGTCGGCCAATTCATTTCGAGATGACCGAACTTCGCCAGCGTCGCAACGCCGCAAACGCCGACGACGACTCCGGCGAGTTTTGATGCCGACGGCCGCACACGGCTGCTGGCCCAGCCGATCAGCACCGCGAACAGCGGCACGGTCGCGTTGAGCACGGCGAGGTAGCCGGCCGGCAGCGAACGCGCGGCGACCGCGAAGCAGGTCAGCGGCAAGCCCATCACGATGATGCCGACGACGACATAATCTCGCCAGCGCGCACGCCACTGCAAAGGTTTGCGCAGCAGGGCGAGCACACCGAGCAGGGTCAACGCGGCGAAGATCATGCGCCCCGCACCGGTCATGCCGGCGCCGATCACCGGCACGGTGATGCGCTGGAACATGAACGATGCGCCCCAGATCATGCCGAGCACGACGAGTTGGGCGAAGATGGAAGCGTTCATCGGAAACTCCTCGGGTCGGCCCGCGCAAATGATCAGGCGAAATGCAATGACGCATCCTAAGCCTCGAGCGCGCGCACCAGAAACGCTATTTTCTCGCGTCAGCTGTGAGCATTCCTCACAGATGCTAGACTGCGGCCCCGATGCTCCACAGAGCCGCTTGCGCATGAATCCCTGGCACCGCCTGCCGCCGTTGCGCTCGCTGCGCGTACTCGAGGCCGCGGTACGCCACCAGAACTACACGCGCGCCGCGGACGAACTCAGTCTGACCCACAGTGCGGTCAGCCACCAGATCCACGCACTCGAGGCGGCACTCGGCATGCCGCTGCTGCGGCGCGCCGGCCGGCAGATGTGCGCAACCGACGCCGGGCGCCAGCTCGCCCATGACGTGCGCGCGGCGCTCGACCAGCTCGCGGCTGCGCTGGAACGCCTGCGCGACCACGACAGTGCAAATTCGCTCACAGTCAGCGTACTGCCCTCGTTCGCCGCAGCCTGGCTGGTCGCGCGCCTCGGCGGCTTCCTCGAACGCCACCCCGGCATTGAACTGCGCCTGGAAAGCACACCGGCCGTGTCGAATTTCCGCAGCGACGGTGTCGACGTCGCGATCCGCTACGGCACCGGCGACTACGAGGGCCTGATCAGCGAAAAGCTGTTCGACGACGAGCTGTTCCCGACCCTGAGTCCGGCGCTGGCGCGGCGCACGCGCCTGCGCAACCCGGCCGACCTCGCGCGCGTGCCGTTGCTGCGCATCCGCCAGCAGCCGTGGGCGCCGTGGTTCGCCGCCGCCGGCGTCAACCTCGCCGAGCCGCGCCGCGGCCCGGTGTTCAACGACTCCGAGCTCGCCCTGCAGGCGGCGATCCAGGGTCAGGGCGCGGTGCTCGCACGCGGCTCGCTCACCGCGCTCAAGCTGCGTGCGGGTACGCTGGTGGTACCGTTCGCGCAGCGCATTCCTTCGCCGGCCACCTGCCATCTCGTCTATCCGCCACAGAATGCGAACAAGCCGGCGCTGCTGCTGTTCCGCGACTGGCTCCACGAAGAGCTGCTCGCGTCGCCCCCCATGTATTGCCCTGCAACGAACCCGCCCCGGACGCCATGAGCGATTTCGCCCCGCACGTCACCAAGAAGCGCTTCGGTCAGCACTTCCTCCACGATAAAAATATACTTCGCCGCATTGTGGAGTATGTAGCACCACGGCCGGGCGAGCACATCGTCGAGATCGGACCCGGCGAAGGCGCGCTGACCCTGCCGCTGCTGCGCGCCGCCGGCAGCCTGACCGTGATCGAACTCGACCGCGACTTGATCGAGCCGCTGCGCGCGCGTGCGAACAGCGTCGGCAAACTGGCGATCGTGCACCGCGACGTGCTCGAGGTGGACATAGCCGCGCTCGCCGCCGGCGGCGGAATCCGCCTCGTCGGCAACCTGCCCTACAACATCTCCACGCCGATCCTTTTTCACTGCCTCGACCACGCCGCGGCGATCCGCGACATGCACTTCATGCTGCAGAAGGAAGTCGTCGAGCGCATGGCCGCCGGCCCCGGCAGCAAGACCTACGGCCGGCTCTCGGTGATGTTGCAACTGCGCTGCACGGTCGAGTCGCTGTTCGACGTGCCGCCCACTGCTTTTTCGCCGCCGCCGAAGGTCGATTCCGCCGTGGTGCGCCTCGTGCCGCTGCCGGCCGACAAGCTGGCGCAGGCCGATTCCGATGTGATCGAACGCGTCGTCCGCACCGCGTTCGGCCAACGCCGCAAGACCCTGGGCAACGCATTGCGAGGCGTGGCCGACACGGGCGATCTCGCCGCCGCGGCCATCGATCCGCGTGCGCGCGCCGAGCAGTTGCCGCCTTCCGCCTTCGTCGCGTTGGCGCGACACCTGCAGAACAAAGGTTGATTCGCCCACCGCGGCTGCGCACAATCCGGACATGAGCAACGACAACCCTTATGCAATCAGCGTGGCCGTGCAAACGCATTTCCTGCACGACCAGTCGATGCCGGATGCGAACCGCTACGCGTTCTCCTACACGATCCGCATCGCCAATACGGGCCGCGTTGCCGCGCGCCTGATGTCGCGCCACTGGATCATCACCGACGCCAACGGCAAGGTGCAGGAAGTCCGCGGCGATGGCGTGATCGGCGAGCAACCGTGGCTGCGTCCCGGCGACGATTTTCAGTACACCTCGGGCGCCGTGCTCGAAACCGCGGTCGGCACGATGCGCGGCAGCTACCAGATGCTCGCCGACGACGGCCGCCGCTTCGACGCGGCGATTCCGCAATTCACATTGTCGATTCCACGCACGGTGCACTGACAACCATGGCTCTGGGAATCTGCCCTCAAAGCGTAGCGAGCCAGGACAATTTGCGCTTCGCCGGAGCGCAGGAACCAGGGTGTACGGTCGAGTACATGAGGATCGCGAGCATCGCCGGGGCGCAAATTGTCGAACGCAGTGGCCTTGAGGGCGGATTCTGATGGCCGTCTACGCGATTGGCGACGTGCAGGGCTGCCACGACGAGCTCGTGCAGCTGCTGGAAAAAATCCGCTTCGATTCCGCGCGTGACATGCTCTGGTTCTGCGGCGACCTGGTCAATCGCGGCGGCCAGTCGCTCGCCGTGCTGCGCCAGGTGCAATCGTTCGGCGACCGCGCCATCGTCGTGCTCGGCAATCACGACCTGTCCCTGCTCTCGATCGCCGAGCGCGAGGAGGCAGCCCAGGCCAGGGTCAACCCGGAGTTGCGCGAGGTTCTGTTTGCCCCCGATCGCGATTCCCTTCTCGACTGGCTGCGCACGCGCCCGCTACTGCATGTCGACCCTGCGCTGAACTTCGCCATGGTCCACGCCGGCTTCGCGCCGGGCTGGACCCTCGACCGCGCCGCGCGCGCCGCACGCGAGGTCGAGATACGCCTTGCCGGCGAAGGTGGCAAGCGCCTGCTGCTGGCGATGTTCGGCAACAAGCCGGACCAGTGGTCGCCGAAGCTTCGCGGCATCGAGCGCATGCGCGCGACGATCAATGTGATGACTCGCATGCGCTACTGCGATGTGCGCGGCCGCATCGCCTACGCCGAGAAGGGCGCGCCCGGCACGCAGAAGCCGGGGCTGTATCCGTGGTTCGAAGTACCGGGGCGCGTGCGCCAGGACGCACGCATCGTCTGCGGCCACTGGTCTACGCTCGGCCGCTTCCAGGGCATGGGCGTGTACGCGATCGATGGCGGCTGCGTCTGGGGCGGCGAGCTGATCGCGCTGCGCCTCGATGGCGAGGAGCCACAGTTCGTCTCGATAAAATCCGCGCGACCACGCGTGGAAGGTGACTGAAGCGCGCGCAGCAGGGCGGCCGCGGAGGTTGTATAGTCCTTTTCCCGGGCCGCGCGAGGTCGCCGCGATGCAGCAGCATATCCGCTACGCGGTAACCGCCGACGACGTCAAACTGGCGTGGAGCGCGGTCGGTCACGGTCCGCCCCTGGTCAAGGCCGCGACCTGGCTCACGCACCTGCAGTACGACCTGGAAAGCCCGATCTGGAAGCACTGGGTCGATTTCTTCAGCGGGCACTTCCGCTACATCCGCTACGACGAGCGCGGCTGCGGCCTGTCCGACCGCAAGGTGCCGAAGATAGCCGCGACGCACTGGGTCGATGATCTGGAAACCGTGGTCGAGGCTGCCGGCCTCGCCCAGCCGTTCGCGCTGCTCGGCATCAGCCAGGGCGCAGCCACCGCGGTGCGCTACGCGGTCAAGCATCCCGAACGCGTATCGCACCTGATCCTCTACGGCGGCTACGCGGTCGGCGGCAATCTCAGCGACGATCCGGAGCGGCGCAAGATGTTCAGCGCGGTGATGGACGTGATCGGGCTTGGCTGGGGCAACGACAACCCGGCGTTTCGCCAGCTGTTCACTTCGCGCTTCGTGCCCGACGGCACGCAGGAGCAACTCGACTGGTTCAATGAACTGTGCCGGCGCACCGCCTCGCCCGATGTCGCCGCCGAACTGCTCGAGGCACGCGGCAAAGTCGACGTGCGCGAACTGCTGCCGCGCGTGCGCATGCCGACGCTGGTGCTGCATGCAAGCCGGGACAAGATTGCGCCGCTGGAACAGGGCCGCCTGCTCGCCGCACACATTCCCGGCGCACGTTTCGTGCAGCTCGAATCGCGCAATCACGTGCTGCTGCGGGATGAACCTGCGTGGAAGGAATTCTGCGCCGCGGTGCTGGAATTCACCGGCCAGGCCAGCGCCATCCGCGAAGCGGGCGAGAACGGCCTGACCGTGCGCGAGCGCAACCTGCTCGCACTGCTGCGCGAAGGGCGCAGCAATGCGCAGATCGCTTTCCAGCTCGGCATCGCCGAAAAAACGGTGCGCAATCACTTCTCGAACCTGTATCGCAAACTCGGCGTGCGCAGCCGTGTCGAGGCGCTGCTGCATACGCGGCCGGGTGCCTGAATCTTCGCTTCCCGCGATCACCGGGATATTTGTCCCGATTCGAATCCGTTTCATCCCGCGATCGGGACAAGCTGCCCATGGCGGAGTACACCCGCACCGAACAACATCGCGGCAGCACTTCGCACATCAAGGTCTGCCGCCATGTCCCGCTTGCTCGTACTGCTCTACGGAGCCATTGCCTACCTCATCTTTCTGCCCACATTCCTCTACGCCATCGCTTTTGTCGCAGGCATTGCGCCGAAGCACATCGACGCAGGCCCGGCAGCACCGCTCGCCACCGCGCTGGCTATCGACCTGGCCCTGCTCGGCCTGTTCGCCGTGCAACACAGCGGCATGGCGCGGCCCGCATTCAAGCGCTGGTGGACGCGTTTCGTGCCGGTGGCAGTCGAGCGCAGCACCTACGTGCTGGTCAGCTCCCTCGCGCTGATCCTGCTGCTCTGGCAGTGGCAGCCGCTACCGCAGACCGTCTGGCAGGTCGATGCGACACCTGCGCGCGTCGCGCTGCATGCACTGTCGGCGCTCGGCTGGGTGCTCGTCTTCACCAGCACCTTCCTCATCAATCATTTCGATTTGTTCGGGCTGCGCCAGGTGTGGCTGTACGCAAACAACCGCTCGGCGCCCGAAACGCCGTTCGTAGTACGCGCGCTCTACCGCATCGTGCGTCATCCGCTGATGCTCGGATTCCTGATCGCGTTCTGGGCGACTCCGGGCATGAGCGTTGGTCACCTGCTGTTTGCGGTCATCACCACCGGCTACATTCTCGTCGCAGTGAAGTTCCTTGAGGAACGCGATCTCGTCGCACAGTTCGGCGAAACCTATCGCGATTATCAACGGCGCGTGCCGATGATCCTTCCGATCCCGAAGCGCGCCGCCGAAACGCGGCATCCCGCAGCAGGCGCACCCTATCCGCGCGCGTAATCGACGAAGGCGAAACCGTATTCATGGCGCGCATCGGCCGCATGCGCTTCGCGTGCGGTCTCACGCCATCGCGCGGGATCGAAGTGCGGGAAGAATGCGTCGGGATGGTCGGCGACGGTGTCGATCCACGTGAGGTGGAGTTTCGACGCACGAGTCAATGCGAGCGCGTAGATCTCGCCGCCACCGATGACCATGAGCTCTCTACCCTGCGCCGCAGCGATCGCGGCTTCGAGCGAGGCGACGACTTGCTGACCTGCGTATGGCGCGACGCCGCCGCGTGTCAGCACCAGATTCGTGCGCCCCGGCAGCGCGCACCCGATCGCGAGCGCCGTCTTGCGCCCCATCAGCACGGGCTTGCCCAGCGTGAGCGCCTTGAAGCGTTTGAGATCGTCGGGGAGGTGCCACGGCATGGCACCATCGCGACCGATGGCGAAATTGCGATCGAGCGCAGCGATCAGGGAAATGGGTGAAGCCATCAGACGGCGATCGGCGCCTTGATCGCCGCGTGCGACCGGTAGCCTTCGATCGCGATGTCCTCGTAGCGGAAGTCGTCGATCGCGCGGATCGCGGGATTCAATTTCAGTTTCGGCAGCGGCAGCGGCGTACGCGTCAGCTGTTCGCGCGCCTGATCGAGGTGATTCTTGTACAGATGTGCATCGCCGAGCGTGTGCACGAAATCGCCCGGTTCGAGATCGCAGACCTGCGCGACCATGTGCGTGAGCAGCGCGTAGCTGGCGATGTTGAACGGCACGCCGAGGAAGATGTCGCCCGAGCGCTGGTAGAGCTGACACGACAGGCGCCCTTTCGCCACGTGGAACTGGAACAGTGCGTGGCAAGGCTGCAGCGCCATCTTCGGCAGATCGGCGACGTTCCACGCGCTGACGATGAGGCGGCGCGAGTCGGGATTCTTCTTGATCTGTTCGACAACGCCAGCGAGCTGATCGATGGAAGATGCTGGTTGAGAAGTGCCGGCAGCGATGCCGGCTTTTTGATCTTCGCGCGAAGGCCGCGCGCAAGAGCTTACTGTCCAGGCGCGCCACTGCTTGCCGTACACCGGGCCGAGGTCGCCGTTCGCGTCGGCCCATTCATCCCAGATGCCGACGCCGTGTTCCTTGAGATAGCCGATATTCGTGTCGCCGCGCAGGAACCAGAGCAGTTCGTGCACGATCGATTTCGTGTGCAGCTTCTTCGTCGTCACCAGCGGGAACCCGTCGGCGAGGTCGAAGCGCATCTGCCAGCCGAACACCGACCGGGTGCCGGTGCCGGTGCGATCCGATTTCTCGTCGCCGTGATCGAGCACATGGCGCAGCAAATCGAGGTACTGGCGCATCAGGCGGCTTCCTTCGTCGAAACCGGCGCCGCATTGGCCGCGGCCGGATCGGGTTGCAAGGTCGGCGCGCGGCGCGACAACCACAGCAGCACGAGGCCGACGACGACGAGCGGCAGCGATTGCACCTGCCCCATCGTCAACCAGCCGAACGCGAGATAGCCGAGCTGCGCGTCGGGAATGCGCACGAATTCGACCGCGAAGCGAAACACGCCGTAGAGCAGCGCGAACAGTCCCGACACGGCGTAGCGCCGGCGCGGCTTGAGCGAGAAAACGTACAGCACGGTGAACATCACGACGCCTTCGAGCGCGAATTCGTAGAGCTGCGAAGGATGCCGCGCCTGCCCATTGAGCTGGCCGGCGAGGTACATCTGGTGCAGTTCTGCGCGTGTCTTGTGCAGGTCCTCGAGCGCGCCCGGGAAGATCACGGCCCAGGGTTCCGTGGTCAGCTTGCCCCAGAGTTCGCCGTTGATGAAATTGCCGAGGCGGCCGAGGCCGAGGCCGATCGGCACCAGCGGCGCGACGAAATCGATCGTGTCGAAAAAGTGTACTCTGTTGCGCCGCGACCAGATCCAGCCGGCGAGCAGCACGCCGAGCAGGCCGCCGTGGAACGACATGCCGCCGTCCCAGACGCGCACGATCGCGAGCGGATCGTGCACGATCCAGTCCAGCGAAACATACGAGAGCATGTACCAGATGCGCCCGCCGAGGATCACGCCAAGCATCACGTAGAAGGCGAGGTCGGAGAATGCCTCGTGGCTGACCGGCAGCCGGCCCTGCCTGCGGCGACGTTCGCCGAGGAACCAGGCGCCGGCAAAGCCGAGCAGGTACATGATGCCATACCAGTGCACGGCGACTGGGCCGAGCTGGAAGGCGATCGGATCGATATCGTGGAAGTATGGCGACATTCAACTCATGCCGGCAAAGCCGGCGTTGCGTTCATCTTGGCTTCGGGATTTTTCTCGTATCGACGGACGAGCGCACCAAGTTTAGCGGATTCGGATGTGGCCGGGTGCGCGCGATGGGTGCGCTGCCCGGTTCTGCCGGCATGGCATAATCATGGTTCTTCCCGGAGAGAAATCCATCCATGCTCAAACATGCCTGTCTGGCCGTGCTCGCCGCGCTCGTCACCGCCATACCCATCGCCGTCGCCGACGAGGCCAAGCCGGTGACGTTGCCGAGAGTCACCGTCATCCCGGAGGTCGATTTCGCCAAGCATCCGCCGCTCGGCCCGCCCGTGCTGTCGCCCGACGGCCAGCATATCGCGGTCACGGTGAAGACCGAGGACAACGGCGGCGACAACAAGTATCAGCTCGCGATCCTGCACCTGCCCGATCTCAAGTACGTCAGCCGCCTCGACATGGCCGCCACATTCCTGCCGATCGATGTGACCTGGGTCGACAACAAACGCCTGGTCATGGGCACGGGCAAGGAAACCGCGTTCGCCGAAGCGCCGGCCGCGACCGGCGACATCATCGCGGTCGACTTCGACGGCAAGAACAAGCGCATGCTCTACAGCGACCGCTCGCGCGGATCGAGTGCTGCGGCGATGAACATCCTCAAGATGCCGATCGGCTTCGGCACGATCAGCGGCACGCCGGACAAGGCCGACGGCCATTTCTATCTGACCGTCAATCCCGCGGCCGAGCGCGGCGGCAGCGATGCGCAGGCGCACAAGACCCTGATCTTCGACGTCGACGCGGTCACCGGCAACGTCAAGGAAATCGGTTCGATCAACGCCGACGGTTACGATTTCCTCGTCCACGACGGCGTCG
>JAFEFS010000069.1 GCA_018240465.1 Pseudomonadota bacterium
GGACCGCGTATGCCATCGGCGAGCCGCAGCTAACGACGGCATGCGCCAGCGCGAAAATGCGGGCGCGTGGTTCGCCTATGCCGACGATGAACACGCCACCCGGCACGGCCGGCCAGCGGTAGCTATTCGGGTCTTCGCCGGGTGGTAACAGCAGTGTCTTGCCGACGCTGGTGCGGGCAACCCGCATGCGCGCCTGCTGCCAAGAGTCACGACCGGCATACAGGTACACATTGGGATTTTTGCCGGCGCTGATTGCCGCTTCGACTTCGCGCCCGAATGGCGGCAAGCGAGTCGCACCAGACTCGAAAGGTTCAATCGGAATGACGGTTAGTTGCGCGTCTGGCACGGCGCGGTATACTGATTCCGGCGCTTCGCCGCGATGCTTTTCATAGACGCCACGGTTGCCGCCGTGGCGTTCTTGTTTTTGGGAGCCCATTACGCCACCTTCGCTTCGCGCTGCGAGCGCAGCCAGGCAATGAACTCGACCTCGTCGATCAAGACCCTGCGGCCGACGCGAACAACGCAGCGGTTGAAGCCGTTGTGTTCGCGGTTGAAAAGTTGCCAGCGGATACCGGCCTCGGTGAAGCCGGCAGACTTGTACTTTTCCGCCAGTTTGGGAGCGGTCAGGAATTGCGATTGCGTTTCCATTGTTGCCTCACGGTATTGAAGGTAAGGCGACATTGGAGCGCGACTGACGCGCTCTAGTTACTTGCGCGCGATTTTCTGCATGCAGTGACGCGAGTTGCGAAACGCCGCGCTCCAATGTCGTCAGTGATCCAGTCGGGTGCGGCGGCCCAAAGCGCCGGACTTTTGGCGTCAGGGTTCCGATCTAGCTGAGTGTTGATCCAGGTTGTGATTTCAGGGCGGCGTTTCTTGTGTGTACCGGCCTGCCGCTTCTTGTCACGCGCACCACCTGCGCCCAGAACGAGCTTTGCGAACTTCTCGGCGTCACACTTCGCCGCACTGCGGATTCGGTTCAACAAGCGCACGGCGAGCGCAACGTCGTCGGGGATTGGCGTCACGTTTCGGAAGCCAACCCGTGGCTCATATTCGTCGATCAAGGCGCGGGCCTCACCGTCGTTCCGCGTGCGCTCCAGCAAGTATTCGCGGATGTCCGAAAGAATGTCTCGCAGTAGTTCCGACGAGGTAGGATCAAACTGCCCGAGTAACCCGTCGAAGTCCCCGCGCTCGCGCCTGTTGGCGTCCGCAACACCCGATTTGAATGCATCAAGCGCCTCGGTATCCGCGGGGATCATCGCGCTTCCAATTTCTGTTTTCTCGGGCATAAGCGTCCCCTCTTGGCGCCCTTCAAAGATCGCCACGGCAGCGGGTGAAGGTTTCCTAGCCATGATGAAGTCCTCATCTTCGTTGTGGTTAGGCCCCTCGGCGTGCTGGTATCACGCCGGGGAGCCGCTTACCGGCTTGCGCCGGATTCCTGAACGCGGGTTACTTTCTCTTGTTGAAAATCCCGCGTCGCAACTGCATAATCTGGATCACCTAGCCCCCCTTGTCCGAATCGTCTCCGTAGGGTGTGCTTGGCGGGCAATCGCCCGTCTAGGCGAGGGGTGCGGCAAAAGAGCGGCGATCCCGCTCTTTTTGCTTTTCAGAGGAAGTCCCATACGTCCCCCAAGCGGCCGGCGCGCGCGAGCGCCGTTCGCCAGCGCCACGCGTTTTTGCGGTCATCGCCGCGATACGAACGCAGGATCGCACCAGCCACCATGTCGGCAAGCTGGATCAAGTCATCCCCGGCCGAGTCGGCGAACTTGAATTTGCCTATCTGTCCCTCCCGCAACTGCGCGCGCAGGTACGTGTTGAGTGCCTGGCGAAATTCCTTGCTTCCGCTGCCGTCCAGCTTCACGTTTGCGCCGCGCAACAGACCGCCGTCGTGCTTCAGCAGCAATTGCAGGAAGTAGTTGTAGAACTGGTCGGCGTCGGCGCGCAGGTGCTCGCTATAGACCTTCGCTTTGTCCACGACGAGCGCGCGTGCAGTGAAGTGGAAGCTGCACACTTCATCGAAAAACGCATCGCGCACGGGATCGGCGCTCTTGGCGAACTTGAATTCCGGTTTGACGTGCAGGCGAGTACGCAGATCGGCAATCGCAGCCGCGGCCCGCTCGGCTTCCTTGAAGTCGTCGAACGCCACCAGTGCAATCACGAAATGCGAGGTTGACCCCTTCGCGATCTTGAACGCCGGGTCGCCGCTTTCATCGATCAGAACGAGCACGGCATTACTTCCCGAATGCCCGCTTGTTCATGCGCTCCAACACGCCGCGCGTGTGCCCCTCGGTCAAGTGCGTGTAGCGCCGCACCATCTGCAACGTCTTGTGCCCGAGCACTTCGGCAATCTCGGCGAGCGTGCCGCCGTTCATGGCGATCCACGATGCGGCTGTGTGGCGCAGATCATGAAATCGGAAATCAGCGATGCCCGCGCGTTCACACGCCTCGCGGAACATCTTGCCGACTTCCAGCGGCTTGCCGGTGTCGCCGGGGAAAACTAGATCGGTATCCAGCCGGCGCACCTTGCGATGTTCGACAAGCAGGTCGCGCGCGAGCCCGACGATTGGCACCGTGCGTCGCTCGCCGTTCTTCGTCTGTTGAAACGTCATCAAACTGCGCTGCATGTCCACGTCGGGCCAGCGCAGGCCGAGCAATTCGCCGCGGCGCGCACCCGTAGCGAGTGCGCAGACGACGACGGCATGCAGCAACGCACTGTGCGCTTGGCACTCACGGAGCAGCGCGTCGCGCTCGGCGTCGCTAAGGAACCGGACGCGTCCGCGCGGCTCGGACAGCTTCGACAGCTTGCGCATCGGCGAATCGTCCAGCCAGCCGTAGTCCTTGACCGCCGTGGTCAAGAGCGAAGCAAGCACCATCAGTTGCCGGTTGATCGCTCCATTGGACACAGGGCGCTTTAGCCTCGTGACGCGGCCGAGCATCTTGCTGCGCGTCTCGTGAATCATTGGTGCGGTCAGGTCGGCGAGCGTGATGTGTCCAAGCTTCTCGCGCCACATGCGCAGATGCAGTTCACGTTCGCGCTTGCCGCGAATCTTTGCAACCGGCAGAGTCTCGGCAAGGTAGCGGTCGATCAGGTCGGCCAGCGTATGCCGCCGAGCTTCGGCCTGATCGAAGTAACGCCCCTCACGGATTCTGGTCTCGGTCTCAGCAGCCCAACGCTTGGCGTCCGTGATCCGGTCGAACGTGGCGGATGCCGGCTTGTGCCCGCGCATGCGCACTTTCACTCGATACTGAGCGTCGCCAGCCTTACCGATGCGCTTTTCGATGGTTGCCATGAATCGCCCCTCGCGGCCACATTTTGGGGGGAAATGTCCCAAAAGTGTCCCAATGATGCAAGAGGCGTGTGTTGACTAAGACGTAACTTATTGATTTTATTGGTGCCGCTTGTCCGAATCGAACGGACGACCTACCGCTTACAAGGCGGTTGCTCTACCAACTGAGCTAAAGCGGCAACGATGTGGAAAATCGCGTGGGCTCGGTCGCGTGGCCGGCACGATTCCAGCGCCGCATATTTTCGCACGAAACCCGCGGCTCAAAAACAATCGATCGGTTGCGCATGCAGTTCGCTGCGTGCGGGGACCTGCGCGCGCCAGTCGATGGCCGCGTCGCCGGCTTGCGCATAGTCGACCCAATAGATCGGCACTTCGTCGCTGCGCTGGATCACTTCGGGCTTGAAGCCAAGCGCGCGGATCTCGTTCAAGCGCTTGTCGGCGTTGGCCTGCTCGCGGAACAGGCCGAGCGAGATCGCGTTCGGCTGCTCGCCCGCGGTGACGACGTAGTAGTCGCTGATGCCCTTGCTCGACAACTGGCGCGCGATGTCGAGCGCGCGCTCGCGGTTGCCGGGCGCGGGCAGGTAGACCCAGTAGCCGCGCACCTCGGTGACGCGCGTTTCACGGAACTGGATGCGCGCGACCAGGGGCGTCAACGCCTTCATTGCGGCGCGCACATCGGCCTGGGTTGCGAATGCGCCGACGGAAAGGCAGGTTTCCCGGGACGGGCCGTTTGCGCGCTTCGGTGCCGGCGACGTGGCGACGGGTGCGCTGTGGTCGGTTTCGCTGAGCAGGACGAGTCGCGCCACGCCGGGGTCGGCGGCCGGCGCTTCGGCCAGCGGCGCGCGCGGCGCGAAATACAACCAGCATGCCGCACCGACATTGAGCGCGAGCAGAAGCAGGAAAAGGACGCGAACGAACATCCGTGCGTGAAGGGTTTGCGAAATCGGCGGAGTGCGGATTCTAGCAGTGCGCCGCGGTGTTCACTTTCCTTCCGCGTCGGCGAAATGCGCGAGCCCGCGCAGGACGAGGTCGGGTTCACAACGATGTTCGAGTTCAAGCAGCGACGCGAGGCTTCGGGCGCCACCGCCGCAGAGGATCAGTTCCGGCGTCACGCCGAACGAGGCCTGCGCGCGCCGTGCGAAACGTTCAACCAGCGCGACCGCGGCCAGCCAGGTACCCGATTCGACGGCGGCGGCAGTGGTGTCGGCGAACTCTGCGATTGGCGCGGGCGTGAGTTCGCCCAGACGTGCGGTGTGTTCGAGCAGCGCCTGGCGCATCAGCGCCGGCGCCGGCGCGATCAGCCCGCCGAGATGGCGGCCGTCGGCACCGACGGCGTCGAGCGCGAGCGCGGTACCGCAGCTCGCGATCACGGCCGGCGCTGCGGTTTCATGGTGCGCGGCGACCATGCCGAGGAAGCGGTCGACGCCGAGCCGGGCCGGCGCCGAGTAGGCATTGCGCACGCCGCAGGCCGCGGCCGGACTGCGCGCATAGCGCACCGGTATGGCGAAATGCCCGCCGAGCGAGCGTGTCAACGCCTGTTCCAGCGCGCCGGCGGCGACCGAAGCGATCCAGATCGCGTCGATCGTCGGTACATCCCTCCACAATGCGGAAAAGTCCATCTCGCCCGGTATCGCCTCACCGCCTTCGGCTTCGCCGGTGCGTGCGTGCGTCAGCGTGCTGCCGCGCTGGAGTTGCGCGCCATCCCAGAACGCGGATTTCAGGCGCGAGTTGCCGAGGTCGATCAACAATTTCATGCGTGCGGTTCCCCGGATTCATTCAAAGCGTTCATGCGGCGCGCACGGAGACTTCCGCGCTGTCGTAGTGGGCGGCGGTCCTGCCGTGGCGGACGATCAGCGCGCCGCGTTCGTCCACGCCTGCGGCTATGCCATCGTGCGCCGCGCCGGCGGCGAGCACGCGCACATGGTGTCCGCGCAGCAGGTCGTGGCGCGCATAGGCTTCGCCGAACGCGGCGAAACCTTGTGTCTCGAAGCGGTCGAGCGCTTCGATCAGGCGCGCGATCAGGCGTGCCGCCAGCGCGTTGCGCGAAGGAACCTCACGGCACAGGCTGGCGATGTCGATCGCGGGCTGGTCGATGCGGCCGTGCGTGGTGGCCGGCAGACGCAGGTTGATGCCGACCCCAATGACCGCGTGGCAGGGACCGAGGAATTCGCCGCCGAGCTCGACGAGGATGCCGGCGAGCTTGCGTCCTTCGGCGAGCACGTCGTTCGGCCATTTCAGGCCGACGTCGACGCCGCAGCAGTCGGCCAGCGCGTCGACGACGGCGACGCCGGCCACGAGGCTCAGTCCCGACAACTGCGCCATGCCGGCTTCGAAACGGCGCAGCAGCGACAAGTAGAGGTTGCCGCCGAGCGGCGACTGCCACTCGCGCCCGCGCCGGCCGCGGCCCGCCGTCTGCGTTTCCGCAAGGCAGACCTCGATGCCGGCCGCAGCCGCGGCGCCGCGCTGCAGCTCGGTGTTGGTCGAGTCGATGCGCCAGTGCACGGCGAGCGCGGCGAGGCGCGCTCGCGTTGCGACGTCGAGCCGCTCGCGAATGCTGTCCGCGGCCAGAGGTTCAAGCCGCCAGGCGAGGCGATAGCCGCTGCCGGCCGCGGCCTCCACCGGGGCGCCGAGTTCGCGCAGGTGCTCGATCTGTTTCCACACCGCGGCGCGCGTCACCCCCAGCTGGCGCGCGAGCTGCGCCCCCGAGACTGCGTGTTCGGCGGACAGCGCGGCGAGCAGGGCGGACGGGTCGATGGGCATGGTTCGATGATAGTGCATCGCAGCGAAGAACCTGGCGGTGCAACCTTTGCCGCCATTGCCGCATCTGTATTCATGCTCGCCGCGGATGTGCCTGTCCGATTGTCCGCGACGGACACGCGGACACGCCGGTGGACCTCCACATGATATTGATCGGAAAAGGATTTTCTGGTGGCACGATTACTGCTTCTCGGTTGTCATCAGACACTGGCGCGTGCCTTGCCGGCATGCGACCATCCGCAACCTGCAAGATGAGTATTCCGATGAACCGCACGCACTCACGCTACGTCGTTCTCGCCGCCTTGCTGGCTTTTGTTGGTGCCGGCCTGTATTCCGAAGCCGCGCGTTGCTGCGACGCCGACGGCGTCGGTACGGCCAAGGCCGTCGCCACGCCGCTGCCGGCAACGGTGACACCAGCCGCACCGCAAGTCGTCGCGCCCGCCGCCAGGCCTGAGGTTGCTACGGTTCAGCCTGTCGTGACCGCGGGTTCTGCGGCTCCGAGCGACGATGCCGGCAACAATCTCGGCGACGGCAGCCCGGTCGGCGCGCACAAGCGCGGCCTGCGCTGGCAGTCGTTCCTGCCCGGCGTCATCAAGTAGGCTTCTGCCAGGTCGGCCTCACAACGTCGGAACGTCTAAT
The DNA here is from genome assembly GCA_018240465.1 of Pseudomonadota bacterium. GTDB lineage: Bacteria > Pseudomonadota > Gammaproteobacteria > Xanthomonadales > Rhodanobacteraceae > Rudaea. The sequence continues at coordinate 6,681 of JAFEFS010000069.1, forward strand.
TCGGCGGCCAGCGTCGCGAGCCAGCGGTCGCTGGCCGCGCTGCCGCGTGCGTGCACCGACTCGATCGCGTAGCCGACCAGCCATTTGCGCAGGCGCGTTTCAACGCGCGCGAGCGCGGCGGCATCGCGGCCGAGTTCGACGCTGTCCTCGGATTGGAACGATGCGCCGTCGAGACGATACAGGCCGACACGATCGCCGTCGTTGCGCAGCAGAAAACATTCCTGGTTGCGCGACAGGGTCGCCAGCAGCCTGGCCGTGCCCACGTCCTGCGGATCGGCCGCGAGCAGCAGGCGCGGCTTCGGCGGCTGCTTCGCGTAGGTCGCATCGCCGTCAGAGTAGATGCGGCGCACGCGCCAATCGAGCGCGCGCCGCTCGAAACTCCACAGCGTCGCGCCGACCTCGCTCTCGTAGTCCGGATAGCGTTCGCGCAGCACGGCCATGCCCTGCGCGCCGAGCGCGGCGCGGCGTTCGTCGCCGAAGCTCGCGCTGCGCTCGTGATGCACGAGCACGTTGCCGGCGATGAGGTTGCGATAGCCGGCGCGTTCGCCGCGCTGGCAGAAATCGTTTTCCTCGCCATAGCCCTGCGGGAATGCGGCCTCGTCCATTGGCCCGATGCGTGCGAGCAGCACGCGCTTGACGTACATGCAGAAGCCGTTGCCGGTCGGCAGTTGCGGGTAGCGCATGCCGGCCTGCTGCAACACGGCGCGCTGTGCCTGGGCGAGGGTCCAGCGCGCGGGAATCGGACAATGCCGTTCCAGTTCCGGCACGCTGAATGCGCCGGCGTTGTCGGACACGGCGGTGACCGTGCCGATATCGTCGGCGCTGTAGGCGGCGATCTTCAGCGCCGCGAGCCAGCGCGGGCCGACGACGGTGTCGCTGTTGAGCAGCACCACGTCGTCGCCGCCGGCGAGGCGCATGCCGACGTTGACGCTGCCGGTGTAGCCGCGGTTGCGCTCATTGCGCTGCACGAGCACGTGCTTGTGCTTTGCGGCCGCGTCGAGGATCGGCGCGATGCGCGCATCGGTGCTTGCATCGTCGATCAGGATCAGGCGCGCGTTCGGCGAATGGCGCAGCACCGGAGCGATGCAGTTCTGCACGCTCTGCGGTGAATTGAAGATCGGCACGACGATGCTGACGCGCGGCAGTTCGACGAGCGGCACGGCGGGCAGCCGTGGCGTGCCGGCGAGCGTGGCAAGACGGCGCGACGTTGCCGCTGGCGCCGATGCGGTTGGCGGCGCGGCGGCCGCGCCAAGACGAACCTCCCAGCAGGGCAGCAACTCGAGCGGCGGCTCTGTCGCGGTCACGGCCAGGCCGAAACGCAACTCGTCGTGGCCGCTCGGCGACCAGGGGAACGCCAACTCGAATTCGCGTGCGCCGGCAGCATCCGCTGCGAAGCGCGCGAACACGACGTCGTCGAGCGTCAGCTCGGTGGGCGGCAATCCGGCGAGATCGCCGGCGATGCGCCAGCGCAGCGCATTGCCGTTCCAGCCGAGCCACTCCGCGCGCCACTGCGCTGCCTCCATCGCCCACCTTGCCCGCTCGAAAGACCGCAGCAAGCATAGCGGACTTGGGTGGGCGTGGCGCGTCGATGTCCGGTGAGCGTCAAGCGCGTTCGATATGTGCGGCGTAACAGCCGGGCCGCGCAATGTGCGCGTGCAGGTATAGAGTCTGCGGGTCGGCGAGCTGGCGCGCGATCGCCGCTTCGAGCTCGCGTCCTTCGACCACGTCGGCCGAGGTCATCATGCCTTCGACGTCGAAGCCGCGCAGCGACAGCAGGCGGCGGCGCAGCATGTCGGGCACCGTGTCGACCGCGTCGAAGCGCACCTCGCCTGCGCGCACGTAGATCGCGTGGCGCGAACGGTAGGGCGTGGCGACGTCCAGGTGTTCGTGGTTGACCAGGATCACCTCGTCGCCGACCTTCGCATCGGTCAGGCTGATGCGGCACGGATAGCCGTGGTCGGCATCGACCGTTCGACGCACGGCGCAGCGCTGTGCGAGTTCGGCGTCGGACAAGGTGAACAGGTTGGCGAACGGTTCGGCCGCGAGGCCGCGGATTCGAAAATGCATGGCAGGTGCTCGCTGAGTGGATTCGAGCACAGTCTGCCGTACCGGCAGCGTAAGCGAACCCCGCTTCTTGCGCGTGAATTCGCGCGCGGCGCCCGCTCAAATCTTCTCGCCGACGATCAGCCAGTTGTTGAACGGCAGGCGTCCGCTCAACGGAGCGAAGCGCGCGCGCAGGCCGCAGCCTGCGAGCAGGGTTTCGAGTTCCGCGCGCGTCGGATAGCGCTTCGGCGCGGTGTTCATCCAGCCGATGCGGCGGGAGAACACGTCCATCGCGCGGGTGAAACGCGTGCGCGCGTCGGCATCGTCGAGTCCGCTGCGGATCACCAGGCGCGCGCCCGGCGCGATGCAGGCCGCCGCACGCTCGACCAGTTCGTTCGCGGCCTGCGGCGGCAGGTATTGCAGTACGTCGAGCAGGGCGACGCTGCCGCGATGAGCGGGTAGGGGGGCGCGTGCGAGATCGATGCAAGCGAAGCGTGCCTCGCCCAAGTCCGCACGTCCGGCCGCGGTGCGCGCGGCGGCGATTTTGTTCGCGTCGTTGTCGACGCCGAGGTAACCGCCACGGAAGCCTTGCGCGCGCAGCGTGTGCGCGAGCAGGCCGATGCCGCAGCCGAGATCGAGCAGCGGCGCCGACGTTTCGCGCAAGACCGCGCCGACGCCCGCATACAGCGGGTCGCTCGCCAGTTTGCAGCGCGCATACCAGTAGTGCTGGCGCGATGGAAGATAGGCGCCAGCGATCGAACCGGAATGCCGGGGATTCCCGGCATCCCCCGTTGGCGTCATCCGCTCACACCGTCAGCGGATTCGGCTTGTCCGCGTCGATCTTCCAGGTCTTGAGCGCGCGAGCGACGTCCTTGGCGCTCATCTTGCCTTCGGCGGCGAGCGCGGCGATCGCGGCGTGGGCGATGTAGTGGCGATCGACCTCGAAGAAGCGGCGCAGGTTCTCGCGCGAGTCGCTGCGGCCGTAGCCGTCGCAGCCGAGCACGGTGTACTTCTTGCCGTCCGGCATGAACGCGCGAATCTGGTCGGCGTACTCGCGCACGTAGTCGGTCGCGGCGACGGCCGGGCCGGCGCGGTCGGCGAGGCATTGGGTCACGTACGGCACGCGCGGCTTGCCTTCGGGATGCAGGCGGTTCCAACGTTCGGCGTCGAAGCCTTCCTTGCGCAGTTCGGAGAAGCTCGGGCAACTCCAGATGTCGGCGCTGACGCCGAACTCCTTTTCCAACAGCTCGGCCGCGGCAATCGCCTCGCGCAGGATCGTGCCGCTGCCGAGCAGTTGCACGCGCGGCTCGTTCTTCTTCGGCTTGCCGGCGTCCTTGAACAGGTACATGCCCTTGATGATGCCTTCCTCCGCGCCCTTCGGCAGATCCGGGTGCGGGTAGTTCTCGTTCATCACGGTGACGTAGTAGTAGACGTCCTCCTGCTCCTGCATCATGCGGCGCACGCCGTCCTGCATGATGACCGCGACCTCGTAGGAGAAAGTCGGGTCGTAGGCCTTGCAGTTCGGGATGTTTGCGGCGAACAGGTGGCTGTGGCCGTCCTCGTGCTGCAGGCCTTCGCCGTTGAGCGTGGTACGGCCGGAGGTGCCGCCGACGAGGAAGCCGCGCGCGCGCATGTCGCCTGCGGCCCAGGCGAGGTCGCCGATGCGCTGGAAACCAAACATCGAGTAGTAGATGTAGAACGGCAGCATCGGCACGTTCGACACCGAGTAGCTCGTCGCCGCGGCGATCCATGCACTCATCGCGCCCGGTTCGGAAATGCCCTCCTGCAACACCTGGCCCTTGATGTCCTCGCGGTAGTACATGAGCTGGTCGGAGTCCTGCGGCCGGTACTTCTGCCCGAACGGCGCATAGATGCCGATCTGGCGGAACATGCCTTCCATGCCGAAGGTGCGTGCTTCGTCGGCGACGATCGGCACGATGCGCTGGCCGAGATTCTTGTCGCGCAGCAGCAGGTTGATGCCGCGCACGAAGGCCATCGTCGTCGAGATCTCGCGCTCGCCGGTGCCTTTGGTGATCGGCTCGAACACGCTCAGCGCCGGCGCTTCGAATGGCTGGCTCTTGCGCCGGCGTTGTGGCAGGAAGCCGCCGAGCGCCGCGCGGCGTTCGAGCATGTATTTCACCTCCGGCGAGTCCATGCCCGGATGGTAGTAGGGCACTTCGTGCAGTTTGTCGTCGGCAATCGGAATCTGGAAACGGTCGCGGAAGTGGCGTACCGAATCGTCGTCGAGCTTCTTCTGCTGGTGGGTCGGGTTGAGCGACTCACCTGCCGAACCCATGCCGTAGCCCTTGACCGTCTTGGCCAGAATCACCGTGGGCATGCCCTGCGTGCTGACTGCTTCGTGATACGCCGCGTAGACTTTGTGCGGGTCGTGGCCACCGCGGTTGAGGCGCCAGATGTCGTCGTCGGACAGGCTGCGCACCATCTCCAGCGTCTCCGGATACTTGCCGAAGAAATTCTCGCGCGTGTACTTGCCGCCGAACGCCTTGCAGGCCTGGTATTCGCCGTCGACCGTTTCCATCATCAGCTTGCGCAGCACGCCCTTGCTGTCGCGCGCGAGCAGCGGGTCCCAGTAGCTGCCCCAGACGAGCTTGAGCACGTTCCAGCCGGCGCCGCGGAACACGCCTTCGAGTTCCTGGATGATCTTGCCGTTGCCGCGCACCGGGCCGTCGAGGCGTTGCAGGTTGCAGTTGAGCACGAAAATGAGGTTGTCGAGCTTCTCGCGTCCGGCCAGCGAGATCGCGCCGAGCGTCTCCGGTTCGTCCGATTCGCCGTCACCGATGAAGCACCATACCTTGCGGTCGCTCTTCGGGATCAGGCCGCGGTTCTCGAGATAGCGCATCACATGCGCCTGGTAGATCGCTTGCAAAGGGCCCAGGCCCATCGACACGGTCGGCGCCTGCCAATAGTCCGGCATCAGCCACGGATGCGGATACGAGGACAGGCCGCGCCCCTTGCCGGCAACTTCCATGCGGAACAGGTCGAGTCGGTCTTCATCGATGCGGCCCTCGAGGAACGAACGCGCATAGATGCCCGGACTCGCGTGGCCCTGGTGGAAAATCAGGTCGCCGGGATGATTCTCGCTCGGCGCGCGCCAGAAGTGGTTGAAGCCGACGTCGACCAGCGTCGCGCTCGAGGCGAAGCTGGCGATGTGGCCGCCGAGCTCACCCGGCTTGCGGTTCGCGCGCACGACCATCGCCATCGCGTTCCAGCGCACCAGGCAGCGGATCTTCCATTCCATCTCCGCATTGCCCGGACTCTTCGCTTCCAGGTGTGGCGGGATCGTATTGATGTATTCGGTCGTCGGCTGGAACGGCAGGTGGCCGCCGGCGCGCCGCGTCGCGTCGACCATTTTCTCGAGCAGGAAGTGCGCGCGCTCGGGTCCGTCCGCGCCGATCACCGCATCGAGCGATTCGGTCCACTCGCGGGTTTCGGTGGGGTCGATGTCCTGATTGAGGATGTCGTCGAGCTTGTTCATTTTCCCTCCGGTTCTGCTGGTACTCGATGGCGGCACGAAATCGGCGTCGCGTGGAATGCCGGCGCAATGGAGCGAGTTTATCCTTCCGGCGGCGCAGCGTCGATGCGTTTGCGAGTCGACGCTGCACTGCGGCGTTGCCGAAAGAAGCCGCGGTCGGGACCGATGCCCTGATCGTGGATGTCGTCTGGCGCGATGGGCCGCGGGGCGGTATGGTTCGGCCCATGATCCCCGTCCGCCTCCCGCATCCGCGCACCCGGCATCCAGACAGGTGCGGCCGATGAGCGCGCCCGCCGCCGACCCCGTGCTCGCCCGGCTCGTCGCGGTCGAGGCCTCGATTCGCGCCGGCGATCTCGCCGCCGCCGGGGCCGCGCTGGGCACGGTTCTCGCTATCGCGCCGAACGACGTGCGCGCCGCGCTCGTCGAAGCGGTGTTCGCGCGCGCATCGCAGGACAGCCATCGCGAAATCTCGGCGTTGCGGCGTGCCGTGGCACTGACGCCGCGCTGGCCGGTGCCGCGTCTCGAGCTCGGCAAGGCACTCGCGCGCGCGGACGAGCAGGACGCCGCGGCCGCCGCGGTCGACAAGGCGGTGGAACTCGCGCCGGACGATCTCGGGGTACTCGAGGCCGCCGTCGCCGTCGCCAACCAGGCCGGCAACTATGCGAGTGCGGAGCGCTACTTGCGCGCTGCACTCGCGCTGCAACCGGGAAACAGGCAGATCACCCGCGCGCTCGCTGTCTGCTGTTTCGGTGGCGCGCGCTACGCCGAAGCCGAGTTGCTGTATCGCCAACTGTTCGATGCGGACGATCGGGATGCGCAGGCACTCGCCGGTCTCGGCGAGTGCCTCGTGCAGTTGCGCAGGCGCGACGAGGCCGTCGTCAGCCTGGAACGCGCGCTCGCGTTGCAGCCCGACGATGCTTCGATCCGGTTCAATCTCGCGATCGCGCGCGGCGAGACACCCGCCACGCAGCCGAACGAGATGACCGAGGCGCTGTTCGACGGCTATTCGATGCGTTTCGACAGGCATCTGGTCGGTGAGCTCAAGTATCGCGTGCCAAAGCGCGTGGCCGAGTTGGTGCGCGAACGGCATCCGGATCTGCGCATCGACGTGCTCGATCTGGGCTGCGGCACCGGGTTGACCGGAGTCTATCTCGGCGGGGTGAAGGGCAGTTTGGTCGGCGTCGACCTGTCCGCAGGCATGCTCGAACGCGCGCAGCGGCATGCAATCTATACCCGCCTCGTCCATGACGACCTGCGCGCGGAACTGCGAAGATCCGCGGCGGCCTCCTACGATTGCGTGATCGCCAACGACGTGTTCGTCTACGTCGGGGACATCGCGCAGATCGTGGCCGACTGTTTTCGCGTCCTGCGCCGCGGCGGCATGCTGATCTTCTCCTGCGAGACCGCGGACGATGGCGAGCATGATTTCGTGTTGCGCCAGAGCAAGCGCTATGCGCATTCGCGCGCCTACCTCGAGCGCCTGTGCAGCACCGCGGATGGTGCCCGGGTCGCGTTCGAAAACCTCGACCTGCGCCAGGAAAACCAGGTGGCGATTCCCGGTTTCATCGGTGTCGCTCAGCGTCGCTGATCCAGTCGCGCGACGGCGAATTTCGCGTGCCAACGGCGTGCTACATTCGCTGCGGCATGGCTGCCCAATCCGACCAATCCGACGAGGCTGTCCGCCGATTTCGTGAGGCCGTGGCGCGCGGCGAAACGCCGCGTACGCAGCCTGCCGCGCTCGTGGCCGAGTTGTTCGACGGCCTCGCCGAGCGCTTCGAGAAGCACCTGGTCGGGCGGCTGCAATATCGCGTGCCGCATCGCGTCGCTGACATCGTATTGGGCCGCCACCCGCAGCGCAGGCTCGACCTGCTCGACCTCGGCTGCGGCACCGGGTTGCTCGGCCTGTGTCTCGGCCGCATCGACGGCGATCTGGCCGGCGTCGATCTATCGGCGCGGATGCTCGACCAGGCGGCGCCGTTGGGCATCTACACCCGACTGCGCCAAGGCGACGCGCTGGTGGAACTGCACGACACGCCGGCGCAGAGCCACGACTGCATCACGGCCTGCGACGTGTTCATCTACGTCGGCGATCTGTCCGATCTGATCGCGGCCGCGTATCGTGCGTTGCGGCCGGGCGGTGCGTTGATCTTTTCCTGCGAACAAGCGGACGCGACGGAAGGCGATCTGTGCTTGCGCGCGAGCGGACGCTACGCGCACTCGCGCATTTCGATTGCCGGGTTGTGCCGCAACGCCGGCTTTGCCGAATGCAGGTTCGAAGACATCATGCTGCGCCTCGAAGCGGATCATCCGATCGCGGGCTGCATTGTCGTTGCCGAAAAGCGCTGAGCCGCGGCCGGCGCTCGATCCGATGGCTGTAGACCCCTGCTACTTGACCGGCGTGGTCAGCGGCTTGCCTTTCTCGGCGACGAACACGACCGCGATTTTCGCCGGCACGCTGCCCTTGTTGGTCGCCTGATGCACGGTGTTCGCCGGTACGTGGAACACATCGCCGGCCTTGAGTGTCACCGTGGGTTTGCCGGCAAGTTCCTGCACGACCTCGCCTTCGAGCAGAAACGCATACACGTCGGCCGGATGCGTGTGATAGCCCTCGGCCGCGCCGGGCGGAATTTCGACGCGCACCATCACGCCTTCGTGGCCGGGAATGCTCAAGTCGTCCTTGAGCAGAATCTGACGCTGGATTTTCGGTACCTCGTCCGCGCGCAATGCCGGTGCGACGCAAACCAGCGCCAGTGCGCCGGCGATGGTTGCGAGATGGTGCTTGCGGTGCATGGTTTTTTTCCGGAAGCAAACGATGACTGCGCGGGAAACGCTCCTACGCCGGCTTGCCCGACTGTGCGTTTTCGATCTGCGCGCGGATTTGCGCCTCGACGCATGCCACCGCGGTCATGTTGACCACGCGGCGCACGGTCGAGACCGGCGTGAGAATGTGCGCGGGCTTGGAGATACCCATCAGGATCGGCCCGATCGCGACGCCCTCGGTCAAGTGGCGCACGAGGTTGTAGGCGATGTTGGCCGCGTCCATGTTCGGGCAGACGAAGACATTGGCCGTGCCGGTCAGCGTCGATTCGGGGAAGATGCGCGCGCGCACCGCTTCGTTGAGTGCGGTGTCGGCCTGCATCTCGCCGTCGATTTCGAGCGTGGGGTCGGCGGTGCGCACGAGTTCGAGCACGCGGCGCATCTTCTGCGAGCTCGGTGTCGAGTGGCCGCCGAAGTTCGAATGCGAAAGCAGGGCCACGCGCGGCTTGATGCCGAACATCTTCAGGCGGCGTACGCCCTGCAGCGTCGCTTCGGCCAGTTGCTCGGCGGTCGGGTCCGGCTGCACATGCGTATCGATGAAGAAGAACGCGCCACGGTCGTTCTGCACGCAGGTCATCGCCGACGGCGCGCATACGTCGGGGTCGAGCGGCAGCACGCTGCGGACGTAGTTGAGCTTGGATTGGTACGTGCCGACCAGGCCGGTGATCATGCCGTCGGCCTCGCCACGCGCGACCATGATGGCCGCGATCAGCGTCACGCGCGTGCGGATCATCGCCTTGGCCAGCGCCGGGGTCGTGCCGCGGCGCGCGTTGAGCTTGTGATAGTAGTTCCAGTATTCGTCGTAGCGTGGATCGTCGTCGACGTTGGTCAGTTCGAAGTGTTCGCCCGCGCGGATGCGCAGGCCGAGGCGCTGGATGCGCTTTTCGATCACCGCCGGGCGGCCGATCAGGATCGGCCTGGCCAAACCTTCGTCGACGATGGTCTGCACCGCGCGCAGCACCGTATCCTCTTCGCCTTCGGCGAAGACGATGCGCTTGACGTCGGCGCGCGCGCGCTCGAACAGCGGCTTCATCAGCGTGGTGGTACGGAACACGAACTGCGAAAGCTTTTCCGAATACGCCCGCAGGTCGGTGATCGGCTGCGTCGCCACACCCGACTCCATCGCCGCGCGCGCCACCGCGGGCGCGACCGAAACGAGCAGGCGCGGATCGAATGGCTGCGGGATCAGGTATTCCGGGCCGAAAGTCAGATGGTTGTCGCCGAGGCTGTAGGCGCGCTCGGCGACATCGGAAGTCTCGCGCCGCGCTAGTTCGGCGATCGCATGCACGCTGGCGACTTCCATCTGCGCGTTGATCGTCGTCGCGCCGACGTCGAGCGCACCGCGGAAGATGTACGGAAAGCACAGCGCGTTGTTGACCTGGTTCGGATAGTCCGAGCGCCCGGTCGCGATGATCGCGTCTGGGCGCACTTCCTTGGCCAGTTCGGGCAGGATCTCCGGGGTCGGATTGGCAAGGGCGAGGATGACCGGTCTTTCGGCCATCGTCCCGATCATGTCCTGGGTGAGCACGCCGCCTGCCGAGACCCCGAGGAAAATGTCGGCGCCGCGGACGATGTCGCCGAGCGTACGCGCGCTCGTGTCGCGGGCGTAGCGCTCAAGCTCGCCGCACAGTCCGGGACGGCCGTTGTAGAGCACGCCGTCCTTGTCGTTGACGAGGATATTCTCCGGTTTCACGCCGAGGCGTACGAGCATGTCCAGACAGGCGATGCCGGCAGCGCCCGCGCCGGAGGCGGCGAGCTTCACATCGCTGATGTTCTTGCCGATGATGTGCAGCGCGTTGATCACGGCGACGCCGACGATGATCGCGGTGCCGTGCTGGTCGTCGTGGAACACCGGGATCTTCACGCGCTCGCGCAGCTTCTTTTCGATCTCGAAACACTCGGGCGCCTTGATGTCCTCGAGATTGATGCCGCCGAAAGTCGGTTCGAGCGCGGCGATGATGTCGACCAGCCTGTCCGGGTCGCGCTCGTTGACTTCGATGTCGAACACGTCGATGCCGGCGAACTTCTGGAACAGCACGCCCTTGCCTTCCATGACCGGCTTCGCCGCGAGCGGGCCGATCGGCCCCAGGCCGAGCACCGCGGTGCCGTTCGTGATCACCGCGACGAGGTTGCCGCGCGCGGTGACCTTGGACGCTTCGGCCGGATCGGCAACGATGGCTTCGCAGGCTGCGGCAACGCCGGGCGAGTACGCCAGCGACAGATCGCGCTGGGTCACCATCGCCTTGGTCGGCGTGACCTTGATCTTGCCGTACGGCAGCGCGCGGTGGTAGTCGAGGGCGGCTTGCTTGAGATCGTTGGCTTTGTTCGACGACATGCGGCGTTTCCCGGAGCGATGCCTTGCGCACCGCGTGGTTATTGGCTTTCGGGAATATAGCACGGCACCGAAGCGCCCCGCTTTTCCTCGCATCTCCCGGCGGAGGGGAAGCAGGCTATGCGCGCTTGAAGGTCACCACGAGCACGTCGCGATGCGCCGGTCGCGCCGGATCGATCGCCTCGACCGGGGTGACGCCGTGGAACACGCGTGCGTCGTCGACGAGCGCGGCGTCGAGCGGCCTGGTCAGGGTGAAGCTGCCGAGCAATTCGCGCGCGGCGGCCGCGTGGATGGTCGTCGTGCCGCTGGCGATGTTGACGCGATCGACGAGCAGCACGAGCACGAAGTCGACGCCGTCGCGATGCACGCCCTCGGGCGTTGGCTGACCCGGCTCGCCCGCACGCGCCTCGATGCGGAACTGGTGGACTTCGACGCGCCAGCTGTCCACTTCGGAGGCGAGGCCGCCAAAAAGGGAAAGGGACAGACGCAGGATCGTTTGCAGGCTGGTGCCGGAAGCAATCGGACTTTCCACCGCCTCGAACCAGCGCTCGATACCTCCCTGCAGCGCGTTGTATTCGAGGCTCTGCCAGTGCGGCTGGTGCGCCTCGCGCGTGATCGTGCCGTCGCGTTCGGCGTGAAACACCGCATGCCGGCGCCGGCGGTAGCGGCCGAAGTCGGCCAGATAGGTGTCGAGGGCGAGGTCGTTCCAACTGGCCGCGAACGCGGGCCAATCGGCCAGCGTGCCGACCGTGCCGAGCAGCTCGCGCATGCGCGTGTGCGCGACGAACGCGTAACCGTCGCGGCGCAGCGCGGCGGGCAGGTCATCGACGGCATCGACGGGGGCGCGGGTCATGGCCGAACCCTAGCAGAATCGCCACACGGTTCCAGAGCCACTTCGACGGAGCCGCTTTGCCGCGATCATTGCGCGCAAAACGAAAGCCGGGAGCGGCACCCCCGTCTTTTCCGGCGATCAACCAAAGGTTCAAGCTGGACGACGGCCGCCAAGCGCGCCCATCACGCCGCCGGCCGCAGCCATCATCTCGGACAGGTCGATGTGGCCATCGCCGTTGTGGTCGAGGACGGCGTTGAGCAGGCCGCCGGTGACGCCACCCTGTTGCTGCGTCGCCTGCGCCTGCTGGGCAAGCACGTTGCCGAGCCCGCCCGGCGACAGCCCCTGGCTGCGCGACTGGTTGGCGAGCACGCTCATCACGATCGGCGCGAGGATGGCCATCAATTGGCCTGCGCCCTGCGTGCCGAGGCCGCTGGTCTGGCCGAGACCTTGATTCGCCGCATTGACGTTGTTGCCGAATACATGGCCGAGGATCGCACCGCCGATGCCCGAACCGGCGCCGCCGCCTTGCTGGGCCGCACCGCCGCCGAGCACGCTGCCCAGAATCGAGCCGAGTCCACCGCCTTGCTGGCTGCCGCCACCGAGCACGCTGCCGAGGATGGAACCGAGTCCGCCGCCGCCGGCTTGACCCGCGCCGCCGCCGAGCATGCTGCCGAGAATGTCGCCGACGCTGCCGCCGGCGTGATTGCCCAGCGCATTGTGCAGCGCGTCCGCGCCTTCGGGCGTGCTCGCGTTCTTCGCCATGCCACCGACGATCAGCGGCAAAGCCTGCTCGATCGCGGCCTGTGCCGTGGCGGGATCGGTGCCGAGCTGATTGGCGATCGCGCCGATCTGGTTGCTGTCGAGGTGGCCCAGGATGTTGTCGATCAAACCGCTCATGATGTCTGGCTCGCTGTGAGTGGACGGGAGGACAGCGTCCGACAAAATGCGAACGCTGTCATGTTTCTTTTCGAGCATAGCATGCGAGGCAGGAAGAACATGCGACGGCGGACTCGGTAAAATAGGCTCGCGTCCCGCCATTCGCGGCGACCGCCCCGTTTCCAGCTGCGCCGGGGCCGGCATGGAAAGCGAACATGCAGAACTTCACTCCTGTTTCCCTGATCGGCGCACCGACCGACATCGGCGCCGGCCATCGCGGCGCATCGATGGGTCCCGAGGCGCTGCGCGTCGCCGGCATCGGCGACGCCTTGCGCAAGCGCGGGCTCGACGTGATCGACCGCGGCAACGTCGCCGGTCCGTTCAACCCGTGGCAGCCGCCGCGCGACGGCTACCGGCACCTGCACGAAGTTGTCGAATGGAATCGCGCGGTCATGCAGGCGGTCGCGGCGGAACTCACGATCGATCGCCTGCCGATCCTGCTTGGCGGTGACCACTGCCTCGCGATCGGCACGATCGGCGCGGTCGCGCGCCATTGCCGCGAAAACGGCCGGAAGCTGCGCGTGCTCTGGCTCGATGCGCACGCGGACTTCAACACATCCACGATCACACCGTCAGGCAACATCCACGGCATGCCCGTGTCCTGCCTCTGCGGCTACGGCCCCGAGGAACTGACCACACTCGCCGGCGCCGCGCCGATGCTCGACAAGGACGCGATCCGCCAGATCGGCATCCGCTCGGTCGACGCGGGCGAGAAGAAACTCGTCCACGACGTCGGCCTCGACATCTACGACATGCGCTACATCGACGAGATCGGCATCAAGCGCGCGATGGAGGAAGCGCTCGACGGCATCGACGCGGACACGCACGTACACGTCAGCTTCGATGTCGACTTCCTCGATCCAGGCATCGCGCCCGGCGTCGGCACGCGCGTGCGCGGCGGCCCGGGTTATCGCGAGGCACAGCTCGTCATGGAGATGATCGCCGACACCGGCCGGCTCGGCTCGCTCGACATCGTCGAATTGAATCCCGCGTTCGACAAGCGCAATCAGACCGGCAAGCTCGCCGTCGATCTCGTCGAAAGCCTGTTCGGCAAGTCGACGTTGATGCGCGGTTAACGTGCAAGAGTGGAATTGCAATGCGCCATTTATCTGAAGTTGGAGCTTTGGAAACTCTGCGGCGGGGAAAGCCTATAGAGCAATTCCTCGGTCGCAGCCCGAGCGACTCGACCTGTATTCGCTATATTGAACTGCGTCCGTCCAGCGATTTGATTGAAGTTTGGGTACACGACGTCGCTGACATTGGAGGCGAGGAATTCCTGGACCTTTACGAATTTCAGGATTCCGCAACGAGTGATCCCGAAACTCCAGCGTGTGCTTTTGAGGAGGCTCAAGCAGCCGCAACGTATGCGTATGTGGAACTGAGTGCGAGCGCCAATCGTTGGGTAAATCAGTCAGTGACCCAGTCTGAATACCTGGATTTCATTCGATTGGACAGACCAGATGTCTGGCCGCCAATCGCGTAGTGGCGTTTGACTCGATATGGCGCAACAGGGGCGAGACGCTATGCGTCAGTAGCGTTTCTTTTTCGCCGGCTTGTCTTTTGCGTGAGGCGCGCGCTTTGGCGCGTGCGTGCCGCCGTCACCGCCGCCCGTATCGCGGCTGATGCGGAGCCGCTGCCCGGCAACCCAGACCTTCTTCAAATGCGCGAGCAGTTCCGCCGGCATGCCCTCGGGCAAATCGATCAGGCTGTGCTCGTCGCGGATATCGATGCGGCCGATGTGTTTCGAGTCGAGCCCGGCCTCGTTGGCGATCGCGCCGACGATGTTGTTCGGCTTGACGCCGTGCGCGTGGCCGACTTCGATGCGGAAAGTTTCCATGCCGTATTCAGCCTTGCGCGGCGCGTCGTCGCGTGACGGCCTCGCGCGCGGAGCGGCGTTGTCGCGATCACTGCGCGGCGGCTTGTGTTCGCGTGCGGGTGACGGTGCGGCGGCGAAATTGTCGTCGCGAAGTTCGCTTGCGGAACCCCTGTGTTTCTTCTCAGTGAACGCATTCGATTTGTCGCGCGACGGTCTCGCCGCTGCGGATGATTCGCCACGCTGGGCGAAGGTACGTTCGCCTCGGTCGCGTTCGAACTTGCGCGGCGCGCGCTCGTCGCGCGCGAACTCGCGCGGCTCGAACTTGGGTTTGGTGTCGAGCAGCAGCGATTTGTCGCCCTGCGCGAGGCGCGCGAGCGCGGATGCGATCTCGATCGCCGGCACGTTGTGCTCGCGCTCGTAGGCCTCGATGACGTTGCGGAATACGGCGAGGCCGTCGGCGGCGAGCGCGCTGCTGATGCGATCCTTGAACTTCGCCACGCGTGCCTCGTTGACGGTTTCGACCGACGGCAGTTGCATCGGCTCGATCGTCTGCCGCGTTGCGCGCTCGATCGCGCGCAGCATGCCGCGCTCGCGCGGCGCCACGAACAGGATCGCATCGCCCGTGCGCCCGGCGCGACCGGTGCGGCCGATGCGGTGCACGTAGGGCTCGGTGTCGTTCGGGATGTCGTAGTTGAGCACGTGGCTGATGCGCTCGACGTCGAGCCCGCGCGCGGCCACGTCGGTGGCGACGAGGATGTCGATCTTGCCGTCCTTCAACTGCTGGATCGTGCGCTCGCGCTGCGCCTGGACGATGTCGCCGTTGATCGCCGCGGCGCTGAAGCCGCGCGCCTGCAGGCGTTCGGAAAGCTCCTCGGTCGCCTGCTTGGTGCGCGCGAACACGATCATCGCATCGAACGGCTCGGCTTCGAGGATGCGCGTCAGCGCGTCGAGTTTCTGCACGCCGCTGACCAGCCAGTAGCGCTGGCGGATGTTCGCCGCGGTCGTGGTTTTCGCCGCGATCTTCACCTCGACCGGATCGCGCAGGTAGGTTTGCGCGATGCGCTTGATCTGCGCCGGCATCGTCGCCGAGAACAGCGCGATCTGGCGCGTCGGCGGCGCTTTCTTCACCACCGCTTCGACGTCGTCGATGAAGCCCATGCGCAGCATCTCGTCGGCCTCGTCGAGCACGAGCGTGGTCAGCTCGGAGAGATCGAGCGAGCCGCGTTCGAGATGATCGATGACGCGCCCCGGCGTGCCGACGACGACATGCGCGCCGCGGCGCAGGCCGCCGAGTTGCGGGCCGTAGGCCTGGCCGCCGTAGATCGGCAGCACATGGAAACCCGGTAGATGCTGCGCATAACGCTGGAAAGCCTCGGCGACCTGGATCGCAAGTTCGCGCGTCGGCGCCAGCACCAGTGCCTGCGGCTTGCTCCTGCGCAGGTCGAGCCGTTGCAGCACCGGCAGCGCGAACGCGGCGGTCTTGCCGGTGCCGGTCTGCGCCTGGCCGAGTACGTCGCGGCTTTCGATGAGGCTCGGAATCGTCGCCGCCTGGATAGGTGAGGGCGATTCATAGCCGAGGCCAGTGAGAACCTTGAGCAGTTCGTCGCGCAGGCCGAGATCGCGGAAGGTGGTGGTGGCGGGCGTGGCGGCGGAATCGGACATGGGCGGCTCGGTGTGATCGCCGCGCACGAGGCGATGCGAAACGGAAGGAGATGGCATTATCCCCTCCCGTTCCGGTGCATGAAAGGCTTTTCCGCAGCCGCGCCGCCGGCTTCAACTTCTCGGGTCGGGCACGAAGGCGCCCGGAAACGCCTGCGGTTCGACGAAGCGGCGCGGCGGGGGCGGCTGCGGAATCACGCCGCGCGCGACGAGGTTGTTGTAGCTGTCGTACCAGACCGAGACGACTTCGTCCGGTTGCGAACTGGCGCGCGCAAACTGGGTCCAGGTGACGTGCGAGGTTTCGCGCGCGCCGTGGCCGGTGCCGAGCGATTCCTCCGGCTTGCGCAAGCGCGCGGAGGATGCGTCGGCGGAGGATTCCGCGCGCGCCTGAGTTCCGGTGGGCACGGCCGACTTGGCTGCTGCCGAGGTTTCGGCTTCGGCCGTACCGGGTGGCACGGAAGCAGGCGCGGGTTTCGGCGATGCGGGTTGTGCCGGCGGCGCCGGCGGCGCATAGCGATCGGCCAGCGGGGCGCTCGCGATCTTGCCTTCGCGCCAGGGCAGATCGAGCGGCTTTTCGCGGAACACGGCGATGCCGATTACGCCGACGTTGTCCGGCCGCCCGGTCTTCGCGGCATAGCTGCCCGAGAGCGCGGTGAAGTTGAACTGCGCGACTTCGTCCGTGCTCTTGCGCCAGCCGGCGACGTCCGTGCTCTGATACGGATCGAGCACGTAGCCGGACTGGTCGGGGCTCGCGGTCTGGCCGGTAACCGCGTTGACGCCGTCGACCGACAGCACCGCGAGTACGCGCTCGCCGATGCGGTTGGCGATGCGTACGCGGTAGCGATGGCCCGGCGTGCCGGCGATGAATACTTTTCCGTCACGCGAGTACGTCGGCAGGGTCGCGCCGGTGTCGCGGTCGATCACGCGCAGATCGACGAGGCCGCCCGCGCGGGCGAATGGGGCGCAGGACAGTGCGGCAAGGACGAGGGCGGACAGTAGCGCTTTCATTGGACACTCCGTTGGCAAGGTGAACGATGCAACGAGGCGGGGTGGCGGCCGGGGTTACGTCTCCCGCAGCAGGCGGAGAAATTTGTCTGCGCGGGTCGATGGCGATAGCATATGCGCATCAATCATGCGCAGAGGAACCGCCATGGCTGCTTCCGGACATGCCGTGAAGAAACCGACGAACGTGAGCATCAGCAGCGATCTGCTTGCAGACGCGCGAAAACTGAACATCAACCTGTCGGCGGAACTTGAAAAGCGTCTCGAAGAGATCGTTCGCCAGCATCGCCGCGAGCAATGGCTGAAGGAGAACCGCGAAGCGATCGAGGCGTACAACCGCCACGTCGAAAAGCACGGCGTATGGAGCGACGGTTTGCGGAGTTGGTGATGAACCGGTTCGATGTCGTACGCAACGGCGACTCCGCGAGCCAGCGCCGGGTGCCATATCTGCTCATCGTGCAGTCGGAACTGCTGGCGGATTTTCCGACGCACGTCGTCGTTCCGCTGATTCGTCAGAAAGGGGTGGGAAGCACTCCGGCGAGTCTGCTCAATCCGCGCTTCGATATCGAGAACGAAACGCTTGTGATGTTCACGCAGCAACTCGCCGGCTTGCCGAAACGCTATCTCGGCAAACTCGTATGCAACCTTGAAGCGCAGCAAAACACCATCGTTCGCGCGCTGGACTTTCTTTTTGACGGAATCTGAAAACGTGCCGCAAGTACAATCCAAAACCCGCATCCTCACCGGCATCACCACGAGCGGCACGCCGCATCTGGGCAACTACGTCGGCGCGATCCGCCCGGCGATCGCGGCGAGCCGCAATGCCGGCACCGAGTCGTTCTATTTCCTTGCCGACTACCACGCGCTGATCAAGTGCGACGATCCGGCGCGCGTGCAGCGCTCGACGCTGGAGATCGCGGCGAGCTGGCTGGCCTGCGGGCTCGATCCGGAGAAAGTGTACTTCTACCGCCAGTCCGACATCCGCGAGATTCCCGAGCTGACCTGGATCCTGACCTGCATCACGGCGAAAGGCCTGCTCAACCGCGCGCACGCCTACAAGGCGGCCACCGACGCCAATCGCGAGAAAGGCGAAGATGCGGACGCCGGCGTCACCGCGGGCCTGTACATGTACCCGGTGCTGATGGCCGCGGACATCCTGATCTTCAACGCGCACAAGGTGCCCGTGGGTCGCGACCAGGTCCAGCACATCGAGATGGCGCGCGACATCGGCCAGCGCTTCAACCACCTCTACGGCGCGGACTACTTCGTGCTGCCGGAAGCTGCGATCGAGGAGAGCGTGGCCACGCTGCCCGGTCTCGACGGGCGCAAGATGTCGAAGAGCTATGACAACACGATTCCGCTGTGGCTGCCGGCGGCGGCGCTGCGCAAGGCGATCCTCGGCATCGTGACCAATTCGCTTGGTGTTGGCGAGGCGAAGAATCCGGACGACTCCAACATTTTCAGCATCTACCAGGCCTTCGCCAGCGCGCAGGAAACGGCGGCGATGCGCCAGGCGTTCGCCGACGGCATTGGCTGGGGCGACGCGAAGCAGAAGCTGTTCGAGCGCATCGACGCGGAACTCGCGCCGATGCGCGAAAAATACGATGCGCTGATCGCGAAGCCTGCCGAGATCGAAGACATCCTGCACGCCGGCGCGGCGCGCGCGCGCGCGTTGGCCGGGCCGTTCCTGGACAAGCTGCGCTACGCGGCAGGATTGCGCGATCTGCGTGCGAGTGCGGCGACGGAATCGAAACCGATCGCGCGCAGCGAGAAACCGGCGTTGCAGCCCGTCGTGTTCCGCGAAGCCGACGCCTTCGCCTTCAAGGTGCTCGACGCCAAGCGCAACGTGCTCAAGACGCAGAGCGGATTCGCCGACGCCAAGGCGGCGATGGCCGCGGCGCGCGAGGCAATGGCCACGCTGGAAGCGGCCTAGCGCGGAATTCGCCGCATTGGCTCTGCTTGTCATTCCCGCGCGCTCTCGGCGGGAACCCAGTGCTTTTGCTTCCCGATGCTTTTGGCGGCACGGAAGAGAAGTCGCTGGATGGTATGCGGCAATTCTGCCGCACGCACCGTATGTCATTCGCTGCGCGAATATTCGCTTCGGCAGTCGCACCTGCGCAGTCCCGCCAAGAGCATGCGGGGATGACTCGTGATGTTTACGGCCACTCGTTCAGGTGCGACGCGAACTCTTCGCGCTGCTTGCGCACGACGCAGAAGCGATGGCCGGTCGGCGCCTGCATCACCCACCAGCGCTTGACGAAGGCGATGCGCGTGGCGCCGAGCGCTTCGAGGCGCGCGACTTCGGCGTCGAGGTCGTCGGTTTCGATGTCGAGATGGATGTGACCTGCCCGGCGATTCTCGGACCGGCTGAAAGTTGAGAAGATGGCTCCCGCCAACGAAGCGAGGAGTCTATGCGGAAGGCACGATTCACTGAAGAACAGATGGTCAAGATTCTGCGCGA
>JAFEFS010000006.1 GCA_018240465.1 Pseudomonadota bacterium
CAGATCGGCTCGACTCCATGGACGGCGCGGTGATCGTCGATGAACGCGATCATGGCTTGAACCGGCGGTCGAGCTCCGCCTGTGCAAAATACGCCGACGCCTTGCGCAAGATCTCGTTCGCCTGGTGCAGTTCTCGAATCTCCCGTTCCAGCGCCTTGAGCCGATCACGCTCCGGCGTGCTCAGCCCTGCGCGCTGGCCTTCATCGACCTGCGCCTGCCGTACCCAGCGCCGCAACGTCTCCGACGTGCAGCCCGGCTTGCTGGCCACCGTGACGATCATGGTCAAGAGGAAGAGTTGAGCCACTCTCAACTAATCCGTGGTCCGGAAAAACCAGGCAGGTCAGTGACACAATAGCGATGTCATGAGCTCAAGTTGGTTCTCTCCTGCGCCCAGCGAGGTTACGACGTCGAGGCTCTCGCTCGACTTCGGCCTGCGCGCGGCGGACCTGTTCTTCCGCGAGCTCGTGGTGCCGGAGTTGGGGCGCATCTGGTTCGCGCGGCAGCTCTCATGGCCCCTGGCAGCGCTGGCGCTCCACGAAGAGCTGGCGAGCCACGGCTCGAACGCGCCGAAGCCCACCGCCATCTGCCACGGCATCGAGGCGCTGGCGTGCAAGCTGGAGTACGAAGCCAACTCCGATCGCGAGACCCGTTCACGTCGTATTCTCGGGAACCGGGCGTTTGGTCGTGAAGACGGCCACGAGGCGTGGTCGTTCCACAGGCTTCGCCAGGCGTCGTACTACGTGCGGAACACCCATCGTCAGGCCGCAACTCGGGCGGTTCGCGTCGATGGTGGGCTCGGCTTCGCACGCGGCTCCCGCTTCGATCTCCTCGAGCTGGAGCCGGTTGGGCGCGCCCTCGCGAACGCATTCCTCAACCAGAACGTCGGCCAAGGAGGCACGACGCTGCGGAAGTGGATCGTGGGCTGGCTTCGCGACGAGAAGAAGCTGCCCTCGTCGCGTGCGAGCTTCCGTTCGGCGCTCTCACCCGAACACGCCACCGACGATGAGCGCGCACTCGTCCGCTCGCGGCTCCTAGGGACGTCGACCCCGGCGAGCGAGAAGCGGCAACGGTTGGCGCAAGCAGTGCGGAGCGCGGCCGCGATGCTGGACATTGAAGGCACCGTGGTCGCGTGGCTGCAAAAACGTGACCATCAAGAGCAGGCCAACGAGATCCTCGCCGCGCGCGCGTTCGGCGCTGTGCTCGACCGTGCCCGCGACGCGGTGGCGCGCTTGACCCGTGCGGTCGAGCCTGCGCGCGGAGGAGTGAAAGTTCCGACCCTGGTGGCGGACTCGGGCATCAAGCGCGCGCTCAAGGACCTGCGCTCGGCCACGAAGAGCTATGTGGAGAGAGCGAACGTGGCTGGCGTGAACGAGCCAACGAGCCGCGCGTTCACCGGCGCCGTGGCAGTCGCCGATGACGCCGAGGCGATCAGGCTCGTGGTTCGTCGTGCTGGCGAGGTACTCGGGCTCGCCGATGGGGCCGTTGTTCGAGGAGCGCTGTTCCGCGTCATCGGCGGCGCGGATGAGGCCCGCGACCTCGAGGACGGCGCGGCGAGAATCGAGCCCGATCGGACGGGCCGAACGTTCCGTATCGCCAATCTGCACGCGCTCCTGCGTGATGTCGATCAGCGAGGTGCGCGATGAGCGCCGAGACGCTGCTCGACATCTTCGTCCCGCCAGAGGGCATGGTCGGACACAGCGCCGCTCTCGTCGCGATGACCGGCGCCGAGGATTTCCTCGAGGACGCCGCACAGCGGTTCACGGGGCTTCGTCCGCGACAGCGCGCCGAGCTGGGACACGTGCTCTTGTACCTCATGCTCGACGGGCACGCGTCGTCCTCGCGGAAGGAGGTGTTTCCTCCCGGCCGCATCCCTGGTCTCCACGAGCTCCAGCCACGGGCGGTCGCTCCTGGCTCCCTGCTGCACGCAAAGGTCGCGCTGCTCGCTTTCGCCCCAACCCGGACCGGGACCCCAAGCCATCTTCGCCTCGCGGTGATCACGGCCAACTTCACGTATACATCCGCTCGGCAACAGCTCGAGTTGGTCTGGGTCGTCGATGTGCCGCTCGACGGCAAGGCGCCCCCCGAGGATCGGGCCGACATCGTCGCCGCTGGTGCGTTTGCAGAGGCTCTACTCGCCAGACGCTTCCATCGTGACGAGCAGAGCCTTGCGCCGAAGGAGCGCAAGCTCACTGCGCGCCTCGATGTCCTCCTCACGGCGGCTTCGTCTCTCGCGACGAACCGCAAGCCCCGCTTCATCCACTCGCTGGACCGGCCGCTCTACGACCAGATTCGAGAGCGCTTCCGCAGCGCCATCGACAGGCCGAGGAACCTTCTTCTCTGCGGCTCCGGCTTCTACGAAGAGCCATCGGGCAAGGCGCGCAAGCCTGCCGTCTTCGGCAAGCTCGAAGACCTCGGGGTGTTCACGCCGAAGCCGTACCGGGTGGCGCTCGTGGAGCCCGGTGAGGCAGGCGCGGTCGCCGACTGGGCGCGGGAAGGAGACACGGACGGCTGGGAGATCGTTCGGCCCTATGACTCCCTTGACCACGCACGGCGGCTCCACGCGAAGTTCGTGTACGCGGGCTACCTTCGCGACGGCTACGCGAGCAACGGCTGGCTCTACCTCGGATCCGGCAACCTCTCGCGCAGAGGCATCCTCTCCCACGGCGGCATGCGCGAGGGGAACGTGGAGACCGGCGTCGTCTTCGAGGTTGCCGAGCGTTTCGCCCCAGAAGACCTCGAGCGCTGGCTGTTCTGGACGCAGGAACACGCCGAAGTTGTCGGTGAAGACGAGTGGGCCGTTGGTCAGGTCGGCGACGCGCCGGACGCGCAGCCCATCTTGCTGGCGCCGCCGATCCTCTCCGCGACCATTGAGACGACGCCGAACCGCCGTCTCCGTCTGCTCTGGCGCGAAGACGCTGCGACAGCGCGTGCAAGTATCTCGTGGATCGGGCGCGACTGGTTCGAGGTGCAGCGAGTCGAAGAGATCCCGCTTGAGGACGACGAGAACCCGACTGCGCTCCACGTGCGTGACGAGAGCGACCACAAGCGGGTCGTTCCTGTCGTCGACGCGGCCGGTCGAGTCGGATGGCAGCCGCCGCGCTTCGACACCTACGCGGACGCGCTCGCCGCGCTCCTCGACTTCCCGATCCGCCCGGCAGAAGCCACCGACGACGACGATCGCGATGAGGGTGACGACGGCAGATCCAAGGGGCCTGGCGTTGGCGAGGCGATCACGCAGGAGAAGAGCTACGGCCTCCACGCAGCGGCCGAGCTTGTCGAGAAGGTAGCCGCGCTACAGGCGGCGCTGCCCGAGTCGATGATCGACGACTGGATCGACCACCTCGACCGGATGTTCCGCGCCTCGTTCCCGGAGACGCTCATCGCGACCTGGCGTGCGCATCGCCTCGACGTCTTCGCGCACCTTCGGGAGCCAGAGCTCCGCTCGCCACACCTTACCGACAAGCAGCGAGCCCGGTATTTCGAGGTACTCGACGGCGCCGCCCGCGCATGGGGGCTGCGGTGAGCTTCTCGTGGGCGCGCGCGGCAACCGCGCTTCGAAAGCTCGTCGGGGAGGACGCGGCCAAGCCTCGTGAGGAACAACATCTCGACGAGGGGCAGCGAGCCTCGCTCACGTGGATGGCCGAGCGCCTGCCGCAGAGCGGTGTCGTGCTCGCCGATGAGGTCGGAACCGGCAAGACCCGCATCGCGTGCGCCGTGGTTCACTCGGTGCTGGAGGCGGGCGGTCGCGCGGCCGTCGCCGTCCCGCATGGCCTCATGCACCAGTGGGCCGCGGAGTCTCGCAAGCTCCGCGCGAACAGCACTGCACCGAAGGAGCTGACGACGTTCACGGAGTTCCTGCGCGAGGTCTCACCGAACGAGGCGTCGTGGAAGGACTTCAGCCCGCGTCCCGACGAGTCCGAGTGGTGGCTCATCTCTCACGGGTTCCGCGCGCCTTTGGTCCGCAGCAATTCTTACGTCTGGCGCGCAGCGCTGCCCGCGTTCGTCGAGCTTCATCTTGCGTCGCGTGCCGATCGCCAAGACGGACGCACACGGATCGGCAAGCTGCAACGCGAGATCGAGAACGCGCGGGCCTCGTGGTGGGGCTGGAACGGGATGGCTCGGATCGCGAGCGAGGTCGCCCCGCGCGTTCGTGGACGGCGAGACCTGCGTAAGCGAATGGAAGCGCTACCGCCGCTCAACGTATCGAGCTGGAACAACGACGCGCTCCTCGCGCGGTTCGGCAATGGCGGCGACGGGCGCGCGCTGACCGAGGAGCTGCTGGGGCTCTGGCTGGGCGAGTTCGACCTGCTCGTTATCGACGAAGCGCACAAGAGCCGAGGCGAGGTGGACGTCGATGACACGGCGCTGGGCGCAGCTTCGGGCCCGGTGTTGGCGCGCCTGGTCGACGCGCTGCTAAAGCAGCCCGAAGGCGGGCGGCGGCTCTGCCTTACGGCGACGCCGATGGAGTTGGAGCTCTCGCAATGGCTGAATCTCCTCGGCCGCGCGCGCAGCGGGATCGACCAGGAGCGCGGACGGCAGGTGGTGAAGCGCCTGCACGACGCGGCATCGCGCGCCGCCGTGGCTCCCGATGAAGGGAGTCGCCTGGACGAGCTGTGTGCCGCCGCGACTGACTTCACCAACACGCTGGCTCCGCACGTGACGAGACGTCGACGCGACGAGGACCCGCTCGTCGCGAGGTTCCGCGACGGCGCCGCGCTGCCCGAGGGGCTGCCGCATCCCCACCGACGACTTCGGCGCGTGCAGATCGGGTGGACCGAGACGGTTGGACAGAACTCGCCCTGGCTCGACGTCCTCTTCGCAGCCGAGTGCATGAGCCAAAGCGCTCGGGGACTTACGCTGAGGGACACCGCAGAGTGGCCACGGGCGGTACGCGACGCCTACACCAAGCTGTCCGCGGGGCACGTCAGCATCGACCTCTCCGAGACCAGCGAGCCGCTTCGGGTCCCCGAGGCTGGCGTCGTTGACGATCACACTCGAGGCAAGATCAGGCGCGCCGCCTACTGGTATCGGTGGCTCCGAGACGGGCGCAGGCGCGTGCTCGAAGCACTCCCACCCATGAACGACGCCGAGCTCGATCCTGACGCCGAGCACCCGCGCATCCTCGCCGCTGTGAAGGAGATCGAAGGCTGGACGTTGAGGCGCGAGAAGGTGCTGGTCTTCGGGGTCTTCCTCCGGCCACTTCACATGCTCACGGATGTTCTCAACGTTCGGCGTGCGCTTCGAGACGCAGACCAGGAGCGTCCATCAGCGCTCAACTTCTTCCCGGAGCGTCGAGGTTCGACGGACGCTGAGCGGAGCCGCCGTTCCAAGGTCCTCCTCGGCATCGCCGCCCAGCAGCTCGATCGAATGCGGGCCGAGCGTGATGACAACGGGGAGCCTGTTCTCAAGGGAAGGCTCGCGAGCGGAAACGGCGCCGAGATGCGCCGCGCGCTCGCCGACAGCCATAAGGCCTACGAGCGACTGCGGGACAAGGTGCGGCGACGGGCGAAGAAGCCGGTCGACGCTTGGCGCTCAGACCCGACGCTGCTTGGCGGCGCGCCCGCCGACCGCGAGCTGGAGGGCGCGCTCGAGGACCACCTCGTGTCGTTCGTCCTCGACGACCTCCTCGCGACGACCTCGGAGTCTGACGAGGTGACCGACGAGCGCTTCGCCTCCCTGACCAGGGAGTTCGTAGAGGAGCGTCTGCGCCCGCTGCTCGGCGAACTGGGGGACGAGGACGTCGATGAGGAGCAGGCGGTGCTTCGCCAGCAGGCGCTCCACGCGCTCCTCGAGGATGACGACGGTCGCCAGAGCTTCCACGCGCGACTGCTTCAGGGCGCGACGCGGTGGGAGACTCGACGGTACCTCCAAGCCGCGTTCAACCGGCCCGGCGCGTCGCCGTGGGTCCTCATCGCGCAGAGCCAGGTCGGACGGGAAGGGCTGAACCTCCACGAGTCCTGCCGCGTCGTCGTGCAATTCCACGCCGAATGGAACCCTGCCGTCCTCGAGCAGCAGATCGGGCGAGTCGATCGGAAGGGCAGCTGGTGGGAGAAGCTCGCAAAAGAGTGGTTGGATCAAGGCGCCCAGGGAGAGGCCCCATTCATCGAGGTTCGACAGCTTGTATTTGAGGGGACATACGACGCGTATCAGTGGGACCGGGTCATGAGCCGACAGCACGTTTTCGAAGCCAGTCTATTCGGTTCTCTTCTCCCAGCCGACGTGTGGGATCGTGTCCCAAATGACCGAAGGCAAAATCTGAAAAATGCCGCGCCTTCATTCAGACCGCCCCGGTGTTCTGACGTTGGCCCCTTGATGCGCTAATCAGATTGCCTCATTTCGAACGTCGCCTGATATCGCCGCCGCAATTCGTCGATTACCGGCAGGACCTCTATCGGCACGCTTGCATGCCTGAAGCCTTCCGCTTCACCCACCTCAGGCTTGGCAGCATCCCGTAATTCCAGGGAGACCGTCGCCACCGATTCTCCATTGCTCGCCCTTCTGATCGAGAAGATGCGCAGATTTCCGATGTAGCATTGATTCGCATATTTCCAGGAATGGGAAAGGCAGTTTTCCATCCGCTCGCCTTCCTCGGCCAAGTCGCGGTTACTGCACAGCGGGACGACTGCGTAAGGCCCGGACTCGAAGGTTTCGATGGCGCATTGCCACTCGATTTGCACCCGCTGCTTCGACCTCGACCACTGCTTCCATCCGGTACCCCAAAAGTTCGCATCGGGGTTGCGAGCCGCCATTTCCAGAAGCCAATCGAGCACGATGATGAGTTCCCCGCCGAAGGTCTGTTCCATGCAGTATTCCTCGCCACCGCACGCGCGAATCTGATCGAGCACGGCACGCGCCAAGTTGGGATATTCCAGCAACGGTTCGCCTCGGCAGACGGCAAGCGTCAACAGCACGGATTTTTCCTCGTGCGATGGCAGCCTCGGCGAATCGTCGACGGCAAGCAGGCGCAAGTACGGCAATGCTGACCCGTTCCACCGTTCCCATGGCTCGAAACACCACTGCTCCTGCTCGAACAATCGTGCGCCATGCCTGCACAGCAAGCGCCACATGCGCTGCGGTACGCCAGACTGGCGCAATTGCGCCCGCATCGATCTGACCGAGTCAAGCGCCGCTGCTTCGTCCGCCGCTTCGCGGCCCCATTCAGCCGCGATCTCGCTGCCCTGCCAGAGGCACCAGATCGGCAACAGGTTGATATTGTCGCGAGCGACGCACCTGGCTTCGTCCATGCGCCGCCACATCAAGGCAATGTCGGCGAACGTCAGCCACGGGAAGCGCATTGCGACGATCCATTTGCCGATTTCGTCGGGAAGTTCGGCCAGCAGTTCGTTCCGGATGGTTCGGAATTGCCGTCGCCGTATTTCGAGGAATTCGGACAGCCGCTTCAACCAGAATCCGTAGTCGAACTGCGGCGGTAGCGGCGGACGATCGAACAGATCCTGTTGACGTGGACAATCGAAGGGCAGGTAGTTCCAGTGATGCAGGCCGATCCAGAACGGGAACAACAGGTAGTCGTCAGCGCATGCACATACGCGCCCGACTGCGGTGGCCAGCCAGCCGCCATCCTCGATCGTGAACATCCGCCTGCGATGCGAGACGCGCAGTTCGAGATTGCCGCCGAATCGCGAGATGTGCTCGTCGCCTTCGGTGAGAAAGACCGGCGCGCGCTGAATTTCAGCGTAGACCTGTTCGTCGGTCGGCAGGCTTGCATCCCTGTCGAGTGTTTCGTTGCGCATGGCCGGAATCCCAAGTCGGTCAGAGTTCTTCTTCGCGCACGGGGACGCTGGATGGCAGGCCGAACCAGTCGCGGATTTCCTTCGGCTTGAAGTCCGGCGCGTCGAGTTTCTGCTTCTCCAGACTGCGGAAGACTCTCCTTTCGGCACGGAGAATCTGCTCCAGTGTGCGCACGAGCATGGGCATGGGTTGTCTCTGGACGCCTTTGGATGTGAGGGTATTGTCGTGCCCGCTCCCGACACCCACTGTCGCAAAGACGCTCTTGTTCGAGTTGGTAGGATTCGCCGGATTCCAGCCGCGCAGCGATCTCCGAGAGGGTTTGGGCGTGCCGGTGCGGGAGTGAGATCGGGTGGCCAGCACCTACCGACTTGCGGCGGATATCGGTATGCCAGACGCGGATCGGCAACGTCGATGAATTTCGTGGGGACAAGGGGCCGGAACGTAGCCGTTATTCGTCACCGAACAGATGCGCCAGGGCGTTGCGGATTATTTGGCTACGATCTTCCCGGCCACTACGCCCGGCTAACTTGCGCAGGGGCCGGATGTCAGCATCGGTCTACACCGCGATGGAATGGTGGGCATGCGCAAACGTGGAAACTGCGACCGATGCCCGATCCTCAGCCGGCCAGCTGACATCCTTGGCGTGGCGAATGGCAGCGCGGGCTCTGCGTGGAAGAGTGGCCATCCCCTTCACGGACTTCTATCATCGGCGAATCCGGTTGAACCCCGAGGCTGCCCATGCGCGCGAAGGAACGTATCGCAGACACGTTGAAGGCGAGGCTGCATGAATTGGCCGATCGCCATGCCGAATCGAGCCGCATCCGCATCCATCGCGCAATCAGCTGGCTTGGCCGCGCCGAGGCGGAAACGGCCGATCCCGATGCACGTTTCGTGTTTCTTTGGATCGCGTTCAACGCGGCCTATGCCCACGAGTTTGGCGAAGACGTGAACGCACGCGCGCAGTTGCACGCCTTCTTTGAAAAGGCACTGGCTTCGGATGCCCACAAGCGTCTCGCGGCTGTCTTGTTCCAGCAATTTTCCGGACCCATTCGCACGCTGGTCGAAAATCGCTTCGTGTTCGAGCCGTTCTGGCGGGCCCTGCGTGAGCACGACTCGAGTGATCGCTGGGAGATCAAGTTCGAGCAAAGCAAGAAGATCGCCTTGCAATCCATTGTCGGCAGCGAGACGGCAACCGTATTGTCGATCGTTTTTGATCGGCTCTACGTGCTGCGCAACCAGCTCATCCATGGCGGAGCGACCTGGAACAGTGGCACCAACCGCGCACAGGTGAAGGATGGCGCGAATATCCTCATCGCAATCATTCCGGTGGTGATCGGACTGATGCTCGATCACCCCGAGGTTGATTTCGGAACGATCCAGTATCCGGTTGTGGCGACGGCGTAACCGGTTCCGTGCTCACACAAACCCGATCGTGCGTTTGCGTCCTTCCGGCTTGATTGCCGTTTCACGTTCCAGCAGTTCGATGGATTCCCGAGCAGTGATTTGCGTTCCGCGCACCGCGAACTGGCGCAGCACGTTCGCAAAATCTCCGGGCGTCAGTGTTTCCAGGCGATCCAGTCGCCGTCCGAGACCGTCGAGGTCAAGATCCGCGTTTCCCGCCACGCGTACGAGAAATCGCCGCCGTTGCTCGCGGGTCAAATAGTCGAATTTCAACTTGAAGTCGAAGCGGCGCAGCGAAGCGGCATCGAGGGTATCGACGAGGTTGGTCGATGCCACAAAGATTCCGTCGAAGGCCTCCATTTGCGTGAGCAGTTCGTTCACCTGCGTCACTTCCCATCCCTGCTGCGCGCCCGTCCGGTCACGAAGGAAACTGTCGGCCTCGTCGATGACGAGGATCGCGTTTTCGTCTTTCGCACGCGCGAAGGCCTCGGCGATGAGCTGTTCAGTCCTGCCGACCCACATGCTGAGCAGGTCCGATGCGCGCCGCACCAGTACGGGCCGATCAAGGTGGCGGCCCAGGTAGTGCGCAAACGCGGTCTTGCCAGTACCGGGAGGACCGTAAAGGCAGATGCGGGCGTTGGACCCGCTGCCCAGGCTTGCCGCCAAGGCGGAAAGATCCGCACTGGCGTTGAGAAACTCCAGATCGTAATGCGCTGGGATTTCCGGCAGCGCAAGTGCCTTGCCAACGCCAGCGGCGCGCAGTGAACTCGTCAGCAAGCGCTCCACTTCGGCCTCGCGCTGGCGTGAGGTGCGCGCATGCAGGGTGCGCATTACGCGCGAAACCCGCTCAAGATGTGCTGGCGCGATGCGTCCGTCGCTGGCCAGTCGCTCGGCGAATGTCGGGGAGATTTCCCCTTCCCGAAAGTAGCGATCCACCAGGCGTCGGCGAACCGAACGCCCGGGTGTCCGGAATTCCATGATGATGTCGAAGCGCCGAAGGTACGCCGGATCCATGGCGCGGATGGAATTGCAGACCCAGAAGGTGGGTACGGGATTGGACTCGAGGGTTTCGTTGACCCAACTCTTGCGCAAGGAATCCGCATTACGATGGCGGCCAAAGAACGATGCGAAAAACCCGTCGTCATTGCTGCCGAAGACATCCTCGACTTCATCGAAGAGCAACATCTGTCCGGATCCGTCCACCATCAGCTGCTGGCATAGCGCGTAGGCACGAAAGCGCGCCGGGCCACTGATGGGATCTCCTTCCGAATCCTCGTTCGGAACTTCGAACAATCGGCAGCGCGATGCCTGGGCAAAAGCGCGCACGAATTCGGATTTGCCCGTGCCGGGCGTTCCGTAGATGAGCACGTTTGCACCGCGGCGCCGGTGTTTGCTTGCGTCGTGCGCATAGCGCGTGAGCAGCCCGATATCCGCGACGTGGGAAAAGTCTGCCATCGACAGCTTCGATACGGCGGCAGGGCGGACCAGGTTTCGAACCAGACTGTCGATGTCGAATTTGTTCGAGGTCATGCGCTCTGCGAGCCCAAAATCCATTTTCAACGGACAGCTGTCAAAGTCGTCATCCCCGGTCACCAGCAAGCCAGCACGCCTCAAGCGCGACCTTTGCCCAAAGACGCGCGTGGGGCCAGACATGCGCCGTCCGGCAATTCGGTT
This sequence comes from Pseudomonadota bacterium, assembly GCA_018240465.1. GTDB lineage: Bacteria > Pseudomonadota > Gammaproteobacteria > Xanthomonadales > Rhodanobacteraceae > Rudaea. The sequence continues at coordinate 10,825 of JAFEFS010000006.1, forward strand.
CAGCGCCACATCGAGTGCCGCCTTGCAAATGTGGCAGCGATTGAACAGGTCTCTGAAGCGCGGCTTCAGCGTGGCAATGACACAAAGGCGCAAGGCAAAGCGCTCGCGCTGACTCAGTCGCATGATATTGCACAGCTTTTCGATGTTGCCGGCCAGCGCATCGTCCTTGCGCTGGAACCGTTGCTCCAGATGCTCAAGCTGGTGCTTGAAAGCGGTTTTGACGACCTGCGTGGATAGCGGTCTCTTGCGCCCCTTGCGCTCATCTAGTCCAACGAGCGAGAGTACGTCGCAGTCCTCAATATCGCCGTCGCTGTCGAGCAACCTTCCGTACAAATCCAGGGCGGCGATGATGCGCAAGGCCAGGATGGCGCTTTCCTGCGCATGCGCGCCCCGCAATGGGATTCGCACAAAGTGGCTCGCGGACGAGCCGGTTTCGCCTTCTTCGTCGTCTTCGATATTGATCATGGAGGTTCCTCGTTGTCGTCGAGGAGCATGCGCCATGTTGGCGACAAACTGTGTCGTAAACGAATTGGCTGCGACATGAGGTGTCGTATTCGCAGACGATATGCGGCGTCACCCTTAATGCTGAAGGCCTGCATGCAATTCTTTGCTCATCCCGGGATGCTGGTGCAAAACCATTGAAATGAGTCTGCTGGAATCCGAGCCACAACTAAAAGGCGATGCCCCTTGGTTCGCTCATACGGTCACTGCTGCTGCCGGTGCTGTTCGCCTGTAAACCGCTGTGCCACGGCTTCCACTCAGCTTTGCGACACTTCCCGTCGCACAGGTCGGGCACGCTGTCCCCATCTGCCACTACTTATTGCACCATGCCGGTTCGAATCGAACTCCTGCTGCTCAATCCCGCACCGCGTGTCGTGATGGGATTACCGATCTTCATCAGCCGCGATGCCGGGCTATTGCATACCATGCTGCACCACCACGGCGAATGGCGGGACCACTCCAGCCACTGGCATGTGTGGCATTGCCGCAAGTCGGCCGAACTCATCTTGCAGGTGGGGTTTGGGCGCACCACTCGCAGCTTTCGCTATGCCGACAAGTTGGCGAACAACCTCGGGCCCGTGTGGACGGTGATATGGCCGTTGAAATTGCGCCGCGATGATTCCAAGGCGCAACGGGCTGAAGGTACGCTCGTTCCGGAAGGCATGTGGGTGTCGATGGCCGATGGCAATCCGGCGCGCGTCGCAAACGGCGCGGCGAGCATATTGCGGGACGTGCCGGACGACGGGTTCACCTGTGGCGGCGCGCTTGCGCTGGATATGAGCGCCATGCCCGCCAAGGCGGACCGGCAAATCGAGGCGATTGTGACGCGGTTGCTGGCGATACCGAAAATTCTTGCTCTCATCACCGCGCGACCCGGGCACTGCTTGCTGTTTCACCTTGCTTCGGCACGGTGCGGGCTGGATTCGCGCGCCCACGGCATTACCTTCGATCCTGTGCGATTTGGCCGGTTACCGAATCGGGAGCATGGTTGCCTGTTCGAAGCGAACCTGCGCTTCCTCCGTCCCGAGGCTGTGCCATGACTGCCTGGCCTGTCATGCCTGCCAAGGGCATCTGGCGCACCTGCGACACCGTGTGCGCATGAAGGTCTCGTCGTGCAATCAGGATGCAGATCGTCTGCTTCCAGCGCCACCGCCGACCGCGCCCGAACCCGTTACACTGCCGCCAAGCTCCTACGGCACCGGTTCGATGTCCGATACCATTCTGCGGCAATTGGCGATGCTCATGGCCATACCCGGCAAGCCGGGAAAGGTAACGGCGCGGCAGCTTCACGCCAACTTGAGCACCCAAGGTTACGAGGTGAATGTGCGCAGTGTTGAACGCGACCTGCACAAACTGTCCACGCAGTTTCCGCTGATGTGTGACGAGGCGCATCCAGCAGGCTGGTCCTGGAAGGAAGCCGGCTTGCACCACAACTTTGGAGGCATGTCACTCAGCGCGGCCCTGACGTACCAATTGCTCGAAAAGTACCTCAAGCCGCTGTTCCCGCCCGCCATGCTCGAGGACATGGAGCCGCAGTTTGCCCAGGCGCGTCAATCGCTGGTCTTGCTGGGTGCCGATCCCGTTGCTCGCTGGTCGAAGCGCATCGCGAACATTCCATCCGGACAGCCGCTGATTCCTCCAAAGCTCAAAGACGGCGTTCGCGATGCCGTGTACGAGGCATTGCTGCGTGACCGCCAGATCAAGGTCGACTATCTCTCAGTCGATAGAGAGCAACCGAAATCGTACCACTTGCATCCACTCGGTCTCGCCCATCGCGCCGGCGCGATCTACCTCGTCGCCACGGCGGAGAACTACACCGACCCGCGTCAATGGGCGCTGCATCGCATGAAGGCGGCGAAAATGCTTGATGCGACTGCGTCCATCCCGAAGGGATTCGATTTCCAGCGCTATGTCGAAACGGAAAAGGCATTCGAGTTTCCGACCGGGAAGAAGATCCGGCTGCAGCTCATCGTCAGTGAATGGCTGGCACGCCATCTCTCCGAATCGCTGCTGTCCACTGAACAGAAGATCGTGCCACTCAACGACAAGGAAGGACGCTCACGCGTCACGGCAACGGTCATGGAAACACAGCAGTTGGAGTGGTGGCTTAGGGGGTTGGGAGCGCACGTTGAGGTCGTGCGACCCATTCGATTGCGTCGCGCAATCTGATCTCGGGTCGTGTGAGCTTGCCCGGTATTCGAGAATCGCTCACGGACTCCCAACCAAGAACGTTCTCATTTGTTTGCCCAATCACGCCAATCAACCAAGTACGCCGCCAAAGCTGGAAGCGCACGATCGAAGCGCCGTGCTTCACGCCCGGCGCTTGCCGACCCCCACAGCGCCGCCCGCCCTCAGCCGGCGAACGCCGCCAGTGCCGCGTTGAAAGTCGTACTCGGCCGCATGACCGCGTTGGTCTTGTCCGCGTCGGGCAGATAGTAGCCGCCGATGTCAGCCGGCTTGCCTTGCACAGCCGCGAGTTCGTCTATGATCGTCGCTTCGCCGGCGGCCAGGGCGTCGGCCAGCGGCTTGAAACAGTCGGCGAGCTCGCTGTCCTCGGTCTGTGCGGCCAGCGCCTGGGCCCAGTACAGCGCCAGGTAGAAATGGCTGCCGCGGTTGTCGAGTTGTCCGGCCTTGGGGCTGGGGCCTTTGTTGTTGTCGAGCAGCTTGCCGGTGGCGGCGTCGAGCGCGCGGGCCAGCAGCTTGGCCTTGGCGTTGTTGTTCTTGATGCCCAGTTCTTCGAGGCTCACGGCCAGGGCGAGGAATTCGCCCAGGGAGTCCCAGCGCAGGTGGTTTTCCTCGACCAGCTGCTGCACGTGCTTGGGCGCCGAGCCGCCGGCACCGGTTTCGTACATGCCGCCGCCGGCCATCAGCGGCACGATCGAGAGCATCTTGGCCGAGGTGCCCAGTTCCATGATCGGGAACAGGTCGGTCAGGTAGTCGCGCAGGATATTGCCTGTGGCGCTGATCGTGTCCAGCCCGCGGATCACGCGCTCAAGCGTGTAGCGCATCGCGCGCACCTGGCTCATGATCTGGATGTCGAGCCCGACGGTGTTGTGCTCGTGCAGGTACATCTTGACCTTGGTGATCAGCTGGGCCTCGTGCGGACGGTAGGCGTCCAGCCAGAACACCACAGGCATGCCCGAGTTGCGCGCGCGCGTGACCGCGAGCTTGACCCAGTCGCGGATGGCCGCGTCCTTGACCTGGCACATGCGCCAGATGTCGCCCTGCTCGACGTTCTGGCTCATCAGTACCTCGCCGGTGGCCAGGTCGGTGATGTTGGCAATGCCATCTTCGGGAATCTCGAAGGTCTTGTCGTGCGAGCCGTATTCCTCGGCCTGCTGCGCCATCAGGCCGACGTTGGGCACCGTGCCCATCGTGCGCGGGTCGAAGGCGCCGTGCCATTTGCAGAAGTTGATCATCTCCTGGTAGATGCGGGCGAAGGTCGATTCGGGCATCACCGCCTTGACGTCCTTGAGGCGGCCATCGGCGCCATACATCTTGCCGCCGCTGCGGATCGCCGCGGGCATCGAGGCGTCGACGATGACGTCGTTGGGCGAATGGAAATTGGTGATGCCCTTGGCCGAGTCCACCATCGCAAGTTCAGGACGGTGCTCGTGGCAGGCGTGCAGGTCGCGCTTGATCTCGTCCTGCGTGCTCTGCGGCAGAGCGGCGATCTTGGTATACAGGTCGATCATGCCGTTGTTGACGTTGATGCCCAGCTCGTCGAACAGCTTGCCGTGCTTGTCGAAGGCCTCGCGGTAGAAGATGCGCACGCAGTGGCCGAACACGATCGGATGGGACACCTTCATCATCGTCGCCTTGACGTGCAGCGAGAACATCACGCCGGTCTTGCGCGCGTCCTCGATCTCCTTTTCGTAGAAGGCCAGCAGCGCCTTCTTGCTCATGAACATGGAGTCGATCACCTCGCGGTCCTGCAGCGAGACCTTGGGCTTGAGCACGATGGTCTTGCCGCTCCGGGTGATCAACTCCATCTTCACGTCGCGCGCGCGATCCAGCGTCATCGACTTCTCGCCATGATAGAAGTCGCCGCCGTGCATGTGCGACACGTGCGAGCGCGAGGCCTGGCTCCACTCGTCCATGCGGTGCGGGTTCTTGCGCGCGTATTCCTTGACCGCCTTGGGCGCGCGGCGGTCGGAGTTGCCCTCGCGCAGCACCGGGTTCACCGCGCTGCCGATGCAGCGGTTGTAGCGCGCGCGGACCTCTTTCTCCACCTCGTTCTTGGGGTTCTCGGGGAAGTCGGGAAGCTTGTAGCCCTTGTCCTGCAGCTCCTTGATCGCCGCCTTGAGCTGCGCCACCGAAGCGCTGATGTTGGGCAGCTTGATGATGTTGGCCTCGGGCTTGAGCGTGAGCTTGCCCAGTTCGGCCAGGTTGTCGGGTACGCGTTGCGCCTCGCTCAGCGCCTCGGGGAACTGGCCGAGGATGCGGCTGGCCACCGAAATGTCGCTGGTCGCCACTTCGATGCCCGCCGGTTTCGCGAAGGCCTGGATGATCGGCAACAGCGAGGCCGTGGCCAGACGCGGCGCTTCATCGGTGAGTGTGTAGATGATCTTGGGGTTTGCGGCAGTCATTGCAGTTCTCTGTACGGGCTATTTCGGCCGCCGCCGCTGCTTGCCCAGCGGTCCCTTGATCGAGACGAGCTGGTCTCGACAGGCCTCGACGGTCGAAATCGAAGAATGGAAGAAAAAGCGCGTAAGCGTAGCAAAAACACGCATGCGCCGCGTAGCGTCATGGGTCGCAACCGGCTGTCATGGCCTCCGTGATCCTTGACTGCGAGCGCAAGAAACGATGCGACTTTCTGGATGGCCATCCACCCGGCAGGCGCACGATGTCAGGGCCAGACTACGCCGTTTTGCACCAGAATCGTGCGTGCCTCACCCTGTTGCTGCGGCACGGCCGGTGGCTGGTCTGGGTGCAACCGCAGGCGGACGAAGAATGCGGCTGGGCGAAGCCATCGTGCTGCTGAAGTAGCCCCCCCCTGCCCCTTACTCCGCTCGCAGCGGAAGCGACAGCCGCGGGACTGGGCATCGAGGCAAAGGCACGTCGCAGACGGAGTGATTGCGGCGCGGCCGCGACAGGCGCATGATCCGCCGCGCAATAGCGATCCGGATCGTCGGTCGGGAGGGGCCATGGTCTTCAATTCGCTCACGTTCGTCGTTTTCTTCGCCTGCGTGCTGGTGCTGCACAACCTGCCGCTGTCCTGGACCGCGAAGAAGATCAATCTGCTCATGGCAAGCTATCTGTTCTACTCGGCGTGGAACCCGCCGTTCGTGGTCCTGCTGTGGGTGTCGACCATCGTCGACTGGTACGCGGCGCAAGGCCTCGTCAAAGCCAAACGCGAATCGGCGCGGCATGCGTGGATGCTGCTCTCGGTCGTCGCCAACCTCGGCATGCTCGGTTATTTCAAGTACGGCCAGTTTTTGCTCGACAACTTCGGCGCGCTGATGGCGTCGCTCGGCGTCGCCTGGCAGCCGGCGAAGTACGACATCGTGCTTCCGGTCGGCATCTCTTTCTACACGTTTGCAACGATGGCGTACACGCTCGATGTCTATTTGCGCCGGGCCGAGCCCGCACGCAACCTGCTCGACTACGCGCTGTTCGTGACGTTCTTTCCGCACCTCGTCGCCGGACCGATCATGCGCCCGACCGAACTCGTGCCGCAGTTCGAGCAACCACGCAAGGCGAGCGGCGAGCAATTGCGCTTCGGCCTTGCGTTGATGACGCTCGGCCTGTTCAACAAGATCGTGCTTGCCGACAGCCTGCTGGCGTCGGCGGCCGAGCGCGTCTACGACTCAAGCAGGCTGCCTGGCATGCTCGACGCGTGGATCGGCACGCTGGCGTTCAGCGGCCAGATTTTCTGCGACTTCGCCGGCTACTCGACGACCGCGATCGGCGCGGCGTTGTGCCTCGGCTTCGCGATGCCCGACAACTTCCGCTTCCCGTATGCGGCGGTCGGCTTCTCGGATTTCTGGCGACGCTGGCACATCACGCTGTCGTCGTGGTTGCGCGACTACCTCTACATTCCGCTCGGTGGCAACCGCCGTGGCGCCGCGCGTACATATGTCGCGCTGATGCTGACGATGCTGCTCGGCGGTCTGTGGCACGGAGCGAACTGGACGTTCGTCGCCTGGGGCGGCCTGCACGGACTCTATCTCTCGGTCGAGCGCGCACTGCGCGCGCGTTTCGCGAACTACCGGCCTGGGCCGGCCATGTTCGTCGCGCTCGGTCTGCTGACCTGGATGCTCGTCAACCTGACCTGGGTGTTCTTCCGCGCGAAAACCTTTGCCAAGGCGTGGACGGTGCTTTGCGGCATGTTCGGACTGAACGGCGGCGCGCGGCCGATCCTCGCGACGTACTACCTCGTTTCGGTCAGCGTCGTGGTCGGTGCGATCGTGCTGACCCACTGGTTCATGCGTGCGCGCACCCTCGAATCGGTCGTCGCGCGCACGCCGGCGGCGGCGCTGTGCGCCGTTTGGGCGCTGATGGCATTCGCGATCGTCATCGCACAGGGGGAAGGCAGTGCCTTCATCTACTTCCAGTTCTGAATCGGCTGGTTCCGCCCCGGCGCGCCGCATGCGCGGCGACTACGCGCGCGAGACCGCGGCAGAGCGCCCCGGGATCGCACAGCCGGTACCGGTGCGCGAAGTGCCGGCGCTGGCGTGGCGGCCGATTTTTCTCGTCAGCCTGCTGCTGTTCCTGGTCTTGCTCGGCGCGTGGGAGGCGTACTGGCGCGCGTTCGGCGCGACGCCGGGCTACTACAACAGCGACGGCGAATGGGCGCAGCAACGGCGCCGCATCGATGCGGGGGAAGGCAACAAAACCGTGCTGATCGGTGCATCGCGCATGTTGTTCGATCTGCGGCTCGATGTATGGCAGAAGGCGGCCGGCGAGCGCCCGATCCAGCTGGCGATCGAGGGTACCTCGGCCCTGCCCGTGCTTGAGGATCTCGCTGCCGATCCGAATTTCACCGGGCACCTGCTGGTCGGCGTTGCCTCGGATGTCCTCTTCGCCGGCTTCGCCTATCGCGGCGACGTGGTGCCGTACTACCACAAGCAGTCGCCATCGCAGCGCGTCGGCAACCGGTTGTCGCGCTGGCTGATCGAGCCGTATTTCGCCTTCTTCGACTTCGACTTCGCGCTTGCCGCAGTGCTCAAGCGGCAGGGCTGGCCCGCGCGCGCGCGCATGCCGGTCATCCACGACGTACGCAAGCTGCTCGAGCAGGGTCCCGACCGCGATACGCACATGTGGAGCAAGGTCGAAACCGACCCGCAATACCGCGAACTTGCGCGCGCGATCTGGGCGCAGCGCTTCGACGCACCGCCACCACCCAACATGGATACGCCGGAGAAGCTGCAGAAAGTCATCGACACGCAGATCGAGCGCGCGGTCGCCGCGGTGACGAAGTTGCGCGCGCGCGGCGTCAAGGTGCTGTTCGTGCGCCCGCCGACCGGCGGTCGCTACCTCGAGTTCGACAACAAGGTGTTCCCGCGCGAGAAAACCTGGGACGTGCTGCTCGCGAAGACCGGCGCGCCGGGCATCCACTTCCAGGACTACCCCGAACTCCATCGGAACTGGGACCTGCCGGAATGGTCGCACCTGTCGCTGGCCGACTCCGGGCACTACACCACCGCGCTCTACACGATCATCGAACGCGACTTCTGGCCGAAGGACGACAAGCACGCGGCAGCGCGCTAGGCCACCCGACTATCGGTCGACGGGCGGCGCCGCGAACCAATGGTTCTGCGCCGCCAACGCGGCGACCGCGCCGACGATCAGCAACGCCGGTGCGTGCACGTCGTGCGTCCGCACGCGTTCGACCAGGTCGGCGAGGGTGCCGAGCACGATGCGCTGCTCGGGCCGCGTGCCGTTTTCGACGATCGCGAACGGCGTGTCCGCAGGCCAGCCGTCGGCGAGCAGACGGTCGCGCAGCGGCGGCGCCTCGGCCACGCCCATGTAGATCGCCAGCGTTTCGCCGGCTGCGGTCAGCACGCCGTCTTCGGTTTCGCTGCGGCGCCGATGCGCGGTGGCGAAGCGCACGCTCTGCGCGTGGTCGCGATGGGTCAGCGGTATGCCGGCGTAGGCCGCGCAGGCGATCGCCGCGGTGATGCCGGGCACGATCGAATAGCGGATCCCGTGTTCGCGCAGATATTCGATTTCCTCGCCGCCACGGCCGAAGATGAAGGCGTCGCCACCCTTGACGCGCACCACGCGCTTGCCACGGCGCGCCTCGTCGAGCATCAGTTCGTTGATCTGCGCCTGCGGCGTGTGGTGCTTGCCGACGATCTTGCCGACATCGATGCGTTCGGCGTCGCGCCGCGCGAGGTCGAGTACTTCGGGGCTGACCAGGCGGTCGTGCAGGATCACGTCGGCTTCGTTGAGTGCCCGCAGTGCATTGAGCGTGATCAAACCCGGATCGCCCGGCCCGGCGCCGACCAAGGTGACGGAACCTTGCTCCGGCAGCGGGTGCGGATGCGAGCTGGAGACCCGCGCATCGGCGCCCGGCGCAGCCGATCCGGCCAGTTCCGCATCGAGCGCGGCACCGGCGTCGTCAACCCGCTGCGCCGCGGCGAGGCGCATCACCGGACCGCGCAGCAGCGTTTCGTAGAAGCGCCGCCGCGCGGGAAGGTTGGCGTAGCGCGCGCGGATGCGCGCCCGCGCGCGCTCGAGCAGCGCAGCAAGCACACCCCAGCTGTGGTCGAACAGGGTCTCGATGCGCTCGCGCGCGAGCCGCGCGAGCATCGGCGCGGCGCCGCCGGTGGAAACGGCGATCATCAACGGCGAACGGTCGACGATCGACGGCACCTGGAACGTGCACAGCGAGGGTTCGTCGACGACATTGACCAAGACGCGGCGCGTACCGGCAGCCGCGGCGACGCGCGCATTCAATTCGCGATCGTCGGTCGCGGCGATGGCCAGCCAGCAACCGTCGAGCAACCCGTCGTCGAAAGCCGCGGCACCGCGCCGCACCTTGCCAACGACGATCCATTGGTCGAAAAGCTTCGTCACCTGCGAGGCGACGATCTCGACTTGCGCCCCGGCGCCGATCAGCAGCGCAGCCTTGCGCTCGGCGACCGCACCGCCGCCGACGATCAGTACGCGGCGACCGGACAGGTCGGCGAACAACGGAAACAGATGCATGGCGCCCTCGCTCGGGATCGACCGCCATTCTCGCGCGCGCCGACCGGCTTGGATATCCCCAAATGCAAACGGCCCGGAGAGCCGGGCCGTTTTGTCCGCGTCACTGCTGCGCGGACTCAGCCGCGGCCACCGTGCGCGCTTGGGTCGAGCTGGGTCCGGGGTTCCTCGCGCGGCTCGATCTCGTCGCCGAGCAGGCGACGCATCGCGACATAGAAGATCGGGATGAACAACAGGCCGAAGAAGGTCGCGAACAGCATGCCGCCGATCACGCCGGTGCCGATCGCATGGCGCGAATTGGCGCCGGCGCCGGTCGATACCGCGAGCGGAAACACGCCGAGGATGAAGGCGAACGAGGTCATCAGGATCGGCCGCAGGCGCAGCCGTGCCGCATCGACCACGGCCGCGCCGAGATGGCGCCCGGCGCGCTGCTCGGCGACCGCGAACTCGACGATCAGGATCGCGTTTTTCGCGGCGAGGCCGATGATCGTGATGATGCCGATCTTGAAGTAGACGTCGTTGGAGAGGCCGCGCGCCCAGGTGAACGACACCGCGCCGAGCACGCCGAGCGGAACCACCAGCAACACCGAAATGGGAACCGACCAGCTCTCGTACAAGGCGGCGAGACAGAGGAAGACGATGAGGATCGACAGCGCATAGAGCATCGGCGCCTGATTGCCCGAGATGATTTCCTGCAGCGACTGGCCGGTCCAGTCGAAGCCGAAGCCGTTCGGCAGATCATTCCTGATGATGTTCTGCATCGCCGCCATCGCCTCGCCCGAGCTGCGCCCGGGTGCCTGCGCACCGACAATTTCGATCGCCGAATAGCCGTTGTAGCGGGTCAGCGTCGGCGGGCCCTGCTTCCATTCGGTCGAGACCACGTTCGACAGCGGGATCATCGCCGGCAGTGTGGCCGTGCCGGTGCTCGTCGCCACGGTTTCGCTCTGTGTCGAACTCGGCACGAAGAAACGGTTGAGCGCATCGGGGTTCATGCGGAACGGTGCGTCGGCCTGCATGTTCACACGCTGCACCCGGCCCTGATAGAAGAAATCGTTGGCGTAGACCGGCGCGAGCATCAACTGGATGGCCGTATAGACGTCCGTGAGCGACAGACCCATCGCCTGCGCCTGGACGCGGTCGACCTTCATCGCCAGTTGCGTGGTGGGCGGCAGGCCGTTCGGGCGCACGCCGGTGAGCAGATCCTTTCTTTCACCGGCCTTGCCGAGCAGGGTGTTCTGTGCCTCGAGCAGCGCGGCGTAGCCGGCGCCGGCGCGGTCCTGCAGGTACATGTCGAAACCACCGAACTGGCCGAGGCCGCGGATCGTCGGCAAGTTGACCACGAACGCCTGGGCGTCGCGGAAGCCCGTGGACAGCGCGCCGTTGAGCTGCCTGATTGTTTCCGCGGCCGTGTTCTTGCGCTCACTCCAGGGTTTGAGGCGGATGAATGCCATGCCGGTGTTCTCACCGTTGCCGACGAAGCTGAAGCCGGACACCGCGATCACGCCCTCGACCGCCTCGTTCTTGCGGATCAGTTCACCGATCCCGCCCATCACCGTCTTTGTGCGCTCGAGACTCGAACCCGACGGCAGCAGCACGACGGCGAAGGCGAAGCCCTGGTCTTCCTCGGGCACGAAACTCGACGGCAGCTTGGCGAAGGCGAAGCCGCAGAGCACGGCGACGACCGCGAACAGCGCCATCCAGCGCGGCATGTGCCTGATCGCGGCAAAAATATGCCCGGTGTAGGTCGTCTGCACGCGGTCGAAGACGCGGTTGAACAGACGGAAGAAGGCATTCTTCCGGGTCGCGTGAAGCGGTTCGAGGATCGTCGCGCACAGCGCCGGCGTGAACATCAGCGCGAGGAATGCGGAGAACGCGGTCGACAGCGCGATCGTCAGGCAGAACTGGCGGAAGATCGCGCCGGCCGAGCCGGACTGCAGCGCGCTCGGGATGAACACAGCCATGAGCACCACGGCGATGGCGACGACCGCGCCTGAAATCTGCCCCATTGCCTTGCGCGTGGCGTCCCTGGGCGAGGCACCTTCCTCGGCCATGATGCGCTCGACGTTCTCGATCACCACGATTGCATCGTCGACGACGATGCCGATCACGAGCACCATGCCGAACAGCGAGAGCTGATTGATCGTGAAGCCGACCATCCACATGCCGAGGAAGCCGCCCATCAGCGCGACCGGGATCACGAGCAGGGCGATGATCGTCATGCGCAGGTTCTGCAGGAACACGAGCATGACGAGGAAGACGAGGATGATCGCCTCGACCAGCGTCTGCACGACCTCCTCGATCGAGATCGTGATGAACGGCGTGGTGTCGTAGGGCACGAACCAGGACACGCCATGCGGAAAGCTCTGCTGCAATTCGGCAAGCCTGGTCTTGACCGCCTTGCCGACGCCGAGCGCATTGGCGCCGGTCTGCAATTGCACGGCGAAGCCGGCGACGGCCTGACCGTTGTAGGTCACGCTGGTGCCATAGACGAACGGCCCGAGCTCGACGCGCGCGACGTCCTTCAGGCGCACCGTGGTGCCGTCTTTGTTCGCGCGCAGGATGATGTCCTCGAACTGTGCAGGGGTGGTGAAGCGGCTCTCGGCGGTCACCGTCGCCGAAAAGCCGTTGCCCGGCACCGCCGGCTCCGCACCGAGCGAGCCCGCGGCAACCTGGACGTTCTGCGCGCGCACCGCGGCGAGCGCCTGCGCCGCGGCCATGTTGTAGCCCTTGAGCTTGTCCGCGTCGAGCCAGATGCGCATCGCGTACTCGGAACCGAACTGGCGCACGTTGCCGACGCCGGGCAGGCGCTGGATCTGCGGGATAACGCTCGCCGCGAGCATGTTGTTGAGCGCGTAGGAATCGAGCGAGCCGTCGTCGGATTTCAACATGGCGACCATGAGGAAGTCCGGGTTCTGCTTGGCGACGACAATGCCCTGCTGGGTCACTTCGCTGGGAAGGCGCGGCGTCGCCAGGGAAACCTTGTTTTGCGTCTGCACCTGGGCGATGTCGGCGTTGGTGCCAGGTTCGAAGGTCAGCGTGATCGTCGCCGAACCATCCGAACCCGAGCTCGAGCTGAAGTAGGCGAGGTTGTCGATGCCGGTCAACTGTTGCTCGATCACCTGGGTCACGGTTTTCTCTACCGTGCTCGCGTCGGCGCCCTGATAGTTCGCCGCGACGACGACCTGCGGCGGTGCGATCGACGGATAGGATTCGATACCGAGCTGGGTGATCGAGATCACGCCGCCGAGCGTGATCAGGATGGCGACGACCCAGGCGAAGATCGGACGGTCGATGAAGAAATTGGGCATGGGTCTGGTTGCTCGGAAAGCGCTATGCGCAAATCAAAAAGAATTGCCGCCAAACCGCGAACAAGGGCCGAACGAATCTGGTATGGCCTTCTTCGTGGCTTCGTCGCGGATCTTTGCTCCTACTTCGCTGCCGTCGGCGTTGGCTGCCATGGCGCCGCCTTGGCCGGCTCGCCGGGTTTGACCTTCTGCAGGCCGCTGACGATGACCTGATCGCCGTCGACGAGGCCGTCGGTGACAATCCAGCTGTCGCCGCGCAGACGCTCGGCCTTGATCTGCTTTTGCGCGACGTTGCCGTCGGCACCGACGACAAGCACGTACGGCCCGTTCGCGTCGCGCTGCACTGCGCGCTGCGAGACCAGCCAGGCGTGCTTGAGATCGCCGAGAGTCAGGCGCACGTTGACGAACTGCCCGGGCAGCAGGCGATGCTGCGGATTGGGCACCGTGCCGCGCAACGACACCGCACCGGTCGCCGCGTCGACTGCCTGGTCGGAGAAATCGAGCACACCCGGTTCGCTGTACACCGCCCCGCCGGGCAGCAGCAACTCGAGCTTGGCCTTGTCCGGCTCGGCAAGGTCGACGCTGCCGGACGCCGCGGACGCGCGCAGCCTGTCGAGTTCGCCAACCGCCAGGGTGAAATTGACGTAAAGCGGGTCGACCTGGTCGATGCGTGCGAGCAAGGTCGCCTCGCCCTGGCCAACCAGGGCGCCTTCGGTGACCTGCTGCTGGCCGGCGCGACCGGCGATCGGCGCGGTCACATTGGTGTAGTCGAGGTTGATTCTGGCCGACTCGGCGTTGGCCTGCGCCTGCTTGACCGCGGCCGCGGCGGTGCGTTCGGCGGCATTGGCGTTGTCGACGTCGCTCTTCGACAGCAGGCCCTTGGCGCCGATACTGCGCGCGCGCTCGGCGGCGACGTGCGCATTGGTATAGGTCGCCTGCGCCGCAGCCAGATTGGCGAGCTGCGCGTTGTAGGCTGCACGCATCGGCGCCGGGTCGATCTCGAACAGGAGCTGGCCTTGCTTGACGTCGCTGCCTTCGACGTAGGCGCGTTTTCGCAGCACGCCGGCAACGCGCGCGCGCACATCGGCGCTGCGCACGGCGGCGAGGCGGCCAGTCAATTCCTGGGTCAGCGGCACGGCTTGCGCGTGCGCCGCGACCACGCCGACTTCGGGCGGTGGCGGCTTCTGCTGCTGCTGGGGCTTGCCGCAGCCGGTTGCGAGGACGGCGGCGGAGAGGAACAGGATGCGCGCAGAAATCTGGGGCATGGAAGCCTCGAAACAGAGACAAAACGGGGGCGGAGCAAAGTTCGCGCAATATCGGCGCGATGGCAAGCATGCAGCCGGTATTATTGGACTGAAAAGTACATTAAAAGCAACGGCTTGCGCCCCTGCCGGAAGTCACGGCCGGAACCGGCCAGGCGCAGCGACGAGACCGTTCAGTGCCGGTGGCCGATGGCGAGATATTCGCGGCTCTGCATCTCGATCAACCGGCTTTCGGTGCGCGCGAACTCGAATTTCAGACGCCTGCCGCGGTACAGCTCGGAAATCGGCGCCGCGGCCGAGAGCACGAGGTTGACGCCACGGTCGTAGAACTCGTCGACGAGATTGACGAAGCGCCGCGCCGCATCCTCGCTGGCGGAAAAATCGACGAACTGCGGCACGTTCGAGACGAGCACGGTGTGGAAGCTCTTGCCGATCTCGATGTAATCGGCGACCGCGCGCGGGCCCTCGCACAGCGCGGTGAATTCGAACCAGATCGCGCCGTCGTTGACGTGCTTGAGCGGAATGTCGCGATCGTTGATGTCGATGGATTGCGGGGTTCGGGACTCGGAGCCCGGGGTTCGGGAAACCTCGGCGAATACTGCGGCAAGCCGTTCTTCCGCGTTGTCACCGAGCGGGGAAAAATAGACGCCGGCATGGGTCAGCGCACGCAGGCGGTAATCCTGCTGCGCATCGAGGCCGACGATTTCGCAGTTCTTTTCGAGTAGATCGATCGCGGGCAGGAAGCGCTCGCGCTGCAGGCCGTCCTTGTACAGGAGCTTGGGCACGATGTTCGAGGTCGTCACCAAGGTGACGCCGCGTGCGAACAAATGTTTCAACAAATTGCCGAGGATCATTGCGTCGCCGATGTCGCTGACGAAGAACTCGTCGAGACAGAACACGCGCGCCTCGGCGGCAAAATGCGCGGCGACCGCGACGAGTGGGTCCTCGTGGCCCTTGAGCCGGTTCAGTTCGACGTGCACTTCCTGCATGAAGCGGTGGAAATGGCGGCGCAACTTGGCTTCGAGCGGCAGCGATTCGTAGAACAAATCGACCAGAAACGTCTTGCCGCGCCCGACCGAGCCGTGCAGGTACAAACCCTTTACCGGCGGTGTCGCACGCAGACGCTGCCACCACCTGGTTTTTTCCGCGGCAAGCAGCTCGGCCTGGATGCGATCGAGGTACGCGAGCACGGCGCGCTGTGCGGGATCGTCCTCCCAACGCTGGTCGGCCACGCCTTGCGCGTAGAGCGCGCCCGGTGTACCAGGCTGCGTCCCTGCCGGTTTGTTCATGCGGCCGCCGGTGGCAAGTTCTCGCGCACGCGCTCGTGCACGATGCTGCGCAGCTCGATCAGTTTGCCGTGGAAGAAATGCCCGGTATCCGCGACCTTGACCAGGTCGGGCGGCGGCACGATCCGCGCGGCGAACGCGTACACCTCCCGCGGCGGCACGACATCGTCGGCCTCGCCCTGCACGATCAACCACGGGCAGGCCGGCGGCGCCAGCGCGCCGGTGTGGAAGCGTTTGACCGCGGGCGCGACCGTGATCAGCTGCGCCGTCTCGCACAGCGCCGCCGCGCGCATCGCGACGTAGCCGCCGAACGAGAATCCGGCCATCCACAACGCGGCCTGCGGACGTACGCGTCGCAGCCAGTCGACGATCGCGAGCGCGTCGTCGACTTCGCCGCGCGCGTGGTCGTATTCACCGCCCGACTTGCCAACGCCGCGAAAGTTGAAGCGCGCCGTGGCGAGGCCGAGTTCGCGCAGCGCGCGTTCCAGCGTGGTCACGACCTTGTTCGTCATCGTGCCGCCCTGCACCGGATTCGGGTGACAGATCACCGCGACACCATTGCGCGCGCCTTCGGTCGCAGGCAAATCCGTCGCAACCTCGAGCGCGCCCACGGGACCGGGAATGAGGAAGGTCCCCGCGGTCTCGGGAAAATGCTCGGGGGCAGGGGGTGTGTTCATGGGGTTGCGAATGATAGCCGATGCCCGCATCGTCTCCGCATGAACCATCTTGCCCACGTCCTCCTCGCCGGCCCCGACCCCGACCTGCAGCTCGGCGGCCTGCTCGCGGATTTTCACCGCGGCGCGCCCGATCCGGCCTGGCGTGACGGCGTGCGCGACGGCGTCGCGCTGCACCGGAAGATCGACGGCTACACCGATGGCCATGCGATAGTCGCGGGCCTGCGCTACCTGTTCGAACCGCCATTTCGCCGCTTCGCCGGCATCCTCATCGACATCTACTTCGATCATGCGCTCGCGCAGCGCTGGAGCGACTACGCACGCGGCGAGACGGTCGATGCCTTGTCCGCACACGCTTTGCATCTTGTAGAGGCCAATCGCGGCTGGCTGTCGCCCGAACTGCTGCGCTTCGCGGCGTACATGCGCACAAACGGGCTGTTCGGCGCCTACGCGCGACGGGAGATGATCGAGCAGGTACTCGCTGGTGTCGGCAGCCGTTTGCGGCATGCGAATCCACTGGCCGAAGCGGGTCCGACGCTGTGGAAAAACGCACAGTTACTCGATGCGGGATTCGAGGCGTTCTTTCCCGACCTGATCGCATTCGCCACGTCGTTTCACAACGACCGCAACGGAATCCAGGGCCGCTCCATCCCTCGGCATTGAGCGGCGGCTCCGCCACCCGCTCGAACGGCGAGAGTTATTGCTGCTGGCGCAGCCCGTCGGCAATAACCCTATTTGACCTGGCTCACCATCCACTCGACCGTGGCCTTGACCTGGGCGTCGGTCAGCGACGGGTTGCCGCCGCGCGCGGGCATCACGCCCTTCTTGCCGGTGAAACCCTCGGTCGCGTGCTTGACCAGCGTGTCGAGGCCCTCGGCCACGCGCGGCGCCCAGGCAGCCTTGTCGCTGAGCACCGGCGCGCCGGTTGCGGCGTTTTCATGGCAGGTTTGGCAGAGGTTGCCGAAGATCGTCTTGCCATCGGTGGTGCCGCCGTAGGCGACCTGCGCCGCCGCGGCCTTGGCTGCTGCCGCCTGCGCGTCCGCCAGCGCGGCCTTGCCGGTGTCGCCGGCATAGACACCGCCGACCGGCGCGATGCGCTGCTCCACTTCGTCGACGTGCGAGGGATTGATCGGCGGCGGGTTCTTCGAATACAGGTACAGCGCCACGCCGATCAGCGCGAACATGACCAGCACGAGAAAGCTGATCAGCTGCGAGAAGTGCTTGAGGAAGGTCCGGTCGGCGTCGGTTACGGGATTGGTCACGGGTCAGCACCTGTAGAAGCCGGCCTTGTCCGGCCGAGGAAAACGATCCGCACGGCGAAGGACCATGCGCAAGGCCACAAAGTATAGCGGCGAGTCCGTGCGCGCGGAAGGCGGGCCGCCTGCGAACCCGATTTCAGAGTCTGTCCTCGAAACGTGGCGAGCGCAGGGAATTTGCGCGTCGCCGGAGCGCAGGAACCGGAATTTCCCGGTCGCAACCGGGGATTCCGGGCACCGTCGCCGCGCAAATTCTCGAGTATCGCAGCTCTGGGGACCGATGCTCAGGCCATGCCGCCGTTGACCCCGATCACTTGCCCGTTGACGTAGGCGGCCACCTCCGAGCACAGGAACGCGATCACTGCGGCGACCTCCTCGGGCCGTCCCGCGCGCCCGGCCGGCACGAGCTGGCGGATCTGCGCCTCGTCGAACGCCGCCTCGGCGAGGCGTCCGGCGATCACCCCGGGGGCAACCACGTTGACAGTCACTCCGCGCGAGGCCATCTCGCGCGCCAGCGACTTTGCCGCGCCGTGCAGCGCCGACTTCGCGGCCGCATAGTTGACCTGGCCACGGTTGCCGAGCTGGGCCGCGACCGACGACAGCACAACGATGCGCCCGAACCTCGATCGCGCCATCGGCAGCAGCAGCGGCTGGGTCGCGTGGAAGAACCCATGCAGCGACACGTCGATCACGCGGTGCCATTGCGCCTCACCCATGCCCGCGAGCGGCGCGTCATCGTGGATGCCCGCATTGTGCACGAGGATGTCGATCGGCCCGGATGCAAGCATCGTCTCGATTGCCGCGCGCGTGGTCGCCGCATCGGCGATATCGAACGTCACCACTTCGCCCGAGCCGCCGCGCGCGCGGATTTCGTCCATCGCGGCCTGCGCGCGCGCCGGATTCGCGCGTGCCTGCGCGTAGACGTAGCATCCCGCCGCCGCGAGCGCCGCGCAGATCGCCACGCCGATGTCGCCGCTGGCTCCGGTGACGAGGGCGCGGCGTGACTTTGCATCCGTAGTCTTCACTATCATTCAGACATTCTTGCACAGCACGACGCCAGCCAATCGGATTGGCCGCGAACACCGATTCAACCACAACCTCTCACTACAGGAACCGCCATGTCAGCCCCGATGTACACCATTCCACTCAGCCACCGGCGCACGGAGAACCTGCATATCGTGTTCTGGCTGATAAAGGACATCAGCTGGTGCCTGATGTGGCGCACGCTCGGCATGATCATGATCGTGCCGACGCTCGGTGCGGCGATCTTCATCACCTGGCGTGCGCGGCACCTGCGCGAGGACCTCGCACACAACCTCGCCGTGGTGTTCTGGATCACGGCGAACGCGTGGTGGATGACCGCCGAGTTCTTCGAGTTTGACGAGGTCGCGCTGTGGCACGGCATCAGCGGCAGGCAGTTCGCGCTGATTCCATTCTGCATCGGTGCGGGGATTCTGGCTTGGCACTATCTTGCACGGTTCGTCGCCGTGCATACGGCCAACGCCTGATCGCGTCAAGGCGAGGCGTGAATCACCGCCGCGCGGCCTTCGGCAAGGGTGCGCCCGGCGTGTTCGACACGGAATGCGTACTGCCAGCTCGTGCCGCCGTCGAGCAGCTTGAGCGCGTGCACGGCCAGCGGGCCGGGCAGGTCATCGATACGCGCCAGGTGCAGGCGCACATCGCGCAGCGCGACGAGGAAGCCCGGCGCCGCGACTGTGCCTTCGCGCTGCGCGAGCAGACCGCCGTGCACGGCCATCGCCTGCGCGCCGTATTCGCACAGATGCAGCGCGCGCAGCATGCCGTCGCTGCGCAACGGATTGTCGCCGTGCGTGTGCGAGACCGCGCTCATGTGGATGCTGGCACCGTCCCAGGCGAGCACGCTGTCGAGCAGGCTCATCGCGCCGCGGTGCGGGATCAGATGTTGCCATTGCGGCTTAGCGATCATGTTGCGAATTCCGCGCCATGATCGTCGACAGACAGAAATGGAAAGCGACGCCGAGCGCGACGGTCAGCCCGATCGCGCGCAGCACCGGCACGCTCGAGGTTGCGAGCAGGCCGAACACGAACACCGCCGAGACGACGCAGACCAGGGTCGCATGCAAGGTACGCCGCGCCTCTGCCGCGTCGTCCACCCGGCGCTCGAAGAACAGCGCATAGTGCAGACCGAGACCCGCGGCGAGGGTCAGCGCGACGAGATGGAACAACGACAGCGAGACGCCGCCTGCGCGTAAAACGGCGAGCACGAGCAGGGTGGCGAGCGACATCGGCGCGATCACGTGCCAGGTGCGACGCAGGTCGCGGAAGGCGACAGCAACGACGGCAGCAAGCAGGACGAGTGCGGCGAGCAGAGCGATGCCGATGCGCGCGCGGTAGTCGGCGACGAGCGATTCGGAGGCGTCTTTCAAGTCGAGCAGCCTGACCTTGCCGCCGAGTTGCGCGACCGCCCCGGCCAGCGCGTCCGCATCATGTACACCGCTGAGCGTAGCGAGACCGAGCGCATGGCCGTCGCGTTCGCTCAGCATCGCGTTGAGCCGCGCGCCGAGCAGTGACGCGCCGAATGTTTTCGGCGTCAGCGGCGGCAATTGGCGCGCGGCTTCGACGTCGTCGACGAACGGCGCGAACAGGCCGGGTTGGAATTCGCCGTCTTCGGTAGCGCGGTCGAGCGCGGTTTGCAGCGTCGCGCGATCGGGCAGTTTCGCCTGCCGCGCCTTTTGCGTGGCGATGCTCGGCAGGTAGC
This sequence comes from Pseudomonadota bacterium, assembly GCA_018240465.1. Classification (GTDB taxonomy): domain Bacteria; phylum Pseudomonadota; class Gammaproteobacteria; order Xanthomonadales; family Rhodanobacteraceae; genus Rudaea. Next base: position 30,999 of record JAFEFS010000006.1, read on the forward strand.
GGCTCGGCAGTTCGACATCGTCGACGAGCTTGTCGGAAATCCATTTTTCCACTTGTGGAGAAATTTTCTCCGACAAGGCGAGCACGCCATCGGCGTCCGCTGCATCGAGCACGAGCAGATAACGCACGTCGGGCGCGCCGAGCGCGGCGCGCAGTTCGCCGTCGCGCCGCAACAGCTTTGCCGGCACCGGCGTCAGCGCGGCGAGATCGTTCTGCCACAGCGGTGTCGGCGCGAAGGCGATCGCGGCACAGGCGAGCACGAGCAGCAGCCACGGCAGCGCGCGCAGGCGCGGCGCCGCGTCCAACGCTTGGCGCAGTGTTTCCAGCCACGCCAGTTCGGCGACATCGTGCAAGCGCGCGGGCAGCACAGCGGGCAACAGGTAGCGCGTGACGAAACCGGCAACGATCAGCCCGACGATCGTGAACACGGCGAGTTGCTGCAGCCCGGCTACGCCCGAGGCGAAGAAGGCGAGATAGGCGATGCAGGCCGAGGCGATCGCCAGGCGCAGCAGCGGCCAGACGTCGAGCAGGCTTTGCTGCGCGCTTGCGCCCGCGCGACGGTGGCTGAGCAGGCGCAGCGGGTATTCCTGGGCGACGCCGAGCAGGGTGAAGCCGAAGGCGAAGGTGATGCCGTGGATCGGCCCGAACGCGAGCGCCGTTGCGGCGATGCCGGCAAGCGCGCCGCTGGCGATCGGCAGCGCGGCACTGAGCAGCACGCCGGGGTGGCGGTAGGCGAGCAGCAGCAGCAGGGCGAACGCGGCCGTGCCGATGCCGCTGAGCCATTCGGCTTCGGCGCGCGTGTTGGCGTTGACAAGCACGCTGAAATAACCGGGACCACTGATTTCCAGAACGGCACCTTTGCTGCCGGGCAACGCTCCGAACTTCGCGCGCAGCGCATCAATGGCTGCGCCTTGCGCGGCCGGATCGAATGCCGGCGCCGCTGTTTCGACGAGCAGCAATGCGCCGCCGTCGGGCGCAGCCCAGACGCCGTCGCGCATCTGCGGCGCCTTGG
>JAFEFS010000070.1 GCA_018240465.1 Pseudomonadota bacterium
CGGCCAGATGCGCGTGCGCCCGGAGCTTGCGTAGTCGATCGAAGCCCCGGTGCCCTGCAGCGCACGCAGCGAGCGCTCGACGCGCGCATCGAACGCGGGCGAGGCATGCAACGCGACGAGTACAGGCACGGCCGCGAGCACCGCGGCGCTGGCGCTCCATCCGGCGAAGCGCAACGGCGAGCCTGCCTCGCGCCAGAGAAAGGCAAGCACGACGAGCGCGTACATCAGCCAGCCGGCGCGTTCGCCCGCGAGCAGGATCGGCACAAGCGCGAACACGAATGCGACAACGAGTCCCGCGCGGCCGAAACGTTCGCGCGCGGCGGCAAGCACGAACGGCGACAGCACCGCGAGGGTCGGGCCGAGCTTGAGATTCTTCGCGCCGAAGATGCCCGACAGCCGATCCTTGTCCGATGCGCCGGCGATGCCGTAGCCGCTGAACGCCTGCACCCAGGCGTCGCACAGCCACAGCGCGAGGATCGCGCCGATCGCGAGCGTGATGCGCGGCCACAGGCGCGCATCACGCAAGCCCAGGCAGGCAAAGATCGCGAACGGCAGAAAGCGCAACAGACCACCGACCGTGCTCCACGACTTTCCCGGCGCGATCGAATCGAACGCCGAGATCAATGCCGGCAGCCAGTAGCAAAGAAACAGCTCGACAATGAGGCGAACGCCGGTATCGCGGCGCAACCCGCCGCGTTCGCGCCACCCAAGAACCACGCCGGCAATGACGCACAGTCCGAGTGCGGCATTGGCGTAGCCGATGCCCGGCGGAAGCAGCACGAGGATCGCAATCAGCAGCAGCGCAGGCCAGGTTGGAAAAAACGTTGCATTCATCATCATCGGCGCAGCATGTCAGAACCCTTCCCTGCCGACGACGAAACCCTCGGCGGAGAACAAGCATGAACGACCTCGGCGTACAGCGCCAACGTCGCCGCCTGCATGTCGGCGAGGCGGTATTTTTCCAGCGGCGCCACCGCTGGTGCCGCGCGCAGCAGCTCAAGTGCGCGTTCGGCAAGCATGGCGCCATCGCCGAGCGGCACAAGGCCGCGCGGATACGCCTCGGCGAGCAGCTCGCCGACGCCGCCATGCGCGTAGCCGAGCACGGGCCGGCCGAGCGCGAGCGCCTCAACCACCGTGCGCCCGAACGATTCGGGCTGTGTCGACAATTGCAGGACGAGATCTGAGATCGAATACACCTCGCGCACGTCGCTGCGCGGTGGCGTGATCGCGAGGCGATCGGACACGCCGCGCTCGTATGCGATCTGCTCGATTTCACTGACATATTTCTCGCGCCCCGCCTCGCGCGCGCCGAGCAGCAGCAGACGCGCATCGACGCCGCGCGCATGCAGCGCGGCGAGCAATTCGACCGCGTCGCGATGGCCCTTGAGGCGCGTGCCGCGGCCGGACAGCGTCAACAACGGACCACCGGCAAGCTGCGGGAATTCGGCGGCGAAACGCGCGCGCCAAGCCTCGCTCGCACGATGGCCGCGCGGAAACTCGGCCGGATCGATACCTCGCGCGATCACTGTGATCCGTGCCGGATCGAGTTGCGGGTAGTGCCGCAGCACGTAATCACGCAGAGTGTTCGACACGCAGATCACGCGTTCGCCGCGGGTGAGGATCGCGCTGTAGGGTCCGGGCGAATTGAGCCCGTGCACGGTGGTGACGAAGTGCGGCCGTGTCGCCTCCGGCATGCCGCGCAGCGCGCGCCAGCCGATCCACGCGGGCAGGCGCGAGCGTGCGTGCACGATGTCGGGGCGGATTGCGGCGAGCAGACGCCGCAGCGTCCAGACGTGGCGCAACGTTGCCAGCGACTTGCGCCCGATATCGAGCGCGACATGTTCGCTGCCTTCGGCGATGAACTCATCGAGCAGACGCCCGCCGGCCGAGACCGCGATCGAACGATGTCCTGCTGCGGCAAGCGCGGCGCCGATTTCCAGGGTCGAGCGCTCGACGCCGCCCGCGTTGAGCGCAGGCAACAATTGCACGACGGTCAGTCTGCGCGTGGTCATCGCGACGCGCGGCGGCGCGGAATCAGGACTTGAGGGTATAGACCGCGCCGCAATAAGGACACTTCGCACTGCCGGTGGCCTCGACCGGCAGGTACACCTTCGGATGCGAATTCCACAGCGACATGCCCGGCATCGGGCAGGACAACGGCAGGTCGGCGGCGGTGACCTCGTAGCGATTCTCGGCGTTGGCGGGAATCGTCTTGGCCGTGGCGGGGTTGAGCGAGGCGACGGCGGCGGACGTCATGGCGCACTTCCAAGGCAATGCCGCGGCGCGGCGAGGAAGCGCATTCTAGCAAGGTTCGCGCCGCGCACACAGGAATGTGACCCCGTCGACGCTCGTCGATTGTGCGGGGCCGCATTTCGCCGCCTTGAAGAATGCGTATGATGCACCGGTCACCAATCCGACGGGGAAATCGCATGGACTTCAACAAACTGATCGCGCGGGTCAAGAACATCCTGCTGACGCCGAAGACCGAATGGCCGGTCATCGCGGGCGAGCAGGAGACGGTGCAGAGCCTGTTCACAAACTACATCATGATCCTCGCCGCGATTCCCGCGGTGGTCCAACTGCTCAAGCTCAGCATCATCGGCATCTCGATTCCGATCGTCGGCGGAACCTACCGCCTTGGCATCGGCATGGGCATCACCCAGATGGTGGTGGCCTACGTCGTCGCGCTCGGCGTGTGCTACTTGATGATGCTCATCGTCGACGCACTCGCGCCGACGTTCGGTGGCGAAAAAAACCAGGTGCAGGCCCTCAAGTCGATCGCCTATGCAAACACTGCGGGCTGGATCGCCAGCGTGCTCGGCCTGGTCGGCCTGCTCGGCTCGCTGGCGGCGCTCGCTGCGGCGATCTACGGCATCTATCTGCTCTACATCGGCCTGCCGAGCACGATGAAGTGCCCGCAGGAAAAAGCCGGCGGCTACGCGGCTGCGACGATCATCATCGGCTTCGTGCTGTCGCTCGTCCTCGGCATGGTGCTGGCCAGCGTCACCGGCCTGAGCGGCGCGATGACGGGCGCACTGAGCGGCAGCCTGCACTCGTCTTCGACCTACACCCCCGACAAGGATTCCGCACTCGGCCAGCTCGCCGCGATGGGCCAGCGCGCCGAAGCGGCGGGCAAGAAGCTCGAGGCCGCGCAGAAATCGGGGGATGCCAACGCGCAGGCCGCGGCCGCAGGACAGATGCTCGGCGCGGTGCTCGGCGGCGGCGCAGCAGTCGAGGCGCTTGCGCCCGATGCGCTCAAGCCGTTCGTTCCGGAAACGCTCGCCGGCTTGCCGCGCACGAGTTTCTCGGTACAGAAACAGGCTCCGCTCGGCATGCAGGTGTCGATCGCCGAGGCACGCTACGGTTCGGGCGACGGCCCGAGCTATGAACTGACCGTCACCGACGCCGGCGGCGCCAAAGGCTTCATGGCGTTGGCCGGGTTCGGCGCAATGGAAAACGAAGAGCAGACCGATCACGGCTACGAGAAGACCTACCACCAGGGTGGCCGCCTCGTCCACGAACAGTGGAACAAGTCCGGCGACGGCGAATACACCATCGTGCTTGGCGAGCGCTTCATCGTCGCGGTGAAGGGCTCGCGCGTGGCCAACGTCGACGCGCTCAAGGCCGCGCTCGGCAGCCTCAATCTTGCCGGTCTCGAGGCACTGAAGTCGCAGGGCGTCAAGAACGGTTGAAACCGCCCGGTCCGCCCAAGGGACTTACAACCCGCGCACGACGCGAGCCAGTTTTCCTGCCGCCAGCGCGCGCCGCGGCGCGCTTACTTCGCCGCCGCCTGCTTCGCATCGAGCGTGATGCGCACCGCGATCTCGTCGCTGACGTTAGGCAAGTACTTGTCCACGCCGAACTCCGAACGTTTGATCGTCGTCGTCGCGTCGAATCCCGCGGCCTGGACCTTGTACGGCCCCATCTCGAACAGGCCGATCTTGTTGATCCTGGCATTGAGCGTCACCGGTCTGGTCACGCCGTGCACGGTGAGCTCGCCCGCGATCGTGAGGCCGTTGTCGCCGGCCTTCTCGACCTTCGTGCTCTTGAACGTGATCGTCGGGTACTTGGCCGCGTCGAGGAAGTCCGCGCTCCTGAGATGCTCGTCGAGCTTGGCCACGCCGGTGTCGAGTCCGTCGAGCGGCAGGGTAACCGCGACCGATGACCTGGTCAGGTCGGCGCGGTCAAGCAGCACGCTGCCTTCGATCGTTTTCAGGCGCGCGGTCGGGTTGGAGAAGCCGAAGTGGTTCCAGCCGAAGGTGACGTTGCTGTGAGCGGGGTCGATATCGTACTTCGCCACGGCGGTGGCGGGTGCTTTCGCGCCATCGGCGGCGAAGGCCGGGATGCTGGCGAACAACAGGGCGACCAGGATGAGACGTTTCATGGATGCAAATCTCCGAGGTTGGTTGGGTCGATGCCGGAGCTGCGGCAACGTTGCGGTGAACAGATCGTTATTCGATGAACCGCGCCGGATGGTTCAACCCATCGCGGTCCGGCGAAAAGATGGGCGCAGTATATCGGCGCACCATCGGCCCAATGTGTGCACGGATGGGACGGTGAGACTTATCAAACGTACAATCCGCGGGTGAAGCCGGAATCCAACACCCGCCCAACACGCGCCGCCGGCGTCGTCGTCGTTACCGACGGCGCGGCCGGCAACGAGCGCCAGGCGCTGTCGTTGGCGCTGGCGATGCGGGTGTCGCCGCGCGTGCTGCGCATCGCCCTGCGCGCGCCGTGGTGCTGGTTCGGGCCGGGATTCACGCGTGGCGCCAGCCTGTCGATCCTGCGCTGGCAGTGGAAGATGCTGTCCTCGCCGTGGCCCGCACTCGCGATCGGCTGCGGGCGCCATGCGGCCGTGATCACCCGCGCGCTGCGCGAGGCGAGCGGCGGCGCCACGTTCGCCGTGCAGATCCTCGATCCGCGCGTCGACCGCGGGCATTTCGACCTCATCGTCGCGCCGCGTCACGACGGTCTCGAAGGCGACAACGTCATCCAGACCATGGGTTCGCTCAATCCGGTGGATGACGCCTGGCTCGCCGAGGCAAAAGTGGAATTTTCCACTTTGCGGCAATTGCCGCAACCGCGCACTGCCGTACTCGTCGGCGGACAACGGCACGGACTGGACATGGATGACGCGTGGTTCGACGCCCTGCTCGCGCGGCTCGAACGCTGGCGCGAACGCGATGGCGGCTCGCTGCTGATCACGACCTCGCGGCGCACGCCGCCGGCATGGCGCGAGCGCCTGCGCAGCGCGTTCAGGAACGGCACCACTTGCTTCTGGGGCGGCGAAGCCGACGGCGTCAATCCGTATCCGGGCTATCTCGCCGTCGCCGACCGCATAGTCGTCACCCCCGACTCGGTCAACATGCTCAGCGAGGCCTGCGCGACCGGCGCACCGGTGTTCACCTCGCTGCCGGCACAGGTACCGGCCAAGCTCGCCGCGTTCCACGCCGAACTCTCCGGCCAGGGCTGGCTGCACGACATCCATGCGGACCGTGCCGTGCCGTGCCAGCCGCCGCCAATGCGTGAAATGGCGATGGTCGCGAGCAAGGTCTGGCACCGCATCGAGGCGACGCGACCCGATGTAGCGGTGGCGTTGGGCGCCGGTTAGGGGAGACGCATTTGCGCTGGACGATTGCGCGCGCGGTTCAGATACGCGTCGTGGCGAGGAAGCGCTCGCGATTCTGTTCGGTCGCGCGGCGAATCTCCATCAACGCATCGTGCTCGGTTGCGCTGAGCATCGATTCGAACAGACGCTGGAAATGGTTGCGCATTGCGTTTCGTGCCGCCGTTGGATCGCGCTTGCGCAAGGCCGAGAGAATTTCCGCGTGCTCCTCGGTGCGCGATTGCCAGTCGTGGGTACATACACGCATGTATACCTCGCGTACGCGCGGCAATTCGTTGCGCATGCGCCAGATCAGGCCGACGCAGTACTCGACCACGGGATTGCCGGCGATGCGCGCGATCGAAAGATGGAACTGCCTGTCGGCTTCGCCCGCAGCCTCGTCGCTGACCTCCGGACCGGCCATTGCCGCGACCCAGCTTTCCAGCTCGCGCAATTCGGCATCGGTGATGCGTCCGGATGCCAGCGCGGCGGCTTCGGCTTCGATGACGGCGCGCGCCGCAGTGAGATCGAACGCACTGACGTCGGGCAACGCATCGGGTGCGCGTTCGGGGGGCGCCAGCACGTAGGCCCCCGAGCCCGTCCTGATCGCGATCCGCCCCTTCGCTTCGAGCGCGATCTCCGCCTCGCGGATCGTCACCCGGCTGACCTTGAAGCGCTCGGCAAGGTCGCGTTCGCCGGGCAAGCGCGAGCCCGGCGGAAACTCGCCCGATTCGATCAGCTCGAGGATCGCCGAGGAGATGGAGTGATAGAGACGGCTTTCGGACATCTGGTGGTGATCTTCGCTCGGTACGGGAGAAGACTATTTGAACTGGTATTTTATTCCAAGATAGTAGCGCGGGCCGAACGCCGCATCTTCGTAAAAGCTGCCCGGAATCGGCATGTACGAGCGCTTGAGGTAGCCGTTGAGATTGGAGCCCTGGAGGGAGAACGACAGCGCATCGTTGACCTTGTAGGTCATGCGGAAATCGAGCACACCCGTATTCCCGACATAGCGGTTCTGCGAAGGGCCGGCCACGAACTTCTCGTAATATTGCGATCGATAGTTGTAGATTGCCTGCATCTCCAGGCGCTTGAGCGTATAGATCAGCGAAGCCGAGTACACCGTTTTCGAATACCCGAAGACGCTCGCTGGCTCGACGATGCGCGGTGTGACCGCACCGGTGACGGGATTGACCAACTCACCCAGACGCAGATCCTCGGTCTTGAAGTCGGTCAGCGCGTAGTTGTAACCCAACTTGAAGGCCAAGCCGTCGAACGGGTGTGGCAGATAGGAGAGGCGGTGCACGGCTGACAGTTCGATGCCGGTCAGGTCGCTTTTCTTGTTGGTCGTGTCCATGACCACCACCGGCACGGTCACGGGGGTGCCGTTGATGACGTAGGTTTCGTTCGACACGGACGAACGATAACCACCGTTGAATTGCTTGTAGTAGAGCGCTGCACTCAGCATCGAATCCGGATTCGGGTACCACTCGAACGAGAAATCCGCATTCCACGACATCAGCGGCTTGATTGCCGGGTTGCCGTTGGCGGTGACGTTCTTGAGCGCATCCTGCAGCGATGGGAAGGAATTGGTCGGATCCACGGTGAACACGCGTCCCGCGCCGAGGTTGCTCCAGTCGGTGCGTGACATGGCGCGGTAAAGACCGAAGCGGAACAGTTTGTCCTCGGCGAGGTCGAACGCGACATTGAGGCTCGGCAGCGGTTCGGTGGACGACGCATTGAACGTCTGCTGGGTGACTTGGCCGCTCGGCTGCAACGAGATCGTTCCGTCCGGGTTGTTGATCACGTTGAGACCCGTGCGACCACCGATGGAGCGATCGCTGGTTTGAACCAGACGTACGCCGACATTGCCGGTCACCGGCAGGCCGAACAGTTCCGAAGAAAATTCCCCCATCAGATAGGCCGCGTTCGTGCGTTCGCGCACATCGGTCGTCGCCATCGGGTCGAAGCCGCCGGGAACCCTGCCGGTATCGTACACGCCGGTCAAGGCTTTGTAGATGCACAAGGGATCGAACGTCGCCCAGCTCGTGATCGCGTTGCCGCTGTAGCCCGCGAAGAAATCGGTCTGGCGGAAGTCCTCGCGACAAGCCAGGTTGGCGGCACGAATCGTCGCCGCGTCGGTGTAGTTGAACGGGATCTTCTCGCTCTGCTGGGTGTAGATGGACTTGGACAGGCGTACGCCGAACTTCAGGGCGGTGAACGGGCCGCCCGCCGGAGTGTAGTTGGTATCCAGACGCCAGGCGCGAATGATGTTGTGGCGCGGATTGTCGGTGCGCGTGATGTTGATGGGACCGGCGAAATTGTCCGCATTACCGAGATCGAACCGCGGATCGACGACGATGGTGGGTGCGTCGGCCCCGTTGTAGGCATACGTGTAGTTGACGCGCTGACCATTGATGACACCCGCAACCGGGTTGCCATTGATGTCCTTGGCGTTCGAGAGCAAGGTAATCGAACGCGTCGTGTCCTGCCGGTAGTCGCGCGAATAGGCGAAATCGTTGTCGATCGTGAACGAATCGCTCGGACGCCAACGCAGTTTCAATCCGCCGCCCGAGTAACGCTCGTCACGTGTGTAGTAGGTCGGGTTCGCTTGAATCGTCGAGTTGCCCGCGGCGGAACGCAACACCCCGTTTGGATCGTACTGGAGACTGGTCAGGCCGCGGCGCGCCTCGGTGAAGTTGAGATCGGCCCGGCTTTCGTCGGTGCGCGGATGGCTCACCTGCCAGTCAAGGTTGGCCTCGAAGCGGTCGTTCAAGCGCCATTGCAACGCGCCGGTAAAGGTATTCATCTGCCGCTTGTCGACCAGTTGGCGATATTGGCGCGAGTTCGGTACCAGATAGTAGGGTGTGCCGGAATTCGCCTGTTGCGGCGTGACTGCGGTGCAGTTCGACGTCGCCGAGCTCTTGATCGCGGCGTTGCACGCGTTCCAGGTCGAACTGCTCGAAATCAAATCGTCCGGGTTGGTTCCACCGTTGTTCTGGAGGCTCAAGGCAAGGCCGAGATCACCCGCCTCCCCCAGATGGAACTGATCGACGTAGCTTGCCGTACCGCGCCAGCCCGGCGTTCCGGACCCGTAGTACGGGGAATCGTCATTGCGCCGGTTCTGATAGCCGGCATAAATGGAAAGTGCCTGGAACTGGAGCCGCTGCTTGCCGAAGTCGAGTGGCTTGAGCGTTTCCAGTTCGACCGTGCCGGCGACGCCGCCTTCGATCAGATCCGCGCGCTGCGTCTTGTAAACGCGTACGGTGTTGACCATTTCGGCCGGGAACTTGTCGAAGTTGACCGAGCGGTTGCCGCTGCCGTTGGAGATTTCACGACCGTTGAACGACGACGCGGTCAGAAATGGTCCGAGACCGCGCACGAACAGTTCGGTGGCGCCGTTGTTCTCGCGATGCGAGCTCACGCCGGTGATCGTCTGGATCGCGTCGCCGATCGAGAGCGCCGGCAGGTCGCCGACATCCTTGGCCGAGAGCACGTCGGAAATCACCGTGTCATTTCGCTTGTTTTCGATCGAACTCTGGATCGAGCTGCGAATGCCGGTGACGGTGATGGTCTCCATCGAAGTGGATTTGTCTTTGTCCGCCGCTGCGGATGTATGCGTACCCGCGGTTTCGGGTGGCGCTGTGGTCTCGGCGGACCGGGCTTGCTGCGTCGTGTCCTGCGCGACGACTTCGCTGACAACGCACGCCAAGCTGATGGCCAAGGCACGGCTGAGCACGGTACGGCGGATGGACGGCGCGGCAGCGCGTTCTACGTATTGCGGCATGACTCCCTCCCAAATGGCCCGCTCGTTACGAGCCTGCTTCATATCAAGACACACGTCCTTACCAATGTCAACATATTGGTATGTGAATATTACATACCTATAAACAATACCAATTTATAAATTTCTCGCCGAATATCGCAATTTATTGGTATATGACATTTTGCATATTGGTAAGCCAATCTGGTTGACAATCAAGCGCCAACTAGGGTTAGATGCATGCTGCACGCTCCATCCAGGGAAACAACATGGCTTTGCGCCTGCGCGTTGTACGGCTTTGGACCGGCCTTGGTCTGGCCGCAGTCGTCGTCGTCATGATGGCCGGAAGCAACACCGTACAGGCCGCTTCCACCGCGGCAACCGCGCCGGTACTGGTGCGGGCCGACGAATGGCAGCGCATGGCCAACGCCGAGCATCGCCCACCCCTGTTCGCGCATGAACTCGAACATACCGTGCGCCGAGTGCGCGCGGCGATGCAGGCCGGCATTCACGTGCCCGTACCGAAGGATCCCGGTGGTGGCGCCACGCATGAGCAGCACAAGCGCAACTACATCGCAATCAAGGATGCCGGCACGCTGTACCGCTTGACCGGAGACCGGGCCTATGCCGACTTTGCGCGCGACCTGCTCCTTGCCTACGCCAAACTGTACCCGACGCTCGGCAAGCATCCGGCCAGCGGCGACCAATATCCCGGGCGGTTGTTCTGGCAGGTGCTCAACGACTCGGTCTGGCTGGTCTACGCGATCCAGGGTTACGACGCAATCCGCGACACGCTCTCGGTGCAGGATCGCCAAAACATCGACGACAACGTGTTCCGGCGCATGGCGCATTTCCTTTCCGACGAGTCGCCGCAGAATTTCGACCTGATCCACAACCATGCGACCTGGGCCGTGGCCGGTGTTGGCATGACCGGCTATGTGCTGCGCGATCGTGACCTCGTCGACAAGGCGCTGCTCGGTCTGCACAAGGACGGAAAAGCCGGCTTCCTGCGCCAGATCGACTTGCTGTTTTCGCCCGACGGTTACTACGAGGAAGGTCCTTACTACCAGCGCTACGCGTTGCAGCCGTTCGTAATCTTTGCCGCGGCAATCGAACGCAACGATCCGCAACGCAAAATCTTCGAGTACAAGGACGGGGTTCTGCTCAAGGCGGTCGATGCACTCGTGCAATCGAGCTATGCAGGCCTGTTGTTCCCGATCAACGATGCGCTGCTCGACAAGGGTCTGGACAGCGAAGAGATCGTCACCGGCGTCGACATCACCTACGCGCACACGCACGACGCGGGCCTGCTGTCGATCGCGCATCGCCAGAACCGCGTGCTGCTGACGCCGGACGGTCTCGAGACCGCGCAGGCCGTGGCGGCAGGCAAGGAACAACCGTTCACGTTCCGCTCGATTCTGCTGCGCGATGGCCCCGATGGCACACGCGGCGGATTGGCGATCCTGCGCGAAGGCGGCGAGCGCGGCCAGGCGCTGGTCATGAAGAACACGATGCAGGGCATGGGGCACGGCCATTTCGACCGGCTCAATTGGCTGTTCTTCGACAATGGCCAGTGCATCGTCAGCGACTATGGTTCCGCACGCTTCCTCAACGTCGAGGCGAAGTCGGGCGGCATCTACCTGCCCGAGAACAAGAGTTGGGCCAAGACCACCGTCGCGCACAACACGCTCGTCGTCGACGAGCAAAGCCAGTTCGGCGCGAACTGGCAACGGGGTGAGGAACTCGCACCAACGAAGCTGCGCTTCGAACACAGCGAAGGCCTGCAGCTGGCCGGCGCGACCATGGAGGGTGCGTACCCTGGCGTGGTATTCAACCGCACGCTGGCCCTTGTCGACCTCGGTGACGGCAACCTGCCAGTCGTCGTCGACCTGCTGCACGCCACGAGCGACAAACCAGCGCGATTTGACCTGCCGCTGCACTTCAACGGGCACATCATCACTCAGGGCTTCGCGGCCGAACGTCATGTCGACACGCGCCCCGTGTTCGGCAAAGCCAACGGCTACCAACATCTGTGGGTTGATTCTGCCAGCGCCGCAACGAGCGAGCCGCGCTACCTGAGCTGGTTGTTGGACGGGCGCTTCTACACCTATCGCTTCGGCGCCAGCGTGCCGACCCGCGCCTACATCGTGGAGAGCGGCGCCAATGACCCGAACTTCAATCTGCGCCGCGAACCCGCGTTGATCCTGCGCGCCGATGGCGCGCGTGAGGCGACGTTCTTCGCCGTACTCGAGCCGCACGGCAAGTATGACGGTACCGCCGAGTTCGTCAGCGGAGCCGCGCCTCGCGTGCGCTCAATCGAGCAACTGCGCGGCGACGACGGCGACGTGATCGTGCTACACCTGGCAGGCGATCGCGAAGTGGCGGTCGCCATCGCCGACTCCGCCAGCGCTGGCGTCAACCACACGGTGGTCGGCAACGGCAGACGTTACGCGTGGCAGGGTGGTTCTGCGCGCATCCTCGCGCCCGTGGCGCAGGATGCACAGGCGCAAGCGAAGCACTGAGCGATGAAACCCTCGCCGCTGCGCTGGACCATTGCCGGGCTGATCGGCCTGGCCACGATCGTCAACTACATCGACCGCAACGCGCTTGCCGTGATGTGGCCGGAAATCGCGAAGGAAATCGGCGCGAACAAGGACGACTACGCGCTGCTCATCACCGTGTTCATGATCGCCTACGCGGCGGGCCAGTTGCTGTTCGGCAAGGTATTCGACCGCATCGGCGTGCGTCGCGGCTTCATGCTGTCGATCTCGGCCTGGTCGCTGGCCATTGGCCTGCACGCGGTGACTGCGTCAATCGCCGCATTCTCCGCGGTGCGCGGCATGCTCGGCTTGAGCGAAGCGGGAGCATGGCCCGGCGCGGTCAAGGCCAACGCACAGTGGTTTCCCGAGCACGAACGCGCCTTCGCACAAGGCCTGTTCAACGCCGGCGCATCGCTCGGCGCGATCGTGTCGGCACCGCTGATCGCGTTGTTGTTCCTGAAGTTCGGCTGGCGCGGCACGTTCGCGCTCATCGCCGTGCTTGGCTTCCTTTGGCTGCTGCCGTGGTCGCTGATCTATCGTGTCGACGTCGATCGTGATCCCGCGACGCGCGACGCGCAGCCCGCCGACACCACACCCCGACTGACGCTGAAGCAACTGATGGCCTACCGGCAGAGCTGGGGTATCGTGCTTGCGCGCCTTTTCCTCGATCCGGTCTGGTGGCTGTTCGTGTCTTGGCTGCCGATCTATCTCGCCGAGACCTTCCACTTCAACATCCTGCAAATCGGCCTGTTCTCGTGGGTTCCCTACGTCGGCGCGATGTTGGGCAGCCTGTTCGGCGGCTGGTGTTCCGGCTGGCTGATTGCCAACGGTCGCAGCGTCCACCAGGCACGCAAATGGACGATCACGTTCGGCGCGCTGCTCATGGTGCCGGGCTTGATCGCGGCAATGCATGCAGCAACGCCGACGTTCGCGGTGCTTGCGATTGCGCTCGTGCTGTTCGGTTTCCAGGTCGCGATCGGCAACGTTCAAACCCTGCCCAGCGACGTGTTCCAGCAAGGTTCGGTCGGCTCGCTCGCCGGCGCCGGCGGCCTGGCCGCGGTGATCGGCACACTCGTGACGACCTGGCTCGTGCCGTCGATGACCGTGCATTCCTACACACCGGTCTTCGCACTCGCGGCCGCGCTGATCCCACTCGCGCTGATCGCGGTCTGGTGGGTCGCAGGCCCGATCCACCGCGTCGGCGACGCGCCGGTACACGAAGAAGTTCCATCCACTTGATTCGAGGAGAGACGCACATGCAAGCGACGCAAAAAACGGCGATCGTCACCGGCGGTGGACGCGACATCGGCAGCGAGGTCGCGGTGAAGCTCGCCGCGACGGGCGCCCGCGTGTGCATCAACTACGCCCACGACGAAGCCGGCGCGCGACGCACGCTCGAGCGGATCGAACATGCGGGCGGCCGCGCGATCGTGCATCGCGCCGATGTCACGCGCGCAAGTGAAGTCGAAGCGATGGTCGCGGCCACGCGCGCGGCATTCGGCGAGCGCATCGACATACTGGTCAATGTCGCGGGTGGTTTGATCGCGCGCAAGCAGCTCGCCGAGATCGACGAGGTGCATTTTCATCGCGTCATGGATCTCAACATGACCTCGACATTTCTCGTCACGCGCGCGGTCGTGCCATACATGACGGCGGGTGCGGCGATCGTGAACTTCGCCTCCCAGGCGGGACGCGACGGTGGCGGCCCGGGCTCGGCGATCTACGCGGCGGCAAAGGGCGCGGTCATGACCTTTACGCGCGCGATGGCGAAAGAGCTCGGCCCGCGCGGCATCCGCGTCAACGCCTTGTGCTGCGGCATGATCGCGACACGCTTCCACGACGAATTCACCAAACCCGAAGTGCGCGCCGCGGTCGCCGCAGCAACGCCGTTGCGCCGCGAAGGCCGTGCCCAGGAGGCTGCCGACGCGGCGGTCTACCTCGCCTCCGACGCCGCGAGCTTCATCAACGGCGCGAACCTCGACGTCAACGGTGGCACGTTCCTTTCCTGAGCGGGGCACCGGCATGACCGCACCATCGGACCCTGCATTCCCGACCGCCGCCTCGGACCAGCGCTGGGATTGCGTCGCGCTCGGCGAAGTGATGCTGCGTTTCGATCCAGGCGAGGACCGCATCCGCACCGCGCGCACGTTTCGCGTGTTCGAAGGCGGCGGCGAATACAACGTCGCGCGCGGGCTGCGCAAGACCTTCGGTCACAGCGCCACCGTACTCACCGCCCTGCCGCACAACGAGCTCGGCCTGCTCGCCGCCGATCTGATCATGCAGGGTGGCGTCGATACGAGTCATGTCGTCTGGCGCACCCACGACGGTGTCGGTCGCACCACGCGCATGGGCCTGAACTTCACCGAGCGCGGGTTCGGCGTGCGCGGAGCGCTCGGTCTGTCCGACCGCGCAAATTCCGCTGCCTCGCAACTGCGCGCGGATGAGTTCGACTGGCAGCACATCTTCGTCCACGAAGGCGCGCGCTGGCTGCACACCGGCGGCATCTTCGCCGCACTCTCCGAATCCACGGCGCAGACCGCGATCGCTGCGGTGTGCGCCGCACGTCAAGCGGGCGTCGTCGTTTCGTTCGATCTCAACTACCGCGCGAGCCTGTGGCACGCGCACCCGGACGCCAACGCCGCACGTCGTGTCTGTCACACGATCGCAGCCGAGTGCGATCTGCTCGTCGCCGACGATTTTGCGCTGGCCACGTGTCTTGGTATCGGCGCCGAGGCAGCCGTGCCGCGCACGGGTCCGATGGATCCCGCGCCCGCGACGGTGGCCGCGCAGCTCGCCCTCCGCACATTCCCTCAGCTCAAGGCCGTCGCGTTCACGTTGCGCGATGCGTACTCGGCCTCGCGCAACGCGTGGGCCGGCTTCCTGTTGACGCGAGCGGGCCTGCACGCCTCGCGTGAGCGCGGCGATCTCGATGTACTCGATCGCGTCGGCTGCGGCGACGCATTTCTCGCCGGCCTGATCCACGGCTTTCTCGCCGGCGCCGACGTGCAGCAAGCACTCGACCTGGGAGCCGCGCACGGTGCCTGGGCCATGACGACACCCGGCGACAACGCCAGCGCTTCGGCCGAGGAAATCGACGCCCTCGCCCACGGCGCCGCGGCTACGGTGCGGCGCTGATCGTGCCGGCACATGGTTTCATCACCAGCGGAGAGACGGTATGCCCGAAATCGTTGTCTATGCACTCGAAGGCCGCACGCCGGCGCAAAAGGAAGCGCTGATGAAGGCGATCACCGAAGTCACCGCACAGCATTTCGCGGTGCCCGCTGCCGGCATCGTCGTGCAGATCGTCGAAGCCAAGGCAGACTCCAAGTCCAAGGGTGGCGTGCCCTACGCCAAACGCGGCTGAGATTCAGGTCAGGCGCAACCCGAACCGCGCGGCGATGTCGATCACCGAGCGCGCATGGCGCAGCAGTTCGGCGCTGCGCTCGACCAGTCGCGGGCGCGCATCGAGCGTGCAGGTCAGCGAGCGCGCGAGCAGCGTCGCATGCGCATCGGCGAGCGCGCGCGCCTGTCCGCGCTCGAGCAGTCCGACCTGGCGCGCAAGTGCGATAAGCGTTGCCGTGTTGCCGTTGCGCAGCAACGTGGCATGTTCGCGCGCGTGGATCAGCACCAGCGCCTGAAGCAGGAATTCGATGTCGAGCAACGCTCCCTGGCCCTGCTTGAGGTCGAACAATTCCGCGGTCGAGCGGTCGCGCTCGACGCGCCAGCGCTGGCGCATGCCGATGACCTGTTCGATCACGTCGCGCGCGTCGCGCGCCTGCGCGAGCGTGGCCGTGCGCACCGCGGCGAAGCGTGCGAGCGTGGCCGCGTCGCCCGCGATCGGCCGCGCGCGCACGAGCGCCTGCTGCTCCCACACCCAGGCGCGCTCGCGCTGGTAGTCGGCAAACGATTTCATGCTGGTGACGAGCAGGCCCTTGCCGCCGTCCGGGCGCAGACGCACGTCCACTTCGTACAACCGACCGGCGTGCGTCTGCAGGCTGAGCCAGGCGACGATGCGCTGGGCGATGCGTGCGTAGTAACGCGCACCATCGAGCGGGCGGGCGCCATCGCTTTCGACGTACGCGCATTTTTCGTCGTAGACGAAGACAAGATCGAGATCGGAGCCGAAGCCGAGTTCGGCGCCGCCGAGGCTGCCGTAGCCGATCACGGCCAGGCCCGCATCGCCGTCCAGCCGGCCGTGCTGACGCTGCATCTCGTGCATCGCCATGGCCAGCAACTCGGCGACGACGAAGTCGGCGGTGTTCGACAAGCCGCGCGCGGTCGCGGCAGCGCCGAGGTGGCCACCGCGATAGGCAAGGCCGACGCGGAACGCGGCGCTGTTCTTCTGCTCCTGCAGCACGGTCAACCGCGTCTCGGCGTCATCCGCCGGCACGTTGGCGAGATGCCGGCGTGAGGCAGCGACCAGTTCGTCGTGACTGGGCGCCTGCGTTTCCATGCGCGCATCGAGCAGGTCGTCGAGCAACAGGGGGTGCGCGATCACGCGCTCGGCGAGCAGCGCGCTGTCGGCGAACAAGGCGACCAGGCGCCGGCGCGCGCCGGCCTGTTCCTCGAGCAGGGCAAGATAGGCCGAACGCCGGATCACGCCGTGCAGCAGACGCAGCAGGCGATCCAGACAGACATCGGGGCCGACGCTGCGCGCGGCCTCCTCGATCAGCGTCGGCAGCAGCGCGTTGAGACGGGCGTGACCGCGCGCCGACATCGTCTGCGCGGCGTGGATCAAGGCCACGACTTTGGCGTGCAACGCGGCCGCATCGTGGTAGCCGAGCGCGTGCAGCACCGCCGCATCGGCGCTGCCGTCGGCGACGCGCTGCACGTAGCCCGTCGCCTGCGCGGCGACGGGCCGCGCGTCGGTCTGCAGCGGCGCCATCACCTCGGCGAAAATCGCGGCGACGTCGGCGCGTGCGCGCGCAAGTTCGACGGCCAGGATCTGCGGCTCAGGGCAGCCCAGCGCCTGCGCGAGGCGCGCGCGTGCCGCGCCATCCTCCGGCAGCGTGTGCGTCTGCTCGTCGCGGAACATCTGCACGCGGTTTTCGACGCGGCGCAACAGCAGGTAGGCGACGCGCAGGCGCCGGGCACGGTCAGTCGCGATCACGCCGAGCTGCTCGCAAGCGGCGAGCGCGGGCAGCAAGCCGCGCTCGCGCAGCGCCGGTTCGCGCCCGCCACGGATCAGCTGCAGCAGTTGCACGATGAACTCGATCTCGCGGATGCCGCCGGCGCCGAGTTTGAGATTGCCTTCCAGATCCTTGCGCGCGACTTCGGCGTCGATCAGCGACTTCATCTCGCGCAGGCCGGCGAAGGCGGTGTAGTCGAGGTAGCGGCGGTAGACGAACGGCCGCAGCGCTTCGATCAGCCGCTTGCCGCTGCGCAGATCGCCGGCGACCGGCCGCGCCTTGATCCACGCGTAGCGTTCCCAGTCGCGTCCCTCGCGCTGGTAGTACTGCTCCATCGCCGCGAACGAGAACGCGACGCGACCGGCGCTGCCGAATGGACGCAGGCGCAGGTCGACGCGATAGACGTAGCCGTCGATCGTGATCTCGGCGAGCAGCTTCACCAAGAGTTGTCCGAGTCGTGCGAAAAATGTCTCGTTGGCGAGCGAGCGCGCCGTGCCGGAGCCGGCGCCGTCAGTCTCGCCGTTCTCGTCGAAGGCGAGGATCAGGTCGATGTCGGAGGAAAAATTCAGATCGGCACCGCCAAGCTTGCCCATGCCGACGACGACGAGGCGTTGCGGTGCGCCGTCCCGTGCGCGAGGTACGCCGTGGCGGCGGATCAATGCGCGCTCGCCGAAATCGTGCGCGGCGACGAGGCAGGATTCGGCCAGCGCCGTCGAGCCCGCAAGCGTCTGCTCGACGCCGTCGAGGCCGTTGACGTCGCGCCAGATCAGGCGCACCGCTTCGCGCCGCCGGTAGCGACGCAGCGCGCGCATCGCCTCGGCTTCGTCCAGCGTCGGATCGAGCGCGAGCGGTCGTGTATCAGCGTGATGCGGGTTGGCCATCAGCAAAAGGCCATTGGCATTCAACAGTTCGGGATCGCGCTGGAAACTTTCCCAGGCGAAATCGCTGGCAAGCAGCACGCGGCGCACGCGCTCGTCCACGCCGGCGTCGTCATGCAGGACCACGCCAGCCTCGCGGCAGCGCGCGAGCAGTTGGGCGTAGCGGTCGGTCAGAAATGCGTCAAACGCGGACTTCAAAGCGGTGGGCAAGGCAAAACCTGTCGTCGGGAAACGAGCGCCAAGCATGGACCAAGTCGGCCCGGTTTGGCAGCGGTACGCGCGCACCGGCGGCGAGAATGGGCGGCTCCCGCCAGCCACATTTGTCCCGTGATGGCTACAATGGCGTGCCACGCACGTCTTCCCGCCCAGGGAAGAAAATGCAGGTTTTGATGCAACCGCGCCGCGCCGGAACAACCGCTGCGGAAGCCCATGAACGGTCCGTTCCCTGACCATGCCCAGGACAGCCCCTTGCATTTGCAATTGACCGGAGCGCGGCAGTGAACGCGATGGACGACCGCCTCTGGCTCAAGGCACAACGCTACCTCGCAGGCAATCAATTGACCGCGGCGCGCATCGCCTGCGAGGCACTGCTGCAACGCGCGCCCGATCATGCGGACGCGCGCCTGCTGCTCGCCGGCATCCTGCTGGGTGAGAAGCGCGTACGCGAGACCGCGGCACAGCTGCTCGCCGCCGCGAATTCCGGGGCGACGTCCGCAACCCTGTCGGGCAAGATCGCACTGGCGTTGTTGCGTGTTGGCGAGACGCGCGCCGCGCGCGACTGCGTTGCGCGAGTGCGGCCGGCCGCCCTCGCCTCCGGCCCCGACTGCGCTGTGCTCGCGCACGCGTTGCAGACGATCGGCGAGCACGAAGACGCGCTCGCGATGGTCGCGCGCGCACGCGCGCTGGGCTTCGACAATGCCGATCTGCGTTACTTCCACGCGATCCAGCTGATCTTCAACGGCAAGCTCGACGCCGCCGCGGGCGAACTCGAGGCCTGCCTGCGCCTGCAGCCCGGCTTCGGCCGCGCTGCGCTGTCGCGCGCGCGCCTGCGCCGGCAGACGCACGCGACGCAGCACCTCGACGACATCTGCCGCCGCCTCGGCGTCGTCGAATGGGGCAGCGTCGATCATGCCGCGCTGGAGTTCGCCCGATTCAAGGAGCTCGACGACCTCGGCGACCATGCCGATGCGTGGGGTGCGCTGGAACGCGGCAACGCGATCATGCATGCGCGCCTGCCCTGCGACCGCGCGCGCGAGGAAGCGCTCGTCGAGCGGATGATCGCGCTGTCGACCCGCGATTTCCTGCAACCCGCGCCGGCGGCGACCCACGCCGGCCCGCAGCCGATTTTCGTCATCGGCATGCCGCGCAGCGGCACGACCGTGCTCGAACGCATCCTCGGCAATCATTCGCAGGTTTCCGCGGCGGGTGAACTCGACGATTTCGCGCATCAATTGCGCTGGCAGGCCGATCATCATGATCGCACGCTGCTCGACCCCATGCTGCTCGAACGCATGCGCGGCCTCGACTACGCCAACATCGGCGCGCGCTACCTCGCGCAAACGCAGTGGCGCGCGCGCGGCAAGCCGTACTTCGTCGACAAGTTGCCGTCGAACTACTTCCTCGCCGGCGCGATCCATCGCGCGCTGCCGCAGGCGCACATCCTGCACATGTCGCGCGATCCGATGGACGTGTGTTTTTCCAACTACAAGGCCTTGTTCGGCGACGCCTGCGCCTACAGCTACCATCTGCCTTCGCTCGCCGCGCAGCATCGCCACTACACGCGCCTGATGCGGCATTGGCATGCGGTGATGCCCGGACGAATCCTCGATGTGTCCTACGAGGACCTTGTCGCCGCGCCCGAGACGCAGGCGCGACGAATTCTCGACTTCTGCGGCCTGTCGTTCGAGGCTGGCTGCATCGACATTTCGCGCAACGCCGCGCCGGTGGCGACGTTGAGCACGGCACAGGTGCGCGAAGCGATACACGATCGCGCCAGGGGCGAGTGGCGCCGCTACGCGACGCAATTCGGCGGCATCGGCGATCTGCTTGCGATGAACTGAAAAAAGCGGGGCCGATATTCCCGCCCCGTCGGCTCAACCACAAGCACGTTCCGTTGCGCAGGCTGCCTTCCGCTACTTGCCGCCGAAATGCACGTCGAGTTCGAGCCAGTACTGGCGACCGTAAACGTTGTAGTTGCCGAAGTTGTAGTACGGCAGCACGGTGTTGGTCGGGTCGTTCGGCGGGTTCTTGTCGAAGATGTTGTTGACGATAAAGGTGAGCGAAGCCATGTCGCCAAAACTGTAGCCGACGCTGCCGTTGTACAGCGTCCAAGCCGGCAGCGTGCCTGCGCCCGGCGTGGCGTAGCCCGCCGCGGCGAGCGTGGAACGGTAGTTCGGCGTCTTGCCGTAGCGGGTGCCGCGCAGCGTCACCGACCAGGCGTCGCGCTGCCAGCCCAGCGTACCGCTGAAGATGCTCTTGAACTCGGTCGAGTTGAACGGATCGTGCAGCAGGTCGATTTCGGCGTCGCCGGGCTGCGGAATGGCGGTGTGCTTCATCGTCACGTTGTAGTTCGCACCGAACAGGAAATCACCGAAGCGATCGGTGCGCAGGCGGTAGTTGCCCGAGAACACCAGGCCGGCAACGCGCTCGCTGGCGATGTTGACCGGGTCGTTGTCCACTTCGAGCAGTTGCAGCGGCACCGGCGCATTGGCCGGGTTGCGCACGATACGCGACAGCGCCTTCACGCAGGTCGGCGAATTGATGTCGAGCACGCCGGTGCGGCATTCGAGTTCCTGGCGCAGGAACAGGTCGCGATCCTCGCGCTGCACCTCGTTTTTTATCTTGACGTCATAGTAGTCGACCTTGACGTTGGCATCCGCGGTCGGCGACCAGACCACGCCGTAGCCGAACGAGCGCGCAGTGATGAATTTCAGGTCGCGGTTGCCGTGATGCTGGCTGAACACGGCGGTCGGGTTGTAGTCGCAATCCTCGATCGGTACATCCGGTTCCTGCACGTGGCAGCGGTAGTAGTCGGTCAGCTGGGTGAACGAGCCGGACAGGCCGGCGAAGGTATAACCCATGTCCGGCGCGCGGAACGCGGTCGCGTAGCTGCCGCGGAACAGCAGCGTTTCCAGCGGGCGATATTCGAGGCCGAGCTTCCAGGTCGGCTTGCTGTCGCCGCCGCCGCCCTCGTTGCTGTAGTCGTCGTAGCGCGCGGACACGTCCGCGGTCAGCGTCGACAGCACCGGTACGCGCACTTCGCCGGCCAGCGACCAGACGTTGCGCGTGCCCGCGCCGGACGTGCCGCTGCGGCCGTAGAATTCGCCCGCGAGCAGCTCGGGCTGCGCCGGGTTGCTCCATTTCTGCTGGCCGATCTGGGCGATGCCGGCGACGCCGACGCTGCCCGCCGGCAAGGTGAACAGTTCGGTATTGGTGACCTGCAGGTTCAGGTGCTCGGTCGAGGTCTTCGACTTGCTCGCGATCATGCCCTGGAAGCTGCGGTACTGCGCCGGCGTCAGCATCTGGTAGAACTTGCTCGCGTCGGGTTCGTAGATCGGGTAGCCGCCGTCGGTCGTGCCGAGCTTGGGACCGAGGAACTGCTGCTCGAAGAATGCGTCTACCTTGTCTTGCAGCGGCCACAGTTCTTTGGTCTTGTCGAAGTATTCGGAGCGGTCGTAGTAAGCGTCGTAGGTCCAGTTCGACGAACCGATCGCGCCGCGTGCGCCGCCGTAGAAGTTGTAGGCGCGCTTGAGCTCGAACACGCCCTGCACGTCGAGGCCGCCCGCTTCTTCCGGCGAGAAATAGTGCTGGAAGCCCTCGACGCGGCCGGTGGCGCTGTTGAAGAAATTGCCGGGACCGACGTTGCCGCCGTTCGATTGCCACACCTTGGCGCCGTCGCCGTAGCGCGAACTGTCGGCGTTGTAGAGCAGCGTCGCATACAGCTCGACGTTGTCGCTGAGGCGATCGGTGAAATGCAGGTAGGCGGCGGCGGAACGGTCGGCGCTGGTCAGAGTGGAATCGTAGGCCGCTTCCTCGGTAGTGCCGCAGTAATAGCCGCGGCCTGTGCGGAATTTGTACTGAGTCGTGCCGTTGTAATTGCCGGCTACCGCGTTGCAGTTGGATGCGCCCGGATCCACGTAGCGCGTCGCGCCGCTCGGCGTCAGGTAGCTGTAGAGCATGGTGCGCGTGGCAAAACGCGTGGCCGTGTTCGGATTGCCGGTCGTGGAAAAGAACGGAGGACGCTGGAAGCCCCACACCGGATTCTGGTTGCCCAGCTGCAAACCCCCGGTCAGGTTGATGCCGTTGTCGAAACTGTGCCCGCCGAGCAGTTCCAGGCGCTGGCTGGCGCCGCCGCCACGATCGAAGCCGCCGACGCGATAGTTCAACTCGACGCCTTCGACCTTCTGCTTGAGCACGATGTTGATCACACCGGCGATCGCGGCCGAACCATAGATCGAGGACTGGTTGCCCGGCAGGACATCGATGTGATCAACCATGCCCATCGGGATGTTGGTCAGGTCGACGAAGTTGCTCTGCCCGTTGTAGAGCAGCGGATAGTCGGCAAGCGGGTGGCCGTCGATCAGCGTCAGCGTGAACGCGGGATCGAGGCCGAGCAGGCTGAGCGTGCCCGCGCCCTGAGTGAAGCCGCCCTGGAACTGGCCGTCCTGCACCGAGCCCGTGGCCAGCGGCAGCGCGCGCAGCGCGTCGTAGACGTTGCCGAAGCCCTCGCGTTTCATCTGCGCGGCGGTGATCGTGAGCACGGGCGAGGCGGTTTCGATCTGCGCCTGCGGGATCAACGAGCCGGTGACAACGACGGTTTCGAGCTGGTTGGAATCCTTCTTGTTCGTGGCGGAATCCGCGGCAGCGGAGTTTTGTGCCCGGGCCGGAGGCGTTTGTGTGATCGCGGCAAGGGCAATGAAGATCGCCGTCGCCAAAGGCAGCCGTTTGGTCATGTTTTCTTCCTCGAATCGTGGGCAATGGCGCTGCGCGCAGCATTCGCAAACGCGGCAGGCCGTTGCCGCATGGTGCGCCGACGCGCACGCCGCCCGCTTTCAAAAATTTGACTGAAATCGCGTACGGCCTAGCCGGCCAGACGCTGCATGACCTGGCTGCGGAAGCGCCGGCTCACCGGCACCTCACCGCCGCCGCGCAAGACCGCGACGAGGTTGCCCTTGAACATCTCCTCGAACGAGGCGACCGCGTCGATGCGCACGAGCGCGGAACGGTTGACCTGCACGAAACCCTCGCCGGCTACGCGCCGGGCCACGTCGGCGAATGGGCCATCGATGCGATGGCCGGTCTTCGTGCAATGCAGGATGCAGTCACGACCGTCCGCCTCGATCCAGCGCACGTCGTCGAAGCGCACGATCAGGAAGCGACCGTGCTCGCGCACGACGAAGCGGCCCGGGCCCGGCTTCGCTTCGACCGGCGCGGCGACGGATTCGAGCGTGCCGGTCAGCGCAGCCTGGACGCGTTCGACCAGCGACAGTGCCTCGCGTTCCTGCAGGCGTCGTTGCGCCAAATCGAGCGCGCGGTGCAGGCGCGCGCTGTCGAATGGCTTGAGCAGGTAGTCAGCAGCGTCGATCTCGAACGCGGTGCAGGCATAGTGCCGGTATGCGGTGACGAAAATCACGCTCGGCGCCGGATCGCGGCTCGCCGCGAGCATGCGCGAGAAGCCGATGCCGTCAATGCCGGGCATCTGGATGTCGAGCAGGGCCAGGTCGACGCGCTGTGCGGCGACGGCGTCGGCCGCCTCCTCGCAATTGCGACATACGGCAACGACGTCGAAGTCCGCGCGCGCGCGGACCAGGCGCGCGAGGCGTTCGCGTGCGAGATCCTCGTCCTCGACCACGAGCACGTTCAGGCGTTTCATGCCGCCCGCCCCAAGACCGGCGCACGGTCGGGTACGACGATGACGACGCGATAGTGCCCCTGGCCGACGAAACCGGCCTCGAAACACGCGGCTTCGTCGTAGAGCAGCGCGAGCCGATCGCGGCAATTCGGCAAAGTCATGCGCATGCCCGCATCCGTCGCCGACGGCGGCTGCGCTCCGGTGTTCTCGATCTCTATGCGTATCTCACCACCATCGCGCCACGCGCGCAGCGCGATTTCGCCCCCATCGAGTGAGCGCGCGATGCCGTGGCGGATAGCGTTCTCGACCAGCGGCTGCAACAGGAACGACGGCAGCCGGCGATCGAGCAGCGCATCGGCGACGTCGATGCGCGAGCGCAGGCGCGCGCCAAGGCGCACGCGCTCGACCGCGAGATAGGCTTTGACCAGGACCAACTCCTCGCCCAGCGTCGCCGTCGCGCGCTCGCCGTGATGCAGCAGCATGCGCAGCATGTCGGCGAGGCGCACGGTGAAGTGCTGTGCCTTCGAGTTTTCCTCGAGCATGGCGACGAGTGCGTTGAGCGCGTTGAACAGGAAATGTGGCTGCATCTGCCGCTGCAGCGCGGACAACTGCGCGGTCGCCGCCTGCGTGCGCAACGCTTCGCGCGCGAGCGACTCGTCGCGCGCCCGACGGAAATAGATCCCGGCGTTCGCGCACGCCGCCGTCGCCAGATAGCACATCACTCCCCAATGCGCCTGTGTCGTCAGCAGTCGCACGACACGCGCGGGAAAAGCCGCCGGCATGCCGAACCATTCCGCCTCCACCTGCATTGCCGCCGCCACGATCGCCGCATGCAGCACAATGAAGACGAGGGCCGCCGCCGCCTGCAAGGCGAACGCACGCCACTTCCAACCCCGCCATTCCAGCGGGTGTCGCTGACAGAACACGATGACGAACGGCGCCAGCACCCCCCAGACGTACCAGATGATCGCGTTCCAGCCGAGCATCGGGGCGAAATCCATGTCCTCGCCGCGCACAACATATTGCATCTGCGTCTGGAAAGTCGTGATCGCCGTCATCGCTGTGGCGGCGACGAGCGCGATCAATCCATAGCGTCGCAGGTTTTCCACCCGCAGTTCTCCCCGACCCGGCACCGCCGAAGTGCGATGTTTTTCGTAGTTCTACGTGCGTGTGCGCGTTGTGACCAGTGCCTGAAGTCATCCACACGGCGATATCGCGTCCACTGCGCGCCACCGCCGACCGCATTTCCAGGCTTGCCGCCGCCGTATTCGTGCTCGCGCCGCGACCGCCGGTGCCGGCCGCGCAACCGTTCGTGCCAAAACCGTTTCGCGCACGCGCGCAAGCGCCGAGCCTTACCGTCGGATGCGGCACTACGCGCCGCGCGGGGGTTAGCCACGATGAACATGCTGAGCAACCCTGCGTTGCGCGAAATCCAATCCGGCCGCGGCGTGTCGCCATGGCGGGCGCCGCCGCGCGGGGAAGCGGTCGCCACGCCGGAGCCGTTCTGCGTCGGCATTTCCGCCGCGGACCGGATCCTGCGCCAGACCCGCCAAGTTGCGCTCGGCCAGCATCGCAGCACGCACACGCACACGCACCGCGCGAGCTGTGCCTACCTCCTCTTCCATCGCAGCAGCGTGCGCCTGCGCACGCCCACAGGCGGCGAGGAAATCGCCACCCCGCTGCACGTGAGCATGCACGCGCCGGGCGAGATCCACGCGCGCGAGGCGCTGAACGACGAAGGCCACGACTGCGACTTCATCGCCGTCGCCCCGCGACTGCTGCAGCGGCTGCGCATGGGCGTCGCGGGCATCTACGTCACCAACGACGGCCTGTTTCCATCCGGTGCATGCGAGACGACGCCGGAAATTTTCCTCGCCCGGCGCCGGCTGTTCAGTGCCGCCTCGCGCCCCTGCACGACGCTGAATTCACACCAGATCGACGCGGCGGTCGAACGGCTGCTGGCTCTGATCTTCGACCGCGCGAGCGCACGCCATCGATTCCTGTGCGGCCAGGCGCGGACAATCCGCGGCCGGCGTATCCAGCTCGTCGAGGACGCCAAGACGATCCTTGCACGCGAATATCAAACCGACTTGACGGCAATGGGGCTCGCCTATCGGCTGCACTGCTCAACCGCCTATCTTTCGCGCACGTTCCACGCCGCAACCGGATTCCGGCTCGTCGACTACCGCCACGAGCTGCGCCTGCGCAGGGCTGCGTACCTAATCGAGCGAGCAGACGCGGAAATCGGCGAAATCGCCGTGCGTGTCGGCTTCGCCAGCCACAGCCATTTTTCCAGCGCGTTCCACCGGCGCTTCGGCATGACGCCGTCGGAATATGTGAATCCGTCGGCGTAGGCCGGCGCTACCGTCGCGCGGCAGGCAGGTCAAGGCCGCCTTCCAATGCGTCGGACGCACTTCGCCCCACGGCACTTCGGCGCAGCAGTTTGCGGGGGGCTGAAACGAAAAAGCCCGCCGCGATTGCTCGCGACGGGCTACCCTCCCCCACAAGCCCTAGGGCTTCGTGTGGCCGCATTGGATTACAAATCTTTCACGCGCGCACGTCGCGCCGCATCAATTCGGCACCGTACGCACAAACTTCCCGCACATCCCGTCAATACGATTCGCCGGCTAGACTTGTTTCCCGCGAATGACGGACGGAAGCGGAATGAATGCCCATGTACAGGTGCCGGAGGAATGGCGCGATTGGATCGCGCGCAATCTCGTCCGCGGCTGCGATCCGGAAATGCTGATCGCAGACATGGTGCGCGCGGGCTTCGACGCGCAGGCGGCGCGAAACGTCGTGTCCGGCCTGGCCGACGGCGACGCCGCCGAGCCCCCCGCGAGCCGCGCCTACGTCCACGAAACGCCGCGCCTGCCCGCCGGCAATCTCATCCGTACGCCGGATCGCGACGTGCGCGTCGTGCTGCGTGTCGAACAGCCGACGATCGCCTTCGTCGACAGCCTGCTCGATGCGGACGAATGCGACGAACTCGTGCGTCTGTCCGCCCACCAGCTGGTACGTTCGACCATCGTCGACCGCAGCCACGGCGGCGCCGGAGTGACCGCCGGGCGCACCAGCGATGGCATGTATTTCCCGCTCAACGCCGACCCCTTCATCGCGCGCCTGGACCGGCGCATCGCCGCGCTGATGAACGCGCCGGTGGAGAACGGCGAAGGCTTGCAGATCCTGCACTACCGCACCGGCGGCGAATATGCGCCGCACTACGACTATTTCGCGCCCGAGGACGCGGGCAGTCGCACGCATCTTGCGCAGGGCGGGCAGCGCGTGGCGAGCCTGGTGATCTACCTCAACGACGTCGACGACGGCGGCGCGACCGTGTTCCCGCTGCTCGGCCTCAGGCTCGGGCCGAAGAAAGGCGCGGCGGTCTACTTCGAATACAGCAACAGCCTGGGCCAGGTCGATGCGCGGACCCTGCACGGCGGCCTGCCGGTGCTGCGCGGCGAGAAGTGGATTGCGACGAAATGGATGCGCCAGCGGCGCTACGGCGCGTAATCCGGCGCCGCAAGCCGCGGGCCGCGACGGGCGCGCGCCCGAAAATGCGTGTCGCGCACGACTGAACCGCGCCGGCCGCAAAGCGCATCCACCTCCGTGCCGCCGGGATTGCGCCGGGCACGCAGGAATTTGCCGCTTGCGGTCACGCGATGCGCCGCGCCCTGAAAGCGCGGCCGGCCGGCACCGGTCTTTCCTGTCCACGGACACGAACTCTGCGACAATTCCCGGATGAAATTCCTGCCTCGCTCCATCCTTCTGGCCGCCCTCGCCTGGCTGACCACCGCGACCGTCCTCCATGCCGCGGAAACCGACGAACTGCTGCCGGTCGAACAAGCCTTCGTCGTCGGCGCGAAAGCACTCGATCGCGACACGGTCCGTCTCGACTGGAAACTGGCCGAGCACTACTACCTCTATCGCGAGCGCATCAAGGTGACCACGGCCGACGCCGGTGTCGCCCTTGGCGCGCATGAGCTGCCTGAGGGCGAGAAAAAGCACGACGAGTTCCTCGGCGACGTCGAGGTCTATCACCGGGATTTTTCCTCGAAGCAGAAGTTGAACGCACCGGCTGGCGTCGCGCAGATCACGCTCGCGGTGCGCTATCAGGGCTGTCATGAAGTCGCGCCGAAGATCTGCTATCCGCCGCATACGGTGAAACTTGCCGTCGACTTGCCACCCGCGATCGCGCCGACGGCCAGCGACGCGACGAACCTGCTCAGCGGCGGCGGAGCAGGCGGTGCGCTCGATACGGGCGAGCCGCTGCCGGTCGACAAGGCCTACGTCTTCGAAGCGATTGCGACGAGCCCGGGCGAAGTGCTCGTGCGCTTCACCATGCCGAAAGGCTACTACCTCTATCGCGACAAGACCTCGTTCCACGCGGACAACGCCTCGCTCGGCGCGCCGCGCTGGCCCGAAGGCAAGCTGCACGATGACGCCAGCTTCGGCAAGACCACCGTGTATTTCGACCAGGTCGAAGTGCCGATCGCCGTGTCCGGCCTGGCCGCCGGGCAACCGCTGCGCCTGACCTCGACATTCCAGGGCTGCCTCGAGGGCAGCGTCTGCTATCCGCCGACGATGCGCAGCCTCGCGGTGACGATGCCCGCCGACGCAGCGGCAACGGACACCGGTCGGGGCACCTCGCAACAACAGACGCGGCCGGCGGCAAGCGGAGGATCACTGCTCGCCGCGCTGTTCGCCGCGCTGCTCGGCGGCCTGATCCTCAACCTGATGCCGTGCGTGCTGCCGGTGCTGTCGCTCAAGGCAATCTCGATCCTCGAGGGCGGCGAATCGCCCCGGCACGCGCGCAAGCACGTGCTCTGGTACACCGCCGGCGTACTGCTCTCGTTCGCCGCGGTCGGGCTCGCCGTGATCGCGCTGCGCGAGGCAGGCCTCGCCTATGGCTGGGGTTACCAGCTGCAGCAGCCGCTGATCGTCGCGATCCTGGTCTACGTGATCGTCGCGATCGGCCTGTCGCTGTCGGGCGTGGTCCAGTTCGGCGTCGGCCTGACCAATGCCGGACAGGGCTTGGCCTCGCACTCCGGACCGGCCGGCGATTTCTTCACCGGTGTGCTCGCAGTCGTGGTGGCAAGCCCTTGCACCGCACCGTTCATGGGCTCCGCGCTCGCGTTCGCGTTCGCGAGTTCGACGCTGACCGCGTTCCTCGTGTTCATCGCGCTCGGCCTGGGGCTGGCATTGCCGTTCCTGCTGATCGGTTTCGTGCCGGCGTTGGGCAAACTGCTGCCGAAGCCCGGCGCGTGGATGGAGACGCTCAAGCAACTGCTCGCGTTCCCGATGTACCTGACCGCGGCGTGGCTGATCTGGGTACTCGGCAACCAGCGCGGCGTCGATGCGATCGGCCTGGTGCTCGTCGGCGTGATCTTGCTCGGTTTGGCGCTCTGGTGGTTCGAGCACAGCCGCTACGCCAACGGCGCCTGGCGCGCACTGGCGCTCGTCGCGCTGCTGCTCGCGCTGCCGCCGCTGTACGCGATCGCGCGACTCGACCGCCCCGCGGCGGCACAGAGCACCAGCACCGATCACGTCGCCTTCAGCCCGGCCCGGCTCGACGAACTGCGCAAGTCGGGCAAGGCGGTGTTCGTCGACGTCGGCGCGGACTGGTGCACGACCTGCAAGGTCAACGAGCGCGCGGTGCTGCATACCGACGCGTTCCGCGCCCTGCTCAAACGCACCGACACGACGTTTATGGTCGCCGACTGGACCAATCCCGACCCCGACATCGAGGCCTTCCTCGAGAAATTCCATTCGGTCGGCGTGCCGCTCTACGTCGTCTTCCGCAAGGGCGAGGAAGGCCGCGCCTTGCCGACCGTGCTGACCCAGGCCACCGTCCGCGACGCCATCGAGAACGCCGATACGCAACAGCGTAACGCGGCACCGTGAGCATGGAATCCACCGCCGCATCCGGCTGATCGCGTCCACGGGCGACATCCACCGCGACGAATTGCCCCGGCCGCAACGGTGGACAGAACCGCGCCGTAGGTAGAAGATTCCCGCGCCATCAACGGCTCGGCCGGGCACGTTTGCGGCGAGCGGGTTCGTCCATGCCGCAGCCTGATCCGGTCGATGCACCATCGCTCACGGGAGTATCGATGCAAGCTGCCGAAACCTACAACGACCATGTCGTGCGCCTGTTCCTGCTTGCCTCGGCGGTATGGGGCATCATCGGCATGCTCGTCGGCATGTACGCCGCGGCCGAACTGGCCTGGCCCGCGCTCAACTTCGGCATTCCCTGGCTGACCTTCAGCAGGATCCGCCCGGACCACACCTTCGGCGTGATCTTCGCCTTCGGCGGCTCGGCGCTGATGGGCACCTGCTACTACGTCGTGCAGCGCACCGGACATACGCGCCTCGCGCTTGGCCGCGTCGCCAGCTTCACTTTCTGGGGCTGGCAGCTGGCCTGCGTGCTGGCGATGGCGACGATGCCGTTCGGCATCACGCAGAGCAAGGAGTACGCAGAACCCGAGTGGTTCGTCGACATCCTCGTCGCCATCGTCTGGGTCGCATTCGGCAGCGTGTTCTTTGCCACGCTGGCGCGACGGCGCATCCGCCACATCTACGTCGCCAACTGGTACTACGGCGCATTCATCATCGCCGTGGGACTGCTGCACATCGTCAACAATCTCGCGATTCCGGTGTCGCTGTGGAAGTCGTACCCGATCTACTCGGGCGCGGTCGATGCGATGGTGCAGTGGTGGTACGGGCACAACGCGGTCGCGTTCTTCCTCACCGCGGGCTTCCTCGGCATGATGTATTACTTCGTGCCGCGCCAGGCGCAGCAGCCGCTGTGGAGCTACCGCTTCTCGATCGTCAATTTCTGGGCGCTGATCTCGGTGTACATGTGGGCCGGTTCGCACCACCTCATGTACACCGCGCTCCCGGACTGGGTGCAGTCGGTCGGCATGGCGTTCTCGCTGATCCTGCTGATGCCGAGCTGGGGCTCGGCGGCGAACGGCCTGCTCACGTTCAACGGCTCGTGGGCACGATTGAAAACCGACCCCGCGGCGAAGTTCATGGTGCTGGCTCTGGTGTTCTACGCGGCGGCGACATTCGAGGGATCGATGATGGCGATCAAGACCGTCAATTCGCTCTCCCACTACACCGACTGGACGATCGCACATGTGCACTCCGGCTCGCTCGGTTGGGTCGCCATGATCACGATCGGCTCGCTCTACGCGATGGCCCCGCGCGCGCTGGGCCAGCCGGCGATGTATTCGCGCAAGGGCATGGAAGTGCATTTCTGGCTGCACCTGAGCGGCACGTTGCTCTACGTCATCGCGATGTGGTGGGCCGGCGTCACCGAGGGGGTGATGTGGCGCGCGACGAGCGCCGACGGTTCGCTCACCTATTCCTTCCTCGACAGCCTGATCGCGGTCAAGCCGCTGTACGCGCTGCGCTGGCTGGGTGGCGTGCTGATCTGGCTGGGCATGTGGGTGATGGCATGGAACCTCTGGTACACCGCGGCCGATGCCCGCGCGCACCTGATCACGCCGATCCCGGTGCCGATCCCGGAACCCGATGTCGACCAGATCCCGGCGCCGCTGCCGGCGCAAGGCTGAGGGACAGGACATGGCACGCGGATACAAGTATTTCGAAGCGATCGAGAAGCACGCGGGACTACTCGCCGTGCTCACCGCGATCATGGTGTCGATCGGCGGACTCGCCGAGATCACGCCGATGTTCATGGAAGCGAACAAGGTGCAACCGGCCGCCGGCGTGCTGCCGTACGATGCGTTGCGCCTCGCCGGCCGCGACATCTACGTGCGCGAAGGCTGTTATCTCTGCCATTCGCAGATGATCCGCGCCCTGCGCTTCGAGACGCAGCGCTACGGCCACTATTCCGTCGCGAGCGAATCGGTCTACGACCGTCCGTTCCAGTGGGGCAGCAAGCGTACCGGCCCCGACCTCGCGCGTGTCGGCGGCAAATATTCCGACGTCTGGCAGCGTCTGCACCTGCAGGATCCGCGCAAGGTCGTGCCCGATTCGAACATGCCGGGCTATCCGTGGCTGGAGAAGACGCCG
This sequence comes from Pseudomonadota bacterium, assembly GCA_018240465.1. Classification (GTDB taxonomy): domain Bacteria; phylum Pseudomonadota; class Gammaproteobacteria; order Xanthomonadales; family Rhodanobacteraceae; genus Rudaea. The sequence goes on from JAFEFS010000070.1 coordinate 31,810, forward strand.
CTCGACGCGGCCGACATCCAGGCGCGCATGCGCGTGCTGCGCATGCTCGGCGACCCGTACGTCGATGCCGACATCGCCGGCGCGCCCGCAGCGCTCGCCGGCAAGAACGAGCTCGACGCTCTGGTCGCCTACCTGCAGGGCCTCGGCGTCAAGAACGAGCCAGCTGCCGCAGCCGCGCCCGCGGGCGACGGAGGCACGCCATGAGTCCGTTCTGGGGCAATTTTGCCGGCGTGATCACCACGCTGCTGCTCGCGGCCTTCATCGGCATCTGGATCTGGGCGTGGAGCGGCCGCCACCGCCGCACCTTCGATGCACTCGCGCGCGTACCCATGCAGGACGGGGAGGATCGGCAATGAGCGCATTCTGGTCGGCATGGGTGATGTTTCTGATCGTGCTCAACCTCGGCATCACGCTGTTCCTGTTCCTCTGGGGCCAGCGCGTCGAGATTCCGACGCGCGCCGACGGCACCAGCGGCCACGTCTGGGCGCACGGCGTATTGCGCGAAGGTGTGCGCAGGCTGCCGCTGTGGTGGGTGTTGCTCTCGGCGAGCATGTTCGTGGCCGGCTTCGCCTACCTCGCGCTGTATCCGGGATTCGGCAGATCCAGGGGCCTGCTCGGCTGGACCTCGCACGACGAGCTCGCGGCGGCGACGCAACGCAACGACGCCGTGCTCGGCGACCGCATGCAACGCTACTCGCTGTACCCGATCGAGGAGCTTGCCCGCGACGGCGGCGCGACGCGCATGGGGCACGTCCTGTTCGAGGACAACTGCGCGGCCTGCCACGGCCGCGAGGCTACCGGCAACCCGCTGCTCGGCGCACCCAACCTCGCCGACAACGACTGGCTTTACGGCGGCGACGGCAAGGCGATCATGACCAGCATCCTCGACGGCCGCCACGGCGTGATGCCGCCCTGGGCCAGCCTCGGCGAGGACAACGTCGTCAGCCTCGCCAACTACGTGCTCAGCCTGTCCGGCGCGGCGCATGACGATGCCAGGGCCGCGCAAGGCAAGGCGCTGTTCGCGACCTGCGCCGCCTGCCACGGCGCCGAAGGCAAGGGCAATCCGGCGCTGGGCGCGCCCAACCTCACCGACAACATCTGGCTGTATGGCGGCGACCTCGCCAGCGTCGAGGAAAGCATTCGCCACGGCCGCGGCGGCGTGATGCCTGCTTGGCGCGCACGTCTCGGCGAAAACGACGCGCGCGTCATCGCCGCGTGGATTTATTCGCTTTCGCACGGCAATGCTGGCAGCGGAGCGCCCGCCGCGGCCCGGTAGGCGTCGCGCCAGACGTGCATCGATGACCCTCGCAGGAAACAAGGCAGCGGCCTGGTACCACCAGCCGGTGCTGTGGCTCGGCGTCGCCGTCTTCGCCGCCTCGCTGATCGGCTGCGCCGTGCTGATCGTGGCCGGCGCGCGCTATGCCGATCCGCCCTTGCCCGACACCGGCAAAACCGTGCTCAAAGTGCCGGTGGCACACCCTTCCACGCCGGAGCAAGGGCAATGAACGCGCGAGCGGACCGTTGCTGGCATTGCGCCTCGCCGATCGCGCCGGACACGCGCATCGAGGCACAGGCCGGCGGCGCATCGCGCGCATTCTGCTGCGGTGGCTGCGCCGCAGCGGCACAGTGGATCGAACAGCTCGGCCTCGGTGACTACTATCGCCTGCGCAGCCAACCGGCACCGCGCGCACCCGGCGACACCGAGTCGGCATGGCGTCGCCCGGAGTTGCTGCGTGAAGTCGCGCGCCCGCTCGGTGACGGCCGCAGCGAAGCGCTGATCGCGATCGAAGGCGTGCGCTGCGCCGCCTGCGTCTGGCTGATCGAACGCGCCCTAGGCGCGGAGCGCGGCATCGACAGCGTGCAGGTCAACGCCGTCTCGCGGCGCGCGCGCATCGTCTGGCGCGAACACGAAACCTCGCTCGCCGACGCGCTCGCCGCGCTCGCGCGCGCCGGCTACACGGCACTGCCGCTGTCCGCACCGGCGCTCGACGACGCGCGCCGGCGTGAGGCGCGCGAGGCGATGAAGCGTCTGCTCGTCGCCGGCTTCGGCGCGATGCAGGCGATGATGTACGCAAGCGCGCTCTACTTCGGCGCAGTCGAACGCATGGACACGGCGACGCGCACCGGCATGCGCTGGCTCGGCCTGCTCGTCGCTACCCCGGTCGTGCTGTACTCGGCGCGACCGTTCTTCGCCGGCGCCTGGCGCGCGTTGCGCGCACGCACGCTCGGCATGGACGTGCCGGTCGCGCTTGCGCTCGCGGCAATCTATGCGGCAAGCGTGTTCGCCGCACTGCGCGGCCGCGGCGAAATTTACTTCGACTCGGTGTCGATGTTCGTGTTCTTTCTGCTCGCCGGACGTTACCTCGAGATGCGCGCGCGCCACCGCGCCGGCGATCTTACCGACTCGCTCGCCCGCCTCGCGCCGGCCCAGGCCGAGCGCGTGCGCGCCGGCGACGGCACGATCGAACGCGTGGCCGTCGCCGAGCTCGCGGTCGGCGACCTCGTGCACGTCGCCGAAGGCGGCATCGTGCCGGTGGACGGCGAGCTCGAGAGTGCGTCCTGCCGCGTCGACGAGGCGCTGCTCAGCGGCGAATCGCAGCCGCTGCGCAAGCAGCGCGGCGACATGCTGATCGCCGGTAGCGTGCTCGCCGAAGGCCCGGCGCGCATCCGTGCGCGTCGCGTCGGCATGGCGACGACGCTGGCGGCGATCCAGCGCCTCATCGCACAGGCGCAGGCCGAACGCCCGCGCCTGGCGCGCGCGGGTGAGCGCGCCGCCGCCCATTTCGTGGTGCGCGTGCTCGCACTCGCCGCGCTGTGCGCGCTGGTCTGGACCTGGCTCGACCCGGCGCGCGCGTTCGACGCCACCATCGCGGTGCTCGTCGTGTCCTGCCCGTGCGCGTTCGCGCTCGCCGTGCCGGCTGCGATCACGCGCGCACTGGGTGCGCTCGCGCGCCGCGCGGTGCTCATCGTGCATGCCGACGCGATCGAAACCCTGGCCGCGGCCACCCACGTCGTATTCGACAAGACCGGCACGCTGACCGAACCGCAGCTCGCGCTCGCCGACGTCGAGGCGACCACACGCCTCGATGCCGCGGAGGCACTGGCGATCGCCGCCGCGCTCGCACGGCAGAGCCGCCACCCCGTCGCGGTCGCGATCGCGGCGGCGAGCACCGCCACGCAGCTCAACGCCACCCACGTCGTCGCCACGGCCGGCGGCGGCCTCGCCGGCGAAATCGACGGGCGCCGCTATCGTCTGGGTCGCGCCGCGTTCGCGCTCGCTTCGGCCGGCGACGACGACGCGATCGTGCTTGCCGACGACGACGGCGCGCTCGCGCGCTTGCGCATCGGCGAGCGCCTGCGCGCGGGTGCGCGCGAAGCGGTCGCCGCGCTGCGCGCGCAGGGACTGCAGCTCGAAATCCTCAGCGGCGACGCGCCGGAAAAGGTGCGCGCGATCGCGGCCCGGCTCGACATCGCCGACTGGAAGGCGCGGCAACTGCCAGCCGACAAGCTCGCCCGTCTGCAGGCGCTGCGCGCGGACGGCGCGCGCGTCATCGCGGTCGGCGATGGCATCAACGATGCGCCCGTACTCGCCGCGGCCGACGTCGCCGTGGCAATCGCGGGCGGCGCCGAGCTCGCCCAGGCCAGCAGCGACATCGTCCTCGCCGGCGAGCGCCTCGACGCACTCGCCGAGGCGCGTCGCGTCGCCTGCGAAACGCTGCAGGTGATGCATCAGAATCAGCGCTGGGCATTCGTCTACAACCTCGCCGCCGTGCCGCTCGCGGCGCTCGGCTTCGTGCCAGGCTGGCTGGCCGCGGCGGGCATGTCGGCGAGTTCGCTCGTCGTCGTGCTCAACGCACTGCGTATCGACCGCCGCCGCGCCGCGCCGGTCGTCGCCGCCGGCAACGCGTTCGCTTCGCGAGGCGCGGCATGAGCATCCTCGCGCTGCTGATTCCGTTGTCGCTGCTGTTCCTCGTCGGCGCCGGCATCGCGTTCTTCTGGGCGGTGGATCACGACCAGTTCGACGACATGGAAACGCCGCGCCTGCTGCCGCTCGCCGACGCCGACCCGGACGATTCGCGCGAAAACAAGGACGACAGCTGATGGGCGATCCGCTCACGCTCGGTGCCGCATTGCTGCTCGGCCTCGCCGCGAGCGGCCACTGCGTGTTGATGTGCGGCGGCATTTCGGCCGCGCTCGGCGTGGCTACGGCGAAGGACACGCGCGGTCGCCAGCGCGCAGGGCTGCTCGTCGCCTATCAACTCGGCCGCATCGCCTCGTACACGCTGGCCGGCGCGCTGTTCGCCGGCGCATTCGGCACCGCCATCGCCGCGCTCGACCATGCGGCGGTGCGCTTCACCTTGCGTGCGCTGGCCGCGGCCGCCTTCCTGCTCGCCGCACTCGTCGCCAGTGGGCGCCTGCGCGATCCCGGTCATTTCATCGGCCGCCGCGTCTGGCCGAAGCTCGCGCCGCTGGGCCGCCGCCTGCTCCCGGTCGCGACGCTGCCGCGCGCGCTGGCCTTTGGCATGATCTGGGGCTGGATGCCGTGCGGCTTCGTCTACACGGTGCTGCTGATCGCCACACTGCAACTCGACGCCGGGCGCGGCGCGGCGACGATGGCGGCGTTCGGCGTCGGCACGGCCCCGGCCTTGCTCGCCGCCGCGTTCGGCGCGCAGCGCTTCGCCGGCTGGACTACACGCCCGCTCGGTCGCCGTATAGCCGCGTTCGCGCTGACCATGAGTGCGATCCTGACCCTGGCCGGCCCGATGCTCGTCGCTGCACTGCCGGGGCTGCACCCTTTCCTGCCGTTCGATTGCGCGCGTTGATCCGCGCCCGCCGCGCGGCAGAGGCAACGCAGATCGCTTAGAATCCGCGGCATGTGGCAACGTACTCCTTTGCTGATCGTCACCGTGGCGATCCTCGGCGCCGCGCTCGGCCTGTTCGTGTCAACGCGCATGAACAGCTATGCCGAACGGCCGCTGCCGCCGGGCGTGACCGTGCTCAAGGTCGGCGACGCGCGCAGCGACTTCGAACTGGCCGACCTCGACGGCAGATCGCGGCGCCTGTCCGAGTTCGACGGCAAGCTCGTGCTGCTCAACTTCTGGGCGACCTGGTGCGGCCCATGCCGCGAGGAGATGCCATTGCTCGACTCGACCCACGAGAAGTTCGCCGACAAGGGCCTGCTCGTGGTCGGCATTGCAGTCGACGACGCCGATGCGGTGCGCGATTACCTCAAGGACTACCCGGTACGCTACCCGGTCCTGCTCTCCGGCGACGACGACGACGTGCCGCTGCGCTACGGCGACACCCGCAATGTGTTGCCCTACAGCGTGCTGATCGGCCGCGACGGCAGGCTGCTCGCACAGCGAGCCGGCTACTTCAGCACGGACAGCCTCACCGACTGGCTGCGGCCGCATCTGTAGCCGACACAACCGGCCGCATGCGCGGCCCGCGACGCCGGCACGGATTCAAACAATCGTTCAACATCGGCCATCTTCGCCGATTTTGAGCGTATCGCACTGGACAAGTCGCCATCGACGGCGCAGACTTCGGCGCCTTGAACGGGCCGCCGGCCTGTTGGATACCCACTTCGTGGCGAAAATCCTCGTCCTGCACGGCCCCAACCTGAACCTGCTCGGCACGCGCGAGCCGGAAATCTACGGCCGTGCCACGCTGGACGAGATCAACGCCGACCTGGCCGCCCGCGCCAAGGCGGCCGGGCATGCGCTGGAATGCCTGCAGTCGAACGCCGAACACGAACTGGTCGGGCGCGTGCAGCATGCGCGCATCGACGGCACGGCGTTCATCCTGATCAATCCGGGCGCGTTCACTCACACCAGCATCGCCCTGCGCGATGCGTTCGCGGCGGTGGCGATCCCGTTCATCGAGGTGCATCTGTCGAACGTGCATGCGCGCGAGGCATTTCGCCGGCACAGTTACCTATCCGATCTTGCCGTTGGCGTGATTTGCGGGCTGGGGCCGATCGGCTATGGTCTCGCGTTGGCGGCGGCGGTGCAGAAACTGGATCAAGCTGCAGGCTGAAAGATCGCGCAAGCAAGAATCAAGAACCAAAGATAACCGGAAATAAAAGCAGGTGTATCAGTGGACCTACGCAAAATAAAAAAACTGATCGATATCCTCGAGGAATCCAACCTCGCCGAACTCGAAATCAAGGAAGGCGAGGAATCGGTGCGCCTGTCGCGCGTGCCGAAGGGCGCAGCGATTGCGCCGGTAGCGCCGGCGACGCATGTCCAGGTTCCGGCTGCAGCGCCCGCCCCCGACCCCGCCGCGAGCGCGTCAGCCCCGGCACCCGCCACGGGCGGCAAGGAGCTGCCGCCGGGCCATGTGCTGCGCTCGCCGATGGTCGGCACGTTCTATGCCTCGCCCAACCCCGGGGCACCGGTCTTCGTCAAGGTCGGTCAGGCGGTCAAGGTCGGCGACACGCTCGGCATCATCGAGGCGATGAAGATGTTCAACCAGATCGAGGCCGATGCCGCGGGCACCGTGCTTGCGGTCCTCGCCACTAGCGGCCAGCCGGTCGAGTTCGACGAGCCGTTGTTTGTCATTGGCTGAAAGAAAGCCGGGACCCGATGCCCGATAAATCTCCCGGACTCATCACATGCTAGACAAAGTCGTCATCGCCAACCGCGGCGAAATCGCGCTGCGCATCCTGCGCGCCTGCGCCACGCTCGGCATCAAGACGGTGGCGGTGCACTCCACCGTCGACCGCAATCTGAAACACGTCGGCATGGCCGACGAGTCGGTGTGCATCGGCCCGGCGCCCGCGGCGGAAAGTTACCTGTCGACGCCGGCGATCATTGCCGCCGCCGAGGTGACTGACGCGCAGGCGATCCATCCGGGCTACGGATTTCTCTCGGAGAATGCCGACTTCGCCGAGCGCGTCGAACAATCCGGCTTCATCTTCATCGGCCCGACCGCCGAAGTGATCCGCATGATGGGTGACAAGGTCGAGGCGATCAAGGCGATGAAGGCCGCAGGCGTGCCCTGCGTGCCCGGTTCGGGCGGACCGCTCGGCGACGACGCGGCGACGAACGCGAAGATTGCGCGCGAGATCGGCTATCCGGTCATCATCAAGGCCGCCGGCGGCGGCGGCGGCCGCGGCATGCGCGTGGTGCACACCGAGGCGCACCTCCACAATGCGATCCTGACGACGAAGTCCGAGGCCAAGGCCGCGTTCAACAACGATCAGGTCTACATGGAGAAGTTCCTGGAGAATCCGCGCCACGTGGAAATCCAGGTGCTCGCCGACGGCCAGGGCAACGCGATCCATCTCGGCGAACGCGACTGTTCGATGCAGCGCCGCCACCAGAAAGTCGTCGAGGAAGCGCCCGCGCCCGGCATCACCGACGCGCAACGCGAGGAAATCGGCCGCGTCTGTGTCGAAGCCTGCATCCGCATCGGCTACCGCGGTGCGGGCACGTTCGAGTTCCTCTACGAAAACGGCCGCTTCTACTTCATCGAGATGAACACGCGCATCCAGGTCGAGCATCCGGTCACCGAGATGATTACCGGCGTCGACCTCGTGCGCGAGCAGTTACTGATCGCCGGCGGCGAAAAGCTGTCGATCAAGCAGAGCGACGTCAAGATCACCGGCCATGCGATCGAGTGCCGCATCAATGCCGAGGACCCGGACACGTTCATGCCCTCGCCGGGCATGGTCAAGCGCTTCCTCGCCGCCGGCGGCCCCGGCGTGCGCATGGACACGCACATCTACGACGGCTACAAGATTCCGCCGAACTACGATTCGATGATCGGCAAGCTGATCGTGCACGGCCGCGACCGCGAAACCGCGATCGCGCGCATGCGCATCGCGCTCGGCGAATTGGTCATCGACGGCGTGAAGACCAACATCCCGCTGCAGCAGCGCATTCTGGCCGACGGCGGCTTCCAGACCGGCGGGCAGAACATCCACTATCTCGAAAAGCGGATTGCGGAGCAGCGCGAGAAGGGCATCGGACGCGGTTGAAATGCTTTGTGCTCGTCATTCCGGCAAAGGCCGGACTGCGTAGGCAGGATGCCGAAGCGAAAATTCGTGCCGCGAATGGCCTGAAGGGCAAACTGCAGATGCAGTTTGTAATCCGGCTTCTTCTAATAATGCAAAGATGAATGGAATGCCGGCTTTGCCGGCATGAACGAATCCATGGCCTGGCTCGAACTCTCCCTGACCCTGCACGCGAAGCAGCAGGAGCGCGTCGAACTCGCGCTCGAGGATCTCGGCGCCCTGTCGATCACGCTGCGCGATGCCGATGCGGACACGCCCGACGAACGCGCGATCTTCGAGCCCGGCGTCGGCGAACTGCCGCTGTGGAACGAGATCGTGCTCAATGCGCTGTTCGCGAACGATGCCGACCGCAGCGGGCTGGTGCATGCACTGCACGAACTCGTGCCCGAACTTGCGCCGGACCGCATCGCGTTCCGCGATGTGCCCGACCAGGACTGGACGCGCGCCTGGATGGACACTTACCAGCCGATGCGTTTCGGCGAGCGGCTCTGGATTTATCCGAGCACGGTCGCGCCGGGTGCGGATGACGCCGGCAAGGTCATCGTCCATCTCGACCCCGGCCTCGCCTTCGGCACCGGCACGCATCCGACCACGGCGCTGTGCCTGGAATGGCTCGACGCGACCGATGTAAGCGGCAAGACCGTGATCGACTTCGGCTGCGGCTCGGGCGTGCTCGCCGTCGCCGCGCTCAAGCTCGGCGCCGCGCGCGCGATCGGCGTCGACAACGACGAACAGGCGATCGAGGCAAGCCGCAGCAACGCCGAACGCAACGAGGTCGCGGCACGGCTGGATCTGCATCTGCCGCAGGATTTCCCGCCGCAACGCGCCGACATCCTGATCGCGAACATCCTCGCCGGCCCGCTCGCCGACCTCGCCGCGCAGCTCGCGGCGTGCGTCAAGCCGCGCGGGTCGCTCGCCCTGTCCGGTATCCTTCGCGGGCAGGAGGCCGAACTGCTTGCGCGTTATGCGCAGTGGTTCGAAGATCTGGCTGTCGCAACGCGCGAAGATTGGACACGCATCACCGGCAGGAAGAAGGCTGCGGACTGACTGCGGCAAAGCGTCCCACCCCTCGGCCTGCGTTTCCGCCCCACGTCGCGCCATCACATCATGTACACCCAGTGTCCCGAGTGTCTGACGATCTACATGGTCGTGCCCGAAGCCCTGGCCCAGGCGCGCGGCAGCGTCGTGTGCAAACACTGCACGGCCGTGTTCGACGCCCTGCGCACGCTGACCGGCGACCTGCCGGTCGGAGCCCAACGTCTTGTCGAGCACGAATCCGGCACGGCAATCCCCGAGTTGACGCTGCCGATCATGCGGCCCATGGCGGCTGCGGAAACCACCACCCGCCCGCCTGTCCATGCCGCACCGCCGCCTGAGTTCGCGCGCGCGCATCGGGCGAAGCACGCTTCCTCGGGCTGGCTCTGGAAAGGTGGCATCGCCTTGCTCCTGCCGCTGCTGCTCATCCAGCTCGCCTGGGCCGAACGTCGCGAGTTGCTGCAGAACCCGACCTCGCGTGCCTGGCTCGAACGCGGCTGCAGGTTTCTGCGTTGCACGTTGCCGCTCGCCCACGATGCGGAAGCCCTGGTCCTGCTTTCGCGCGACGTACGCCCGCACCCGTCGGTGCCGAGTGCGCTGATCATCTCGGCGACGCTGCGCAATGACGCGGACGTGGCCCAGGCATTTCCGACCGTCGAGATCACCCTGACCGACCTCGACGAGCAGCGCATCGCGATGCGTCGCTTCAAGCCTGCCGAATACCTCGGCGACGCCCGTACGCTGAGCTCGGGCCTCGCCGCGCACGGCTCGACCGCGCTCGTGTTCGAGGTTGCCGACCCGGGCAAGAACGCGGTGGCCTACGAATTCAAGTTCCTCTGAGTCCGCCCCGTCCATTCCCGGATGCGGAAGTCGGGCGCAGGTTCCTGTGCGGCCACTCTTGCGGATGGATGCGGGGCCACGACCGACCACCGCCGAGATCTGGTGCGGATCAAAAAAATACTTAACTCGCAGGCGCTGCGGCGATAGACTACCCGACCCGCGTTGCGAATTCTTCGGCTTCGCCCACGAAGCCGATCCGGGATTGCCGTATCAGGGAAGAACCAAGAGCAAACTTAGGTACCCGCACGATGAACGCCGCACCCAACCTGCGCCTGAGCGAGGCGACCGAGTCCGCGCTGCAGCCGGCACTGCGCGAATGCGTCGCGCGCGCGGTGCGCCGCTACCTGCACGACATGGACGGCGAAGCCTGCGGCTTGTACGGGATCGTGCTCGATGAAGTCGAGTCGCCGCTGTTGCGCGAGGTGATAAATTGGGCCGGCGGCAACCAGAGCAAGGCGGCCGCGGCGCTCGGGATCAACCGCGCGACGTTGCGCAAGAAGCTGGCCGCGCACGGGTTGTAGTCCCCCGCCGCCGGCAACCGTTCGAACAGACGGCTATAATTTCCGCTTGAAATTTTTGCGGTCGCGACCGATCGCGACATTCGAACCGCGGCCATGCGTGGCCGCATTTCCCAAACAAAGCTGCGGAAACTCCCATGTCCGACTCCCCCGTACCGGTCCGGCGCGCGCTGCTCAGCGTCTCCGACAAGACTGGCCTGATCGAACTCGCGCGCGCGCTCGCGGCGCGCAACGTCGAACTGCTGTCCACCGGCGGCACGGCCAAGGCGCTGCGCGAGGCCGGCATTGCGGTGAAGGACGTCAGCGACGTAACCGGCTTTCCCGAGATCATGGACGGCCGCGTGAAAACCCTGCATCCGAAGGTGCATGGCGGCCTGCTCGGCCGGCGCGGCACCGACGATGCGGTGATGGCCGAACTCGGCATCCAGACTGTCGACCTGCTCGTGCTGAACCTCTATCCGTTCGAGGCTACCGTCGCCAGGCCTGACTGCACGCTCGACGACGCGATCGAGAACATCGACATCGGCGGCCCGGCGATGCTGCGCTCGGCGGCGAAGAACTGGAACGACGTGGGCGTGCTCACCTCGCCGGATCAGTACGCGGCGGCGCTCGCCGAAATCGAACAGCATGGCGGCCTTTCGCGTGCCACCCGCTTCCGGCTGGCCGTCGCTGCGTTCAACAACGTGGCCAACTACGACGGCGCGATCAGCGACTACCTCTCCGCTCTGAAACTCGACGAAGCGCATGAGCACATCGTCGGCCACGAGGCTTTCCCCGCGCAGGCCAACGGCCGCTTCGTCAAGCTGATGGATCTGCGCTACGGCGAGAACCCGCACCAGAGCGCCGCTTTCTACCGCGACCTGCATCCAACAGCGGGCACGCTGGCCACGTTCCAGCAACTGCAAGGCAAGGAACTTTCGTTCAACAACATTGCCGATGCCGACGCCGCGTGGGAATGCGTGCGCAGCTTCGTCAAGCCGGCCTGCGTGATCGTCAAGCACGCCAACCCCTGCGGCGTGGCGGTGAGCCTCGACGGCATCGGCAAGGCCTATGACCTCGCCTGGCAGACCGACCCGACTTCCGCGTTCGGCGGCATCATCGCGTTCAACCGCGAGGTGGACGGCGCCACCGCGCAGGCCATCGTGTCGCGCCAGTTTGTCGAAGTGGTGCTGGCGCCTGCGTACAGCGAGGACGCACTCAAGGCGTTCGCGAAGAAGGGCAACGTGCGCGTGCTCGAAATCCCGCTGCCGCCCGGCACCGATCTGGTCGCCGCGCATCCCGGCGCCAACTCCAGGCGCGTCGGCTCGGGCCTGTTGATCCAGACTGCGGACACCGGCATGGTCAAGGCGGAGGACTTGAAGGTGGCGACGAAAATCGCGCCCACGCCGCAGCAGATCGACGATCTGATCTTCGCCTGGAAGGTGGCGAAATTCGTCAAGTCCAACGCCATCGTCTACGCGAAGAATCGCCAGACCATCGGCATCGGCGCCGGCCAGATGAGCCGCGTCTACAGCGCGAAGATCGCCGGCATCAAGGCCGCCGACGAGAAGCTCGAAGTGCGCGGCTCGGTGATGGCCAGCGATGCGTTCTTCCCGTTCCGCGACGGCATCGACGCGGCGGCGGCGGCAGGCATCGCTGCGGTGATCCAGCCCGGCGGCTCGATGCGCGATGCCGAGGTGATCGCCGCCGCCGACGAGCATGGCCTGGCGATGGTGTTCACCGGCATGCGGCATTTCCGCCACTGAAAAATTTCTGAACGGCGAGCGCGTTGCGCCAGAAATCCGCCATATTCGACCGCTTAGATTGAAGTCGTCGCACCGGCGACTGGCGCGACCGCAGCAACGTTCCGAGCCAACCAACGGAGTGTCCAATGAATCGCAACCTGAATTCGATGGGTCTCGTCCTTGCCCTTGCCGCCATCTCGGCCGCGGCCGTCCAGCCTGCGTCGTCCGGCGCGCTCGACGGCTGGCTGAAATCGCAGTACGGCGCGCAGGCCAACGTGGCCCATGCATGGAAAGGAACCGACTGGAAGAACCCGCAAGCCGATTCCGGTCCGGCATCCGCCACCGAGCAGCGCGTCTGCCTGGATTCGACCCCGCAGCCGAAAGCGCCTCGTTTCGTCGCCGTATGCACGACCGTCAAGGATGCGGGCCCGCCCACGCCGGGACTGGTCGATCTCTGGCAGATCGACGCCGCCAACTCGCAACCGGCGCTGTTCAAGCGCGAGGTGCCAGCCGGATGGGGGGCGGGTGCGCCGGGAAAAGTGAGCGTGGTACAAGTGGGTCCGGATCGATTCGCCTTCCGCGTCGAATCTGGCGCGACCAACATGGGCAGCAATGTCGGCGTGTCGGAGTTGTATCTCGCACAGAACGGCACGCTCGCCTCCTGGTTCGCATATCCGCACATTTCCGACTACAACGGCGCCTTCGAGTCGAACGACCCGAGCAAATGCCGATCCGATGCGGAATGCGGCAAAAAATTCGGCTATTCGACGACCTGCGAACTCCACGTGGATCGAACCAAACAGACCGACGGATACTATGCACTGTCGATCCGCGTGCAAGGCATCGATCGAGGGCGCCCGATCCACCGCAGCATCCCAGTGCCGCTCGTCGACGGCAAACCTTCGTTGACGCCGGCCGAACTGAAAAAACTCGAATGCAGCAGAAACTCCAGCTGGGATCAATAATGCAAACGATCATCGCCAGCGACGGGCAAGCGCTCGCACGGCCTCTGGTTTCGCCAGCGCGGAAACGGCACGCGACACCATGAAGGTGCTCGTCGTCGGCTCGGGCGGGCGCGAACATGCGCTGGCGTGGAAGCTCAGGCAATCCTCGCGCGTCGACGAAGTGATCGTCGCGCCGGGGAATGCCGGCACGGCGCAGGAACCGGGCGTGCGCAACGCGTCGATCGCGGCGACCGATATCGAGGCGTTGCTGCATTTTGCCCGAGTGGAAAACGTCGCATTAACCGTGATCGGCCCCGAGGCTCCGCTGGTTGCGGGCATCGTGGATCGATTCAACGCAGCCGGATTGAAGTGCTTCGGTCCGAGCGCGAAGGCCGCACAGCTCGAAGGCTCGAAAGCCTTCGCCAAGGATTTCCTCGCCCGTCACCGTATCCCGACCGCGCACTACGCCGTGTTCACCGAACTCGCGCCGGCGCTCGCCCACGTACGTGCGCATGGCGCGCCGATCGTGATCAAGGCCGACGGCCTCGCCGCGGGCAAGGGCGTGGTCGTGGCGATGACGCTGGCCGAAGCCGAGCGCGCGCTCGAGGACATGCTCGGCGCCAACACGCTGGGCGCGGCCGGCGCGCGCGTCGTCATCGAGGAATTCCTCGACGGCGAAGAGGCGAGTTACATCGTCATCGCCGACGGCCGGCACGCGCTGCCGATGGCCACGAGCCAGGACCACAAGCGAGTCGGCGACGGCGACACGGGAGCAAACACGGGAGGCATGGGCGCGTACTCGCCCGCGCCCGTGGTGACGCCCGAAGTCGAAGCGCGCGTGCTGCGCGAGGTGATCGCGCCGACGCTCGCCGGCATGGCCGCCGACGGCACGCCGTTCACCGGTTTCCTCTACGCCGGCCTGATGATCGATGGGTCAGGTGCGCCGAAGGTGATCGAGTTCAACGTGCGCTTCGGCGATCCGGAGACGCAGCCGATCATGCTGCGTCTGCAATCCGATCTGCTCGAACTGATCGAGGCCGCGCTGGACGGCAAGCTGGATGCGCAACGCACGCGATGGGATGCACGGCCCGCGATCGGCGTCGTCCTCGCCGCGCACGGCTATCCGGGCACGGTGCGCACGGGCGACGCGATCAGCGGCCACGATGCCGACTTCGGCGCCGAGGTGAAGGTGTTCCATGCCGGCACGAAAACCGAGAACGGCCGCGTCGTGACCGCGGGCGGACGCGTGCTGACCGTGTGCGCACTCGGCGCGGAGCCCGGATCGAGTCCGGGGCAGGCTCTGCGCGCGGCGCAACACAGCGCCTACGCCGCGATGGCTAGGATCGCCTGCGCCGGCGCGTTCCATCGCAGCGATATCGGCCACCGCGCACTGCATCGCGGCGACTGAGCGGGCGTCTACTTCTGCACCGGGCCGGGCGGCGGCGCGGCTGGCGCGGCCCGCATCGCCGGCGCCTTGAAGTACGGATGCTCCGCCGGCCACGGGCGATCCGGCACCTGCTGCTTGACGAATTGCTGCATCGTGGAGCGGAGCATCGCCGCCGCCTCGGGGTTGCGCGCACGCGTCGCCTCGAAAATCGCCTGCGCCTGGTATTCCTGCGCGTCCTTGAACTTGGCGTGCGCGGCCAGCGCGAGCGCGAGCGCGGCCGCATTCGCCGCATCCGGACGCTGCTTGTACAGCAACTGGCCGTAGTCGAGCGCGACGTCGCGCGTCTTCGCATCCGCCGCCTCGCAGGTGCTGGCGACGCGCACGAAGATCTGCAACAGATCACCATCGTTCTTGCGCCGCTCGAGCACGCCGTTGATCGCCTGCAGCGCGCCGTCGCATTTGCCCTGCGCCGTGAGCGCGGCGACGAGGTGCGCGTACGCAGTCGCGCTGTCGGGCTGCAGCGCGATCAGGCCGCGATACTGTTCGGCGGCCTGCGCGTAGCGTGCACGGCGCATCTCGGCATCGCCGAGCAGCAGCCAGGAATCGGGCAGTTTGCGATCGAGTTTCTGCGCCTGCCGGTATTCGTCGTACGCCTTCGCGTCGTTCCCGGCGAATTCGGCGACGATGCCGCTGGCCACGCGCGCGGTAGCGCTGTCGGACTTTGCCTTGAGCGCCTGGTCGACATAGGACTGTGCGACGGCCTGGTTGCCGAGCGTCGCCTCGATGCGCGCAGCGAACGCCAGTGCCTCGACGTCGTCCGGCGTCTCCTTCAGCACCGCGGCGAGGGTGTCGCGCGCACCTTGGATGTTGCCCTGCTGGGCAAAGCTGCGCGCCTCGGCCAACGTGCCGCCGGCCTGCTGCGGCGCGGCGAGCATGCCGGCGACAAGCGGATCATCGAGCGCCGCGGCGCCACGGCCCGCCTTCGCCCGCGCCTCGTCGGCGGCCTTGGCGTTGTTCTGCCCGGCGTAGGCGTCGGCAAGATCGGCGTACAGGCCGGTCGCCTGCGGATCGAGCCTGAGCGCCTTGTTGAGCGCCTCGACCGCGTCGGCGTAGCGCTTCTGTTTGAGCGCGAGCTGACCGAGCATCGCGAACGCGACCGGCGCGTCGGCGTGTTCGCGCGCCGCATCCTCGAGCAGCTTGCGCGCGCCGGCAGTGTCGCCGAGATCGACGAGCGTGTCGGCAAGCCGATAGCGGATCGGCAGATAGACCTTGTCGCGCTCGAGCGCGGCCTGGAAATTCGCGCGCGCATCCTCGTTGCGCTTGAGCTTGCGCGCGATCACTCCGCGCAGGTAGAACCAGCGGCCATCGTTCGGATTGACCTGGGTGGCGTCGTAGAAAGCAACCGCCGCGGCTTCGTCGAAACCATTGCGCGCGTACAGCGCACCGAGATCGGCGTAGGCCTGCGCGAGCGGCGGACCGACCAGATCGGCCCTGGCCTTGTCGATCACCGCGCGCTCGTCGGCGATCTTCTTCGCAGCGTCCGCCGCCAATTTCGAGGTATCGGGTGTCGGCACGGGCTGCAATGCGCCGTCGGCATGGGCCACGACCGCGGCGAGGG
The DNA here is from genome assembly GCA_018240465.1 of Pseudomonadota bacterium. GTDB lineage: Bacteria > Pseudomonadota > Gammaproteobacteria > Xanthomonadales > Rhodanobacteraceae > Rudaea. Next base: position 47,896 of record JAFEFS010000070.1, read on the forward strand.
CGAGCAGAAGGGAGGCGGAAAGCCGTAGAGAATTGCGCATGGATATGTCCGGAAACCAGGTTCTCGAACCGCGTAGTTTATCAGCGCTCAGGTTTGCTACTCTGGCCGCGGGGTGAACGACGACCCGGCACGACGCGAGGCACGATACGCGGGGTCTCGCGTCGCGATACGCCGGCACACAGCGCCGCAGTGCGCGTCGTTTTCAGACAATATGGCCGCAGCGCCGATAACGCAGAGGTAGCGATGTCCGACCACAGCCAGTTCCGCCTGTTGCGCGAACGCCGCTTCCTGCCGTTTTTCCTGACCCAGGCACTGGGCGCATTCAACGACAACGTCTTCCGCGTCGCGACGATCCTGCTGATCGGTTTCAGCATGAGCCTGCCCGACGAGAAGGTTGCCTTCTACAACAACATCGCGCCGGCACTGTTCATCCTGCCATTCTTCCTTTTCTCCGCCTCGGCCGGCCAACTCGCGGAGAAGTTCGAGAAAACACGCATCATCCGCTTCGTCAAACTGTTCGAGATCGCCGCGATGGCGATTGCGACCTGGGGCTTCGTCACCCGCAGCCCGTGGCTGCTGCTGTTCGTGCTGTTTCTGATGGGCGCGCATTCGACCCTGTTCGGGCCGATCAAGTACGCGATCCTGCCGCAGGCGTTGGACGAAAGCGAACTGGTTGGCGGCAATGCGCTGGTTGAAACCGCAACCCAGCTCGCGATCCTGTTCGGCATGATGGTCGGCGGCGCGTTGATGGCCACGGGCGGCGCGAACGGACCGCTGCTCGCTTCGATCGCCGTGCTCTGTGTCGCCGCCGCCGGCTACCTCGTCTGCCGCGCGATCCCGCCCGCACCGCCGACCGCGCCCGGATTGCGCTTCAACTGGAACATCCTTTCCGAGACCTGGCGCGTGATGCGCTTCGCCGCGCGAGATCGCACCGTATTCAACTCGGTGCTCGGCATCTCCTGGTTCTGGTTCTTCGGTATCGTCGTCACCGCGCAGCTGCCGAGCTATACGAAGATCTTTCTCGGCGGCAACGACGCGGTGTTCACGTTCACGCTCGCGCTGTTCTCGATCGGCACCGGCATCGGCTCGCTGCTATGCGAGCGCCTGTCCGGGCACAAGGTCGAAATCGGCCTGGTGCCGTTCGGTTCGATCGGCATCACCCTGTTCGGCGTCGACCTGTATTTCGCGCGTCCGCATCCGGCGCCGGTGCAAGGGTTGGGGCCACTCGAATTCCTGCATTCCGCGGGCGGCTGGCACATCGCGTTCGACCTCACCCTGATCGGCGTGTTCGCCGGCTTCTACATCGTGCCGCTGTTCGCGCTCGTGCAGAGCCGCGCCGAGCGCGACCAGCTTTCGCGCATCATCGCCGGCAACAACATCATCAACGCGCTGTTCATGGTCGCGGCGACGGCGCTGTCGCTCGCGCTGCTCAACGCGGCGCATTTCACCATCCCCCAGTTATTTCTCGTCGCCGCGCTGCTCAACGCCGCCGTTGCGATCTACATCTACACGCTGGTACCGGAATTCCTGCTGCGCTTCGTCGACTGGATCCTGATTTCGCTGCTCTACCGCGTCCGCACTGAAGGCCTCGACAACATTCCGGAGGAGGGCCCGGCAGTGCTCGTCTGCAACCATGTCAGCTTCATGGATGCGCAGATCGTGCTCGGCTGCATCCGCCGGCCGGTACGCTTCGTCATGTACTACAAGATCTTCAACACGCCGCTGCGGCCGCTGTTCAAGGCGATGAAGGCGATCCCGATCGCAGGCGCAAAGGAAAACCCCGAACTGTTGCAACGTGCGTTCGCGGAAGTCGACAAGGAGCTGGCCTTGGGCAACCTCGTCTGTATCTTCCCGGAAGGCGGCATCACGCGCGACGGCGATATCGCGCCGTTCCGTCCCGGTATCGAACGCATCCTCGCCACGCAGCCCGTGCCCGTAGTGCCGATGGCCCTGCGCGGGCTCTGGGGCAGCATCTTCAGCCGCAAGGATTCCTGGCTCAACCGCGCGCGCCTGCCGCGCCGCTTCCGCGCGCGCATCGAACTCGTCGCCGGCCCGGCCGTACCGGCGGCGCAGGCGACTGCAGCCATGCTCGAAGCAAAGGTGCGTGCATTGCGCGGCAATTCAGCGTGAGATCGAGAACACCTTGACCACGGATTGCACGGATAGAGCAGAACCAGAAAATTTTTTTCTTTATCCGTGTTGATCGGCTCGTATCAGTCCCGATCCGTGGCCAACACTCTCGATTTGCTTCTCAGCCGAACACCCCGGCAATGACGATCACGGCGAGAATCGCGAGCCAGACAATCAGCACGCGGCGGATCAGGGTCATTGCATCGTCGAGCTCGATCAGCGCATCGGTTGTGTCGACCGAATGGCCGTCGCCGGCTTCGACGTCGGCATCGACGCTGGCGCGCGCGATCGCGCCGAGAAAGCCGCACTCGAAGCTCCAGTAGCCCTGCGGATGCGCGGCGTGGTAGCTGCGCCAGGCCTTGAGCACGGCGTCGAAGTCCGAAGCGATAGCGAGCGCGAGCGCGATCAGGGTGCGCCGGCAGCCAGTCGAGCAGGCGCGCGAATTTCTGCGCCAGCGACTGTTGCGTGGCGGGCAATGCCTGCGCGTGCGCGGGCGTGTACGCGAGCAGGTGCGCGAGGCGATAGAGCAAGGCGCCAACGGGCCCGAGAATGGCGAACCAAAGCACGACTCCGAACACGCGGCGCAGTCCCGCGGTGAACGCGGCTTCGACCACCGCGTTCGCTTCAAATGGCAGCGGCTCGCTCATTTCCTCGGGCTTGAGCGCCTGCGCCGCCTCGTTGCGGCGATCGGAGTCAGGCGCCTTGTCGACCGCTTCGACGTCCTGTTCGAGATCGCGCGGCCCCATGCAGTAGAACAGCACGACGATGCCGACGACGAGGCTAGGCAGGCCAAAGACATTGCCGCGCAGCGCCAGTTGCACGGCCAGGCAGAGCAACGCGGGCAGGCCGATCGTGATGAGCAGGCCGAGTTCCGCGCTGGATTGTGCCGCGCCCTGATCCTGCCAGCCGCGCAGCCAGGAAAAATTGCGCAGGCGCTTGAGGTCGGGGGCGAAATGCGTGAGCAGCAGGACGACTACGATCGCGACGAACACGATGGCCATGAAAAATTTCCTTCCGCGCAAAATGCGCGGGCGCGGGAAATTGTAACAGCGGCGCTTATCCGCGCACGGCCCGGCGCAGCGGATCGTCGTGCGTCACCGAATCGAGCTCGATGCCCGCGGCTTCGCGCAGCCAATGTTCGACGAGGCGGTACGACACCGACAGTGGCGACGGCATCAGCAATTCGCCCGAGGCGACACCGTCGACAAGTTGCCGCGCGGTGAACCAGCGCGCGTCTTCGAGTTCGGGACCGAGCTTGATCGTCGGATCGTCCGCGCGCGCGGTGAAGCCGAGCATGATCGACGAGGGGAACGGCCATGGCTGCGAGGAATGGTAGTCGCAATCGACCACGCGCACGCCGGCCTCCTCGTACACCTCGCGCTGCACCGCGGCTTCCAGCGTCTCGCCCGGCTCGACGAAGCCGGCCAGCGCCGAGTAGCGGCCCTTCGGCCAGCTCGCCTGGCGGCCGAGCAGGCAGGCGCCGCCGTGCGCGACGACGACGATCATCGCCGGATCGGTGCGCGGGAAATGCTCGGCGGCACATTGCGGATTCGTGCACACGGCGCGATGACCGGCGCTTTCATGCCGCACGCGCGAACCGCAGACGCTGCAATGGCGTGTGCGCTCCTGCCAGTTGACGATCGCACGCGCGTAGGCGAACAGGCCGGCATCGTCGGCAGCCAGGGTCAGGCCGGCGCTGCGCAGGTCGACGAAGTCGCCGCCGATCCGCGCGGCAATGCTGGCGCAGGCCGCATCGTCCGCACGCCAGACGAACCAGTCGTGGCCTTGCGTATTGCCGAGATAGGTCGTGGCCTCCTCGCTGCCCCCGAAGCAAGCGAATCGAGCGTGGTCGAGGCCACGCAGGCGGTGCCCGGCGGCGTCGACCAGTGCGCGGCCGTCGGCGCGCAGCAACAGGAACCGCGCGGCCACCGCGTGCAAGCGCCGGTTGATCGTTTCGGTGTCGCTGCGCCAATCGGCGTCGCGTTCGATTTCGAGGGCGGAGAACGTATTGTTACGGCTGCGTACGAGAGAACTCATCGAATCATTTTAGCGCCCATCCATGAGCGCAGGATCGAAAACGCAGTTCCCGGTGCCGGCGGCGTGTCAGATGCTGAAGGACGAACCGCAGCCGCAGGTCGTTTTCGCATTCGGATTGCGGATCACGAACTGCGCGCCTTGCAGGCTCTCGCTGTAGTCGATTTCCGCACCCATCAAGTATTGCAGGCTGAGCGGATCGACCACCAGGGTGACGCCTTCCTTTTCCAGCGCGAGATCATCCTCGGCGCGCGCCTCGTCGAACGTGAAACCATACTGGAAGCCCGAGCAGCCGCCGCCGGAGATGTAGACGCGCAGCTTGAGGTCGGGGTTGTTCTCCTCGGCGATCAGCTCGCGTACCTTGTGCGCGGCCGCGTCGGTGAAGATCAGCGGCTGCTCGAGGGCGTCCTGGTAGCTGGGCGTCGTATCCATGCGGGCGTAGATCGTGCCGATTCGGGCGAAATCAAGTACGCGCGGCACCGGACAGCGCGAACTCGTCCGCTTCGTCGGGCGCGGCCAACTGCTTCGGCGGCTCGGCACGATGCACGATCTTGCCGTTGATCTGCGCGCCGGCTGACATTTCCATGACCTTGTAGTAGACGTTGCCTTCGACGCGCGCGCCGGCGGCAAGTTCGAGCCGCTGCGTCGCGGTGACATCGCCGTTGACCTCGCCGTTGATGATCACATGCGGGGCGATGATCTCGCCCTTGATGCGCCCGCTGTTCGACAAGGTCAGCACTGCGCTGTCGCCGTCGCCGTGCAGCGCGCCTTCGACACTGCCGTCGACGTGCAGTCGGCCGTTGAAGCTGACGTCGCCGCGGATCTGCGTACCGCCGGCGATCAACGAGGTGGTTTCGGCCGGCGGCGCGACCTGATTGGACTTGCTTCTATTCCCCAGCATGCGTCCCTCCCGACGTGGTCAATACCTCGTCCCATGTGAAATCGCGTGAACCCTTGCCGAACTCGGAGCCGGCATCGGCCTCGACACGCACGCCGTTCGGCACGAAACCCGCCGGCAGCAGAAGAGTACCTTTTATTTGCTGGAAATACTTGAAGGAGAATCCCACTCCCTTTGCGTCTGCGCTGTCCGCGAGATCGGCCCAATCAACCGTCACGAGTTTGCCGGCGCGCATGCCGCTCAGGCTGATCCGCACCTGCCCGCTGGCGACCTGGCCAGGCTTGAGGTTCTGCGTAAGCGTGACGGAATAATTGAACAGGCGCGGATTGTCGCGCACCGGCGCGAGGCTCAACGCCTGCACGCTGAGACCGTCGCGCTTTGCGTCGGCGCGCGTCAGACTGCTGTAAAAGGCCAGGTCGGCGCGCAGCCCGGCGATCTCCTCCTGGCGCTCGCCGATCTGGCGCTGCAACTGCGCATTCGCCGCGTTTTCCACCTGCTGCGCGCGCTCGAGCACGGCCACGCGCTGCTGCAGGGTCGCGTTCTGTTCGAGTGCATGCCGAAGCTGCGTCAGGCCGTCGGCCGGCACATTCTCGCGCAACACCCAGGTCGCAGCGACGGCGACCACAATCGAAGCGAACCAAAACAGGCCTAGCGTCGCCCACTCACGCCAGCGCGGGCGCTCGGCGTGCGGGCGGATGACGAGGGTGGGTGGTGGCGGAACGTGGACCATGCACGAATCGTTCGAGGCGAACGCGAGAGCTTAGCGAAAAACGCGGCCCCGCACCCATTCGCCGCGGCTATACTGCGTCGTCGTTCACATTCATTTTCGCCGATGCTCTGGATCAAGGCCCTGCACATCGTCTTCGTCGTGACCTGGTTCGCCGGGCTGTTCTATCTGCCGCGGCTGTTCATCTACGACGTCGAATCCGCCGACGCCGCGGTGCGAGCGCAGTTGCGAATCATGCAACGGCGCCTGCTCGGGATCACGCATGTCGGCGGCGCGCTCGCGCTGACCTTCGGCATCTGGACGCTGATCCTCGTACCCGCCTACCTGCACCAGGGTTGGCTGCACGCCAAGCTCGCCCTGGTGCTCGGCCTGGTCGCCTACCACATCCGGCTGGTGCAACTGGTGCAACGATTCGCCGAAGACCGCAACACGCACTCCTCGCGCTGGTTGCGCGTGTTCAATGAAGTGCCGGCGCTGTTCCTGATCGCGATCGTGCTGCTGGTGGTGGTGAAACCGGCATAGAGGCATGCCGGCGCAGCCGGCATTCCATCTATCTTCTGCTCTTCTGCGTACCGCCCGGATTCACGACCCCAGCTTCTGCTGCAGGTAGCCCGTTTCGCCGAGTTGCTTGACCAGGCCGAGCTGCGTCTCAAGCCAGTCGATGTGCTCTTCCTCGGATTCCAGGATCTCCTCGAACAGCTCGCGGCTGACGTAATCGCCGACCTTTTCACAATGCGCGATCGCCAGCTTCAAATCGGGATGCGCGGCCTGCTCCAGCTTGAGATCGCACTTGATCACCTCGACCGGCGTCTCGCCGATCATCAGCTTGCCGAGCGCCTGCAAATTCGGCAGACCTTCGAGGAACAGAATGCGCTCGATCAACTTGTCCGCATGCTTCATCTCGTCGATCGATTCCTTGTATTCGTGCTCGGCCAGCTCCTTGTAGCCCCAGTTCTTGTACATGCGTGCATGCAGGAAATACTGGTTGATGGCGGTCAACTCGTTGAACAGCACCTTGTTGAGGTGGGCTATGACCTGCTTGTCGCCTTTCATGCCTGGAACTCCCGATCTTTCGCGAAGGTACGACTATAGCGCGCGCCACAGCCACGCGAAGAAACGCGAATCGTGAGCATTTGCAGGAAGGCCCGCCGTGCACGCACCGCCAAGCGGATCAGCGCCGCCTACGCCGCCTGTGCAACCAGCGGCAGGCTGAACGCCGCGCGCGTGCGGCGATGCGCGTCGCGCAGCACCTCCTCGGCGACATCGGCGCAACTGCCGCAATCGCCCGAGCAACCCGTGCGGCGCGTGAGTTCACTCAGGCTGCGCACACCCTCGGCGGCAGCCTGACGAATCATCTTCTCGGTGACGGCGTTGCAGATGCAGACGTACATGGGCACGGATATGGCGA
>JAFEFS010000071.1 GCA_018240465.1 Pseudomonadota bacterium
CGCGTCGCGTACGGTGATGCCGACCATCGGCTGGTTGGCCAGCGCCTCGATCGGCAGAGGCGACATCAGCTCTTTCTCCGGCCACCAGCCCGGCGGCGCGATCACCATGACCTGCCCGCGGCAGAGCACGCGCTGGCGCAGGTTCTGGTGGCCGGTGTCCTGCAGGGTCAGGCCGATGTCGGTGTCGCGCAGCATCAGCGATTCGCACATCGCCGCCGAATGCTGGGTGGACAGTTCGGCGATCACGTCGGGAACGGCCTTGCGCAGCAGCGTCGTCGCACCGGCGAGCAGGGTCAGCGCCAGCGTCGGCGTGCAGGTGACCCGCAAAGGACAATTCCCCGGCTGACTCATGTTTTTCGTCAGCCGTTCCAGGTCGTGCACGTCCTGGATGATCTTCTCGATCCGGTCGCGCAGCAGCAACGCCTGCGGGGTTGCCTGCAGGCGACCGTGCACGCGGCTGAACAGGGCGAAGCCGAGTCGGTCCTCGGCATGTTGCAACGCCTTGCTCGCGGCCGGCTGCGAGATGTTCAACATCTTCGCCGCGGCGGTGATGCTGCCGGTGGTCAACACGGCGTGGAAAAGTTCAATGTAGCGCAAGTGCATGTCGATTCCCCGAAATTTTCTTCGACGGTACCATGCTCGAGTGCAGCACAAACGGTTGGTGCAAGGCAAACGCGGGGGCTCGATCGCCGGCTTGCGCGAAAATGGCCACAACCGTGAGTTATGCCATGTACCGGTCTTTTCATTGGTGGCCGGCATGCGCCGATGGTTATGCTCCGACAGCCTTCCGATGCAGAACAGATTCAGATGGAGCCTGATTCCATGACCAGCCACGGCGACGCAGCCAGCCAAACCCGTTGGGGGCCACCGTACCTGCTGTATCTGGGCGGTCCGGCCGACGATCTGGCGATCAAGACCGCGCGTGGATTGGCGTACTGGCGGCCCGGTTGGTGCATCGGGCAGAACCGGCGCGCCAACTGCAACCAGACGCTCGACCTGCCCGACATGACGCCGGCGCAGGCCAGGGCGGCGGGTGCGAACACGATGGTGATCGGCACGGCCAATGCCGGCGGGGTGATGGCGAAGGAGACCGTCGCCGACATCATCGCCGCGCTCGATGCCGGCCTCAACGTTATCGCCGGCCTGCATCAGAAACTGCGCGACAACGCAGACATTGTTGCCGCTGCGGAACGCAATGGCCGCGAGCTGTTCGATGCGCGTGAGCCCAAGGGCCGCATCCCCGTCGGCAACGGCAGGAAGCGCGCGGGCCGGCGTGTGCTGACGGTCGGTACCGATTGCTCGGTCGGCAAGATGTACACCACGCTCGCACTCGAGCGCAGCCTGCGCAAGCGCGGCCTTGCCGCGGATTTCCGCGCGACCGGGCAGACCGGCATCTTCATCGCCGGTGACGGTGTGCCGGTCGATGCAGTGATCGCCGATTTCATCTCGGGCTCGGTCGAATCGATCTCGCCGCCGCGCACCGACGGCGGCTGGGACCTCATCGAAGGCCAGGGCTCGCTGTTCCATCCCTCGTACGCGGGCGTGTCCCTGGGTTTGCTGCACGGTGCGCAGGCCGATGCGCTCGTGCTCTGCCACGAGCCCACGCGCAGGCACATGCGCGGGCTGCCGCATTATCCGATTCCCGAACTCAAGCTTTGCCTGGAAGCCAACCTCGCTGCCGCGCGTCTAACCAATCCCGCGGTCAAGGCGGTCGGCATCGCGCTCAACACGTCCAATCTACCGGCCGCGGAAGCAGCCGCGATGTGTCGCGAAATCGGCGACCGGCTCGGCCTGCCGTGCCAGGACCCGGTCAGCATGGGCGTCGAAGCGATCGTCGACCAGTTGCTTTCATGCTGCGCGAGCTGAGCGTCCGGCCGCGCAGCTTTCCGCTGCACTCGCCGTTCCGCATCGCGCGCGGCGTGAAGCATGCGGCCGAGGTGGTCACGGTCGAACTCGCGCAGGCCGGCTGCGTCGGCCGCGGCGAATCGGTTCCCTATGCACGCTATGGCGAATCGGTCGCTGCGGTGATTGCGGAAATCGAATCGCTGCGCGACGACCTTTGCGCCGGCGTGGGTCGCGACGAATTGCAGGCACGGCTCGCACCCGGCGCCGCGCGCAATGCACTTGACGCGGCGCTGTGGGATCTCGAAGCGAGGCTCACGCGCGTGCCCGTTTGGAGTCAACTGGCGCGGCCGCCGCACCAGCCGCTGGTAACCGCGTTGACGGTCAGCCTCGATACGCCGCAGGCGATGGGGCAGGCGGCATCGAACATCGCCGATGCCGGACTGATCAAGATCAAGGTCGATGCCGACGATCCGCTCGCACGCATCGAAGCCGTGCGCCGCGCTGCGCCCGCCGCGCGGCTGATCGTCGATCCGAATGAAAGCTGGACGATCGATATCCTGCGCGAGACGCAGGATGCCCTCGTGCGCCTGAAAGTCGACCTGCTCGAACAGCCGTTGCCGGCCGATGCGGACGGCGCACTGCGCGAATTTTCAAGCCGCGTTCCGATCTGCGCCGACGAGGCTTGCCACACAGTGGCAGACTTGCCCGCGCTGGTCGGCCGCTATCAGGCCATCAACATCAAGCTCGACAAGACTGGTGGCCTGACCGAAGCCTGGCGCCTGCTGCGTGCGGCGAAGGCCGAAGGTTTCATCATCATGGTCGGCTGCATGGTGTGCTCGTCGCTGGGCATCGCTCCGGCGCTGGAAATCGCGCGCGATGCGGAGTTCGTCGATCTGGACGGACCGTTTTGGCTGGTGGACGACTACCCCGACGGCGCCGGCCTGCGCGGAGGCAGGCTGATGCCGCCGCCGGCGGGTTTCTGGGGCGGATGTACGCGAGCCGCGGCATCGCGGCCCGGGTCCTCAACAGGGCTTTTCCGAACAACTCCATGACCAACTTGGCGACCATTACCGAATCCCCGTGCAGCGCCGACGTATCTTGGGACGGCGTCGATCTGCCAACTCTGGCGCAGCGAGTCGGAACGCCGTGCCATGTGTATTCCGCGGCATCGATCCGGCAGCGTATCGGCGCGTTGCAGGCGGCCCTGCGCGGGCTCGACGCGCTGGTGTGCTACGCGGCCAAGGCCAACAGCAATATCGCGATCCTGCAACTGATGGCACAGGCCGGGTTCGGCGCGGACATTGTTTCGGCCGGCGAGATGCGGCGCAGCCTGCGCGCCGGCATTCCGGCGCAGCGCATCGTTTTTTCCGGCGTCGGCAAGAGCGCCGAGGAGATCGTCGAAGCATTGACCGCCGGCATCGCGCGCTTCAACGTGGAGTCCGAGGACGAACTGCATCTGCTGCAGCGGCTCGCGGCAGAGCAGGGTGTGATTGCGCATGCCGCGGTACGCGTCAATCCCGATGTCGATGCCCTCACTCACGCCAAGATTTCCACCGGCAAATCGGAGAACAAGTTTGGCGTCGGCATCGACGAGGCGCGCCGCTGGTTCGCCGATAGCGCGCAATTCACGCATGTGCGACTCGATGGTCTGCACGTGCATATCGGTTCGCAGATGCTCGATCTCGCACCGATCCGCGTGGCGCTGCAGCGTGTCGCCGACTTCTGGCGCGAACTCGCCGCGGCCGGCCGCGCAATCAACAGCATCGATGTCGGCGGCGGTCTGGGCGTGTGCTATCGCGCCGGCCGCGATCAGCCGATGGTCATCGAGGACTACGTCGCCGTCGTTCGTGGTGCGCTGGCCGGCTTCGGCGGCCGCATCCTGTTCGAACCCGGGCGCTGGCTGGTGGCCGAGGCCGGCGCATTGCTGACGCGCGTGATCCGCGTCAAACAGGGCCGCCAGCGCCGCTTCCTCGTGGTGGACGCGGCAATGACCGAGCTGCTGCGACCCAGCCTGTACGATGCCTGGCACGAGATCGTGCCGGTGACGCGCGAACGACGTCCATCGCAGGTCTACGATGTGGTCGGGCCGGTATGCGAAACCGGCGACACATTTGCTGTCGAGCGCGAACTGCCGCGCTGCGAAGCCGGTGATCTGCTGATGATCCGGACCACCGGCGCCTATGGCGCGTCGATGGCATCGACCTACAATTCGCGGCCGCTGGTGGCCGAAGTGCTGCTCGACCACGGCCGGTATGCGATCGTACGGCGCCGCCAGACTGTCGAGGACATGCTCGCCGGCGAGCAGCCGGCACGGGAGTGGGAGGTTACGTGAATCGTTTCATCGCCTCGATCTGCCTCGCATCCGCATTGGCGCTTTGCACAGCCTTCACGCCCGCAGCGAGCACGAACCCGAAATCGGGCATCGACGACATCGTCGACGCCGTGGCCGCGCGTTACCACCTGCCGGGTATTGCCGTCGGCGTCATCGACGACGGCAAGGTCGTCTACACGCGTACGCTCGGCAATCTCGCCTCGGGCAAGCCGATGGATGCGGACACGCTGTTCCAGATTGCCTCCAACAGCAAGGCGATGACCTCCACGCTGCTCGCGCGGCTCGTGCAGCAGGGCGCGCTGCGCTGGGACGATCCGGTCACGAAATACCTGCCGTCGTTCCGCATGCACGATGCGTGGGTCACGGCGAACATGCAGGTCGGCGATCTGCTCGTGCATCGCAGCGGCTTGCCCGAAGGCGCGGGCGACCTGATGTTGTGGCCGACGCCGAACCAGTTCACTCCCGACGACGTCGTTACGGGTCTGCAATACCTCAAACCGGCCTACAGCTTCCGCGCGGGTTACGCCTACGACAACACCCTGTACATCGTCGCCGGCCAGCTCGCGGCCGCGGCCGGCGGCGCACCATATCCGGAGTTGATGCGTCGCGAGGTTTTCGCGCCGATGGGCATGACGCGTTGCCAGATCGGCACCTGGAATCGCGTCGATGTCGGCAATGTCGCCGATCCGAATGTCTGGCGCGACGGCAAATACGTGCTCGACGCGAGCACCGATCCGGTCGTGCACGCGCAGACGATGGACTCGGCCGGCGGCGTGCGTTGCAGTTTGAACGACATGCTGACCTGGGCGAAGAACTGGCTGGTGCCGACGCCACCGCAGCTCCGCTGGCTGTCGCCCGAGCAGCGCCAAAAGGAATGGACGAGCTACACGCCGATGCCGATTTCCGCGCGCCGTCGCGCCTGGGACGGCACACTGTTCTACGGTTATGGCTACGGTTGGCGCATCGCCGATGTCGACGGACAGATGACAGTGTCGCACACCGGCACGTTGTCGGGCATGTATTCCGCAATGATGCTGCTGCCGTTGCGCAGGAGCGGTTTCGTCGTTCTGATCAACGCCGATGCCGACAACGCGCGCAGCGTGCTGATCGAGACGCTGACCAAGCATTTCACCGCACCGGACAAAGCACGCAGCGTGGCCAGTTATGCCGACGAGCTCGATCAGGCAGACAAGCAGCGGCGCAGCTCGCGCATCCCCGATACGTCGTCGCGCAAACCCGCTGCGGTCGCGGACCTGAAAGCGCAACTGGGTGTGTGGCGCGATCCGTGGTTCGGCGAAGTGCGCATTTGTGCGCAGGGCAATGCGGTGCGTTTTGCCGCGGCGAAATCGCCACGCATGGCCGGGCAGGTCATGCGTGTCGGCGACAGATATCTCGTGCACTGGGACAGCGACGCGGTGGATGTCGAGGCGTGGCTGCGCTTGCCGGGAAAATCCGGTGATACGCTGCATCTGGCCAAGGTCGATCCCGACGCCGACTTCAGTACGGATTTCGAGGACCTGGCCTTCACCCGCGAACGCGGCTGCGAATAGGGAGCCGACAGACATGCTGCGCAAACGTTTCTTCCTCTCCGCGATCGCGCCGTTGGCACTGGCCGTCTGCGCGCACGCACAATCCGCGGCGCCGGCGAACGACGCGCGCATCGACACGTTGATGCGCCGCTACACCGGCAACGTGGCCGGCGCTTCGCTGATCGTCGTCAAGGACGGCAAGGCTGTCGTGCGTCGCGGCTTCGGCTATGCGAATCTCGAACAACACGTCAAGGCCGGCCCCGAAACCAACTACCGCCTCGCTTCGGTCTCCAAGCAGTTCACCGCGGCCTGCATCCTGCTGTTGAAACAGGACGGCAAGCTGCAGCTCGACGATCCGATACGCAAGTGGCTGCCCGAATTGCCTGCGAGCGACGGCAAGATCACGATCCGCAACCTGCTGACCCACACCGGCGGATTGATCGACTATGAGGATTTGATTCCGGCCAATCGTACCGCGCAGCTCGACGACAACGACGTGCTGCGCATGATCGCCGCGCAGAACCGCCTGTATTTCGAGCCCGGCAGCGCGCATCGTTACAGCAACGGCGGTTTCGTGCTGCTCGGCCTGATCGTGCAGCGCATTTCGGGCATGGACCTGGCCGATTTCATGAACAAGCGCGTCTTCCATCCGCTGGGCATGGAGCACACGTTGATGTACGAACACGGCCGCGGTCCCGAAGTGGCGAACCGCGCCTACGGCTACACCGAAACCGACGGCAAGTGGACGCGCACCGACCAGAGCGTCACCAGCGCCACGCGCGGCGACGGCGGCATCTACTCGTCGGTCGACGATCTGGCCAAATGGGATGCGGCCTTGTATACCGACAAGCTGCTGGATGCGGACTCGCGCAAGCTCGCGTTCACGCCCACCGAACCGATCGCCGACCCCGACGTGGATTACGGATTCGGCTGGCGCCTCAGCGGCGATACCGTGTGGCACTCCGGTGAAAGCATCGGCTTCAACAACGTCATCATCCGTTGGCCGAAACAGCATGTCACCGTCGTCATCCTGACCAATCGCAACGAATTCCAGCCGTACCCGCTGGCATTGACGATCGGCCAGTTGTTCCTGGATCGATGAACGCGACGCCGGATTTCGCCGGCCTCGAAGTCGGCTACGACATTCCCGCGCTGCCGGGCATGGACGCGGCGGACATCCAGACGCCTTGCCTGATCCTCGACCTCGATGCGCTGGAGCGCAACATCCGCAAGATGGGCGGCTACGCCAAGGCGCACGGCATGCGCCACCGCAGCCACGGCAAGATGCACAAGTCGGTGGACGTGCAGAAACTGCAGGAGCGATTGGGCGGGGTGGTCGGCGTCTGCTGCCAGAAGGTTTCCGAGGCCGAGGTCTTCGCGCGCGGCGGCATCAAGGACATCCTCGTCTCGAACGAAGTGCGTGATGCGATGAAGATCGACCGCCTCGCGCGCCTGCCGAGGTACGGGGCGCGCATCGGAGTCTGCATCGATGATCTGGAGAACGTGGCCGAGCTTTCGCATGCCGCGCAGAAACATGCCACGACGCTGGAATGTCTCGTCGAGATCGACTGCGGCCATGGCCGCTGCGGTATCGGCACGGCTGGTGGGGCCGTGGCGATCGCCCAAGCCATCGATGCGGCGCCCGGCCTCAAATTCGCCGGCATCCAGGCTTATCAGGGCGGTATGCAGCACCTGGAAAATTACGCCGAACGCAAGATCAAACTCGACGAAGCCGTCGCCATGACCAAAGCCGCCGTCGAGGCGTTGCGCACAGCCGGCCTGAAACCTGAAATCGTCTCGGGTGGAGGCACGGGTTCCTACTATTTCGAATCGAATTCCGGCATCTACAACGAACTGCAATGCGGCAGTTACGCGTTCATGGACGCGGACTACGGGCGCATCAATGACCAGCATGGAAACCGCATCGATCGCGGCGAATGGGAAAACGCACTGTTTATCCTGACCTCGGTGATGAGCCATGCCAAATCCGGCCAGGCGGTCTGCGATGCGGGACTCAAGGTGCAGTCGCTCGACAGCGGCCTTCCCGTCATCCATGGCCGCGACGATGTGAAATACGTCAGCGCATCGGACGAACACGGCGTGATCGAAGATACGCGCGGTGTTCTGCGCAGCAACGAAAAACTGAAGCTCGTACCCGGGCATTGCGATCCGACCTGCAATTTGCACGACTGGTACGTCGGCGTGCGCGACGGCAAGGTCGAGGTGCTCTGGCCGGTGTCGGCGCGTGGGAAAGCCTATTGATGCTTCGCACGCTCAAGCGGTCTCATGCCCGGATGAAGGCGCGTGGACTGCGTCCTTCGGAAGCCCTCGGAATCGGCCGAGGGGAAGGTTGAGATCTCAGCGATCGGGAAGCTTCTGCAACCAATCGACAATCAAAGCCGCAAGCGCGATTCGGCGATCCTGAAAACTATGATCACTTTCAAGCGTGACGGCGGTGACCTTGCCACCGGCGCTGGTCACTGCTTCCGCAAGCTTCCGGTTATCCTCACCCCGCCCGCGCGACGCGCCGATAATCAGCAGCGGCTCGTGGGTAAGTTCCGCAGCCCAGGACAGGTAGTTCCATTCGGTGCGATGGGCTATCGTCTCCGCGACCACGCTGACTGCGGTGGCCCCGTTTAGCGAATTGCCGATGTCGTTGAATCGCTTCTCTGCCGTCGCCGGCAATTCGTTGTTTGGAACTATATGCATCTGCTCGCCGGTCGAGCCGGCATTCCAGGCATCGATCAGCACGACCCCTTGGAGACGGCGATCGTGGCGGGCGTGTGCAGCGCTCGCAAACCCGCCCATGCTGTGACCGCCAATCACGATTCGCCGCGCATCGATACCAAACTTTTTTGCAACATCGGTCCGCCGCACAAACTCCATCGCCGCGTCCGCGTCCTCCAGCACATGCGCGATAGAGAACACCCCCGGGCTGCCCCAAGCACCCCGGTAATGCAGCGTCAGCACATTCCATCCTCCGCGGCGAATAGCCTGAGCCAAATCGAGATTTTGCTCATTGCCAGGGAATCCATGGAACAGCACCATCGTGGGATGCGGGCCTGAACCACCCGCCAGATAAAAGAACGCGTTCATACCCATGCCATGACTGGGTATCAGCACTTCAGCCGAGCTGGGCGGGTGTGCCAAGTCGGGTTCCGGGTCCCTTACCACGGCAGGCGGAATGGGTTGACCGGCATCGCCAGCACGAGCCAGCGAGGACAACACGAACAGCAGAGCCACGACAGTCGGAGTCTTCACGTGATGCTCCCAACGCCTGAAACGAAAAAACCCCGGATTTACCGGGGTTTTTCGGCCTTCCTCGGAATCGGAAGGAAGTATATATGGCGTCCCCAGGGGGATTCGAACCCCCGTTACCGCCGTGAAAGGGCGATGTCCTGGGCCTCTAGACGATGGGGACGCCGAGAAAACCTTGGGTTTGGGAAACCCGTGCGAGGATCAAGTGGTGGAGCTAATCGGGATCGAACCGATGACCTCCACAATGCCATTGTGGCGCTCTCCCAGCTGAGCTATAGCCCCACTTGATCCGCCCGCGGAAAGGCCAGGGATTCCGCGGTTCCGGCCGAATTCCGGGAATCCGGCCGGTTCGCTGATTCAGTCAAACCGTTTCAGCGAGCCGTAAATTGTAACTGCAAATTTCTTTCGGCGCAAAGCCCTTTCCCGGGTTGCTCAGGCGAAGCGGCTCTTCGCCAGATGCAACCAGGTATCTACGACCGTGTCCGGGTTGAGCGAGATCGACTCGATGCCTTGTTCGAGCAGCCATTGCGCCAGGTCCGGATGATCGCTCGGGCCCTGGCCGCAGATGCCGACGTATTTGCCTTTCTTCTTCGCGGTCGAGATCGCCATCGACAGCATTTTCTTCACCGCCGGGTTGCGCTCGTCGAACAGGTTGGCGACGATCGAGGAGTCGCGGTCGAGGCCGAGCGTGAGCTGAGTCAGGTCGTTCGAGCCGATCGAGAAGCCGTCGAAGATGTCGAGGAACTCGTCGGCGAGCAGTGCATTCGACGGCACTTCGCACATCATGATGACCTTGAGACCGTCCTTGCCCTGTTCGAGGCCGTTTTCGCGCAGTACTTCGATCACCTTGCGGCCTTCTTCGAGCGTGCGCACGAACGGGATCATCACCCAGGCATTGGCGAGTCCCATCTCCTCGCGCACTTTTTTCATCGCGCGGCATTCGAGCGCGAACGACGGCTTGAAGCTCGGATCGACGTAACGGCTCGCGCCGCGGAAGCCGATCATCGGGTTTTCCTCGTGCGGTTCGTAACGCTTGCCGCCGATCAGATTGGCGTATTCATTCGATTTGAAGTCGGACAGACGCACGATGACCGGATTCGGTGCGAACGCGGCGGTGATCGTCGCGATGCCTTCGGCGAGACGATCGACGTAGAACTGCACCGGGTCGCCGTAGCCGGCGGTGCGCTCGTCGATCTTGCGCTTGGTTTCCGCGTCCTGCACGGCATATTCGAGCAGCACCTTCGGATGGATGCCGATATGGCTGGCGATGATCATTTCCAGGCGCGCGAGGCCGACTCCGGCATTCGGCAGCATGGCGAAATCGAACGCGCGCTCGGGGTTGGCCACGTTCATCATGATCTTGAGCGGGGCAGGCGGCATCTGCGCAAGATCGGCCGTGACTTTCTCGAACTTGAGCAGGCCCTGGTAGATCGTGCCGGTGTCGCCTTCGGCGCAGGACACCGTGACTTCGGCGCCATCGGGAATCTTGTCGAGCCCGTCGCCCGTGCCGACGACGGCCGGCACGCCGAGTTCGCGCGCGATGATCGCGGCGTGGCAGGTGCGGCCACCGCGATTGGTCACGATAGCCGCGGCGCGCTTCATCACCGGCTCCCAGTCGGGATCGGTCATGTCGGCGACGAGCACGTCGCCGGCCTCGACGCGAGCCATGTCTTTGAGGGAGCGGATCACGCGCGCCTTGCCCGCACCGATCTTCTGGCCGATCGCGCGGCCTTCGGCGAGCACGGGGCCGCGCTCGTGGAGTTGATAGCGCTCGATCTGGGTGGCGCGCGCGCGCGACTTCACCGTCTCCGGACGCGCCTGCACAATGTATACCTTGCCGGTGTTGCCGTCCTTCGCCCATTCGACGTCCATCGGGCGACCGTAGTGCTGCTCGATGATCAAGGACTGGCGTGCAAGTTCATGCACATCCTCGTCGCTGATCGAGAATGCAACGCGGTCGTTGTGCGGCACTTCCTCGATGCGCACGCGCTCGCCGGGCTTGGACGAATACACCATGCGCTGCTGCTTGGCACCGATCTGTCGGCGCAGGATCGCGGGTTTGCCCTGGCACAGCGTGGGCTTGTAGACGTAGAACTCGTCCGGATTGACCGCGCCCTGCACGACCATTTCGCCGAGGCCGTAGCTCGCGGTGACGAACACCGCGTCGCGGAAACCCGATTCGGTGTCGAGCGTGAACAGCACGCCCGAGGCACCAATATCGGAGCGCACCATCAATTGCACGCCGGCGGAAAGGAACACGTCCTCGTGTGCGTAGCCGTGATGCACGCGGTAGGCGATGGCGCGATCGTTGTAGAGCGAGGCGAACACTTCCTTGATCTTGTGCACGACATCGTCGGCGCCGGAGACGTTGAGGAAGGTTTCCTGCTGGCCAGCGAACGAAGCGTCGGGCAGGTCTTCGGCGGTGGCCGACGAACGCACGGCGACGGCGACGTTCTCAGCGCCCGCGTTCTTGCACAATCTGGCGTAAGCGGCGCGCACGGCCGCGTCGAATTCGGGGATCAGCGGCGTGTCGATCACCCATTGGCGGATCTCGCCGCCGGCACGGGCCAGCGCTTCGACATCATCGACGTCGAGCGTGGCGAGGCGATCCTGGATGCGCTTGGCGAGGCCGCTCTGCGCGATGAACTGCTTGAACGCATCGGCCGTCGTCGCGAACCCGCCCGGCACCGATACACCGAGCTTGGCAAGGTTGCCGATCATTTCGCCGAGCGAGGCATTCTTGCCGCCTACCTTGCCGAGGTCGGACAGACGCAGTTGATCGAGCCACAGAACCAGATCGCTCAAGGATTTCTCCGGTGGATGCGCGGGGGCCGCAGGGACCTGTCATTTTCGCCGGTTTGTGCGCTGCAAAACAAGTTGACGGCGCGCTGCGCGGCATCGCGTACACTGCGCGCTCCCGCGATTGCGAGTCTTGCGATGACCCGAAGCGTCTTCTATGTATCCGATGGTACCGGTATCACCGCAGAGACGATCGGACACTCGGTGCTGACCCAGTTCGACGGCGTCGAATTCAACACGTTCCGCATCCCGTTCGTCGATACCGAAGAAAAAGCCCGCGCCGCGGCGGCGCGCATCCGCAACGCCTATACCTCGAACGGGATCAAGCCGATCCTGATCAATTCGGTCGTCGACCCGGCCATCGGGGAAGTGCTGGCCGCGTCCGGCGCGCTGATGCTCGACATCTTCGCGCCGTTCATCGCGCCGCTAGAGAGCGAGCTCGGCATGAAGCGCTCGCGCAGCGTCGGCAAGGCGCACGGCATGACCAACTTCGCCGAATACGAGGCGCGCATCAATGCGACCAACTACGCGCTGACCCACGACGACGGGCTCGACGTGAACTATGCGGATGCCGACCTGATCCTCGTCGGCGTGTCGCGCGTCGGCAAGACGCCGACCTGTTTGTACATGGCGCTGCACTACGGAGTGAAGGCGGCGAACTATCCGCTGACGCCGGATGATCTGGAGCGACTGGAAATTCCGCCGCGGCTCAAGCCGTACAAGCAGCGCCTGTTCGGTCTCGACATCGATCCGATCCGCCTGTCGCAGGTGCGCGAGGCGCGCAAGCCCGGCAGCAAGTACGCCAAGATCGAGCAGTGCCGCCACGAACTCGCGCTCGCCGACAAGTTGTTCCGGCGCGAGAACATTCCGGTGCAGAACACGACGCACACATCCATCGAGGAGATCGCGAGCAAGATCCTCGCCTGGCTGGGCATCGAGAAACACTTGTTCTGACGGATGAACCGCGATGACGCCGTGCGCGTCAGCGAATAGCGGCTGCGGATTTCCAACTTACCCCCGGACAACCGAATGCGCAAGTCTGGCGGGGCAGGGGGACGACGCCTATGATTCGGCCATGTCCGCCGTACTCGAAAAACCTTCCGCCGTGTTGCCGAGCAGGTTCGCCTACCTGATGGGGCTGTACGCGGAAAACTATCATCGCCTCGCCCGCGTGTTCGCGCCGCAATCACTCGACGTCGGCAGCTATGTGTCTTCGGTCGACGATGGCCTCGACGTGCAACTCGATCTGCTCGAGCGCCACGCCTACACGCTCGAACTGAAACTGTCCTATCACATGCGCAACGCGGGCGAGGAAACTCCGGCATCCGCCTGGCTGCGCATGTACAGCGATGCGCACGTCGCCGAGGTTTCGCACTATCACGCCGGCAAGCATCTCTGGCACGCGCTCGGCGCGTTCCCGGCGACCAAGACCCTGTTCGCGCACCGCATGCGCATGGCGAGCTTCCTCAACCGCTGGCTCGAGTATCTGGCCGAGCAGGGCCATTCGCGTGGTACGCTCGTGGCTTTCGCCGAGGGCGCGGAAACGCGACAATAGCCGCGGCTCGTCGCGAAGCGGGCCGTGATTGCCACGCTACACGGAACCCGCCATGCCCAAGCTGACCGAACGTCCCATCTGGCGCGCGCTTGCCGCGCACTGGCGCGCACGCGATGCGCACCTGCGCAACCTGTTCAGCACGAATCCGCGGCGCGGGGAAAAATACACGCTCGATGCTGCAGGCTGGTATCTCGATTATTCCAAGCAGCGCGTCGATGATGAAACCCTGCGCTTGCTGCTGCAGCTCGCCGAGGACGCCGGGGTCGCCGCCAGGCGCGATGCGATGTGGCGCGGCGAGAAGATCAACACGACCGAGCAGCGCGCGGTGTTGCACGTCGCGCTGCGCGCGGCCAGCGATCAGGTCATCGAGGTCGACGGCGGCAACGTCGTGCCCGGCGTGCACGAGGTGCTCGCGCGCATGGCCGCGTTCGCTACGCGCGTGCGCGAAGGCGAGTGGAAAGGGCATACCGGCAAGCGCATCCGGCATGTCGTCAACATAGGCATCGGCGGTTCCGATCTTGGCCCGGTGATGGCCTACGAGGCGTTGCGCGCGTACACGCAACGCGACCTCGACTGCCGCTTCGTCTCCAATGTCGACGGTGCCGATTTCTTCGAGGCGACGCGCGATCTGAAACCCGAGGAAACGCTGTTCATCGTCGCCTCGAAGACGTTCACCACGCAGGAAACGATGGCCAACGCGCGCGCCGCGCGCGCGTGGACGCTGGCCAAGCTCAAGGATGAGGCCGCGGTGGAGAAGCACTTCGTCGCGGTATCAACGAACGCCGCGAAAGTCGCAGAATTCGGCATCGATACGGTAAACATGTTCGGCTTCTGGGATTGGGTCGGCGGGCGTTACTCGATGGATTCGGCGATTGGCCTTTCGACCATGCTCGCGATCGGCCCGGACCAGTTCCGCGCGCTGCTCGATGGCTTCCACGCAATGGACGAGCATTTCCGCAGCGCACCGTTCGCGCAGAACATGCCGGTGCTGATGGCGCTGATCGGCCTGTGGAACACGAACTTCCTCGGCGCGGCGACGCAGGCGGTACTGCCGTACGCAAACTACCTCAAGCGCTTTCCCGCCTATCTGCAGCAGCTGACGATGGAAAGCAACGGCAAGTCGGTGACCCTGGACGGCGCGCGCGTCGATCACGACACCGCGGCCGTGTGGTGGGGCGAACCCGGCACCAACGGACAGCACTCGTTTTACCAGCTCGTGCACCAGGGCACGCGCCTGATTCCCTGTGACTTCATCGGCTTCGTCGAACCGCTGAGCACCTTGCACGAACAACACGATCTGCTGATGGCCAACCTGTTCGCGCAAAGCGAGGCGCTGGCGTTCGGCAAGACTGCCGAGCAGGTGCGCGCCGAGGGCACGCCGGAGTGGCTGGTCGCGCATCGCGTGTTCGACGGCAACCGGCCGAGCAATACCCTGCTCGCGCAGCAGTTGACTCCGCACAGCCTCGGCGCGCTGATCGCGCTCTACGAGCACATCACCTTCGTCCAGGGCGCGATCTGGGATATCGACTCGTTCGACCAATGGGGGGTCGAGCTCGGCAAGCAGTTGGCGCAGAAGATCGCCGGCGAGATCGCGGCGCCGGGCGATGCGAGCCTGGCGCACGACTCGTCGACCAACGCGTTGATCCGGCGATATCGGATGAACCGCGGCGGGGAAAAAGCGTGATACGGTTGGCAGTCCGTGCGTGAATCGTGCGCTGGTAAGCGCAATGGGCCGTCACTAGAATGCATCGTCATCAATCAACCACTGCAGGGAGAGTGCAATGAAGAAGTACGTCATGACCGCCGCAATGGCGCTCACCGGCCTCGCCGCCGCAGGCAGCGCATTCGCCGCGGGCGATGGCCGCCCGGCGATCGGCGTGGCCGAGTTCAAGAACGAGTCCGGCGCCGGCTGGTGGCGCGGCGGTGTGGGCTGGGAGCTGTCGGGCATGCTCTCGAACGAACTCTCCTCGAGCGGCGATTTCCGCGTCGTCGAGCGCAACAAGCTGCAGAACGTGCTTGAAGAACAGAATCTCGCCGCGTCCGGCCGCATCGCTCCGGGCACGGGCGCGAAGATCGGCAAGGTGACGGGCGCGCAGTATCTGGTCATGGGCACGGTGACCTCGTACGAGGAAAACACCTCCGATACCGGCGGCGGCCTGAGCTTCCGCGGCATCGGTCTGGGTGGCAAGTCGAGCGAAGCCTATCTCGCCGTCGACGTGCGCGTGGTCGACACAACCACCGGCGACATCGCCTATTCGCGCACGATCGAAGGCCGCAGCAAGGGCGGTGGCCTGTCGGTCGGCATCTTCCGCGGCGGTTTCGGTGGCTCGCTCGCGCACGAGGAAAAAACCCCGGCCGGCAAGGCGATCCGGGCCGCACTGGTCGAGATCACCGACTACCTCGATTGCGTGATGGTGAAGAAAGACAGCTGCGTAGCCGAATACCGCGGCAAGGAGCAGCATCGTCGCGACAGCAACAAGAAAGCCCTGAAGCTGGATTAAAACGAGGCCACGGACGGCCGAACCGGCTTCGCGATCGAGTCGATCACCCAAAAAAAGCGGCCCGAGGGCCGCTTTTCTTGTTGTGGAGTTCAGCGCCGTCGCCCGCCGCCGCCGCGGCGCCCCTCGGAAGGGTGCAGGCGATTGCCGATGTCGTCGCGCGGCAGCGGTTCGTCCTGGCGGAACGGGCGTTGACCTTGTCCGCCGAAATTGCCCTGATTGCCGCCGCCGCGCGGGCGGTTGTTGTCGCGCTTCGGCTTGAAGCGGTTGCCGGGTTGCGCGCCGCCTTCGTTCTGCGCGAACGGATTGCGGTTCTGGTGGATCGCTCCGCTGTCGCGCTGGCCACGACCCACATTCTGGTCTTGTCCGCCCGGACGCTGGCGATTGCCGCGCTGTGGTCGCTCGTCGCCGGCGAACCAGCTGCGCACGGGCGGCTGGTAGACGCCGATCTGGGTCTGGCCGGCACCGGCACCGCGGCCTTTGCCGCGACGTGGCTGATTCTGGCGCGCACCGGGCTGGCCGGTGCCCTGTCCGCCGCCGCGCGCTCCCTTGCCCGTGCCTTTGCCCTTGTCCTTGCGCTTGTTGTTGCGCTTCGTGCCGGGGCGGAACGGGCCATCGTCGCGGATGCGGTCGAACGCGCGCAGTTCGCGCGCCTCATCGGCGTGCGCGCCGCTCCAGGCCTGCTGCGACTGCGGCGACGGACGGTATTCGTTCGACGCCTTCGCGCGGCGCTGGTTGATCACCGGCTGCAGGGTCAGGCTCGGCTCGGGATCGCCCGCGTTGACCAGCGTACGCAACGCCTTCACCGTGTCCGCGTCGAGCGTCTCGCTCTGTCCGCGCAGCAAGCCGCGCGGCAGTTCGACGTTGCCGTAGCGGATACGCTTCAGGCGGCTGACCATGAGGCCTTGCGATTCCCACATGCGCCGCACCTCACGGTTGCGGCCTTCCTTGAGCATGACGCGAAACCAGGAATGGCTGTCGCCGCGGCTGATCACGGCGATCTCGTCGAAACGCGCAGGGCCGTCGTCGAGATCGATGCCGGCCTGGAGCTTCTCCAGCACTTCATCCGGCACTTCGCCGTGTACGCGGCAGACGTACTCGCGCTCGACCTCGGTCGACGGATGCATCAGCGCATGCGCGAGCGCACCGTCGGTGGTCAGCAGGAGCAGGCCGGTGGTGTTGATGTCGAGGCGGCCGACCGAGATCCAGCGCGCACCCTTGATTTGCGGCAGTTGCTCGAAGATCGTCGGCCGGCCTTCCGGATCCTCGCGCGTAGCGACGACGCCCTCGGGCTTGTTGTAGATCAGCACCCTGGCCTGTTCGGCCGTGTCGTTGACGACGACGAAGACCTTGTTGTCGATCTCGACGCGGTCGCCGGCGCGCACGCTGGAACCGATTTCGGCAACCTTGGTATTGACCCGGATCTCGCCGTTCTGGATGCGCTGCTCGAGCATGCGCCGCGAGCCGAGGCCGGCGTTGGCGAGTACCTTGTGCAGGCGGTCCTCGAAAATGGGGGCACCATCGGGCGCGTCGCCCGGCTGGGGGCGTTTCAGGCTGAGCAGGCTGCGCGATGCAGGCGCGTTCATGGGATGTGCTCCGTGGGGGCAGGCGCCGCATCGGCGCTCGTCATGGTGGTGTCGCCTTCGTCGGCGAGATCGTGTGCTTCGTCGGGCGCGTCCGTTCCGGCCGTATCGGCGGCGGCAGCGGCAGGCGATTCGACGTCGTATTGCGTGCCGTGCGCGGACGTCGCCGCGCCATCGCCATCTATGCTCGCGTCATCCGCCGTGGCACCGATCGCGACCGGCGCCAGACCGAGCTGCGGTTCGAAATCCGAAAGGTCGCGAATCTCGGCCAGCGGCGGCAGTTCGTCCAGCGACTTCAGGTTGAAATAGTCGAGGAAGGCGCGCGTAGTGCCGAACAATTCCGGCTTGCCGGGCACGTCGCGGTGGCCAACCGTGCGAATCCATTCGCGCTCTTCCAGCGTCTTGATGATGTTGCTCGACACGGCCACGCCGCGGATGTTTTCGATCTCGCCGCGCGTGATCGGCTGGCGGTAGGCGATCAGCGCGAGCGTTTCGAGCTGCGCGCGCGAGTAGCGCGTCTGCCGCTCGGTCCACAGTCGCGACACCCACAGGTTCACCTCGGCGCGAACCTGGTAGCGGAAGCCCGAGGCGACTTCTTTCAGCTCGATGCCGCGGCCTTCGCAGTCGCGCGCCAATTCGTCGAGCGCGCGTGCAAGGTCGTCGTGGCTCGGCTGCTCGTCCTCGCCGAACAGCGTGAACAGCTGCGGCAGCGACAGCGGCGCCGACGAAGCGAGCAGGGCGGCCTCGAGGATGCGTTTGAGTTGTTCGAATTCGATCATGGAAAGTACTTTTCTTTTCGCTCGTCGTGCTGGTGGCTTTCATCGGCCGCAGCACGGGTCAAGCCGGAATCCAGTGTCTTTGCTCTGTTGCTCAATTCGCTGTCGCGAGCGACTTCAGATAAATCGGCGCAAGCGGCTCGCTCTGCATGATCTCGATCAGGTGTTCCTTGGCCAGTTCGAGCATGGCGAGAAAGGTGACGACAATGCCGATGCGGCCTTCCTCGGCCTTGAACAGTGTCGCGAATCCGTGGAATGCGCCGTCGCCGAGTGCGCTGAGCACGTCGCTCATGCGGTTGCGCACCGACAGCGCCTCGCGGCGGATCTCGTGATGGCCCTTCAGTTCCGCGCGGGTCAGCACGTCTTTCAACGCGAGCAGCAGTTCGCGCATATCCACCGGCGGCGGCACACGCACCACGGCCTTGTCGGGCACGTGCGCGTGCACGACGGCAAAGTCGCGGTCCGCGCGCGGCATCGTTTCGATGTCCTCGGCGGCTTTCTTGAAGCGCTCGTACTCCTGCAACCGGCGCACGAGGTCGGCGCGTGGATCGTCCTCGACGCCTTCCTCTGCCGGCGGCCGCGGCAGCAGCAGGCGCGACTTGATCTCGGCGAGGATCGCGGCCATGACCAGGTACTCGGCGGCGAGTTCCAGGCGCAGGTCTTTCATCAACTCGATGTAGTCGATGTATTGGCGCGTGATCTCGGCGATCGGGATGTCGAGGATGTCGAGATTCTGCCGGCGGATCAGGTACAGCAGCAGGTCCAGCGGCCCTTCGAACGCTTCGAGGATGACTTCGAGCGCGTCGGGAGGGATGTACAGGTCCTGCGGCATCTGCAGCACCGGCTCGCCGCGCACGATCGCCAGCGGCATTTCCTGCTGCTGCGGAACCTGCGGGAACGGACTGGCCTGTTCGCCGTCGCCGGTCGCGGCGGCGTTTTGCGTGTTCATGTGCGCGATTCGGTCATGCGTGGTTGCCGCGTCCGGCGCGGCCCCCCAAGGACAAAGCGTTGTGCATACGCCAAAGTATAGAAATACAAAAGTACATACCTGCGCACCGCTGCGGCAACGTGTGGAACTGCGGCATGGCGGATACGCGGATGATGTCCCGGTCGCAACGGCCGATTCGCATCGGGCGTGCGCGAGAGGCGATTCCCAAGAGAACTGCGCGGGCGGGTCCTGGCTGCATCGCGGATCGCGACGCCTGCGGGCTGGCCTGCGCTTTGGATGACAGATTACGGGGATTGGCGGCGTCTGTCCAGAGCCGGGGGCCGCGCGGTCCACGGCGGCGGCATAAGGTATCATTTCGAATTCATACCGATGAGACCCCGACCGATGTGGTATGCCATCATCGCAACCGATCATTCCGACACCCTGCAGAAACGGCTCGCCGCGCGGCCGGCCCATGTGGCGCGGCTGCAGGATTTGCAGAGTGCGGGCCGTCTGCTGCTGGCCGGGCCGTTTCCGGCCATCGACAGCGAGGACCCGGGCCCGGCCGGATTCAGCGGCAGCCTGATCATCGCCGAGTTTGCCGACCTGGCCGCGGCCCGGGCCTGGGCTGGCGCCGATCCGTACGTCACCGCCGGCGTCTACCGCGACGTGGACGTGCGGCCGTTCCGCAAGACGCTGCCGTGACCACCGCCGTCGAGCTCGGCCCCGCGCGCATCGCGCGCATGCGCGCGCTGCTCGTTGCCGGACTGGCGCCGGTGCAAGTCGACATCGTCGACGAGAGCCACAAGCACGCGGGCCATGCCGGCGCGCGCGACGGGCGCGGACACTTCCGCGTGCGCATCGTCGCCGCGGCGTTCGCCGGCCTTGCGCAGGTGCGGCGGCACCAGCGCGTCTACGCCGCGCTCGGCACGATGATGCAGACCGACATCCACGCACTGGCGCTGGAGACGCGCGCGCCGGACGAGCTTTGAGCGTGGAATCCGGTCATTCCGGCCGCCCGCAACCGGCGAACGACCGCGGGCCGGAATGACGACAGACAACATTTCCTTGCGAGGGACCCTTCATGCGTAAAATCCTTTCCATCTCCGTTTGTCTCGCACTGGCCGCGTGTTCCGGCGGCAGTACCGGTGACCAGCGCATCGTGCAATTGCCGGCGAACCTGCCGGTGGCGGAAACGGTCAACGGTACGCCGGTACCGCAGGAGCTCGTCGATGCGTTCGTCCGTGTCAAGGCGGCCAAGGCCGACATGAGCAATCCCGAGCAACGCGCCGAGATCCTGCGCGTGCTCGGCGACTACGTATTGCTCGCCGAGCAGGCGCAACGCGACAAGATGCTGGCCGATCCGAAGTTCGCCGCCGAGGTCGAGGTGGCGCGCCTTTCCGCGCTGGCCAACGGCGCGATGATCCGCCTGCAGCAGCAGACGCCGATTTCCGACGATGCGCTCAAGGCCGAGTACGAGGCGAAGGTAGCGCGCATGGGCAAGTCTGAATACGACTTCGGCAACCTGCTGTTCGCGAGCGAGGACGAGGCGCTCAAGGCGGCCGGGGAATTGACTACCGGCAAGCCGTTCGCCCAGGTTTACGACGAGTGGAAAGGCAAGGCGGCGCAGTCCAAGGTGTTTTCGCATATTCCCGCCGGCCAGTTGCCGGAGCCGCTCGCGCAGGCGCTGGCGCAGATGAAGGTCGGCGATTTCTCGCGCACGCCGGTAAAGACCCAGTTCGGCTGGCACGTGTTCCACCTGGATGCGATCAACCCGGTCACGCCGCCGGAGTTCGACAAGGTCAAGGACGAGATCCGGGGCGCCCTGCAGAAGAAGATCGGCGAGGAGCGTCTGGCCAAGCTCAAGCAGCAGGCGAAGATCGAATATCCGGCGGGCAGTGCGCCGACGGTGGTGAAGCCAGCACCTGCGCCCGCTCAACCGGCGCCCGCTGTGGCACCGGAAAAGAAGGGTTAGGCTGGGGTCGGTCATTCCCGCCCCGGGGTGCGCGGGAATGACGAACGAGGAGCAGGCGTTACGCCAGCTCGACCTTCGCTGGCGACTTCCAGCCCTTCTTGCGGTGCTCGGCGATGACCGTGGTGTAGATGCCGCCGCGCACGCCGAATTCCGCGGTCAGGCGCATGAAGCGCGGCTTGGTCGCGCGCACCAGATCGTCGAGGATGCGGTTGGTCACGTCCTCGTGGAAATGGCCTTCGTCGCGGAAGCTCCAGATGTAGAGCTTGAGCGACTTCAGCTCGACGCAGGTCTTGTCGGCCACGTATTCCAGGCGCATCTCGGCGAAGTCCGGCTGGCCGGTTTTCGGGCACAGGCAGGTGAACTCGGGGACGCGCATGCGGATGGTATAATCGCGGCCCGGTTGCGGGTTCGCGAAGGTCTCCAGTTTCTTGCTGGGCTGCGTGGACATGGGCCGTGACTCCTGAATTTCTTGCTGTCGTTCCGGCTTTTGCGGGAACGACGGCCTCGTACGTGGGGCGCGCACCTTAGCGCATGCCCTTGCGCCAGACAACGTGGGCAGCTTCTGCGGCCCCGAATGGAACGGAAACTAGTGCGCCTTACCACGATCAAGCTCTCCGGATTCAAGTCCTTCGTCGATCCGACCATCCTGCACCTGCCCACGAACATGACCGGCATCGTCGGTCCGAACGGCTGCGGCAAGTCCAACATCATCGACGCGATCCGCTGGGTCATGGGCGAAAGCGCGGCCAGCCGCCTGCGTGGCGACGCGCTGAGCGACGTGATCTTCTCCGGGTCCACCGGGCGCAAGCCGGTCGGCGCGGCGCAGGTCGAACTGATCTTCGACAACTCCGATGGCCTCGTCGTCGGCGAGTATGCCAAGTACAACGAGATCTCGGTCAAGCGCGTAGCCAGCCGCGACGGCCAGTCGCAGTATTTCCTCAACGGCGCGCGTTGCCGCCGCCGCGATATCACCGACCTGTTCCTCGGCACGGGCCTGGGCGCGCGCAGCTACTCGATCATCGAGCAGGGCATGATCTCCGAGATCATCTCCGCGCATCCCGATGAGTTGCGTGGCCATCTCGAGGAGGCTGCCGGCATCTCGAAGTACAAGGAGCGGCGCAAGGAAACCGAGAGCCGCATCAAGTCGACGCGCGAGAACCTCGAACGTCTCAACGACGTGCGCGAGGAAGTCGACAAGCAGCTCGAGCACCTGAACCGCCAGGCCAAGGCTGCGGCGCGCTGGCAGGAATTGAAAGCCGAGCAGGCGAAGAAGGAAGCCGAACTGCGCGGCCTGCACTACCGCGCGATCGCGACCGAGCTCGAAGGCCACGGCGACGCGCTGCGCGAGGCCGAGACCGGCATCGAGAAGCTGGTCGCCGATCAGCGCGGGGTGGAAGCGCAACTGGAAACACTGCGCGAAACGCATCAAGGCGCGACCGATCACCTGAATGGCGTGCAGGCCGAGGTGTACCGCGTTGGTGGCGACATCGCGCGCGTCGAGCAGCAGATCCAGCACAACAGGGAACTCGGCGAGCGCCTCGAACGCGCCCGCGTCGAAACCGAAAGCGCCTACGCCGAACTCGGCGAGCACATCGCCGCCGACCGCGAGCAGATCGAGACGCTGCGTACTTCGCTGCTCGATGGCGAACCGAAACTCGAAGCGCTGCGCGAAGCGGCCGAACAGACTGCCGAGGCCCAGCAGTCTTCCGAGGCCGCGCTTGCGCAGTGGCAGTCGCAGTGGGACGAACATTCCAAGGCCAGCGCCGACTCCGGCCAGGCGGCCGAGGTCGAACGCACGCGCCTGGACTACCTCGACCGCCAATCGATGGAAGCCGGTCGCCGCCTCGAAGCGCTGCGCGCGGAGAAACAGGCCGCCGATTTCGCCACCCTGAGCGAAGCCGCCGAGAAGCTTGGCCGGGACCACGACGAACACAAGGAAAAAGTCGAAACCTTTACCGCGATGCTCGACGAGCGCAAGGCGAAGCACGAAGAACTCGCCGGTGAGGAGCATCAGGCCAGCGCCTGGCTCAGCGAAGGCCGCACCTCGCTGCAGACCATGCGTGGGCGTCTCGCCTCGCTCGAGGCCTTGCAGCATGCGGCGCTCGGCCAGGAGAAGTCGCCGGCGCACGAGTGGCTCGAACGCCTCGGCCTCGACAAGGCACCGCGCCTCGGCGAAGCGCTCGATGTCGAAGCAGGTTGGGAAAACGCGGTCGAGACCGTGTTGTCCGGCCTGTTCGACGGCGTGCTCGTCGATGCGCCGTTCGATTTCCTCGGCGAACTCGCGCAGGCGAGCAAGGCCGACATCGCGCTGGTCTCGGCGGAGCGGGGCGGTGCTGCGCGCGCCGGCACGCTGGCCGCGCATGTGACGGGGCCGGTTGCCGCGCTGCATATTCTCGACAGCATCTACACCGCCGACTCGCTCGATGCGGCGCGCACGCGTGCCGCCGGGCTCGCCGCGCACGAGTCCGTCATCACGCCGGCAGGCGAATGGCTGGGCGCGGGCTTTGCGCGCGTGCGCCGGCGCGGCGATGCGCAGGCGGGCGTGATCGCGCGCGAGAAGGAAATCCATGCGCTCAAGGATGAGATCGCCGCGTCCGAGCAACGCATCGCCACGCTCGGCTCGCGTTTCGAGGAACTCAAGTCGCAGCGCGCCGATGCCGAGCGCGCGCGCGACGATGCGCAGCGCGAGCTCTACGTCGCGCACCGCCGCGTCGCCGAACTCGCCGGTGCCTTGCAAAGCCATCGCGGCAAGCTCGAAACCGCGCAGGCGCGCATCGCGCGTGTCGACGGCGAAATCGGCGAGCTCGAAGCCAGGCTTGCGGCCGACGACACGGCTACGCGCGAAGCGCGCGCCCGCCTCGAGGAAGCCGTATCGCGCATGGGCGACCAGGAGCAGCGTCGCCAGCATCTCGACGGCGAGCGTCGGCGCCTGCTCGAGGCACGCGAGGAAGCGCGCATGAACGCGCGCGAGGCTTCCGAACAAACGCACCGCCTCGCGCTCGATATCGAATCCAAGCGCACCAATGTGGCCGCGCTGGAACAGGCGCTGCTGCGCATGAGCAGCCAGCTCGCCCAGCTCGAATCGCGCAAAACGGAAATCGCGCAACAACTCGCCTCGGGGCAGACGCCGCTGGCCGACCTCGAATCCGAACGCCGGATCTATCTCGACCAGCGCCTGTTGATCGACAAGCAACTCGTCGAAGCGCGCCGCGCGCTGGAAACGCACGACCACGAATTCCGCGGTCACGAACAGGAGCGCCACCGCATCGAGCACCTGCTGCAGCAGGCGCGCGAGGCGCTGTCGGAAAAACGCCTCGCCGAGCACGGCCTGAAGATGCGTGCGCAGCAATTGCAGGAGGCGATCGTCGCCGCCGGCCACGAGTTCAGCGCGCTGATCGAATCGTTGCCGCCTGGCGCCGACCACGAGGAATGGCAGCGCGATATCGGCGAGCTCGACGCGAAGATCAAGCGCCTCGAACCGGTCAACCTCGCCGCGATCTCCGAGTACGAGGAACAGTCGCAGCGCAAGACCTACCTCGATTCGCAACTGACCGACCTGAATACCGCGCTGGAAACACTGGAAACCGCGATCCGCAAGATCGATACGGAAACCCGGGCGCGCTTCAAGGAAACCTTCGATCGCGTCAATGCCGGCCTGCAGGAACTGTTCCCGCGCCTGTTCGGCGGCGGTCAGGCCTACCTCGAGCTGACTGGCGACAACGTGCTCGATGCCGGCGTTGCGATCATGGCGCGCCCGCCCGGCAAGCGCGTGACCAGCATCTCGCTGCTTTCCGGCGGCGAGAAGGCGATGAGCGCGGTGGCGCTCGTGTTCTCGATCTTCCGTTTGAATCCCGCCCCGTTCTGCCTGCTCGACGAGGTCGACGCGCCGCTGGACGAAGCCAACGTCGGCCGCTTCTCCAATCTCGTGCGTGAGATGAGCGAGAACGTGCAGTTCCTGTTCGTCACCCACAACAAGGCGACGATGGAAGTCGCGCAGCAGCTCTGCGGCGTCACCATGCGTGAACCGGGCGTGTCGCGCCTGGTTCAAGTAGACTTGGCCGAGGCGGCAAAACTGGCGGGCGCGGCGTGATTTGCAGCTGTGCTCTTGATCGTTATTCCGGCTTTCGCCGGAATGATGGCGTAAGACAAAAGACCCGGAGTTGCCGGAATGGACCCAACCCAACTACGCATCATCCTCGTCCTCGCCGGCATCGCCGTGCTCGCGCTGATCTATTTCTTCGGCCGCCCGCGCAAGCCGGGGCAGGGCCGGCGCAAACCCGGGCAGAGCGTCGATGGCGAGCGCCTCGAACCGTCGCTGGGTGAGATACCCGATCCCGATGCCGTGCCGGCCCAGGGCGAACTCGAAGTCGGCATCCAGAGCGAACTCGACAAGCTCGGCGCCGCGATCTCGGGTGGCCGCGTCGGCGCGCCCACGCCCGTACCGCCCGCACGCAAGGGCCCGCTGCCGGGCGTGCGCCCGGAAGGCCAGCCGGTCGAACGCATCGTCACCCTGCACGTCGCCGCGCGACCGGGCGAGACGATCCACGGCGCCAGCCTGATCGTCGCCGCCGAAAAGGCCGGCCTCCTGTTCGGCGACAAGAACATCTTTCACCGCCTCGTCGCCGGCCGCCCCGAAGCCGGTCCGATCTTCAGCATGGCCAACATGGTCAAGCCCGGCTTCTTCGACATGCGCGGGATCGACAGCCTGCAGACGCCGGGCGTCACCTTCTTCATGGCGCTGCCGGGCCCCGTGCCTGCGCTCGACGGCTGGGACGCGCTGCTGCCGACCGCGCAACGCATGGCCGAATTGCTCGGCGCCAACGTCCTCGACGAGGAACGCAGCGTCCTCGGCCGCCAGCGCATCGCGCATATCCGCGACGAATTGCGCGCCTACGATCGCAAGTACGAGAGTAATCAGATCAAGTTGCGGTAGGACTCACATCATGCTCTCGCTACTTGGAAAGGAACTTAAAGACGACAGCATCATTGAGTTGCTGGAAGACTACGACGTTGATGTCATCTACGCGTTCGATCGTTTTCACGAGAACACACCTGACGTCTATTGGGCAGCAATCCGTTCTATCGGCGTCCAGTTTCGCTTCAACGAGCGTCAAGCTCTCTCGACAATCTTCTGCTATATCGCTGCACGCGACGGCTTCAAAGCTGTGGCGGAGGACGTGGTCGGCGTTCCGATTTACAAGTCATTTCAGCTCGCTGAGCAGGCTTGTCTGGCCAACGCAGCCGCGTATGAAGCCTCACCAACCAAGTCATGGCTTAAAGTGCTGGGCAAAAGTCATCATGTGCACTACGAATTTGGTGATGGAGTTCTTTCCTTGGTTACGCTTATGTTGCCCAAAGAGATGAACTCGTAGCGCGTAGGCTGAACTGACAAGCCCAGCATTTCCCGATACGCAAACAAGCTGGGCTTCGCAGCTCAGGTCCGAGTCACGCAAATGATCCACGTGACGCGGCGTTGAGCGGCCCGCAGGGCCGACTCCAACGCCGCGAGTTATTCCGGCGCGCAGCGTCCGGAATAACCCCAGTTAGTGTGAATGTTCTAGCCCCGCCCGCTAGCTTCCATTGCATTCCATCAATGAGGCAACACCATGGCTGGCAAGAAGACCAAGAACGTCAAGATCGAGATAGCGAATACGCCGGCGGAGCAACTGCGCCGCGTCTGGCTCGCCAGCCTCGGCGCGTTTTCGCTGACGCGCAAGCACGGCGGCCAATGGTTCGGCCGTTTCGTCGAGGACGGACAGGGTTTTGCCTCGCGCGGCACGCAGTTCGCGCGCGAAACCGTCGCAGACGCGCAGGCGCAGGCGACCGGTGTCTTCAGTCCGATCCTGCTGCGCGTCGAGAAGCAGTTCGGCGCCTATGCGCAGGTCGTCGAAAACGGCGTCGGCCGCGTGCTCAACCGTTTCGGCATTCCGACCAAGCGCGAGATTGAAGACCTCAGCCGCCAGGTCGCCACGCTGACGCGCAAGCTGAAGGCCGCGAAATAATCTTCAAATGTTCCCTTCTCTCGCTGGCGGGAGAAGGTGGCCTGAAGGGCCGGATGAGGGTGGCGTAGCCGAAGACAGTGACGTTCTCCCAAATGCCATCCTCACTCGAAGCGCTTTGCGCTTCGACCTCTCCGGCTAGCGGGAGAGGTGCACAATCGAGGTTCGACGCTTTTTGATCCTGCTTTTGTTCAGCTCTTGATTTTCGGGTCCCCGTTTGCCGCGGCGAGGGCATGACGGAATAGTCCGCAAGGATCGCGCGCAGGAAGCGCGCGAGTTCGCGAATGGACACGGATGTCCATCGAGCGAACCCCGGCATGACCTCGCGCACCCGGAGCGCGAAGCGCGGAGGGCGCGGCATCCGGGGTGCATTTCTTTTGGTTACTTTTCTTTGTGCAAGCAAAGAAAAGTGACCCGCGCGCGGGATGCGCGCGGAAAGGCGAATGGACGCGGTTGCAAGAGCAGAACAAGATCAAAATGGATTCCGGCTTGCGCCGGAATGACGAGCAAGAGCAAAGTCGCTGGATTCCCGCCAAAAGCATGCGGGAATGACCAGCAAGAAGCAGGCAAGATGAATCGCGAGCGAGCGCGTCAGCGCCGATACGCCTGCGCCAGCGTATTGAGATGCACGCGTTCCGCATCGCGCAGGAACGGGGCAATCAGCAGCATCACTTGGTAGATGCCGTGGGTCAGGTCTTCCTGGCTCGGTGCGATCTTGTGCAAATCGCCGCTGCCGCGCACCGCGTTGAAGTTGAGCCAGAACGTCGTCACCAGCAGCACGTTCTCCGCGGTTGCGCGGATCTCGTCGGCAGTCGCGCGCACGATCCCGGCCTGGGCGAGGCCGGTGAGCACGTCGCGCGTGCTCGCGCCCGCGCGGGTGAGAATGCGCGCGAAGTGCGAACGCAACTTGCGGTTGCGCGAGAGGATGTCGACGAGATCGCGGTAAAGAAAGCGGTAGTCCCACATGCACTCGAACACCATGTGCAGCTGCAGCCACACGTCCTCGAGCGTGGGTAGGCGATCGTCGGGCACGAGCAGGGCCTGATCCATGCGCGTTTCATAACGCGCGAAGATGTGTTCGACGATGTTTTCCTTGTTGCGGTAGTGGTAGTAGAGGTTGCCGGGGCTGATCTCTAGCTCGTCGGCGATATGGTTCGTGGTGACGTTGGGCTCGCCCTGCGCATTGAACATCGCGAGGCTGACCTCGAGGATGCGATCCTTCGTCTGCCGCGCCATGTGCGCCGCTCGCGGCGGTCAGCCGCCGAGCTTCTTGACGAGGTCCACGTATTTCTGCTGCGCGTCTTCTGCCTTGGTGCCCTTGAGCTTGGCCCAGGCTTCGTACTTGGCGGTGCCGACGAAATCGAAGAACCCGGGCTTGGGGCCGGAGACGTCGCCTTCCGAGCCCTGCTTGTAGAGCGCGTAGAGTTTGAGCAGGGTGTCGTTGTCCGGGCGTTCCTTGAGCTGCTTGACGTCTTCGCTCGCTTTCTCGAACTTCGCTTTCAGGTCGGCCATAAATTTCCCCGGAGGACTGCGCGGAATTTTACGCACGCGGCGTTCGCCCGGTCAACGCAGATGCCGATTCAAACGCCAATGCGATGCAACGCAGCACGCATTCCATTCGCGACGTGCAATACTCGCCGCAGGACAACAATGGGGTGAACCATGGCTTATTTCGTCACCGGCGCGACGGGTTTCATCGGCCGCAACCTCGTGCAAAAGCTCCTCGCGCGCAAGGGCACGATCCATTGCCTCGTGCGCAAGGGATCGATGGACAAGTTCGAGGCGCTGCGCGACCGCCTCGGCGACGACGGCAAGCGCCTCGTCGCGGTGCAGGGCGACATCGGCAAGCCGCACCTCGGCATATCGCCGGCACAGCGCAAGGCGCTCGCGGGCAAGGTCAGGCACTTCTTCCATCTCGCCGCGATCTACGATCTCGCCGCCGATGCCGACAGCCAGTACAAGGCCAACGTCGAGGGCACGCGCCACGCGGTACAGCTGGCCGACGAAATCAGGGTCGGCTGCTTCCACCATGCGAGTTCGATCGCGGTCGCCGGCATGTATGCGGGCGTGTTCCGCGAAGACATGTTCGACGAAGCCGAGGACGTCGAGGCGAATCCGTACTTCCAGACCAAGCACGAGTCCGAGGCGATCGTACGCCGCGATTGCACGCGCCCGTATCGTATCTATCGTCCCGCGATCGTGCTCGGCCACTCGCAGACCGGCGAGATCGACAAGATCGACGGGCCGTACTATTTCTTCCGCACGCTGAAAAAGCTGCGCCAGATGCTGCCGGCGTGGATGCCGGTGCTCGGCATCGAAGGCGGGCGCGTCAACATGGTGCCGGTCGACTACGTGGTCGATGCGATGGACCACATCGCGCACAAGCCCGGCCTCGACGGCGGCGTGTTCCATCTGACCGACCCGGCACCGCTGCGCATCGGCCAGGTGCTCAACATCTTCGCCCATGCAGGGCATGCGCCGCAGATGTCGATGCGCCTCGACGCGCGCATGTTCGCGTTCGTGCCCGCAGTGGTGAAGCAGGGTCTCGCGAGCCTGCCGCCGGTCAAGCGCTTCGTCAACGCCGTGCTGCGCGACCTCGGCATTCCGGCAGAGGCGCTCAAGCTGATCAACTACCCGACGCGCTTCGACTCACGCGAAACCGAACGCGCGCTGCGCGGCTCGAAAATCCGGCTGCCCAGGCTCGACAGCTACGCCTGGCGCCTGTGGGACTACTGGGAGCGCCATCTCGATCCCGACCTGTTCGTCGATCGTTCGTTGAGCGGCAAGGTCAAAGGCCGGCGCGTGCTGATCACCGGCGGTTCGTCCGGCATCGGCAAGGCCGCGGCGCTGAAGATCGCCGGCGCCGGCGGCAAGGTGCTGATCTGCGCGCGCGGCGCCGACGAACTCGCCGCGGCGAAGAAGGAAATCGAAGCGGCGGGCGGCGTCTGCCATACCTACGTCGCCGACCTGGCCGAAATGAAATCGGCCGACGATCTCGTCGCCGCGATCGTCAAGGAGCACGGCGGCGTCGACATCCTCGTCAACAACGCTGGCCGCTCGATCCGCCGCGCGATTGCTTCGAGCTACGATCGCTTCCACGATTTCGAGCGCACGATGCAACTCAACTACTTCGGCTCGCTGCGCCTGATCATGGGCTTCCTGCCGGGCATGACCGAGCGCCATCGCGGCCACGTCATCAACATCTCCTCGATCG
The DNA here is from genome assembly GCA_018240465.1 of Pseudomonadota bacterium. Lineage (GTDB taxonomy): Bacteria > Pseudomonadota > Gammaproteobacteria > Xanthomonadales > Rhodanobacteraceae > Rudaea. The sequence continues at coordinate 30,292 of JAFEFS010000071.1, forward strand.
GCGTGCTGACCAACGCCCCGCGCTTCTCGGCTTACGTCGCCTCGAAGGCCGCGCTCGACGCGTTCTCGCGCTGTGCGCAGGCCGAGTTCTCCGACAACGGCATCAATTTCACCACGATAAACATGCCGCTGGTGAAGACGCCGATGATCGCACCGACCAAGATGTACGACTCGGTGCCGACGCTGACGCCCGAAGAAGCCGCCGACCTGATCGCCGAGGCCATCATCGAACGCCCCGTGCGCATCGCCACGCGTACCGGCATCTTCGCCCAATTGCTCTACGCTGCCGCGCCGCGCCTGTACGAAGTGATCATGAACACCGCGTTCCGCATGTTTCCCGACTCGGCCGCGGCGAAAGGCATGAAGGGCAGGACGGAGCTGGAACAGCAGCCCACGAGCGAGCAGGTCGCGTTCGCGGCAATCATGCGCGGGGTTCACTGGTAGACTCGTTGCGGAGCCGGAGCGGTGCCGCCGGCGCGCCTCGTTGCATTGCCGCCTGCAATCGGGCGGGGCATGCCCGTTGCGGGCGCGGCCGCGCCTCGGCGGATCGACCGCCCACGGCACAAGCCCGAAGCCAGGTCTCCGCACACATTGGGATTCGATGAATTTCGTTACTCGGGAATTGCCCGGCAGCCCTGATTTGCTGGCACTGGCCGCGTGTTGGCCGCGGCGCTACCCGGGCTTGCTCGAGAGCGCGGCGCAGGGCGGCGGGTCGGCGCGGTTCGATGTGCTGTTTGCGGCAGACGAGACCGGGCTGACGCTCGATTCGGATGGCCGCGTGCGCGACCTGTGCGGCGCGGATCGCGGGGATTCATTCCTCGCCGCCCTTGACGCGAACTGGGCAGGCCGGTCGAGCGAGAAACGCGGTGTTGCCCCGGCGGACGGGCTGCCGCCCTTTCGCGGCGGCTGGCTGCTGTACCTCGGCTACGAACTGGTTGCGGAAATCGAGCCGCAGCGCCCGGTTTTCACGGCACGCGGTTGCGCGCCAGTGGCGCTGGCCTTGCGCTGCCCCGCCGCGGTGATCGTCGATCGGCACGCGCGCAAGACCGTCCTCGTCGCGGAAGCGGAACAGACGCATTGGCTGGATTCGATTGCGCACGATCTCGCTCAGGCGCCTGGCTACTTTGCGTCGGTACTACCCGAGGCGCGGATCGAGGAGGACGATGCGCAGGAATTCCTCGACGGCGTCGAACGCATCCATGCCTACCTGCGCGCCGGCGACACGTTCCAGGCGAATCTTTCGCGTGAATGGCGCGCGCACTTCGCCGCGCGGCCCGCGGCGGCAGACGTCTACGCGCAGCTGCGCCTCGCCAATCCGGCGCCGTTCGCCGGGCTGCTGCAATGGGGCGATTGGGCAGTCGCAAGCTCGTCACCGGAGCGGCTGATCGAAATTCGCGGCGATCGCGCGCAAACGCGTCCGATCGCGGGCACGCGGCCACGTCGCGCGGGCGAGGACGAGGCCGCGCGCATCGCCGAACTCGTAGGCCATGCCAAGGAGCGCGCCGAGCACGTGATGCTGATCGATCTCGAGCGCAACGACCTCGGCCGCATCTGCGTGCCGGGTTCGGTCGTCGTCGACGAGCTGATGGCGGTCGAGAGCTACGCGCACGTGCACCATATCGTTTCCAATGTGCGCGGGCGGTTGCGGCACGGCATCACGCCGGCGCAGGCGATCCGCGCGGTGTTCCCCGGCGGCACGATCACCGGCGCGCCCAAGGTGCGCACGATGGAGATCATCGCCGAACTCGAACAGCGCGCGCGCGGCGCCTACACCGGCGCGCTGGGTTATCTCAATCGCGACGGCGACATGGATCTGAACATCCTGATCCGCACGATGGAGTTGCGCGGCAAGGACGCACGTTTCCGTGCCGGAGCCGGCATTGTCATCGACTCGGTCGCCGAACGCGAACTCGAAGAAACGCGACACAAGGCGCGGGGACTGTTGCGCGCGCTTGGCGTGGCCGACTGAGGCACAATACGCACATGAGTCGCCCGTCCCCGCGTTTCAGTTTCAGACGTGTCCTGTTCCATGTCGTCGCCATCCTCGTGATCGGCGCTGTCGTGTTGGGCGGATATTTGTTCACGCGCTACCGGCACTTCGCCGATGCGCCGGTCGCCGGCCTCGCCCAGGCCACGCAGATCGACGTGCCGATCGGTGCGCACCTGCCCGCGATCGTGAACCTGCTCGACGAGCGCGGCGTGCGGCCAGGCAATCCGTATTTCTGGCGCCTGCTCGCGCGCGAACTTGGCGTGGCCGGCAAGCTGCACGCGGGCGAATATGCGCTCGAGGTTGGACTGACACCACGCGCCTTGCTGAAAAAGATGGCGGCCGGCGAGGTGATCCAGCACAAGTTCACGATCGTCGAAGGCTGGACGTTCGCCCAGCTGCGCGGCGCGCTGGCACAGGACGCGGCGTTGCAGCAGACCCTGTCCGGCGTCGACGACACCGAATTGATGCGCCGCCTGGGCGACGCCGACCTGCCGCCCGAGGGTGTTTTCCTGCCGGAGACGTATAGCTACGTCAAGGGCATGAGCGATTTCGACGTGCTGCGCCGCGCACGCGAGGCGATGCGCAAGGTGCTGGACAAACTCTGGACCGAGCGCGTGGCGGATATGCCGCTCAAGTCGCCATACGAGGCGCTGATCCTCGCCTCGATCGTCGAAAAGGAAACCGGGCGGGCCGAGGAGCGACCGCAGATCGCACGCGTGTTCCTCTCGCGGCTCAAGCTCGGCATGAAACTGCAAACTGACCCGACCGTGATCTACGGCATGGGCGCGAACTACGCAGGCAACATCCACCGTCACGACCTCGATACCGACACACCCTACAACACCTACACGCGCACCGGCCTGCCGCCGACGCCGATCGCATTGCCGGGCAAGGCCGCTCTGGACGCGGTGATCCATCCGGCCGACACCGAGGCGCTTTACTTCGTCGCGCGCGGCAACGGCAGCCACGAATTCTCGGCCACGCTCGAGGCGCACAATCGCGCCGTGGCCAAATACCAGTTGCACAGGCAGTGAACGTGACGATACGAGGCAGATTCATTACTCTCGAAGGCGGCGAGGGCGCGGGCAAAAGCACGGTGCTCGACGCCTTGCGTACGCTGCTTGCCGCGACCGGTGTCGACGTCGTCGTCACGCGTGAACCGGGTGGCACGCCGGTGGGGGAAGCGATCCGCAGCGTGCTGCTCGACCCACGGCTGCACGGTGGTATCGCGGCGGAAACCGAGCTTCTATTGATGTTCGCCGCGCGCGCGCAACATGTACGCGAGACGATCGCGCCGGCGCTGGCCGTGGGACGCTGGGTGCTCAGCGATCGCTTCACCGACGCAAGCTACGCCTACCAGGGCGGCGGGCGCGGACAGCCGAACCAGCGCATCGCCGAACTCGAGCGTTGGGCCGCCGACGGCCTGCAACCGGATCTGACCCTGTTGCTGGATCTGCCCGTAGGTGTCGGCCTCGCGCGCGCGCGAGGGCGCGGGCCGGCCGATCGCATCGAACTGGAGACACAGGACTTTTTCGAACGCGTACGTGCCGCGTATCGTGCGCGTGCCGCCGCGCAGCCGGCGCGCTTTCGCATCATCGACGCGGGCCAGCCGCTGGATGCGGTGCTCGATCAGGTGCGCGACGCCGTGGCCGGCTTCGTTGCGGCGGGCGGGGCATGATGCTCGCGCCGTGGCAGGAGGAAGCCTGGCGCCTGCTCGTTGCGCGGCGCGCGCGCGGGACGATGCCGCACGCGATCCTGCTGTGCGGGGCCGCGGGTCTGGGCCAGCGCGAATTCGCAGAACGTTGCGCGGCATGGCTGTTATGCGAGCAACCGGACGAGGCTGCCTGCGGAACTTGCCGTTCCTGCCGCCTCTACGCGGTGCGCACGCAGCGCGATCCGGAGGAAACCCGGCCCGATGGTTCGCCGGCGCAGCCATCCGGCCATCCGAATCACCCCGATGCGCGCTTCGTCGGCTACGTCTGGAACCCCAAGGCAAGCCCGAAGAAGATGTACGCCGAGTTGGTCATCGAGCAGATTCGCGAATTGTCCGAGTGGCTGGCACTGCCGCCGCAGTTCGGGCGCGCCCAGGTGGCGCTGATCGAGCCGGCGGATGCACTCAATGTCGCCGCCGCCAATGCTTTGCTCAAGACGCTCGAGGAACCCGGTGCGGGCAGGCACCTGATCCTCGTCGCCACGCAACCGGCGCGGCTGCCGGCGACGATCCGCAGCCGTTGCCAGCGCGTGGAGTTGCATACGCCGGAGCGCGCGGTCGCCGAAGCCTGGCTGCGCCAGCGCGGCGTCACGGATGCTGCGGCACGCCAGGCGCTGGACGCCAGTGACGGCAATCCGGGGCAAGTATTGGCGTGGATCGAGACCGACCGGTTGAAGCTGTGCCAGGATGTTGCCCGGGACTTACGTGAACTCAATGCCGGAATCTCTTTGCCTTTCGAGGTCGCCCAGCGCTGGAGCCGCGACGAGTCCGATCTGCGCCTGCACTTTGCCGCCGCGCTGACCCGGCAGCAGGCGCGCGCGCAAGCACGGGTCGCATCCGCGCATGCGGGCGGGCCGCTCGCCTTGACCCGGCCGGTCGATTTGGCCAAGCTTGCAATCTGGTTCGACCGGGCCAATCGCGCGCGCGATCTGTTGCGCGGTCCGATTCGCCCGGATCTGGCGATGCTCGAACTGCTGACCGCCTGGTCGGCAGCGAGCGGGCAAACCGCAACGTTCAATGAGGGAGTGGAGTGATGGTTGCTGGTCCCGTCGGCGGCGCACCGCTGCAAGGCATCCTGTCGCTGTCGATCAAGGACAAGAACGCGCTGTACAACGCCTACATGCCTTTCGCCCGCGGTGGCGGTATCTTCGTGCCGACGGCAAAGCGCTACGGGCTCGGCGACGATGTGTTCATCCTGCTTTCACTGATGAGCGAGGCGGAGCGCATGCCGATCGCGGGCAAGGTTGTGTGGATCACGCCGCCGGGAGCGCAAGGCAATCGCGTCGCCGGCATCGGCGTGCAGTTCAACGATTCGCCGGAGAGCGAATCGGCGCGGGTCAAGATCGAAGCCATGCTCGCCGAACTGCAGGGGTCGGAGAAATCCACCAACACGATGTGATCGCGGGAGTCGCATGAAGAAAACCTACTTTGGCACGGACGGCATCCGTGGTCGGGTCGGCGCCGACCCGATCACCGCGGAATTCATGCTGCGCGTAGGCCACGCGCTCGGGCGCGTTCTGCGCGAGCGCAACGACGGGCATGCCGACGTGTTGATCGGCAAGGACACCCGTATTTCCGGCTACATGTTCGAATCCGCGCTCGAAGCGGGCCTGGTTTCGGCGGGCGCGAGTGCGCATCTGCTCGGACCGATGCCAACACCGGCGGTCGCGTGGCTGACGCGGCGCCTGCGTGCCACGGCGAGCCTCGTGATCAGCGCTTCGCACAATCCGTACTACGACAACGGCGTCAAGTTCTTCAACGCCGAGGGAGAAAAGCTTTCCGACGAGATCGAGCTGGCGATCGAACGCAGTTTGGCCGAACCGATGCAGACGGTCGCCTCCGAGCAGATCGGCAAGGCGACGCGCGTGCGCGATGGCGCGCCACGATACGAGGCGTTCTGTAGCGCAAGCGTCAATGCGCTCGACCTGCGCGGGCGGCGCATCGTGCTCGACTGCGCGCATGGCGCCACCTACCAGATCGCGCCCCGCCTGTTCGCCGACCTTGGCGCCGACATCATCGTCATCGGTGCCGCACCGGACGGATTCAACATCAACGCGGATTGCGGTGCGACGCATCCGCAGGCGTTGCAGCGGGCCGTGCTCGCCGAACGCGCCGATCTCGGCATCGCTTTCGACGGCGACGGAGACCGCGTGCAACTGATCGATCAGGACGGCACCCTCGTCGACGGCGACGACATCATCTACATTCTGGCCAGGGACCTGCACGGGCAGGGGAAACTGAAAGGCCCGGTGGTCGGCACGATCATGACGAACTTCGGTATCGAGCGCGCGATCGGGCAACTTGGTGTGCCATTCCTGCGGGCCAAGGTCGGTGACCGTTACGTGCTGCAGATGTTGAAGGAAAAGGGCGGCGTGCTCGGTGGTGAAGCCTCGGGGCACGTGCTCTGCCTGGACCGTACGACGACCGGAGACGGCATCCTGACCGCATTGCTCGTTCTCGAGGTGTTGCAACGGACCCGATCGACGCTCGCGCAGGCGTGTGCGGGCGTGTCGCGCGTGCCCCAGGTTACCTTGAATGTGCCCGTCGCCGGTACGGCCGCGCCGGTACTCGATGATGGAAACGTGCAACGGGTTTTTGCCGAGTTGCAACGGCGTTTGCATGGGCGCGGGCGCGTGGTGCTGCGGGCATCCGGTACGGAACCGCTAATCCGCATCACCGTCGAAGGCGAGGACGACGCCGAAGTGCGTACGCTGGCCGCTGAACTCGGCGACGCCGTAAAATCGGCAAGCGCACCCGGCAATCGCTCCTGATTGCCCAGGTTCCAGCATCGCCGTTCACCGGCGCAAGTCCCTTTCGCTGATCAGGTACGAAGCATGGCCCACCAGGTTCCCACCCTCGACATCCGCCGCTACGACAGCGACCGCAACGCCTTCGTCGCCGAGCTCGGTGCGGCCTATCGCGAATACGGTTTCTGCGGCATTTCCGGTCACGGCATTGTGCCGGAATTGATCGACCGGTCCTACGCGGCGTTCCAGCAGTTCTTCGCGCTGCCGCGCGAGGCGAAGATGAAGTACCACATGCCTGGCACGGGCGGCGCGCGCGGCTACACACCGTTCGGCATCGAGACGGCGAAGGACTCGAAGTATTTCGATCTCAAGGAATTCTGGCACATAGGCCGCGAGCTGCCCGCCGGCTCGAAGTACGCCGAGCACATGGCGCCGAACCTGTGGCCGAGCGAAGTGCCGGGCTTCAGGGAATACGGTTACGGACTCTACGAAGCGCTCGATGCGCTCGGCTCGCGCGTGCTGCGCGCGCTCGCGCTGCATATCGACCTTCCCGAAAACTATTTCGACGACAAGACCAACTTCGGCAATTCCATCCTGCGCCCGATTCACTATCCGCCGATCACGCAGGTGGAGGTCCCGAACGTTCGCGCCGGCGCGCATGAGGACATCAATTTCATCACCCTGCTGGTCGGTGCCAGTGCCGAAGGCCTGCAGCTTCTGCAGCGCAACGGCGAGTGGTTGCCGATCACGACCCAGGGCGACACGATCGTGGTCAACATCGGCGACATGTTGCAGCGTCTGACCAACCATGTGTATCCGTCGACGACGCATCGGGTGGTCAATCCGCCGGGCGAGAAGGCGCGCCAGCCGCGCTACTCGGTGCCGTTTTTCCTGCATCCGAACCCTGATGTCGTGCTCGACCCGTTGCCGCAGACGATCACTGCCGACAACCCGCGCCGCTACGATACCTCGATCACCTCGCACGAGTACCTGCAGCAGCGGCTGCGCGAAATCAAGCTGATCAAGTGAGCGGTCAAATGGCGGGCGGCAGGCGACAAAGGGCAGGTGCGCCCACACTAGCTTTGGCCACAAGCCTTCATCGCTCATCACGTATCTCCGAATCGACGTAAAGAATGCAAATAGAAAGCAAGCTTCCCAAGGTTGGCACGACCATCTTCACGGTGATGTCGCAGTTGGCCGCGCAGCACAAGGCGGTGAACCTGGGGCAAGGGTTTCCCGATTTCGAGGGTCCGCAGTCATTGCGCAATGCGTTGGCGCGCGCAATGAACGAGCACAAGAACCAGTACGCGCCGATGACTGGCATTCCAGCACTGCGCCAGCAGATCGCGCTGAAGACCGAAAGGCTCTACGGCGCCAATGTCAACGCCGACACCGAGGTGACGGTGACCAGTGGTGCGACCGAGGCCTTGTTCGCCGCGATCGCCGCGGTCGTGCATCCGGGCGACGAAGTCATCGTGCTCGATCCGTGCTACGACAGCTACGAGCCGGCGATCGAGTTGTCCGGCGGCCGCGCCGTGCATGTGCCGTTGCGCCTGCCGGATTTTTCGGTCGACTGGCAGCGGGTCAAGGACGCGATCACGCCGAAGACGCGCCTGATCGTGATCAACTCGCCGCACAATCCGACCGGCGCCGTGCTGTCGACGGCCGATCTCGACGCCCTCGCGACGATTGTGCGCGACACGAATATTTTCGTCCTTTCCGACGAAGTCTATGAACACATCGTGTTTGACGGCGCGCCGCACCAGAGCGTGTTGCGCCATGCCGAACTGGCCGCGCGCTGCTTCGTCGTCTCCTCGTTCGGCAAGACCTACCATTGCACCGGCTGGAAGGTCGGCTACTGCATCGCGCCGCCGGCGCTCAGCGCCGAGTTCCGCAAAGTGCACCAGTACCTCACGTTCTGCACGTTCAATCCGGCCCAGTGGGCATTCGCCGAGGTGCTCGAAACCGATCCGCAGCATTACCTCGACCTGCCCGCGTTCTACCAAGCCAAGCGCGACCGCTTTCGCGAACTGATCGCCGATTCGAAATTCAAACCTCTGCCGGTGCGCGGTGCGTATTTCCAGGTCGCCGACTATTCGGCGATCAGCGACATGGATGATCTGAACTTCTGCGAGTGGCTGATCCACAACGCCGGCGTCGCGGCGATTCCGGTGTCTGCGTTCTACGAGACGCCGCCCGCAACACGCCTTGTACGATTCTGCTTCGCCAAAAACGACGACACGCTCGCGAAAGCGGCGGAGCGATTGTGCAGGCTGTGATCAAATCGCTGCGCGTGTCGCTCGTCCAGGGCGCGACGCGCTGGCATGACGCCGCAGCCAATCGCGGCTACTACGGAGCATTCGCGCGCGCGCTGAAAGGGCGCAGCGACCTGATCGTGCTGCCGGAAACGTTCACCAGCGGCTTCACCAACGAGACCTTGCACCAGGCCGAGACGATGCAGGGCGAGAGTTTTGCCTGGCTGACGGCGCTCGCGCAGGAAGTCGGCAGCGTGATCACCGGCAGCATGGTGGTCCGCGAGGGCGAACGTTGCGTCAACCGCCTCGTCTGGATGCGCCCTGACGGTTCGTTCGATCTGTACGACAAGCGCCATCTGTTCCGTATGGCCAGGGAGCACGAGCGCTACGCGGGCGGCGACAAGCGCCTGATCGTCGAATTGAACGGCTGGCGCATCCTGCCCCAGGTTTGCTACGACCTGCGCTTTCCGGTCTGGCTGCGCAACCGCTACGACCAGGCCGCGCAACGCTTCGACTACGATCTCGCGATTTTCGTCGCCAACTGGCCGTCGCCGCGGCGCGAACCGTGGCGCACGCTGCTGCGCGCGCGCGCGATCGAGAATCTGGCCTACGTCGTCGGCGTCAACCGCGTCGGCGTTGACGGCAACCAGCTGCATTATTCGGGCGACAGCGCGGCGCTCGATTTCGTCGGTGCGCCGCTGGTCGAGCTCGGCGCCCACGAGCAGGTCGTTACCGTGACCCTCGACCCGGCGGCGCTCGCCGCGCATCGCGAGCGCTTCCCGGCATGGATGGATGCGGACGATTTCGAATTGAGGACATGACGTGACGAGAAATTTTCCGCTGCGGCTCGCCGCAATGTTCACCTTGCTATGCCTGGCGCTTGCCAGCCCGTTCGCCGCCGCGCAATTGCAGGCCGGTTCCGCGATCTGGGAAAAGGACATCCAGAAATTTGAAGCAGCGGACAAGGCGAATCCGCCGAAGCCCGGCGCGATCCTGTTCATCGGCTCCTCGTCGATCGAGCATTGGAAGGACGTCGCCGATGACTTCCCCGGCAAGCGCGTGCTCAACCGCGGCTTTGGCGGTTCGCGTATCGCCGACTCGACGTACTACGCGGGCCGCATCATCGTGCCGTACAAGCCGGGCATGATCGTGTTCTACGCGGGCGACAACGATGTCGCCGACGGGCACACGGCGCAACAGGTGTTCGACGACTACGTGGCTTTCGTTGCGCGCGTGCGCAAGGATTTGCCGACGACTCCGATCGCGTTCATTTCGATCAAGCCAAGCCCGTCGCGCGCGGCACTGCTGCCGGTCATGCGCGAGGCGAACGCGAAGATTCACACATACACGGCGGCGCATCCGCATCTCGTCTACATCGACGTCGCGAGCAGGATGCTCGACTCGTCCGGCCAGCCGCGTGAGGACTTGTTCGTTGCCGACCGCCTGCACATGAACCGCACCGGCTACGACCTCTGGCGCAGCATCATTGCGCCGCTTCTACCCTGATCGGCCGCCCGGAACCGCCGCGTTGGACCGATTGCCAATTTGCGGCGCTGCGGCATAATGCAGGGCTCCAGTCGGGAGCCCCTATGAGTCGTGGATACAATTTCGCCGCCGGCCCGGCCGCGGTGCCCGAGGCGGTGTTGCGCCAGGCGCAGGCCGAACTGCTCGATTGGGGGCAGGCGCGTGCTTCGGTGATGGAGATCAGCCATCGCGGCAAATTGTTCGCCGAACTGGCGGCCGAGTCGGAGTGCGACCTGCGCTCCCTGCTCGACATTCCCGGCAACTACAAGGTGCTGTTCCTGCAGGGCGGGGCGACCCAGCACTTCGCCCAGATTCCGATGAATTTCGCCCGCCGCGACCGGATCGCCGACTACGTCGTCACCGGCCACTGGGGCGAGAAGGCGGTGCGCGAGGCGTGGACGCTGGCCGACGTGCGTATCGCGGCGAACAGCGATGCGAGCCGACACACCGCGATTCCCGCGCGCGACACCTGGACGCTGCACGCGGACGCCGCCTATGTCCACTACACGCCGAACGAGACCATCCACGGCGTCGAGTTCCAGCATGTGCCGGACGTCGGCAACGTGCCGCTGGTCGCCGACATGTCCTCGGACATCCTTTCGCGCCCGCTCGATGTGCGCAAGTTCGGCCTGATCTACGCCGGCGCGCAGAAGAACATCGGTGCCTCCGGCCTCGTCGTCATGATCGTGCGCGAGGATCTGCTCGAGCGCTGTCCAAAAGATCTGCCGAAGATCTTCAACTACGCTGAACACGCAGCCAACGATTCGATGCTCAACACGCCGAACACGTTCGGCTGGTATCTGGCCAGCCTCGTGTTCAAGTGGCTGCTGGGCGAGGGCGGCCTCGTCGCGATCGGCGAGCGCAATCGCGCCAAGGCCGAGCATCTCTACGCCGGCATCGACGGCTCCGGTGGCTTCTATCGCAACCCGGTGGAGCCAGCGTCGCGCTCGTGGATGAACGTCCCGTTCACCCTGTTCGACGAGGAGTTGAACGCGCTGTTCCTCAAGGAATCCGAAGCCGCCGGTCTGCTCGCACTCAAGGGCCACAAGGCGGTCGGCGGCATGCGCGCCTCGCTTTACAATGCGGTGACGCTCGAAGCGGTGCATGCCCTGGCCGACTTCATGCGCGATTTCGCCAAGCGTTACGGTTGACCCGATCCGCACCATGCCCCCGATTCCGTACAAGTAGTCCCATGCCAGCCAAAAAGACTCCGAAGAACAAATCCGCCATCGTCAAAGCAGCGCCACTCGACCTCGCTCAAGCGCGCGCGCGCATCGATGGCATCGATCGGCAGATCCAGGAACTGATCGCCGAGCGCGCTGGCTGGGCGCAGCAGGTCGGCAAGGCCAAGGGCCCGCTCAAGGCGGCGGTCGACTATTATCGGCCTGAGCGCGAGGCCCAGGTGCTGCGCATGGCGATCGACCGCAATCATGGTCCGCTCGCCGACGAAGTGCTCGTGCATGTGTTCCGCGAAATCATGTCGGCCTGCCTTGCCCAGCAGGAGCCGCTCAAGATCGGCTACCTCGGCCCCGAAGGCACGTTCAGCGAGCAGGCGATGCGCAAGCATTTCGGCGGTTCGGCGCACGGCCTGCCGCTGGCGAGCATCGAGGAAGTGTTCCAGGAGGTCGAGGCCGGTCATGCCGATTTCGGCGTCGTTCCGGTCGAGAACTCGGGGCAGGGCACGATCCAGGTCACGCTCGACATGTTCCTCACATCGAACCTGAAGATCTGCGGCGAAGTCGAGTTGCGCGTGCGCCAGTTCCTGCTCTCGCGTTCGGGGCATATCGAAGACATCGAACGCATCTACTCGCATCCGCAGTCGTTTGCGCAGACCAAGGCCTGGCTGCGCGCGAACCTGCCGAAGGCCGAGAAGATTCCGGTGTCGAGCAACGCCGAAGCGGCGCGCCGCGCGCGCAATGCCGATGACGCGGCGGCGATCGCCGGCGAGGCAGCGGGGCATGTCTACGGCTTGAAGAAGGTCGTCGTCAGCCCGATCCAGGATCGCGACGACAACACCACGCGCTTTCTCGTCCTTGGCCGCCAGTTCTTCCCGAGCAGCGGCCACGACCGCACCTCGGTGCTGGTCTCGATCAAGGACCAGCCCGGTGCGCTGTTCAACGTGCTCAGCCCGTTCGCGCGTCATGGCGTGTCGATGAGCCGCATCGAGTCGCGGCCCTCGCATCACGCGAAGTGGGAATACGCCTTCTTCATCGACCTCGCCGGCCACATCGACGATACGCCGATGAAGGCCGCGCTCGCCGAGCTGAAAGCGCACGCGGCGCAGATCAAGATTCTCGGCTCGTATCCGGTGGCGGTACTGTAATTTCCGTCAGCCAGCCGGATCGAAACGAGCCTCGGCGAGAGCGAAACCGAGCCGGCGCGAGTCGCGGCTCTCGCCGCGCTCCATCGGGCAGTAGTCGTCCGAGGTGGCGAACTCGAGCATGATCCGGCCTTGTGCGCGCAACGCGGCGTCGATGCGGAACTCCTGCAGCGCGGTGCCGCGGTTGACGAAGGCGGCGATCTGCCGTCCGTTTACGCGCATTTCGATGCGGTTCCTGCCGTCGATGCCAGCTGGCAGATAGCCGAGCACCTTGATGCGTCCGTCACCGTCCGCGCGCAACTGCAATTGCGCAGCGGGGCGACTCCAGACGATCTTCTCGGCATCGTCCGCGTACCAGCCGTCGAGCAGGCTGGCGCGTCCCGTATCCGGCGCGAGGAAATGCCGTGGAATTTCGGCGGGCAGACGCACCTTTTTGTACGGACAGGCGTTGCAGTGCGCGTCACGCGCGGAAGCGTAGGTTGCGCGGAAGCGCCGATAGGCTTCGCCGTGCCAGAGTTCTGCAAGGCTCGCCGTGTGCAGGTTGCCGAGCATGATGCGATCGCGCTGCTCGCAGCTGACGACGCTGCCATCGGCGAGGACGTGGATGGTTTCCCACGGATCCTGATCGCAGGAATGGATCATCGCACCGGCCGGGATGCTGCCGGGGAAATAACGCGGCTCCTCTGACAGCGGCTCGGCATGTTCGAGCTCGGGCGTCGACGATTCGATCGCGAGTTGCGGGTAGCGCGCACGCACTGTACCGATCCGCGCGTTGAGTTCGGCGATGAAGGTTGGCCGCAAATGGCCATGGTCGAGTTCCGCGATGAAGGTTTCCTCGATCGGGTCGCGCCGGATCACTGGATGCACGGCCAGGCGCGCGATGCCGAGGCGCACGGCGTATTCTGCAATCTCGTCGATCTGCGCCAGATTGCGCTTCATGGCGACGAAGGCGAAATCGACATCGAGCTCGCGTGGCGCGGTCTTCGCGAGCACGATCGCGCCTTCGATGCGTTCGCGCATCGTCGCCAGCGAACTGAATCGGTAGATGTCCTCGAATTGTTCCGCATCGAGGGTATGCAGCGAAATCGTCAGGCGCGTCAGCCCCGAATGCACGAGACCGGCGAGCTTGTGCTCGGGCAGGGCAGCCAGCGTGGTGACGAGCTCGACGCGCGCACCGGTCGAGGCCGCAAGTGTTGCGGCTTCGACGAGGTGCGGATAATGGGCCGACTCTCCGGAATAGTTCAGGCGGATGATGTCGGGCGACTTCAGTTCGGCGATCAGCCTGCGGTACAACTCGAAGTCGAGATGCTGGCCGGCGCCGCGCAGCAGCTTGCGCGAGCAGAACACGCAATCGAACGGGCAGCGCGAGGTCAGCTCGATCCACAGGATGCGCGGTAGCGGCGCGGTGCGCAGCGCGATGGTGTCGGCTTGCACTGCAACCGCTGCACGGTTCGCCGTAGTGCCGGCGTGCGGCAACGCCGTGCGCGGGTCAAAGCCCGCCGCCTGTGCGCGCAACGCATCCATGCGCGCATGCCAGATGCGATGCAACGCAGGCAGATTCAACAATTCGGCCTGCGTCTGCGTGTCTTCACGGCTAATGCGCCGGACGAGTTGCAATGGCGACAGGCGGGTCCAGGCGTTGCGCAGGTCGAACAGCAGGCGGTTGCGTCGCAGAATTCGTTCCACTTCGTCCGCTGCGTAGAACTTGCCTATCGTGGCGCGATGGCGATGTCGCGCCAGCGAACGCGGGCAGAACAGCGTCGCCCAGCCCTCGCGCCAGGCACGCAACCCCCATTCAGCGTCTTCGTAGTAGAACGGCGCATAGTCCGCACTTTCGCTGACATAGCGACACAGCGGGGCGGTGCGGAACAGGGAGGAACCTCCACCCGCGTAGAGGCCATTGCGCACGCCGCCGTCGACTTCCGGCGCCCGGTCGAAAATATCCACAGCGTGTGCATCGTCGGTGAAGTCGGTCCAGCCAGTTTCCTCGCGCCGACGGTCGGGTTCGGCGAAGACGATCTGCGAAGCGACGGCGAACACGTCCACACGGCGGTGGATCAGCGCCTCCTGCAGCGCGTGCGGATCCAGGCACATGTCGCTGTTGAGCAGATAGGTCCATGTGTGGCGGACGCGCTTCAGACCAAATTCGATCGCGGCATTGAAACCCAGCGGTTCGGCAACGAAATGCCACTCGGCAGAACCGAACCGCGAAACCAGGCCGGCGTAGTCAGATTCGCCCACACCGTTGACCACGATGACGATTTGGCTCGGCTCGTGCACCTGGAACAAGGCCGCGTCCAGCGCCGTCAAGGTCTGCTCGAGAAGGTCGGGCGTGCCGCGCTCGGGAATCAGGATGGACAACCCTGGCGCTGTCGCCTGCACAGCGTCATCTACGTTGTGCTTTCGGCCCGGCCAATGAGCCGCCAGTCTGGCAATCGCCAAAGTCAGATACAGATATCCGTAGCGCCAGGCTCTATCGAGTGCGTGCATGTGCATGCCGTCCATTTGCATATGAGGCGAGCTTGTCCGAATGTCGCGAAGGCCTTGAAGTTCCTTGCGCGTCGGTGGAATAGGGCGATATCCCGGCCGCTGTGCTAGTGTTCGCGGTTCGCCGCGCGGGCGTGGGTGCTCGCGGCGGCATGGATGTTTCCCCTGCCAAGACGTACCGATGAGCAATCTGGTTTGGACGAGTTCCTTCGCGCGCGGCCTGAATGGCAGCATGCGCGTTCCTGGCGACAAGTCGATTTCGCACCGCGCTGTGATGTTCGCCTCGCTCGCCGATGGCGTTTCGCGTGTCAGCGGATTCCTCGAAGGCGAGGACACGCGCGCGACCGCACGCGCGTTCGCGCAGATGGGCGTGCGCATCGAGACGCCGAGCGCGAGCGAGCGCATCGTGCATGGCGTCGGCATCGACGGGCTCAAGGCGCCGTCGATGCCGATCGACTGCGGCAATGCCGGTACGGGCATGCGCCTGCTCGCGGGCCTGCTTGCGGGCCAGAAGTTCGACACAACGCTGATCGGCGACGAATCGCTGTCGAAGCGGCCGATGCGGCGCGTGATCGAGCCGCTCGCGCGGATGGGCGCGAAGATCGATTCGAACGAAGGCGGCTTGCCGCCGCTGCGCATCCACGGCGCCGCGTCATTGCGCGGCATCGACTACACCTTGCCCGTGGCCAGCGCGCAGGTGAAGTCGGCACTGCTGCTGGCCGGTCTGTATGCGCAGGGCGAAACGCAGGCGCATGAGCCGCACCCGACGCGCGACTACACCGAGCGCATGCTGCGCGCGTTCGGCTATCCGATCGAATTTTCCGCAGGCCACGCTCGATTGAGCGGCGGCCAGCGCCTGCGGGCGACCGACATCGTCGTGCCGGCGGACTTTTCCTCGGCGGCGTTTTTCCTCGTCGCCGCGAGCATCGTACCGGAATCGGAATTGACGCTGCTCGACGTCGGCATGAATCCGCGTCGCACCGGTTTGCTGCAGGCGTTGCGCCTGATGGGCGCCGATATCCGCGAAACGAATGCGCGCGAAGCCGGCGGCGAGGCGATTGCGGATCTGGTCGTGCGTTACGCCCCGCTGCACGGTATCGACGTGCCGGTGACTCTGGTGCCGGACATGATCGACGAGTTTCCCGCGTTGTTCGTCGCTGCCGCCGTGGCCCGGGGCACGACGCGCGTGAGCGGCGCGGCCGAGTTGCGGGTCAAGGAGTCCGACCGCATCGCGGTGATGGCCCGGGGCCTGCGCGCACTCGGCGCACGCATCCAGGAGACGCCGGACGGCGCCGTCATCGAAGGTGGCGCGCTGCACGCGGGCGAGGCCGACAGCACGGGCGACCACCGCTGCGCGATGAGCTTCTGCGTCGCCGGTCTGGTCGCCGGTGGTGCGGTGCGCGTGCTCGACTGCGCCAACGTCGCGACCTCGTTCCCAGGATTCTTCGAACTGGCCGGAACCTGTGGGTTCGTGCTGGCCTGAGCGATTCATGTGATCCCGGCCTCGGTTTCGAGCCGGCACGCCGCCTGCTTGTAAAGTCGTCCGACGCGCAGTACCTTGAGGTCACGGCGCGTCGGGGGAGGGACTCATGATCCGCATCGTGATGGTGGACGACCATGCTTTGGTGCGCGCCGGCCTGCGCATGATCCTCGAGAAGCAGCCCGACATCGAGGTCCTCGGCGAGGCGGACGACGGTGAGGACGGCCTGCAGCTGATCCGCAAGCTCAAGCCCGACCTCGCGCTCGTCGATCTGCACATGCCGAACGTCAACGGCATCGAGGTGACCGAGCGCGTGCGCCGGGGCAAGCTCGCCACGCGCATCGTGATCCTGACCATGGCCAGCGATGCGCCGTTTCCGCGGCGCCTGCTCGAGGCTGGCGCGAGCGGCTACTTGACCAAGGGCTGCCCGGCCGACGAGCTGGTCAAGGCGATCCGCCAGATTGCCGACGGGCGCCGCTATCTGAGCGCCGACGTTGCCCAGCAACTGGCGTTGGGCAATGCCTTCGGCAACGGCGAGTCGCCGTTCGAAGAGCTGTCCACGCGCGAACTCGAAGTCGCCATGATGCTGGCGCAGGGCATGGCCGCCAAACAGATCGGCGATCGCCTGCGGCTCAGCGAAAAAACCGTGGCGACCTACAAGTACCGATTGTTCGAAAAGCTCGCGATAGACAATGTCGTGACCCTGGCACACCTGGCCACCGCACACGGCCTGATGGACAAGCCGCGGCGGGGAGCCGCGCGCTAAAAAAAAGCCCCGCATCGCGGGGCTTTTCATGTGGTTGCGCATCAGGGGGTCGCGGGCGGTTCCGGAGGCGGCTTGCTTTCGGCAGCCGCAACTTCCGACTTCGCCGATTCGGTGCCTGGCCTGGTCGGTGGCACATCGCGCAGCTCGGCGAGGGCGCGCTCGATGTGCACGTGCAGCGGCACCACGTCCTTTACTGCCACGAGATCGTTGAAGTTCGGCGGCGATGCCGGCTGCTGCACTTTCGGAACCGCGGGTGGCTGCGAAACGGCAGCCGCAACCGCGGGCGCCTTCGCGATCGGTGCGAATGGCAGCTCGTTGTTGGTCGGCGATGCAGCGACCGTTGCTGCCGTCATGACGGGCTTCGCTGCGGCAACGGTTTCCACCGGCGGCAGGGAAGGAGCGGGAGCGATCGGCAGTACCTGCTGGGCCGGCTCGGCAGCCGCCACGGCATGCGGTACAACGCCGGCAGCGGCAGGCCGCGATGCTGGAAGCTTCGCCGCGACTGGATTCGGCGCCGCAGCCGTCGAATCTGGCGTATGCGTTGCCACGCTCGCAGCGGCTGCGGTCTCGCCTACGGCCGGTCTGGTCTGCGGCACGACGGACGGAGCATCATCTTCGTCGTCGAAGTCGAGCACGATGTCGCTGCCGGCAACGGCGGCGGCGGACGCGCTGGTTTCGGTTTCGCCCTCACCGCGACGGCGACGGCGGCCACCGCGACGTCCACGGCGACGCGAACGCGTAGCTTCGCCCTCGGCGGAAGGCGCAGCGGCATTCGCTTCGGCGGGCTTCTGCGCAGGGGTTGCCGCTGCGGCTTCCGTCGCGAGCGGAACGATCCGCCTGTCGCTCAATGCTTCGCTCGATGCGACCACCGGCAGCGGGCGTGCTTCGCGCTCGGTCGGCGCAGCCGTCGCGGTGGCCGTCGTCGCGTTGCGTGACGGCGGCGGGGGCGTGGGGCGCTCCTGACGGTTCTTCTGCTGCGGGTTCGGATTCTGCTGTTGCTGGCGGCCGTCGCCGCGTGCCGGGCGGTTGTTGTCCTGACGCTGGTCGCGGCGCGCGTCGCTGCGGCCGCGCTGCTGGCCCTGCTGGCCGCGCTGGGCATCGCTACGACCACGCTGCTGGCGCGAGTCGTTGCCGCGTTGCTCACGCTGGCGCGCGCCGTTCGCAGACTTGCGCTCCTCGGCAACCGGGGCGGGTGCCGGCGCGGGGCTGCCGGCGAACAGCGCAGCGATGCGCGCAAAGAAACCTTTTGACTGCTGCGCGGGTTGTACGGGTACGGCAACCGGGGCAACTGTTTCGACCTCGGCGCGCACCGGCGCGGGATTGGCCGGCACGATGCCGGACACGGCGGGCTTTTCCGGCTCGTCGCCCGGCTTGGCCACCTGCGGCGGCGGCGCGGAAACAACCGGCGTCAGGCGTTCGTAGCTCGGTTTGACATCGCTGCCGAGCTCGTTGCCCTTGATCCGCGTGATCTCGAAGTGCGGGGTTTCGAGTTTGTCGTCGGCGACGACGATGACGGGTACGTCATGACGTTGCTCGATCTCGACCAGATTCTTGCGTTTCTCGTTGAGCAGGAAGTTGGCGATCGCCGGAGGCGCCTGCACCAGCACCTGACCGGTCTTTTCCTTCATCGCCTGTTCTTCGACCAGGCGCAGCACGGACAGCGACAGCGATTCCACGCCGCGGATGCGGCCGTGGCCTTCGCAACGCGGGCACACGATCTGCGTCGATTCACCGAGCGACGGACGCAGGCGCTGGCGCGACATTTCGAGCAGGCCGAAGCGCGAGATGCGGCCGACCTGCACGCGGGCGCGGTCGTAACGCAGTGCGTCCTTGAGCTTCTCCTCGACGTCGCGCTGGTGGCGCGGGTTTTCCATGTCGATGAAGTCGATCACGATGAGGCCGCCGGCGTCACGCAGGCGCAACTGGCGTGCGACTTCGACCGCGGCTTCGAGGTTCGTGTTGAACGCGGTGTCCTCGATGTCCGAGCCCTTGGTCGCCTTCGACGAGTTGACGTCGATCGCGGTCAGCGCTTCGGTCTGGTCGACCACGATCGAGCCGCCGGACGGCAGGCGCACGTTGCGCTCGAACGCGTTCTCGATCTGCGTCTCGATCTGATAACGCGAGAACAGCGGCACCGTTTCCTGATAGAGCTTGAGCTTGCGCAGGTTGTTCGGCATGACCTGCTGCACGAACTCGCGCGCGTCGTTGTACAGCTCGGGGCTGTCGATGAGGATTTCGCCGATGTCGTTGCGCAGGTAGTCGCGCAGCGCGCGGATGATGAGCTTGGATTCCTGATAGATAAGGAATGGGGCAGGGCGGCTCACGCCCGCGTCGGAAATCGCCTTCCACACCTGGAGGAGGTAATCCAGATCCCACTGCAACTCTTCCGCATCGCGGCCGACACCGGCGGTACGGATGATCAGGCCCATCTCGTCGGGCAGGTTGAGTTTGTCGAGTTCTTCCTTGAGATTGGCGCGGTCGTCGCCCTCGATACGGCGCGACACGCCGCCGGCACGCGGGTTGTTCGGCATCAGCACGAGGTAGCGGCCGGCCAGCGAGATGAACGTGGTCAGGGCGGCACCCTTGTTGCCGCGCTCTTCCTTTTCGACCTGGACCAGCAGTTCGGTGCCTTCCTTGAGCAGTTCGCGGATGCCGGCGCGGCTGTGGTCGACGCCCGGCTGGAAATACTCGCGCGAGATTTCCTTCATCGGCAGGAAGCCGTGGCGTTCCGCACCGTATTCGATGAAGCAGGCTTCGAGCGAGGGTTCGACCCGGGTGATGCGGCCTTTGTAGATATTGGCCTTTTTCTGCTCTTTGGAGGGAATCTCGATGTCGAGATCGTAGAGCGACTGGCCATCGACGATAGCCACACGCAACTCTTCACGCTGAGTTGCGTTGATCAACATGCGTTTCATTTTTACATCCTCAACGCGCTCTACCGCTTACGCGTCGCAACGCCTGCGCGCCAACCCGATAACGATGGCAGCGACGGCGTCGCGTCGACCGTGGGCTTGGGTACGCGTCCACGGGAGCGCTTCTTGCCGGCGCGTTTCAATCGCGCCCGGCGTTTAACATAGCCCTTGCTGTACTGCCGCAAACCCCCGACCGTCTTGCCGACTTTCGGGCAATTCTCGACTCGAACGGTTACGATTCCTGCCTGCGGCGAGATGGGCTCCACTGGAGGCCCGCATCCGCGCACGAAGGGCGTAGCTGAACGAGTGCGTCATTGCGGCCGGCATAGCCGACCCAGGACGCGCAATACCCCTCGATTGTATCGAACGACCGGCAAAAAATCCAATTCGGACGCGAACTTCAATGAATCTTGCAAGGCCAGATCGAGCAAAATCCGCACAGGAAAACGAGACGGAAGAAGGCCTTGGCGCGAGTCCGGGCGTGCGTTTCGTTCAGGTTCCGGACGACCGTGACGGCCAGCGCATCGACAATTTCCTGATCGGCCAGCTCAAGGGTGTGCCGAAAAGCCTGATCTACCGAATCATGCGCACCGGTCAGGTGCGGATCAACGGCAAGCGCGCCAAGCAGGGCGTGCGCCTGGCTGCGGGCGATCAGGTGCGCATTCCGCCCGTACGCACGGCCGAGCCGGGCGGCGGGGCAGCGCCGCCGGCCGCGCAGATCGAGCAGATCGAGCGCGCGATCATTTTCGAGGACCGCGAATTTCTCGTCATCGACAAGCCCTCCGGCGTCGCCAGCCACGGCGGCAGCGGTGTCACCTTCGGCGCGATCGAACTGCTGCGCGCGGCGCGGCCGGACGAAACGCTGGAACTCGCGCACCGCCTCGATCGCGACACGAGCGGCGTGCTCGTCTTCGCCAAGAAGCGTTCCGCGCTGACCGGCTTGCAGGCGTTGATCCGCGAGAATCAGACCACCAAGCAATATCTGGCCTTGATCAAGGGTCACACGCACAAGGCGCGCTTCGACGTCAATGCGGCGCTGCGCAAGTCGATCCTGCAGGGCGGCGAGCGCATGGTCCGCGTCGCCGATGACGGCAAGCCGTCGCTGACGCGCTTCCATATCGTCGACATCTACGCCGATGCGAGCATGGCTGAAGTGACGCTGTTCACCGGCCGCACCCACCAGATCCGCGTCCACGCCCAGCACATCGAGCACCCGCTCGCTGGCGATGAGAAATACGGCGAAAAGGGCTTCAACCAGAACATGCGTGGGTTCGGACTCAAGCGCCTGTTCCTGCACGCGGCGCGTTTCGAGTTCGAACTCGACGGCAAGAGCTACAGCTTCTCCGCGCCGCTGGCGCCCGATCTCGCCGCGGTGCTGGATGCTCTGCCGCGCGGAGTATCGAGGAAGGGCAATCTGCGACGTTGATGCCTTCGACTCAGCCGGCCAGGACTTCGGTTTTCGCAGCACAAATGAAGTCATTGCGCGATAACCCGCCGACATCGTGCGTCGAGTAGCGCACGAGCACGCGTCCCCAGCCGAGTTCGAGGTCAGGATGATGGTTTTCGCGTTCGGCGACGTAGCCTAGGGCGTTGACGAAGGCCAGCGCACGGATGAAGTCGGGGAAGCGGAACTCCTTGCGGATGTCAGCCTGCTGCGGGCCGAAACTCCAGTCGGGCAGCGCGGTGAGCCACGCCTGAGCCTGTGCGAGCGGCACGGCATGTTCGCGGCCTTTGAGCGGCAGGCATTCTTCCGTGGCGAGTTGGGCGAGGGTCGTCGATGGGTCGGACATGAGGATGACGCTTTCGGAATTTGATTCCGCCATTGCATCACCAAAGCGCGCAACTTGCCACCCGCAACGCCCCCATCAGTTGGCGCTGCGCGCGAATGAGGACTATACTGGTACTGATTCCACCTGCCTTGGCAACAAACATGATCGGCCTTTCCGACAGCGCGAAGAACTATTTCCGCCACCTGCTTGCGCAACAGGACATCGACAACCTCGGCATCCGCATGAAGGCGGTCCATGCCGGCACGCCAAAGGCGGATTGCGTGCTCGAGTATGTGGAAAGCGCCGATCTGGCCGGTGACGAAACGCGTATTGATTGCGAGGGCTTCAACGTCTACGTCGAGGCGGCCAGCGTGGACTGGCTGCGCGATGCCGAGGTCGACTATCAGGTCAGCGCGACCGGCGGCCAGCTGACGATACGCGCACCGCGCATCAAGGGCAGTGTTCCGGGTGAAGACGCGCCGCTGGCCAACCGCGTGCAATACGTGCTCGACAGCGAAATCAATCCGCAGATCGCCGCACACGGCGGCCGCGTGCGTCTCGTCGAAGCCGATGCGGACGGTGTCGTGTTGTTGCAGTTCGGTGGTGGCTGCCACGGCTGCGGCATGGCCGATGTAACCTTGAAGCAAGGCATCGAGAAGACCCTGCGCGGCCATTTCCCGGAAATCACCGCGGTGCGCGACGCGACCGATCACGCCAGCGGCAGCAATCCGTACTTCCGCGGGAAGAGCGGCGCCAGCGCTGTGGGCTGATGTTGCTGTCCGTCATTTCCGCATGCGCTGGATGACCAGCCCTTTGCCCGTTGCAAGCCTCGCTTTCGCGAGATAGACGAGCCGAGGATCGAACGCCAATCAGGACGGAAGATCAGTTGCCTTGCTCGTGCCTGGCCAGGTCGTCGAGCTTGCCCGGCATCGCGGCGAAGTAGCGTGCGAGCGCGTCGATCTCGGCCTCGCTCAGCGGCGCGGCCATGCCGGCCATGATCGGGTTCTTGCGCTCGCCGGACTTGTACTCGTGCAGCGCGCGCGCCAGGTAGTCGTGGTACTGGCCGGCGAGACGCGGATACTGGCTCTGCGCGGGCGTATCGGAATTGCCGTCGGCGCCGTGGCAGGCGGCGCAGGTCGCGGCTTTTTCCTTCACCTTCTCAAGCGGAATCGTTTCGGCATGGGCGACGCCGCAGGCGAGACCACAAACGGAAAGCAGGGCAATGGCGAATTTCATGGCGTGTCGGTTTCCGTTTCTGCTTATTTGGCGGTGATGCTGGAAAGGTAGGTCGCGATGTCCTTGATGTCCTGTTCGGACAGACTCTCGCCCTGTGCACGCATGGTGGGATGGCTGCGCTGGCCAGTCTTGTACTCGGTCAAGGCGGCGACGAGATAGTCGTAGTTCTGGCCGCCGATGCGCGGCACGTGGTAGTTCGGATACGCATTCGTGTAGCCGGTCACCCCGTGGCAGCCACCGCAGGTGTAGACGAGCGCCTTGCCGGCTTTGGCATCGCCCTTCGGCGCGACAACCGCATCGGTGGCGAAAGCGGGCGCAGCGAGGGCTGCGGTCAGGGCAATCAGGGCGCAGGCAAGCTTCGTTCTCGTCATGTTCTCGGGGCCGGCAACGGTTGAAGAAATGGGCGCGAGAGTATAACAACCCCCGCGCACTTACTTCTAGCGACCCGTGGCCAGCCCGCGCCGGTTCGCCGTACTGCGGCTGGAATGACATGGTTGGCCATCGCCGGCACAGGCCGGAGACCGCCCGCCCGTGAGGTATACATGTGGATTTTTCCGTATCCATGGGCATCGCAGGCAGCCATGACCGGCAATTTCGTCACGCTCTGAACCAACACGCTGCCACGCCGGCGCGCATGACTATTGGCGCTTACGCTTGCAACTTTTTGTAGCGAAAATGCATCCATTGGACTGGGGTCAGGGGAGGGATGCAGGCGGGTACTTGATTGATCGAACGCACACGAGCCGGAACACATGGCGCCGCACGATCATGACTTCTGGGGGATGGTCAGTGAACGGTGATGTAGTCTAGTATAACACCATAGCGATAATGCCTCCCTTCTCCAACGCTCCCGGCGCTTTCCAACTCCATGAAAATAAACAAGAACATCGCGAATTCGAGTGTGATTCTCATTTGCACCGGTTTGGTCTCGCTGTTGCTTTCCGCCTGCAGCGGCGGCAGCCCGGCCCAGGCCAAGGAAAGCAAGGACGCCAAGGCGGAGGTCGTCAACGCTGTGCCGGTCGAGGTCGCCAGGGCGACGCGCGCCGAGATCGCGGCCAGCTACAACGGCACTGCGACGCTGACTGCCGACCACGAGGCCCAGGTCGCGGCGAAAACCTCGGGCGTGCTGGTCAAGCTGTTTGTCGAAGAAGGCCAGAGCGTGAAGGCGGGGCAGGTGCTCGCCCAGCTCGAGCAGGAGACCGCACGTGCCAAGCTGGCCCAGGCCGAGGCACAGATGCGCAAGGCCGATGCCAGCTTCAACTACAGCGAGAAGGCGATCCAGAAGCAGCTCATTCCGCAGCGCGACTTCGACCAGGCCAAGTACGACATGCAGAACCTGCGCGCGGCCCGCGAGGAAGCGGCGCTGAACCTGCAGTTCACGACCATCACGGCACCGGTCGACGGCGTCATCGCCGAGCGTTCGGTCAAGCTCGGCAACCTGATCCAGACCAATCAGAGCCTGTTCCGCATCGTCGGCATGGATCCGCTGCAGGCAGTGCTCAACGTCCCCGAGCGCCAGCTCGGTATCCTCAAGGCGGGCCAGCAGGTCACGCTCGAAGCCGACGCCCTGCCCGGACAGAAGTTCGGCGGCAGCATCCTGCGTATCGCGCCCGTGGTCGATTCGAACAGCGGCACCTTCCGCGTGACCTGCGAGTTCCACGACAAGAGCGGCACCCTCAAGCCGGGTATGTTCGGCCGCATCGGTATCGTCTACGACCAGCGCGCCGACGCGTTGACAGTGCCGCGCTCCGCGCTCGTCGAGGAAGACGGTGAGACCGCCGTGTTCGTCGTCGACAAAGCCACCGACAAGGCCACCGACGACACGAAGGACGGCTCGAAGAAGGACGCGGCGAAGAAGGATGCCAAGTTGGCCGATGCGAACAAGGGCGACGTGAAGCCCGCTGCGCCGGGCCTGGTCGCACGCCGCAAGCTGGTCAAGGTCGGCTATACCGAGGGCGACAAGGTCGAGATCCGCTCCGGGATCGACGCCGGCACGCAGGTGATCACGGTCGGCCGTAACGCCGTGCGTGACGGTACCGCCGTGCAGGTGCTCAACGGCGACAAGGACAAGCAGCTCGCGCAGAAGTCGGCAGACGAGAAGAAGGGCTGAGCATGAACATCGTCGAACTCGCAACCCGACGGCGCGTCACCGTCGGCATGGTGACGCTCACCTTCGTTTTGTTCGGCCTGATTGCATTGACGGGACTCAAGGTCAATCTGCTGCCGGACCTGACCTATCCGACGTTGACCGTACGCACCGAGTACGAGGGCGCCGCACCGCTGGAAATCGAGAACCTGATTTCGCAGCCGGTCGAGGAAGCGATCGGCGTGGTCAAGAACCTGCGCAAGATCCATTCGGTATCGCGCACCGGTCAGTCCGACGTGATCCTCGAATTCGCCTGGGGCACGAACATGGACCAGGCCGGCCTCGACGTGCGCGACAAGCTCGACACGTTGCAGTTGCCGCTCGACGCGAAGAAGCCGGTGCTGTTGCGCTTCAATCCGTCGACCGATCCGATCATGCGTTTGTCGTTGTCGCAGGGAACGGGGAACAGGGAACAGGGAGCGGGAAAAGCGGATGCGAAGCCCGCGACTGCCGAGGTCAATGAAGCGCAGTTGAAGCAGCTGCGCCGCTTCGCCGACGATGAGTTGAAGAAACGCCTGGAACCGACCGCGGGTGTCGCGGCGGTCAAGGTCGGCGGCGGTCTCGAAGATCAGGTCGACGTCGACATCGACCAGCAGAAGCTGCGCCAGCTCAACCTCAATATCGCCGACGTGACCAAGCGTCTGACCGATGAAAACGTCAACGTCTCCGGTGGTCGCATCGAGAACGGCTCGCAGCGCTATCTCGTGCGCACGGTCAACCAGTTCACCAACCTCGACGAGATGCGCAACCTGCTGATCAAGGTCGACAACGGTGTGCCGGTGCGGCTCAAGGACATCGCCGACGTCAAGCAGGGATTCAAGGAACGCGAAGGCATCGTGCGCGTCGACGGCCATGAGGCGATCGAGCTGGCGATCTACAAGGAAGGCGACGCGAATACGGTCAGCGTCGCCGCCGCGGTGAAGAAAGGCCTGGCCAAACTCAAGGACATCCTGCCGCCGAACGCGAAGCTCGACACGATCGACGACCAGTCGATCTTCATCCAATCCTCGCTCGACGACGTGCGCAACGACGCGGTCATCGGCGGCGTGCTCGCGATCCTCATCATCTTCTTTTTCCTCGCCGATTCGTGGAGCACGTTCATCATTTCGCTGAGCCTGCCGATCTCGCTGATCACCACGTTTTTCTTCATGGGTCAGGCGAACGTGAGCCTCAACGTGATGTCGCTCGGAGGCCTCGCGCTGGCAACCGGCATGGTGGTCGACGACTCGATCGTGGTGCTCGAGAACATCGCGCGCATGCGCGAGCACGGTGCGAGCATTCTCGAAGCGTCGGTGAAGGGCGCCAAGGAAGTGTCGATGGCGGTGATCGCCTCGACCCTGACCACGGTCGCGGTGTTCTTCCCGCTGGTCTTCGTGCAGGGCGTCGGCGGGCAGTTGTTCCGCGACCAGGCGCTGACGGTGACTTTCGCCATGCTGATTTCGCTGGTCGTCGCGATGACCCTGATTCCGATGCTGGCTTCGCTCAAGGGTCGCGCGCCGCTCGCGTACAGGGAAGAAGAGCCGTCACCGGGATGGCAGCCGACGAGCCGGCCCGGCCGCACGGTGAAGAAAATCGTCACGCCGATATCGAAACTGTTCTTCCAGCGGATTCCGCGCCTGATCGCGACTATCGCGTTCGTCGTGTCCGGCGTGATCGGCAAGGTCGTCGGCAAAGTGCTGCGCGCGATAGGGCGCTTCGTGATGATACCGTACAACGCGGCCGCGCGTTCCTACCACGCACTTCTGCCGCAGGCGCTTGCCCACCCTGTTCTCGTGCTCGGATTCGCGGCACTGGCTTTCATCGCGAGCCTGCTCGTGATCCCGACGCTCGGCATGGACCTGATTCCGCAGCTTGCCCAGGGCCGCTTCGAGATGACGGTGAAGCTGCCCCCCGGCACCGCACTGAACGACACCGACGCATTGGTGAAGGAGCTGGAAACCGCCAACGCAAAGGATCCGAACATCGAGCTGATCTACGGCGTCAGCGGCACCGGCACGCGCCTCGATGCGACACCGACCGAATCGGGCGAGAACATCGCGCGCCTCCTCGTCGTGCTCAAGCACGGTGCCGGCGAGAAGGGCGAGCGCGCGGCGACTGACGCACTGCGCGCAAGCATGAAGACCCATCCGGGCGCCGAGGTGAAGTTCTCGCGACCGCAACTTTTCAGCTTTGCCACACCGCTGGAAATCGAGCTGCGCGGCTACGACCTCGCTTCGCTCGAAAAAGCCGGCAAGAAACTGACCAATCTGATGAATGCCTCGGATCGCTTCGCCGACGTGAAGTCGACCGTGGAAGGCGGCTATCCCGAGATCCAGATCCGTTTCGACCAGGACCGCGCCGCCGCGTTCGGACTGACCACGAAACAGATTGCCGATCAGGTGGTCAACAAGGTCAAGGGCTCGGTGGCGACGCGCTACAGCTTCCGCGACCGCAAGATCGACGTACTCGTGCGCGCGCAGGAGAACCAGCGTGGCTCGGTCGACGACATCCGCAACCTGATCGTCGGTTTTGCGCAGAGCGGTACGGCGAGCACGAGTGCGAGCAACTCGGGTAGTGGTTCGACGAGCGCCATGGGCAGTTCCGGCGCGGCGTCCACGGTGAGTTCGTCTGGCGGCGCTTCGACCGGCACGAACTCGAATTCGCAATCCACGACAACGAATAGCGCCGCGGCGGGCACACCGATCCGCCTGTCCGCGGTCGCCGACGTCGTCTCGACAATCGGCCCGAGCGAAATCCATCGCATCAGCCAGGAACGCGTCGCGATCGTCTCGGCCAATCTGCATTACGGCGACCTCGGCACAGCCGTCGCCGAAGTACGCAAGCTGATCCGCGACAATCCGCTCGCCGCGGGCGTGACCGCGCATATCGGCGGCCAGAGCGAGGAGCTCGACGCGTCGACCAACTCGTTGATTTTCGCACTCGTGCTCGCGATCTTCCTCGTCTACCTGGTGATGGCCTCGCAGTTCGAGTCGTTGCTGCATCCGTTCGTCATCATGTTCTCGATCCCGCTCGCGCTGGTCGGCGCGGTGCTCGCGCTGAAACTGACGTTCACGCCGCTCAGCGTGGTCGTGTTCATCGGCCTGATCATGCTCGCCGGCATCGTGGTGAAGAACGCCATCGTGCTGATCGATCGCGTCAACCAGTTGCGCGAGGAAGGCGTGGCCAAGGTCGATGCGCTCACCCAAGCCGCCGAGTCGCGCCTGCGCCCGATCACGATGACGACGCTGTGCACGCTGATCGGCTTCCTGCCGCTGGCGATCGGCCTCGGCGACGGCTCGGAAGTGCGTGCACCGATGGCGATCACCGTGATCGGCGGCCTGGCCATCTCGACATTGCTGACCTTGGTGGTGATCCCGGTCGTGTACACGTTGCTCGACCGCCGCAGCGATGCGGTGTATCGCGAACGCGGCGAGCGCAAGGCGAGGGCGGTGCTTGACGATGCTGCGGTCGCACCGCACGGAGCGACGCCGTGAAGAAAAAAGCGTTTAACGCAGATCAGAGCGGATCAACGCAGATAAACGCGGATAAAGCATTTTTAGGATTTTGCTCTATCAGATTTTTGGCTAAAAAAAATCTGCTCTTATCTGCGTTGGTTGCTCTTTCTTTTGCACGTGTAGGGGAGCGCACATGACCCTTGCCGAATTGAGTCTCAAGCGCCCGGTCACCGCGATCATGCTGTTCGTGTCGATGACCGTGATCGGCCTGATCGCCGCGTTCCGCCTGCCGCTGGAATCGATGCCCGACATCCAGTTTCCGTTCATGGTGGTCGATCTGCCATACCAGGGTTCGACCCCGAGCGAGGTCGAGCGCACGGTGACACGCCCGGTCGAGGAAGCGCTGTCGACGCTGACCGGCATCCAGCGCATGGATTCTTTGACGCGTGCGGACGGCGTGCAGATCCAGATGCAATTCAAGTGGGGTCAGGACACCGCGGTGAAGGCGGTCGAGGCACGCGGCAAGATCGATGCCATCCGCGCCGACCTGCCGAGCGACCTGTTGCGCTACAACGTGTTCAAGTTCGCCTCAAACGACCGGCCGGTGCTGCAGTTGCGCATTTCGTCCGAACGCGATCTGACCAATGCCTACGAATTGCTCGACCGCGCGCTGAAGCGGCCGCTCGAGCGCCTGCCCGGCGTGGCGCGCGTGCAGATCGAGGGCGTTGCCCAGCGCGAAGTGCGCATCGAGATCGACGCCGACCGCCTGACCGCTGCCGGCGTCGGCCTCAACGATCTGTATCAGCGACTCAACACGGCCAACTTCTCCGCGTCGGGCGGTCTGGTCAGGGACGGCGCGCTGCGCTATCACGTACAGCCGGTCGGCGAATGGCGCAGCATCGAGGAAATCCGCGATCTTGCTATCAACGACAAGGGTCTGAAGCTTTCCGACATCGCCAACGTCGAGGTGATGCCCGCGCGCCTCACCTATGCGCGCCACCTCGACCAGCGTCCAGCGGTGGCCGTGGAAATCTCCAAGGAGCGCAGCGCCAACCTGGTCGACGTGGGGCGTCGCGTCATGGCCGAGGTCGATCGCATCCGCGAACAGCCGGAGATGCGCGGCATCCAGATCTATGCACTCGGCAATCAGGCCAAAAATGTCACCGAAAGTCTGCGTCAGCTTGGCCAGGCGGGGCTCGAAGGCACGTTGCTGTCGATTCTGGTGCTGTTCTTCTTCCTGCGCGATTGGCCGTCGACGCTGATGGTGTCGCTCGCGATCCCGATCTGTTTCGTCATCACGATGGGCTGCATGCAGTTCTTCGGCATGACCCTCAACATCCTGTCGATGATGGGCTTGCTGCTCGCGGTCGGCATGCTCGTCGACAACGCGGTGGTCGTCGTCGAAAGCATCTACCACTACCGCGAAAAACACCCGGACAAGCCGTGGTACTGCGCGGTGCAGGGCACCCAGGTCGTCGGCATAGCGATCGCCGCCGGCACGCTCGCCAGCGTGATCGTATTCCTGCCGATGGTGTTCGGCGAGAAGGATGACATCAGCGTGTTCCTGACCCAGGTTGCGGTGGCGATGGCGATTGCGCATCTGGCATCCTGGCTGGTCGCGGTCAGCCTCGTGCCGATGCTGTCGGCGAAGCTGCCGCCGCCGAAGTTCATCGGCCGCAAGACGCTGGTCACGCGCATGCAGAGTGCCTACGGCGGTTTCGTCGCACGTACGCTGCGCCACCGCCGCTGGACCATGCTCTGGCTGCTCGGCCTGCTCCTGGTCAGCATCGTTCTGCCGGCCGCGCACACGAAGATGGACATGTTTCCGAGCGGCGATCGCGACCAGCTTTTCCTCGGCTATCGCCTCAACGCGATGTATCCGCTGGCCGAGTTGAAGCGGTCCGTCGACACGGTCGAGAAGTACCTTGACGCGCATCGTGCCGAATTCCACATCAAGAACATCTACAGCCGCTACGCCGAGGACGGCAACGACACCTTCACCACGATCCTGTTCAAGGAAGACGAACGCGACCAGGTCGACACCAAGGCGATCATGGAGAAGATCCGCAAGGAAGGGCCGAGGGTCCCGATCGGCGACATCGTGTTCGACTTCAACGGCAACGGCGGCAACGACAACAGCATCCAGTTCAGCCTCAACGGTGACTCGGGGCAGGTGCTGCGCGAACTGTCGGCAACGGTGATTCCGATCATCAAGTCGCTGCCGAGCCTGCGCGACGTGCGCGCCGACCAGGACAGCGGCAACCGCGAACTCGCGATTCATGTCGACCGCGAGAAGGCACGATCCTACGGATTCTCGGCCAGCGATGTGGCGCAGTACATTTCGGTGGCGCTGCGCGGCGGCCAGCTCAAGGACTACCACAGCGGCCAGGACCAATTGCAGGTATGGATGCGCTTCCGCGGCGCGGATGCGCGCGACCTCGACAGCCTCTCCGACTACAAGTTGCGCCGCGCCGACGGCACCCAGATTCCACTCATGTCAATGGTGCAGGTATCGACCAACAATGCCTCGTCGGTGATCGAGCGCAGCAACCGGCAAACCTCGTTGTCGATCAAGGCCAACCTCGCCGACGGCAAGACCGCGAACGATGCGCGCGCCGAGATCGAGAACGTGATGAACAAGGTGCAGCTACCGCCCGGCTATCGCTGGAGCTTCGGCCAGAACTTCGACCGCGACGACAACGCGGCGGCAAAGATGATGCTCAATCTCGTGCTCGCCCTCGTGCTGGTGTACGTGGTCATGTGCGCGATGTTCGAGTCGCTGATCTATCCGGCCGCAATCCTGACCACGTTCATCTTCTCGATCTTCGGCGTGTTCTGGTTGTTCTGGATCACCGGCACGACGTTCTCGATCATGGCCTTCATCGGCGTGCTGATCCTGATGGGTGTCGTCGTCAACAATGGCATCGTCATGATCGTGCACATCAACCAGCTGCGCCACGAGGGAATGGATCGCGTCGACGCGCTTATCCAGGGCGCGAAGGACCGCCTGCGCCCGATCCTGATGACGATGGGTACGGCCATTCTCGGCATGGTGCCGCTGTGCATCAGCCGCACCGGCATCGGCGGTGACGGCCCGCCGTACTACCCGATGGCGCGTGCGATCACAGGTGGTCTGATCTTTTCGACGATCGTCAGCCTGCTCGTGTTGCCGGTAATCTATTCGCTGCTCGACGATGCGAGTCTTTGGGCCAAGCGCGTGCTACGAGATGCGCGCGCGCGTCGCGGGCGGGATTTGCGCGCCGCCTGAAATCCAAAGCAATGGACATGGATTTCATGGATCAAGAACGATGAACACGGATAGAGGGAAAGGTAATTGCCGTCTTGTCCGCGTCGATACTTTTGATGATCCGCGTTTATCCGTGTTATTGGCTCTAGTTGCCCATGGAATCCATGTATGACGCTGGCGGAACTCAGCCTGAAACGGCCGGTCACCGCGATCATGGTCTTCGTCTCGATGACCGTGATCGGCCTGATCGCGGCGTTCCGCCTGCCGCTCGAGGCGATGCCCGACGTCCAGTTTCCTTTCATGTTCGTCGACCTGCCGTACCCCGGTTCGACGCCGGGCGAGGTCGAGCGCACGATCACGCGACCGGTCGAAGACGCGTTGTCGACGCTGACCGGCATCAAGAACATGAATTCGAATTCGCCGCCGGAAGGCGCGCAGATCTTCATCGAGTTCAAATGGGGCCAGGACGCCGCGGTCAAGGCAGTCGAAGCGCGCGGCAAGATCGACGCGATCCGCGACCAGTTGCCCAGCGACCTGAAGCGCTACTCAGTGGAAAAATTCGGCACCGGCGATCACCCCGTACTCGGCATGTTGATCTCCTCCGAACGCAACCTGACCAACGCCTACGACCTGCTCGACCACAAACTCAAGCGTCCGCTGGAACGCCTGCCCGGCGTAGCGCGCGTGCAGTTGCAGGGCGTCTCGCAGCGTGAAGTGCAGATCGAGATTTCAGCCGAGCGACTCGCCGCTGCCGGGATCAGCCTCGACGAGCTGTACAAGAAACTTTCGACCGCGAATTTTTCCGCCTCGGGTGGCCTGATCAAGGACGGCGATCTGCGCTATCACGTGCAGCCGGCCGGCGAGTGGCGCAGCATCGACGACATCCGCCTGCTCGCGATCAACGAGCGCGGCCTCAAGCTCAGCGACATCGCCGACATCTCGTTCAAACCGGCGCGCGCGGACTACGAACTGCACCTCGATACGCGTCCGGCCGTGATCCTGCGCGTGTACAAGGAGCGCGCGGCCAACCTCGTCGACGTTGGCCGCCGCGTCTGGGACGAGATCGACCGCATCAAGCAATCCGGCCAGATCGATGATCTGCAACTGGTCGCGTTCAACGACCAGGCCGCCGGTGTAACCGACAGTCTGAAGCAGCTCGGCAAGGCCGGGCTGGAAGGCACGTTGCTGTCAGTGCTCGTGCTGTTTTTCTTCCTGCGCGACTGGCCGTCGACACTGATGGTGTCGCTCGCGATCCCGATCTGCTTTGTCATCACCCTGGGCTGCATGCAGATGTTCGGCATCAGCCTCAACATCCTGTCGATGATGGGTCTGCTGCTCGCTGTCGGCATGCTCGTCGACAACGCCGTGGTCGTTGTCGAGAGCATCTACCAGTATCGTGAGCACCATCCGGACAAGCCGTGGTACTGCGCGGTGCAGGGTACGCAGATCGTCGGCATCGCGATCGCTGCGGGTACGCTTGCCAGCATCATCGTGTTCCTGCCGATGGTGCTGCGCGAGAAGAACGGCATGAGCATCTTCCTGACCCAGGTCGCGGTGGCGATGGCGATCGCGCATCTGGCTTCGTGGCTGGTCGCGGTCAGCCTCGTGCCGATGCTGTCGGCGAAATTGCCGCCGCCGAAATTCATCGGCCGCAAGACCGTGATCACGACTGCGCAGGAGCGCTACGGCCGTTTCATCGAGAAGACGCTGGCGCATCGACGCTGGACCATGCTCGGCCTGCTGGCGCTGCTGCTCGCGAGCTTCGTGCCGATCAGCCAGACCAAGGTCAACATGAATGGCGGCGGCCCGTCGAAGTGGATCTTCTTCCAGATGAATCTCAATGGTTTGTATCCATTGGCGCAGATGCGCACGAGCTACGCGACGCTGGAGAGCTGGCTCGAGCAGCATCGCGAGGAATTTCATCTGAAGAACGTCTATGTCTTCTACAACGAGCAGGGCGACAGCGAGATGGCGGCCTTCCTCGACGACGACGCGCCCGACAAGGCGCAGATCGTCGAAATGATCCGCAAGGGCATGCCCAAGGTGCCGATCGGCGAAGTCGTGGTCGGCTTCGAGGGCGGTGGCGGCAGCAGCAGCCAGCAGCCAAGCGTGGGCATCAATCTGACCGGCGACTCCGGCGCGCAGCTGCGCGAGCTGGCGAGCAACGTCATTCCGATCCTGAGCAGCCTGCCGAGCCTGCGTGACGTGCGCGCACAGCAGAACAGCAGCAACCGCGAAATCGCCGTGCACGTCGATGGACAGAAGGCCAAGGCGATGGGCTTCTCGGCAAGCGACATCGCGCAGTACATCGGCATCGCGCTGCGCGGCTTCCGTCTCAAGGACTACCACGGCGGCGAAGGCCAGGTGCCGGTCTGGCTGCGCTTTTCCGGTGGTGACACGCAGAGCCTGGACAATCTCTCGGACTACATGCTGCGCCGTGCCGATGGCACCCAGGTGCCGCTGATGTCGATGATCGATGTCGACGCGCGAAACGCCGCCGCGACGATCCAGCGCCGCAACCGGCAGACCAGTTTCGCCATCGTCGCCAACTTCGTCGAAGGCAAGACTCCGGACGATGCACGACGAGACATCCAGGCCGCGATGGGCAAGATGGAACTGCCGCCAGGCTACAAATGGAGCTTCGGTGAGAACTTCGATCGCGACGACGAAGCCGGCAGCACGATGCTGTTCAACACGCTGATCGCGCTCGTGCTCGTCTACGTCGTCATGTGCGCGATGTTCGAGTCGCTGATCTACCCGGCGGCGATCCTGACCACGTTCGTATTCTCGATCTTCGGCGTGTTCTGGCTGTTCTGGATCACCGGCACGACGTTTTCGATCATGGCCTCGATCGGCGTGCTGATCCTGATGGGCGTGGTCGTCAACAACGGCATCGTCATGATCGTGCACATCAACCAGTTGCGCCACGACGGCATGGACCGGCGCCAAGCGCTGATCCAGGGTGCGCGCGACCGGCTGCGCCCGATCCTGATGACCATGGGCACGGCGATCCTGGGCATGCTGCCGCTGTGCCTGGGCGACGCGGCGATCGGCGGCGACGGCCCTCCGTACTATCCGATGGCGCGCGCGATCGCCGGCGGCCTGATCTTCTCGACCATCGTCAGCCTGCTTGTGCTGCCGACGATATATTCGCTGCTCGATGACGCGAGCCTGTGGGCCAAGCGCGTGCTGCGCGAGGTGCGTACGCGGCGCCAGCTCGCGACGTAGTGTTATTTTTTCGGCAGCGTCGCGACGAAAGTGCGCGCGATGCCGACGCAGGCGCGGACGGCTCCGTCGGAAGCACCGGGAGGATCGAGGTAAGCGTAGCCCTCCATCGTCCGCCCGCGCATCACCATCGGCCGCGAGTTCGGCCAGGCCAGCACCTCGGGTTGACGGTCCTTGCCGCTGCGAACGAGCAGGCCGCGCCTGGATGCCGCAACGACGAGGTTGCCGTTGAGCATGAAGCCGATGCCGCCGAACATCTTCTTTTCGCCGAGACTGCCGGACTCGCCGAGAGCGGCACGCACGCGCACGGCGAGTTCCTCGGCGAATTTGTTCGCGCGGCCGCCTGCGGGTTGCGCCTTGCGAGGCGGCGTCGGCGACCGCTTCTTCGACGGTGTTTTCGTGCGTTGCTGCATGGACTCGAGCCCCGTGGTACGAACGAACCACGAAGATACACCCGCTTCGACCGCGATCAAGGCAGGGCTTCGATACCTGCCCGGGCCGAGCGCGCGAAACGGTCCTCGAGTTCGACCGCCTGCGGTGGCTGCATGAGCCAAGCGCGCATCAGTCGCGCAAGCTCGGACTCCGGCGTCGCCGCGCCGCGATCGCGCATGCGTGAGGCGAGGCGCTGGACCTGGAAGTTCATGCGCCGCTGGCGGTCTTCAGCCGGCGTTTCGAGGCCGGCGAAGAACTCGAATTCGACAAGCAGGTCGCGTGCCGGGTTTTCGTCTTGTCCTTCGGCAAACGGTGCCACTGACATCCTGGCCAAGCGCGCATCGAGTACTGCGCCGAATTCGGCCGGGGCGGGGTGCTCGTGCCAGGAGGCAGCGACAGCCTCCGCAGTCTGCGCGCCGGTTTCCACGGCGCGCAGCACGGTGTATTTCGCCAGCGCGTCGGTATAGCCCGCCAGACGCTTGCACCGCGCCGCGCCCCGCAAGCGCGACTCGAGCGCGTCGTGCGCTTTGCGGTAGCGCTGCTCGAGCGCACGATCGGACGAACCCAGCGCGTGCCAACGCGTGTCGATGTCGCGCAGTTGTGCTTTCGCCTCGTGGGTATCGTCGTCGCGCAAAGCTTCGAGTTCGGCGAGCAGGTTCTGCGCTTGTGCGCGTATCGCCGTCGATTGCTCGTCGCGTTGCTTGCGCGCCACGTCGAGCTGGCCGAAAGCGGCATCGACCGCCGTACGGAATTCTTTCCAAAGGCGCTGGTCGCTGCCGCGGCGGCCGTGGCCGAGTGCGGTCCACTGCGTCTGCAATTCGCGTGCATCGCGCGCAACCGCGCGGCCGTCGCTCTGCTGCCGCAAGGCCGTGGCGCGTGTGATCAAGCGCCGCTTGGCCGCTTCGACTTCGTCTGCGTGCGCATCTAGGCGCGGCGCGAGTTGATCGATCGCCGCCTTGATCTGCCTGGCCAGCGTGGTGCGCGTGCGCGGATCGACACCGTCGAGCGAACGCAGTGCGTCGCCGAGTTTCTGGCGCAGTTGGCCCGCTGCTTTCCAGTCGATGATCTCCTCCGGCAACGCGGCGGCTTCCTGCAGCAGCTTGCCGATCTCGCCGGCATGCGACTTGCGCACTTCGTCGCGCTTGTCGAAGTAAGTCTTCGCGGGTTTCAGCGCGCGATGACAGAGGGAATGGAAGCGTCGTGTCAAACTCGACTCGATGCCGCCGGAAATACCCTCGGCCGCATCGAGTCGCTGCCATTCTTCGCGAGCTTCCCGCAGGCGCAACGCAAGTGCGTCGGGATGCAAGCCGGACTGCGCAAGCTTGTCGACGTCCTCGCAGAGCATTTCTCGCCGCCGGCGGTTGGCCCAAGCCTGCTGCTGCTTGAGCTCGCTGTAGTGCGCGTGCAGCGGTGCAAGCCTGGCTTCGAGTGCGGCGGGCAATGGCACGACCATCGCGCCAAGGTTGAGCAGTCGATCGTGCAGCGCGTGCGCGGCCGATACCGTACCCGCATCGAGCATCGCTGCGTAGCGCGGCAAAGCCTGCTCCATTTCGTGCAGATGCGCGCGGCGCAGTTCGCGCTCGCGTTGCGCCTCGCTGGCCGCACTCGCAAGTGCGGCGTCGAAACGCGCCTGTGATGCGAACATTTCGACACCGGGCATCGCAGGTGCGGCAGCTTGCGCCTCGGGCTGGGTTTCCTCGACGTCTGGCGCAACCACGCGGGCGGGCGAATTCCGCACGTTGATCTTCGTCTGTCGCACGAGTGCGTCGGCGCCGCAATAGCGCGCGAGCAGATCGGTCGGCACCGCGTTACCCAGTGCCCCCCAATCGCGCACGATCGCCTCGTAGACCACGTCGTCAGCGGCGGGTGCCCGCACCAATGCCTCCATGCGTTCGCACAACGCGCGTGCCTTTTGCGCGACGGCAGCCGCATCGCCGCTGCCGATGCGCCGCGCTTCGACCAACTCGCGCGCGCGTCGGCTGACGGTTTTGTCGGTCTTGCGCGCACGCTCCGCGATGCGATCCAGCGCGGCGGTGTCAACGACGCGCTCGAGTGCTGCGAGGCGGATCGCGGCATCGGGATCGGCGATCGCGCGCTCGGCGATGAGGGCAGGGCGCGTCACCCGCGCGAGCGCGTCGGCGCGCAGCTCTCGATCGGCAGCACGGGTGGCGACGCGTTCGAGTTCGTCCGCGCTCAGCGTCTCGAGTTCGGCGATGCGTCGCGACAGCGCCGGCACGCGCGAGTCGCTCGCGCACAGCAGGAAAAGATAGGCCTCGCGCGAGATGCGGCGGACGGCTGCGTCTGCGTCGCCAGTCGAACGTTCGCGCCAGGCTTCGTAATCATCAAGGCGCTTGAGTGCGGCCAGGCGCACACCGGCATCGGCATCGGTGCGCACGATCCGGGGCAGAGAGGCAATCAGTTCCGCGTCGTCGGCGGAAGCGACGGCGACGCGCCGCACCTCGGCGTTCTTGTCCTGCCACTTCGGTTTGAACAGCAGACGTGCGAGATTCATAGCAGCTTGCTCAGGATGCGGATGCCGGCGAGATATTCACCGAGGATCATGCCGAAATTGCTCAGCAGGAAGACGAGCAGGGTGCGCGAGACGCGGTTCTTCCACCAGCCGCGCCAGTCGATCACGTCGTCGCGCAGCGATTCGAAATCGGCGACACGTGGCCGGCGCAGCGACATCTCGACGGCCGCCGCGACCGCGCCAACCGGCACGAACGGACGGAACGGTTTCAACGGCCCGACCACGAACGCGGTCAGCGCGCTGAGGATATGGCCGCCGCCGAGCAGCGCACCGAGCGCGGCGAAGCCGCCGGTGAACAGCACCCAGACCTTGATCGCCTCGACCCCGAAATGCGCGCCGCGCGTGAACGTGTAGGCGATCGCGGCGACGATGACGGCGAGTACGCCGAAACCGATCCAGCGGGGCCACGGCGAGGCCGGCGGCAGCATGTTGAGCGATTCCGTGCACCGGGTCGGGTCGTCCTGCTGCGTTTGGATCGCATCCGTCATGCCGGCAAGATGCCCCGCGCCGATCACCACCAGCACCCGCTTTACCATCGTGCCGAGCGCCTGCGCTTTCGCGCTTTCCTCGCGCAGTCGCGCCGACATGAAGCCGTCGCGCTCGGCGATCAGGCTGCGGAACAGTGGCTCGGATTGTTCGGCGAACTCACTGAATGCACTTTGCAGCATGTCGCCCTGCTTGAGCTTCTCGATATCTTCCTCGGCGACATCGCCGCGTTCGAACAGGCTGGCCACGAGCCCGCCGAGCAGGCCGAAGCGCGCGAGAAAACCGACGCTGCGATAGGCGCGCTTCAGTGTCGTCGCGACTTCGCGATCTATGAGCCAGACCGGCTTGTGCTGAGCCTCGGCGAGTTCCGCCGCGGTCTTCATCTCCGCACCGGGTTCGATGCCGAACTGTTCCGCAAGTCGGCGCTGATACGCCGATAGCGCCAGATTCGCCGCAACCATGCCGGCCTTGCCCTGACGGATGATCTGCAGCAGGTCGAGGTTGCGCCATGCCTCGCGGTCGCGCAACGCACGATAGCGCGTGTCGCACAGTTCGACCGCGATTGCGTCGAAATCCTGCGATCCGATCAACTCGCGCACCGCCTCGACCGAGGCGCGCGACACATGCGCCGTGCCGAGCAGGGTGTATTCGACGCCATCGCGGGTGATGCGCGCAAGCGGCTGGTCGGTGACGGGGGAGGTGGGGAGGGGCGGATCGCTCATTCGATTTTCTTTAGCCGTCATTCCAGCACAGGCTGGATTCCGGTTTTTGTTTTTTGTGTCGGAAGTAGCAGCTGGATTCCAGCCTGCGCCGGAATGACGAGCGCGTAGGTGGTTGTCAGTCGCGAAAACGCTTCAGCAAATCGCCATAGGCGTCGATGCGCCGGTCGCGCAGAAACGGCCAGATACGGCGCACGTTCTCGCTGCGCTGCATGTCGATGTCGACGACCAGCAGTTCGCGCTTGTCGGTAGCGGCCTGGGCGAGGAATTCACCTTGCGGGCCGGCGACAAAGCTCGATCCCCAGAACTGGATTCCGCGCGCACCGTCGGGCGCGGGCTCGAAGCCCGTGCGGTTACAGGCCAGCAGTGGCAGGCCATTGGCAACGGCGTGGCCGCGCTGCACGGTGATCCAGGCGTCGCGCTGGCGCGCCTTTTCCGCGGCGTCATCCCCCGGGTCCCAGCCGATCGCCGTCGGGTAGAGCAACAGGTCGGCGCCGGCCAGTGCCATCAGGCGCGCGCCTTCCGGGTACCACTGATCCCAGCACACGAGCAGGCCGAGCTTGCCGACCGACGTTTCGATCGGTTCGAATCCGAGGTCGCCCGGTGTGAAGTAGAACTTCTCGTAGAAGGCGGGATCGTCCGGAATGTGCATCTTGCGGTACTTCCCGCCAATGTCCCTGGCTGCATCGAAGACGACGGCGGTGTTGTGATAAAGCCCGACCGCGCGGCGCTCGAACAGCGAGGCGACGACCACGAGCTTGAGTTCGGCGGCGAGTGCGCCGAGGCGTTGCGTGCTCGGCCCGGGAATCGGTTCCGCGCGATCGAACTCGGCAACATCCTCGTGCTGACAGAAGTACGCACCATTGTGCAGTTCCTGCAACAACACGAGCCCTGCTTTGGCCGCGGCCGCTTCGCGCAAGCCTGCCTCGATGGCGTCGAGATTGGCCTCGCGGCTGCCACGATCGGTCTCCTGCAACAGCGCGACACGCAATGTCTTGCTCACGTCAATGCTCCTTGCGGCAACTGCATGGTCATGCAGTGCAGGCTGCCGTTCTGCCAGATCAGCGCGCGGCAGGGGATGGGAATGATCTCCCGCCCCGGGTGCGCATCGCCGATGATGCGAGCCGCTTCGGCATCCGCGGGATCGTCGTAGGCTGGCACCAGCACGGCATCGTTGATGATCAGATAGTTCGCATACGAGGCTGCCAGGCGACGGCCGCCGTCGAGGA
Organism: Pseudomonadota bacterium; assembly: GCA_018240465.1. Taxonomy (GTDB): domain Bacteria; phylum Pseudomonadota; class Gammaproteobacteria; order Xanthomonadales; family Rhodanobacteraceae; genus Rudaea. Next base: position 70,936 of record JAFEFS010000071.1, read on the forward strand.
TGGGCTTGGCCCAGGGCAGGGCATGCAGGCGGTATGGCCTGCCCTCCGGCGTGCGCAGCGCGGCAAGCTCTTCGCGCATGCGCGCAAGCTCGCCGTGATGGGTGTCGGTCGGATCGTCGCAGGCCTGGAACACGATCGCCTCGTCCGGCGCGAAACGCGCCAGCGTGTCGATGTGCGCGTCGGTGTCGTCGCCCTGCAGGTAGCCGTGTTCGAGCCAGAGTACGCGCTGCGCGGCGAGCTTGTCGCGCAACAACTGCGCCATCTCCTCGCGACTCTGTTCGGGATGCCGTTGATGCAGGCAGCGCCAGGTTGTCAGGATCGTGCCGTTGCCATCGGATTCGATCGCGCCCCCCTCGAGCGCCCAATCCACACGCACATGCTCGACCGGCGCGAACACGCCGCGAACGACAAGGTTGCCGACCAGCGCGTCGTCGCGACTCGCGCCGAACTTGCCGCCCCAGCCGGTGAAGCGGAAGTCGGTCAGACGCAGGCGCTTGCCGTCGACGAGCGTGATCGGTCCGGAATCGCGCAACCAGGTATCGTCGTACTCGACGGCAACGAGTCGGATGCTCGCCTCTTGCGCCCCGGCGCGACGCAACGCCTGTTCGGCGCGCGCGCGTACCGCAGCGTCGGCGACGCACAGCACCACGTGTTCGCGACGGGAGATCGCGGAAATCAAGGCGGCACAAGTGGCTTCGACCTGGTCAAGCCGCGGCGCCCAATCGGTTTCGGCATGTGGCCAGGCGAGCAGGACGCCGTGCTGCGCCTCCCATTCCGCGGGGAGGCGGAAGCTGGACGCCGTCATCGACGCGGCACGGCGCCCTTCGGCCCGATCTCCTCGGCCGAAACGCGATTTATCACGGTGTCGATCACGCGATCGCGCTCGAAATAGACCGTATAGTCGGCATAGACCCAGCGGTTGATCGTCGGATGCCAGCGCGAATCGCCGCCGGCCGGAGCGAGTTTGCTCAGCGGCGCGCCGTACCGGTTTTCCACCTGCGCCATCGACAGCCCGCGCGTGGGGGTGATGCGGCCGCTCTCTTGCTTGACGCGATCGATCAACAAGGTGTCGGCATGCGCGCCGCCGAAGGTGCCCAGAGCGAGCACGGCGGATGCCGCTAAGAGAAAAGGACGGTGCAGCGTCATGGCGCATTCTCCACGTTGGCTATTCCATGCGATCGATGGTGCCAAGCCGGCATGACCGTTGCAATACCAGCAGTGCCAAGCGGCGCAATTGGTGAATCAGTGCAACCCGAAAACGTGAAGGCCGCCACCAGGCGGCCTTCACGGCAACGATCGGCTTGCGAGAGCCGAGCGACCGGGTCAGCGCTGGCGCGCCTTGAAACGCGGATTGCTCTTGCAGATCACAAACACTTTGCCGCGGCGGCGCACGACCTTGCAGTCGCGATGACGCTGCTTGGCGGACTTGAGAGACGAAAGGACTTTCATGGGAATTTCCGAATATCAGGGCGGTACGGGCGAATACAGCCGCGCATTGTAGCGCAGGCTCGATCGATTCGTACAGCCTTATTTCGGGATTCCCGCATGAGCACCTCATCATGAACGTTCGTGAATGTATATTATGTAAAATATAATCAAAGCAACGTCACGCTCAAAATGCCTCGTCCGAACGATATCGCTGTCACGGCATCCCCTAGTCGTCAGCGCACAATTCCGGTCTCCCGACGTCCAGAAGCTGGGCGCCGGTCGGCAGGCCTTCCACCACGCTGCGAACGATGATCGTGCCAGATACACGCGGCCGGACTGACGACATGTTGACGAAGCGTTCTGAGCCCCGGTCCCGCGACCTGTTTGTCCGTGGAAACAAAAATGGGCCACCCGGCCCATTTTTGTTTCCTACTCGGTTTCTGGCGGAGAGAGAGGGATTCGAACCCTCGATAGAGCTTTTGACCCTATACTCCCTTAGCAGGGGAGCCCCTTCGGCCTCTCGGGCATCTCTCCAGAATTTCTTCAGGCACCCCGGCGGCGCATCTGGCTGTTCCTCGTACGCAACCAGACCATGCGGCTGCAAGAGCCGCATAAGATAGCCATTTCAGGCGCTCGGGTAAAGGGCTTCAGGAAGCTGGCGTCGGTGAATTGTCGCCTTGGTCCGAATGTTCGCGTTTGATGCGCTGGAAGATTTCCTCGCGATGGACCGCGACATCCTTCGGTGCGTTGATACCGATGCGGACCTGATTGCCCTTGACGCCGAGAACCGTCACGCTGACCGACTCTCCTATCATCAATGTTTCACCAACGCGACGGGTCAAGATAAGCATAAGAATCTCCTTCAGCCAGTTCGTCGTTCCAAACGACTCAATGCGCAACATCAACCTTGACGGTACGCACACGGCAACGGCTCAAACACTGCGGGATTGACCCCCCGCTCCCCTTGGTGAGGACCAGCTTCCAGCGCGCAATCTTTCAGCAAAGATCGATTGCGCATGGAGTGGTTCTATCAATCGATCGATACTAGCCCACGGCCACCAAGCATGCAATGAATCGGCACTCATCGATCCATTTTATGTAAAAAATTCACAGAAATTTCATTTTTACCCATTGCGGCAACGACTGCAGCGCAATCGCAAGAGCCGCCGTGTCTTCGCCGCCGCCCTGGGCCATGTCGGGGCGGCCACCACCCTTGCCACCGATTTGCGCCGCCACGTGCGCGACGATGTCGCCAGCCTTGACCTTACCCAGCGCATTGCCGCTGACGCCGGCGACGAGGGAAACCTTGCCGTCATTTGCGCCGGCGAGCAGTACGACGCTGTCGCCGAGCTGCTGCTTGAGCTGGTCTACGCTGTCGCGCAATGCTTTGGCGTCGGCACCGCTCAGACGGGCGGCGACGAGCTTGATCCCGCCGATATCCTGTGCGGCGCTGGCAAGGTCACCGGCCGCAGCACTGGCGGCTTTGGCTTTCAAACCATCGAGCTCGCGTTCGAGCTTTTTCTGCCTGTCGAACAGGGACTGCAGCTTGTCGACCAGGTTACCGCCGCTGGCGGACAGCATCTGCGCCATGCGCTCGAGTTGTATTTCCTCATCCTCGACGTATTGGAGTGCGCTGGCGCCGGTGACCGCCTCGATGCGACGGATGCCCGAGGCAACGCCGCCTTCGCTCACGATCTTGAACAGGCCGATGTCGCCGGTCCGGCCGACGTGGGTGCCACCGCAGAGTTCGGTCGAGAAATCGCCCATCCTGAGTACGCGCACCTCGTCGCCGTACTTCTCGCCGAACAACGCCATCGCGCCGAACGCGATCGCTTCGTCGTACTTCATCTGGCGCACGTCGGTGGCGACATTGCGTCGCACCTCGTCGTTGACCAGCGTTTCGATCTTGTGCAGGTCGGCGCGCGACACCGGCGCGTTGTGCGAGAAGTCGAAACGCAGGCGATCGGGGGCGACCAACGAGCCTTTTTGCGCAACATGCTCGCCGAGCACCTGGCGCAGCGCGGCGTGCAGCAGATGCGTGGCCGAATGGTTGAGCACGATCGCCTGGCGGCGTGCGCCGTCGACCTCGCCGCGCAGCACGGTACCGGATTTCAGCGGCTTGCCGCGCCAGCGGCCGGCATGTCCGTGGAAGCTGCCGGCGAGCTTGACCGTATCATTCACGGTGAACCTGCCCTCACCCGCTGTCAGCACGCCGGTGTCGCCCACCTGCCCGCCCGATTCGGCGTAGAACGGCGTGCGGTCGAGGATCAGCGTGGCTTCCTCACCGTCGTTGAGCACGTCGACGGGCTGGTCGCCACACACGATGGCGATGACCTTGAGGCCATCCATCACCAGCGATTCGTAGCCGAGGAAATGTGTCGGCGTGAGCTTCTGCACGAGGTCGGCGGAAAGGCTGGCCTTCGATTCGAACTGGCTCGCCGCGCGCGCCCGTTCGCGTTGTTCGTTCATCGCCGCCTCGAAGCCGGCCATGTCGACGCTCAGGCCACGCTCGCGTGCGATGTCGGCGGTCAGATCGACCGGAAATCCGTAGGTGTCGTAGAGACGGAACGCATCGGCGCCCGGAATCGACTTCTGCGCGTGCGCGGCGACCTCGTCGAACACCTTCATGCCGTTCTCCAGCGTCTCGCTGAAGCGTTCCTCCTCGGCCTTGAGCGCCTTGGCGACGATGTCCTTCTTCGCCGCAAGCTCGGGATAGGCGGCGCCCATTTCGACGACGAGCGTATCGACCAGCTTGTGGAAGAACGGTTGCTTCTGGCCCAGCATGTAGCCATGGCGCAGCGCGCGACGAATGATGCGACGCTGCACGTAGCCGCGGCCCTCGTTCGAGGGCAGTACGCCGTCGACGACGAGGAAGCTCGTCGCGCGGATGTGATCGGCGATCACGCGCAGCGACTTGTTCTCGAGATCCGTCGTGCCGGTCAGCTCCGCGGCCTTCTTGATCAGGCGCTGGAACAGATCGATCTCATAGTTCGAATGCACATGCTGGAGCACGGCGGCCAGGCGTTCCAGGCCCATGCCGGTGTCCACGCACGGTGCCGGCAGCTTGGTCAGCGTGCCGTCGGCTGCGCGGTCGAACTGCATGAACACGAGGTTCCAGATCTCGATGAAACGATCACCGTCCTCGCCGGGCGATCCCGGCGGGCCGCCGGCGATGTGTTCGCCGTGGTCGTAGAAGATTTCCGTGCACGGCCCGCACGGGCCGGTGTCGGCCATCTGCCAGAAGTTGTCGGAGGCGTACGGCGCACCCTTGTTGTCGCCGATGCGCACGATGCGTTCGGCCGGAATGCCGATTTCCCGATTCCAGAGGTCGAACGCTTCGTCGTCGGTGTGATAGACCGTGACGAGCAGGCGTTCCTTGGGCAATTTGTATACTTCGGTCAGCAGCTCCCACGCCCAGTGGATTGCTTCCTTCTTGAAATAGTCGCCGAATGACCAGTTGCCGAGCATCTCGAAGAACGTGTGGTGGCGCGCGGTATAGCCGACCGAGTCGAGGTCGTTGTGCTTGCCGCCGGCACGCAGGCAGCGCTGTACGTCGGCCGCGCGCACGTACGGCAGCTTCTCGCTGCCGAGGAAGACGTTCTTGAACTGGACCATGCCCGAGTTCGTGAACAGCAGGGTCGGGTCGTTGCCCGGCACGAGCGGCGCCGAGGGCACGATCGTGTGGCCCTTGGACTTGAAGAAGTCGAGGAAGGTCTGACGGATTTCGGCGCTGGTTTTCATCGGAACGTTTCGACACGAATTCGCTGCGCACGGGAACGTACGCCCAGCGAACACCTCATTCCGAGTCGTCTGCCGTGTCGTCGAACCCTTCCGCGCGGGTGATCATTGTAACAGTTGCGGTGTCGTAGCCGCGACGCAATAGGAACGCCGCGCGCTTGTTGCGTTCGGCAAAATCGGCCGGTTTTCCGGTGCCGTAGCGGCGGCGCAACTGGCGGCGGACGAGTTCGGGCCAGTCGGGCTCCGCGGCATCAATCAGTTCGCGCGCCCTGCCCTCGGCGATGCCGTGCTGGCGCAGTTCGGCGATGATCCAGCGTGCGCCATAGCCGCCTTCGAGGCGCGAGCGGACGAGCATCTCACCGAAGCGCTCGTCGCTCTGGAAATCCTTCGATTGCAGTTGGCGAACGGCGTCGGCGCTTTCGCCGGCATCGAGCCCGCGCCGTTCGAGCTTGGACTTCAGCTCACGCGCGGAGTGTTCGCGGCGCGCCAGCAGGGCGATCGCCTTTTCGTAGGCGCTGCCTTGGTTGGTTTCCGAACGGCGGGCCATTGAGAGGCGCCCCCTCACTCAACCCTCTCCCCCGACTGTGCCGATGGAGAGGGCTCTGGAAGGCTTACTCCGACGCCGCGCGCGACTGGATGCCGCGATAGATCAGGTACGGCTCGGCGTTGCCATTGATGACCGCCTCATCGACAACGACCTTGCTGACGTGTTCCAGCGACGGCAGGTCGTACATCGTGTCGAGCAGCACCGATTCGATGATCGTGCGCAGACCGCGTGCGCCGGTCTTGCGCTTGAGCGCCTTGCGCGCGACGGCGAGCAGTGCGTCGGGGCGGAATTCGAGCTCCGCGCCTTCGATCTCGAACATGCGCTTGAACTGCTTGACGATCGCGTTCTTCGGCTCGGTCAGGATTTTCACCAACGCGGCTTCGTCGAGCTCTTCCAGCGTCGCCACGACCGGCAGACGCCCGACGAACTCGGGAATCAGGCCGAACTTGACCAGATCCTCGGGCTCGACGTCGGCGAGCACCTTGCCGACGTTCGTATGCTTGGCCTTGCTGCGGATCTCGGCGCCGAAACCGATGCCGGTCGATTCCGAGCGCTGCTGGATGACCTTTTCCAGGCCCGCGAACGCGCCGCCGCAGATGAACAGGATGTTCTTCGTGTCGACCTGCAGGAACTCCTGCTGCGGATGTTTGCGTCCGCCCTGCGGCGGCACCGAGGCGATCGTGCCTTCGATGAGCTTGAGCAGCGCCTGCTGCACGCCCTCGCCCGACACGTCGCGCGTGATCGACGGGTTCTCGCTTTTGCGCGAAATCTTGTCGATCTCGTCGATGTAGACGATGCCGGTCTGCGCCTTCTCGACGTCGTAGTCGCACTTCTGCAAGAGCTTCTGGATGATGTTCTCGACGTCTTCGCCGACGTAGCCGGCTTCGGTCAGGGTCGTTGCGTCGGCGATCGTGAACGGCACGTTGAGCAGGCGCGCCAGCGTTTCCGCGAGCAGCGTCTTGCCCGAGCCGGTCGGGCCGATCAGCAGGATGTTCGACTTGGCCAGTTCGACCTCGTCGTTGGCCTTGCGCGATTCCATGCGCTTGTAATGGTTGTAGACGGCGACCGCAAGCGTCTTCTTCGCGCGCGTCTGCCCGATCACGTACTGCTCAAGGACGTCGAGGATTTCCTTGGGCTTGGGCAGGTGGCTGCGCGCGCCAGTGGCCTTTTCCTCGAGTTCCTCGCGGATGATGTCGTTGCACAGCTCGACGCATTCATCGCAGATGAACACGCTCGGGCCCGCGATCAGCTTGCGGACCTCGTGCTGGCTCTTGCCGCAGAACGAGCAGTACAGGATCTTGTTGTTGTCGCCAGAGCGGCTCTGTCGATCGTCACTCATGCCGGGCCCCGGTTCCTTTACAAAGAAATGTCAGTCGAAAGAATAGCATAGGCTGGCCGGATTGCCAGGCAATCCAGCGGATTCGGGTTTGCGCTGGCGGGAGCGACGAATCGCGCTGCCGCGCCCGATTTTCGTCAACGGCGACGGGAGTTTACGCCGTCTTGATCGACTCGACCGGGCGCGATTCGAGCACCGAGTCGATGAGGCCGTAGCTCTTGGCATCATCGGCGCTCATGAAACGGTCGCGCTCCATGTCGCGCTCGATCTGCTCGAGCGTCTGGCCGGTGTGCTTGACGTAGATGTTGTTCAGGCGATTGCGCAGATACAGGATCTCGCGTGCCTGGATCTCGATGTCGGTCGCCTGGCCCTGCGCTCCGCCCGACGGCTGGTGGATCATGATGCGCGAGTTCGGCAGCGCCAGGCGCTTGCCCTTGGCGCCGGCCATCAGCAGCAGCGAGGCCGCGCTGCAGGCCTGGCCCACGCACATCGTGCTGATGTCGCAGCGGACGTACTGCATCGTGTCGTAGATCGCCAACCCCGCGGTGACCACGCCGCCGGGGCTGTTGATGTACAAGTTGATGTCCTTCTCGGGGTTTTCCGATTCGAGAAACAGCAACTGCGCGACGATGACATTGGCCATGTAATCGTCGATCGGACCGACGCAGAACACCACGCGCTCCTTGAGCAGGCGCGAGTAGATGTCGTAGGCGCGCTCACCGCGCGAGGTCTGTTCGACCACCATCGGCACGAGGTTGAGGCTGCGAATCGGTTCGACGGTGGAACTCATGGCGTGCTCCTCGAAGAGAATGCCTTGTTGAAAAGTGCGACCACGGGTGGTCGCTTCTGGATCTGCGCAATCACGGACGGATCGCAAAAATCAGCTCGGACGCATTGCCTCGCCGAAGCTCAGCGCCTGCTCGGTGACCTTGGCGTGATCGGCAATCCAGTCGGCGACCTGATCTTCCATCACGCGGCTCTGCAGTCCGCCCATGAGTTGGGGGTCGCGCTGGTAAAGTTCAACCACACGCTCCGGCTCCTCGTAGGTCGAGGCAAACGACGCCAGCGTTTCGGCGACGCGGCGGTTGTCGAGGCGGATGTCGTTCGCACGCGCAATCTCGCCGACCAACACACCGGCGGCAACACGGCGACGCGCGATTTCAGTGTACGCTTCCGCGCCCGGGGCGCTCTGTCCCTGCTGCTTGGCCTGCTCCTGCGCCTGCTGCGCGAGCATCTGCGCCTCGCGCTCGATCATGCCCCGCGGTAACTCGATTTGCGGATAGGCATCGACGAGTTTGCCGACGACTTCGTTTTTCAGTCGTGCGGAAAGCATGCCCTTGAGTTCACGTTCGAGGTTGGCGCGCACATCGCTGCGGAACTTCTCGATACCGCCTTCGGCAATGCCGAACGCGCGGATGAAGGCCTCGTCGACTTCGGGCAGCTTCGATTCCTGGATGCGGATCAACCTTGCCTCGACCCTGGCATGGCGGCCAGCAAGCATCGGCTCGCGAAAATCGGCTGGGAAATCAACATCGACGTTCACCGTATCGCCCGTGGCATGGCCGATCAGCGCGTCTTCGATGCCGGTCGTCATCGCGCCGGAGCCGATGATCGTGCCGACGCGATCGGCGCCTTCGGCCGGATGGCGGAAGCTGCCGCTCGCATCCGAACCCTGCGCCGAATACTCGAACAGGGCCATGTCGCCGGCCTGCGCGGCGCGCTCGACCGGCGCCCAGTCGCGGCGTTGCGCGCGCAGCGTCTCGATCATCGCGTCGACATCGGCATCGCTCACGCTGGCTGTGGCTTTGTTGATTTCGAGTTGGCTCACGTCGATGGCCCCGACTTCAGGCAGCACTTCGAAGCGGGCCGTGTATTCGATCTGACCGTCGCTGGGCTGGCCCGTGGTGTCGATCTCGGGCGCCATCGCCGGACGCAGATTCTCCTTGCCCACCGCTTCGTTGAAGCTGTTGCGGATCAGCTCGGAAATGGCTTCGCCGCGCACCTGCGGGCCGAAGCGCTGCTCGATCACCTTGGGCGGAATCTTGCCGGGGCGGAAGCCCTTCAGGCGCACGCTGCGCGCGACTTCGGCAAGGCGCGCCTTGACCTGTGATTCGTATTGGTCGGCAGGAACGCGGATGGTGAGTTTGCGTTCGAGTTTGCCCAGGTTTTCGACGGAGACTTGCATACAAATCCTCAGTTTTTCCACCGCCACGAAACGAGCGGTTTCTATTGAAAAGTGCGGCCAGTAATGGTCGCTTTTTGATTCTCGCGATCACGGATGATCGCACAGGTTAAGTGTGCGAACGGAGAGACTCGAACTCTCACGGGTTGCCCCGCTGGAACCTAAATCCAGTGCGTCTACCAGTTCCGCCACGTTCGCCCGGCTTCTATCCAATGGTGCACGAGGCGCGAAGGCCGTCGGCTCGGTCGTCGTCAGCATATTCTGAAGATTGTGGCCGAAGCCGAAGCGCGCACCGTGGATGGCGCCTATGATCGCCGATTCGCTTCGGGGGGAAAAGTGGTGGGCCGTCTAGGATTCGAACCTAGGACCAAGAGATTAAGAGTCTCCTGCTCTACCAACTGAGCTAACGGCCCCCCGTTTCAACCATATGATGCTGTCGCGCGCAGCGCGACGATCACTCCCCTTTCCTCTGGCGGGATGAGGGTGCGGGGTGAGGGTACCCCCGCAAAAACGACCTGCCCGAAAAACTGGGGTGGATGATGGGACTCGAACCCACGACAACCGGAATCACAATCCGGTACTCTAACCAACTGAGCTACACCCACCACCGAGCCGGTGATTGTAGCGCATTTCGCGGGTCGATTTACAACAATCGCCCCATCAACTTCTTGCACTGGCGCGCCCGGAGGGAATCGAACCCCCAACCCCGGACTTAGAAGGTCCGTGCTCTATCCGGTTGAGCTACGGGCGCATCCGGGCAGTGTAGCGCTTCCCGCCCCGCCGAAATCCAGACATCGGAAATCAGGAGCGGAGACGAGTCGTGGAAAATTGCCGCGAGCGGCGCTTTTCCAAACTCATCAGTGGTCGGGGCAGAGGGATTCGAACTCTCGACATCCAGCTCCCAAAGCTGGCGCTCTACCAGGCTGAGCTATGCCCCGACGCTTGCGCAGCGCGCCTTGCAAGGGCGTGCATGGTAAGAGCGCGCGGCGATCGAGTCAACGCATGGCCTCGGCCGCAGCGGCGCAAGGGGGAACGTTGGTCAACCTGCCGTGCCCGATCGTTTGCGCGCCGCAGTCGATCAGAAGTTCCTGAGGCCATACGCATGGCACTCGCCGAAGCCCTGCGCTAGCATCGTGGCCGTTTTCAGAAGTGGAGCGGGATAATGAACATTCAAGGCAAGCGGATCGCGGTCACTGGCGCGGCCGGCAGCCTCGGCGCTGCGATCGTACGCGCGGCCCTCGATGCGGGAGCCGTGGTTGCGGCTATCGACCATGCATCGTCTTTCGCCCTGGATTCGAAGAATCTGCATGAGTTCGGCGGTGTCGATCTGTCTTCGTCCGCTGCCACGGAAGAAACGTTCAACGCGGTGGGTGAAAAACTCGGTGGTCTCGACGCGCTGGTCAATGTCGCCGGCACGTTCCGCTGGGAGAAAGTCGAAGGCGGCAAGCTCGCGACCTGGGACCTGCTGTTCAACGTCAACCTGCGCACCGCGGTCGCCTCCTGCATGGCTGCCCTGCCGCTGCTCAAGCAAGGCCAATCGGGCCGCATCATCAATATCGGAGCGGCCGGTGCGGTCAAGGCTGGCGCGGGCATGGGCGCGTACGCCGCGTCGAAGGCCGGCGTGTTCAAGTTGACCGAGTCGCTGGCCGAGGAACTCAAGGATCAAGGCATCACCGTCAACTCGATCCTGCCGACCACGATCGACACGCCGGCCAACCGCATGGACATGCCCGATGCGGATTTCTCGCGCTGGGTGAAACCCGCGCAGATTGCCGACGTCATCCTGTTTCTGCTCTCGGATCAGGCACAGGCCGTCACAGGCGCGCTGATCCCCATCGCGGGTCGCACCTGATTGTCACAAAGGACGATGTCGCCCGCGCGTCGTGGCAGCTAGAGTAAAGCATCGAATTTTCCCCCGTACTTTTCCCTTCCCCTCGTTACCAGGACTTTCATGGCCCCGCCCACCCTCCCTCCCGGCGTTGCGATCAACGCCCCGCTGCATTCCCGTTTCGACGAAATTCTGACCCACGATGCGCTGGGGTTTGCGGCCAAGCTGCATCGGGCCTTCGAGCCGCGCCGCCAGGAACTGCTCAAGGCCCGTATCGCGCGCCAGGCACGCTTCGACGCCGGCGAGATGCCGGACTTCCTGCCCGAGACGAAACACGTGCGCGACGGCGACTGGAAGATCGCGCCGCTGCCGAAGGCGCTCGTATGCCGCCGCGTCGAGATCACCGGTCCGGTCGAACGCAAGATGATCATCAATGCGTTCAACTCGGGCGCGGACTCGTACATGACCGACTTCGAGGACTCGAACAGCCCGAACTGGTTCAACCAGATCCAGGGCCAGGTCAATCTGTACGATGCGATCCGCGGCACGATCAGCCATACCAACGAAGCCGGCAAGGTCTACAAGCTCAACGACAAGATCGCGACCTTGCAGATCCGTCCGCGCGGCTGGCATCTCGACGAAAAGCATGTGACCGTCGACGGCCAGCGCATCTCCGGCGGCATCTTCGATTTCGCGCTCGTCTTCTTCCACAACGCGAAAGAGCAGATTGCGCGCGGCTTCGGCCCGTTCTACTACCTGCCGAAGCTGGAAAGTCATCTCGAGGCGCGGCTGTGGAACGACATCTTCGTTCTGGCGCAGAAGGAACTCGGCATTGCGCAGGGCTCGATCAAGGCGACCGTGCTGCTCGAAACCATCCTCGCCACGTTCGAGATGGAGGAAATCCTCTACGAACTGCGCGAGCACTCGGCCGGCCTCAACGCCGGACGCTGGGACTACATCTTCAGCGCGATCAAGAAATTCAGGAACAAGCCGGGCTTCTGCCTCGCCAACCGCGCAGCGATCAACATGGAAGTGCCGTTCATGCGCGCCTACGCGCTCGCACTCGTGCAGGCCTGCCACAAGCGCGGCGCGCCGGCGATCGGCGGCATGGCCGCGCTGATTCCGATCAAGGGCGACACGGCCGCGAACGAGAAAGCGCTCGCCGGCGTGCGCCACGACAAGAAGCGCGATGCGAATGACGGTTTCGACGGCGGCTGGATCGCGCATCCGGGTCTCGTGCAGATCGCGATGGAGGAATTCGTCGCCGTGCTTGGCGATCGCCCCAATCAGTGGGGCAGGCAACGCGACGAGAAAATCGCCGCCGCCGATTTCCTCAATTTCGTGCCCGAGGCGCCGATCACCGAAGCGGGTCTGCGCAACAACATCAATGTCGGCATTCACTACCTCGGCAGTTGGCTCGCCGGCAACGGCTGCGTGCCGATCCACAACCTCATGGAGGACGCCGCGACCGCGGAGATTTCGCGCTCGCAGGTCTGGCAATGGGTGGTCAGCGACAAGGGCGTGCTCGACGACGGGCGCAAGGTCGACGCAGCGCTCGTGCGCACGTTGATTCCGGAGGAACTGGCCAAGGTCAAGGCGACCGTCATGGCGCAGGGCGAGAAGGTCGATACCTACGAACAGGCCGCGAAGATTTTCGAGGAGATGGCGCTGTCGAAGAACTTCCCCGAATTCCTGACCCTGCCGCTCTACGAAGCGATGGCATAGCACTTCGTCATTCCGGCTTTCGCCGGGATGACGAGCAAGGTCTACTTGCGGTTGCTAGGCTTTATCGTCCGCCGTATCGATGATGCGGTAGTTGCCGGACTTCTCTTCTCGTTCGAGCTTGAGAAGTCCACGCTTCCTGCCTTCTTCGAGCAGCGCACCGAACGACTTGAAGCCGTAGTAGCTTTCGTTGAACCCCGGATTGCGGCGTTTCACCGCCTGCTTGACCATCGAACCCCAGATCGTTTCGCCTTCGTCACGCTCCTCGATCAGTGCATCGATCGTTTCGACCACGAGATCGAGCGCCTCCTGTCTTTTCACCGCTTCGCGATCCTGCGCGGCTGCCGGTGCCGCGGCTTTCGCCGCTTTCTCTTCGGTCTTCTTCCTTGGTGCCTGCGTCTGGCGCTTCTTCTGCACACGCACCAGATCGTCGTAGTAGATGAATTCGTCGCAGTTGGCGATCAGCAGTTCCGAGGTCGAGTTCTTCACGCCGACGCCGATCACGAGCTTGTTGTTCTCGCGCAGCTTGCTGACCAGCGGCGAGAAATCCGAATCGCCGCTGAGGATGACGAAGGTGTCGACGTGGGCCTTGGTGTAGCACAGGTCGAGCGCATCGACGACCATGCGGATGTCCGCCGAATTCTTGCCCGACTGGCTGACGTGCGGCACCTCGATCAACTCGAACGAGGCGTAGTGCATCGCCGGGCGGAATTCCTTGTAGCGCTCCCAGTCGCAGTACGCCTTCTTCACCACGATGCTGCCCTTGAGCAGCAGGCGCTCGAGCACCTTGGTGATGTCGAACTTCTCGTACTTCGCCTCGCGCACGCCGAGCGCGAGGTTCTCGAAGTCGCAGAACAGTGCGAGATTGCGAGTTTCTGTCTGCATGGCGTTCTCCGCGAATGCCGGCGTGCATGTGCCGACGGATGCCGACACTGTGCCCACTCACCTGCCTGCCATCAAGCCCGACCCGCGCCCGACGGAGCGCAAACGAAAAAGGCCGATGCGCGCTGCATCGGCCTTTTTCGTTTGTATGGCGCGCCCGGAGAGATTCGAACTCCCGACCACCAAGTTCGTAGCCTGGTGCTCTATCCAGCTGAGCTACGGGCGCTCAATGAGCCGCGCATTATCCCGGCAAGGGTGCCTTCCGTCAACACTGCGGTGATTTTTTCTTACCCGCGAATGCGATAATTGCCACCCCTAACCCGCATGCGCTCAACCGGAGCAGTCCGCCATGAATACGCCGCATCGCAAGCCACTTCCGGGTACCCGACTTGACTGGTTCGACGCGCGCGCCGCGGTCAACGCGATCAAGCCGGGCGCGTGGGACGCGCTGCCCTACACCGCGCGCGTGCATGCCGAGAACATCGTGCGCCGCGCCGACCCCGCGCGCATCGATGCGTATCTCGGTCAATTGATCGAGCGCAAACGCGACCTCGACTTTCCGTGGTTTCCGGCGCGCGTGGTTTGCCACGACATCCTCGGCCAGACGGCGCTGGTCGATCTGGCCGGTCTGCGCGATGCGATCGCGGACCAGGGCGGCGATCCGGCGGCGGTGAATCCGGTCGTGCCGGTGCAGCTCATCGTCGATCACTCGCTCGCGGTCGAATGCGGCGGCTACGATCCGAATGCGTTCGCGAAGAACCGCGCGATCGAGGATCGGCGCAACGAGGACCGCTTCCACTTCATCGACTGGACCAAGAAGGCGTTCCGCAACGTCGACGTGATCCCGCCCGGCAACGGCATCATGCACCAGATCAACCTGGAGAAGATGTCGCCCGTCATCTATGTGCTGGACGGGGTCGCGTTCCCGGACACCTGCGTCGGCACCGACAGCCACACGCCACATGTCGACGCGCTCGGCGTGATCGCGGTCGGCGTCGGCGGCCTCGAAGCTGAAAACGTGATGCTCGGCCGCGCCTCGTGGATGCGCCTGCCCGACATCGTCGGCGTGGAGCTTTCGGGCAAGCCGCAGCCGGGCATCACCGCGACCGACATCGTGCTTGCCCTGACCGAATTCCTGCGCCAATCCAAAGTCGTCGGCGCCTACCTCGAATTCCGCGGCGAAGGCGCAGCGGCGCTGACCGTCGGCGACCGCGCGACGATCTCGAACATGGCGCCCGAATACGGCGCGACCGCGGCGATGTTCTTCATCGACGGCAACACGCTCGACTACTTGAGGTTGACCGGACGTAGCGACGAGCAGGTCGCACTGGTCGAAACCTACGCGAAGACCGCGGGACTCTGGGCCGATGCGCTGCAGACCGCACAATACGAACGCACGCTGCATTTCGACCTGTCCGGCGTCGTGCGCAACATGGCCGGCCCGTCGAATCCGCACAAGCGCCTGCCGGTGGCGGACCTGGCGGCGCGGGGCATCGCCGACGAGGCCAAGCTCGAAGTCGGAAAGGCCGATGCCGCCAAGGGTCGGATGCCGGACGGCGCGGTCATCATCGCCGCGATCACGAGCTGCACCAACACCTCGAACCCGCGCAACGTGATCGCCGCGGGCCTGCTTGCGCGCAACGCCAACGCCAAAGGGCTGACGCGCAAGCCGTGGGTCAAGACCTCGCTCGCGCCGGGCTCGAAGGCCGTGCAGCTGTATCTCGAGGAGGCCGGCCTGAAGTCGGAACTGGAGAAACTCGGCTTCGGCATCGTCGCGTTCGCCTGCACCACCTGCAACGGCATGAGCGGCGCGCTCGATCCGAAAATCCAGCAGGAGATCATCGAGCGAGATCTCTACGCGACGGCCGTGCTTTCCGGCAACCGCAACTTCGACGGCCGCATCCATCCGTACGCGAAGCAGGCCTTCCTCGCCTCACCGCCACTGGTCATCGCCTACGCGATCGCCGGCACCGTGCGCTTCGACATCGAGAAGGACGTGCTCGGCGTCGATGCGCACGGCAACGCGGTGCGCCTCAAGGACATCTGGCCGAGTGATGCCGAGATCGACGCGATCGTCAAGGCCAGCGTGAAGCCCGAACAGTTCCGCAAGGTCTACGAGCCGATGTTCCGCCTCACGGCCGACAACGGTGAACGCGCCGCGCCGCTGTACGCCTGGCGCGCGCAGAGCACCTACATCCGCCGCCCGCCGTACTGGGAAGGCGCGCTGGCCGGCGAACGCACGCTCACAGGGCTGCGCCCGCTCGCGGTGTTGCCGGACAACATCACCACCGATCATCTGTCGCCGTCGAACGCGATCCTTGCGTCGAGCGCGGCCGGCGAATATCTCGCGAAAATGGGCCTGCCCGAAGCAGACTTCAATTCGTACGCGACGCATCGCGGCGATCATCTCACCGCGCAGCGCGCGACCTTCGCCAATCCGCAGCTCGTCAACGAGATGGCCGTCGTCGACGGCGCGGTGAAGAAAGGCTCGCTCACGCGCTTGGAACCCGACGGCAAGGTCATGCGCATGTGGGAGGCAATCGAGACCTACATGCAGCGCAAGCAGCCGCTGATCATCATCGCCGGCGCCGACTACGGCCAGGGCAGTTCGCGCGACTGGGCGGCCAAGGGCGTGCGCCTTGCCGGCGTCGAGGCCATCGTCGCCGAAGGCTTCGAGCGCATCCACCGCACCAACCTGATCGGCATGGGCGTGCTGCCGCTGGAGTTCAAGCCGGGCGACACGCGCAAGATCTGGGCGATCGACGGCAGCGAAACCTTCGATGTCGTCGGCGCACGCAAGCCGCGCGCGGCGCTGACCCTGGTCATCCACCGCAAGAGCGGCGAGCGCGTCGAAGTACCTGTGACCTGCCGCCTGGATTCGGACGAAGAAGTCTCGATCTACGAAGCCGGCGGCGTGCTGCAGCGCTTCGCCCAGGATTTTCTCG
>JAFEFS010000072.1 GCA_018240465.1 Pseudomonadota bacterium
TGGTCGAGGCGGTCGAAGCTGGTGATCGCGACGTCGCCGCCGCGCTTCTGCGCACGCTGCGCGCGCGCGTGATCGACGAGCACGTGGCGCATGATCTGCGCGGACAGGCGGATGAAGTGCGCGCGGTCATTGAGTTCGAGTTCGCGCCGCTCCGCGAGACGCAGGAAAACCTCGTTGACCAGCGCCGTCGGTTGCAGCGTGTGGTCGGAGCGCTCCTGTTGCAACTGGCGCCGTGCCGCGCGATGCAGTTCGTCGTAAACGCGCGGCAGCAGTTTTGCCATCGCCTCGGACTCGCCCGCGGCGTAACGGTGCAGGAGCAAAGTCAACGCCTCGTCGGCTCTTTCATCGTTGCGGGTTGAGGTGGATTCGACCATCGGTTTCGATGCTTTGTTTGCGGCGTGGCGTGGCGTGGCGTGGCGCGGCAAGAGACCGCATCGCGGGACGCGGCGAGTGCCGGCCGAGTATACGGTGTCTTGCACGGGCCGAGCATCTTCCCGGGACGAACAGCCCGGTACCGTGCGGCACCTCGCCCGGGGAGCGCGTGGCGGATCACGGTTGCGCAGGTATCGACGTGCCTACGGGGCCGGCGGCAGCATGCGTCGCATCACGCCGTCCTTGAGCACGAAATGGTGATAGATCGCCGCAAGCGCATGCAGCGAGGCGACGACGATGATCGCGTGGCCGAGGTATTCGTGCGCCACGCCCAGCAACTGCCTGGTCGCCTTGTCGAAGATCTGCGGTTCGGGAAACGCGAACAGCCAGAAAAATGCCAATGGCTCCTGTTGCGCGATGCGCCAGCACACGCCGATTACGGCCTGCGCGACGAGCATGAGGTACAGAGCGTTCTGCACGCCGGAAGCGGCGAGCCGCTGCGCCGCCGTACCGATGCCGGGCAGGTGCGGACGCCGGAACACACGCCAGTACACGCGCAGCGCGAGCACGACGATGAACAGCAAGCCGAACGAGATGTGCAGCGCCTGCAGAAGTTTGCGCGGTGGCGTTCCGCGCGGCAGTTCGTCCCAGATCAGGGCCGATGAATACAGGAAGATCACGAACAGGACGACGATCCAGTGCAGCGCGATCGTGACCCGGTCGTAGCGCGCATCGGCCTGTGGCGGCCGTGTCGGTGGAGCTGCGGCGTTCATGGTTTCCTCTCCTCTGTCAGGAATGGTCCTGGTGTTCGATTTTGTCTTCAGGATGCCAGAGTTCGTGGCTGTCGACACGCACACGCAACGCCGCTTCGTGCGCATCGGCACGCGTGCGCAGCTCGGTCAGTGAGGATTCGGCATCGAGCCGCTCGGCCTGCAGGCGCTCGGCAAGGCCGATTTCGCCCAGTTCGTAGGCGCGATGCTGGCGGGCGAGGCTGGCCGCGTTCGCCGTGCGCGCAGCGTGCGCGGCCTGCCAGAGTTCGACCGCGACTTGCGCGCGCGTGACGTCGAGTTGTGCGTCGCGGGCGATGTCGCGGCGCATTGCCTCGGTTTCGCTGCGAGCCGCTTCGGCCGCGGCGGCCTGCGCGCGCGCCTCGGCGCTGCGCCGCGCGCCGCCGAACGGAATGCTGACGACGAGGCCGAGGCCGCGTTCCATGCCATCGCGTTCGGAAAACGTACGCAGACCCACGGTAGGATCGGGCAGGCGATCGGCATTCGCGCGTCTGGCCAACGCGTCGCGTTCCGATGCGATCTCCTCGGCCGCGCGGATTTCGTGGCTGCGCGAAACGATGCGGTCGATCCAGCTCTGCGGGGTGTCTTCGAGCGGCGCCGGCTTGGGCAGCGAGGGCGCGCGTTCGGGCAGCGGAACTTGCGGAAAGTTCGCGCGAAGCGCGAGGCGCTGCGCCTGCAGCTCCGCGTCGGCCTGGCGCAGGTCCGCCTGGGCGATGGCCAGCGCGGCGGCGATCTGGTCGAGTTCGCGCCGCGCGGCATCGCCAAGCTGCAGACGGCGCGTGATCGTGTCGCGTTCGCGCGCGAGTGAATCGTGCCGCGCGCGTGCCGCCGCGGCGGCCGCGTCCGCGCGCAGCCAGCCCATCCACGACGCGAGCAGCAAGCGCGCGGCCTGGTGCTCGGCATCGCCCTGACGCAACTCGGCGGCGGCGACGCCGTGCGCGCCGGCCTCGCGATCGAGCGCGGCCTTGCCCGGCAGGCGGATCGCCCGCGTGAGCTGCACTTCCCATTCGCCATAGCGCGCCTTGCCGTTGACCGTCGGCGCGTCGCTGACGCTGCGGCGCAGCGGCATCAGCATGAGCTGGGTGTCGTGAGGCCCCGCGGCCAGCGCGCGCGCGTTTTCCCGCGCCGCGACGACGTATGAGTCGGCTGCACGCACCTCGGCATAGGCGCCGATCGCGGCATGCGCGCGGTCGGCCGGCGGCAGGAAGTCCTGCGCTCGTGCGGGCAGCGTCGCCGCGACGATCGCAGTACAGGCCAGCCTGGAAAGACAATGAATCACCGCAACCTCCCGAACGATTCGACCGGCTCGGTCCACCACACGACTTCGCCCGAGTACACGCGCGAACGCAGGAAAGCGACGAGATCGACGGCAGCGTCCTGTGTCAGCACCATCCACAGGACGCGCCGGTCGACGCGGCCACGCACGCGCTCTTCGACCGAGGCGTGGGCGAAATCGCCGCTGTGGCCCTCGGCCTTGAACAGGGTGAAGCCGGGCAATGGCGGCTCGTGCTCGATCAGCGCCGCCGTCACCGCTTCTTCGAGCGAGGCGGCGAACACGAGATTGAGACGACGCAGCACGGTCATGACACGGTCCTCGACGCGCCGAAGCGGCGATACAGCAGAGGCAGCAGCAGCAGGGTGAGTGCGGTCGAGGTGACCAGGCCGCCGATGACGACGATCGCCAGCGGGCGCTGTATTTCCGAGCCCGGTCCGCTCGCGAACAGCAGCGGGATCAGACCCAGCGCGGTGATGCTCGCCGTCATCAATACCGGACGCAGGCGACGGCGTGCGCCTTCGCGGACGATTTCCTCGACATCGCGGCCTTGCGCGCGGAGTTGGTTGAAACAGTCGATCAAAACCAGACCGTTGAGCACGGCAATGCCGAGCAGGGCGATGAAGCCGACCGACGCGGGCACCGACAGGTATTGGCCGGTCAACTCCAGCCCGAGCAGGCCGCCGACGAGCGCGAACGGCACGTTGCCGAGGATCAGCAGCGCCTGGCGAACCGAACCGAATGTCGTGAACAGCACGAGGAAGATCAGGCCGAGCGCGACCGGCACGACGAGGCCGAGCCGCGCCGCCGCACGCTGCTGATTCTCGAACTGGCCGCCCCAGACGATGCGATAGCCGGCGGGCAACGGCACGTCGCGCGCGACCGCTGCCCGGGCCTCGTCGACGAAACCGACGAGGTCGCGGCCGGCGACGCCGCTCTGGATCAGCACGAAGCGCGAGCCGTTCTCGTGATTGACCCGCACCGGGCCCGCGGCCGGCGTCAATCCGGCGAGCATGTCGAGCGGCAGCGCATCGCCTTCTGCATTCGCCAGCGGCAAGCGTGCGAAGCTGTCGGCGTCGCCGCGCAGCGAGGCGTCGCCGCGGATCAGGATCGGGATGCGCCGATCGGGCAGGATTACCTGGCCGGCAGGCAGGCCTTCGAGCTGTGCGCGCAGTTCGTCCTGGATCGTGGCCACGTCGAAACCGGAACGGCCGGCCATTTGTGCGTCGATCGCCACTCGCAGGAACTGCACGCCTTCGCCGGTCTGCGCGATCACATCCTGCGCGCCGTGCAGTTTGCCGATCACGCCGGCGACGCGCGTGCCGAGATCGGCGAGCGTGGCGAGGTCCGGGCCGAAGATCTTGATCGCGACGTCGCCGCGGCTGCCGGTCAGCATTTCCGCTACGCGCATCTCGATCGGTTGGGTGAATCCGACTTCGAGCCCCGGAAAACCGTCGGCGACCTTGCGCAGTTCACCCGCGAGCCATTCCTTGTCGGACACGCGCCATTTCGATTTCGGCTTGAGCTGCAGGAACAGGTCGGTTTCGTTGAGGCCCATCGGGTCCAGGCCGAGCTCGTCCGCGCCGAGGCGCGCGATTGCGTGCTCGACTTCGGGAACCATGGCGAGTACTTCGCGCTGCAGGGCGAGGTCGAGATCGCGCGAACGCGCGAGGCTGATCGACGGCAGCTTCACTACCTGCATGAGCAGGTCGCCTTCGTCCATCGTCGGCATGAACGTCTTGCCGGTACCGAGATACGCGCCGATGCCGAGCACGAGCGCGGCGCCGGCGCCGGCATAGGCTATCTTCGGTCGGCGCAGCGCGGCGTCGAGCAGCGGTGGATAGAGACGATCGATCTGGCGCATCAGCCACGGCTCGGCGTACGTTTTTTCCCGGAGCAGTGCGGACGACAGCACCGGCACGAAGGTCAGCGACAGCAGCAGCGATCCGGCGAGTGCGAACACGATCGTCAGCGCCACCGGCGCGAACAGGCGGCCTTCGAGGCCTTGCAACGTGAGCAGCGGCAGGAACACAAGGCAGATGATGAGGACGCCCGAGGCGACCGGCACGGCGACTTCGCGCACCGCGGCGTAGATGCGGTGCAGGCGAGGCAGACTGGCGCCTGCGGCGCGTGGGTCGAGCCTGCTCACCGTGTTCTCGACGACGACGACGGCGGCATCGACGAGCATGCCGACTGCGATCGCGAGACCACCGAGGCTCATCAGGTTTGCGCTCATGCCGCTGACGCGCATCATCAGGAAGGTGAACAGCGCGGACAACGGCAGGATCAGCGATACGACCACGGCCGCACGCACTTCGCCGAGGAACGCGAACAGCAACAGCACGACGAGCATGGACGCCTCGATCATTGCGCGCGTCACCGTGCCGACCGCACGATCGATCAGCGCGCTGCGATCGTAGAACGTTTCGATCGTCACGCCGGGGGGCAGGCTCGTGCGCAGTTCGGCGAGGCGCTCGCGTACCGCGGCGACGAGGCGCCCGGCATCGGCTCCGCGCAAGGCGACGACGATACCCTCGACCGCTTCCGCCCTGCCGTCGCGCGTGACCGCACCGTAGCGCGTCAATGCATCGATACGCACTTCGGCGACATCGCGCACATGCAGCACCTTGCCGTCGTGTTTCGAAAGGACGATTTCACCGAGATCCTCCGGCGTCTTCACCGCGCCCTCGGCGCGCACGATCAGCGCGACCTCGCCGGCGTCGAGCCGGCCCGAGCCGTCGTTGCGGTTGTTGCGTTCGATCGCATCGGCCAGCGCGCGGAAGCTGAGTCCCGCCGCAGACAGCTTGCCGCGGTCGGGAATCACGGCAAAGCTCTTCGCCTCGCCACCTAGTGCGTTGACATCGGCCACGCCGGGAATCGTGCGCAGCGCCGGGCGCAGCGTCCAGTCGAGCAGCGCGCGGCGCTCGGCGAGGCTCAGGCCGCCGCCCTCGATCGTGAACATCAGCATGTCCGACAGCGGCGTCGAGATCGGCGCGAGGCCGCCCGAGATGCCGTCCGGCAGGTTGGGCTGCACGCCCGCATAGCGTTCGGCGACCTGCTGGCGCGCCCAGTAGATGTCGGTGCCCTCGCTGAAGTCGATCGTGATGTCGGCGATCGCGTACTTGGCGACCGAACGCAGCACGGCCGCGTTCGGCAAGCCGAGCAGTTCCATTTCGATCGGCGCGACGACGCGCGATTCGACTTCCTCGGGCGTCATGCCCGGCGCTTTGAGGATCAGCTTGACCTGGGTCGGCGCGATGTCGGGATAGGCATCGATCGGCAGCGAACGCCAGGCGATCGCGCCGGCGATTGCGAGCGCGATCGTGCCGACGACGACGAGCAGGCGTTGGCTCAGCGCGAATTGGACGAGGCGACTCAGCATGATCGCCTCACTGATCGTGCAGAGATTTCAGCGTGCTCGCGCCGCTGGTGACGATCGCATCGCCCGGCTTGAGCGCGCCGCGCACGATTGCGTTCCGCGCGTCCGCGCCGAGACGCTCAACCCGCACGCCGGCGTAGCGTTGGCCGTTGGCGACGAAGACCAGGGTGTGCTCGCCGTCGGGAACGAGTGCGGCGAGCGGAACGCGCACGCTGCCCGGTGGCGCCGGCAGTTCGAGCCGCGCGCTCGTGCGCTGCCCGATCAGCCAATGTTGTGACGCCGGCAGACGCGCGCGCAGACGTACGCTCTGGCTACCGCTTTCGGTGGCCGCGGCGACGGCGACGAGACCGGCGCGTGCGCCGTCGGCCATGATCACGGTCAGACCCGGCGTGTACGCGGCGCGGTGTGCGACCGGCGCCTGCAGCACGACGTCGACGGCGTCGTCCGCAGCGAGCAGGAAGGCGGGCTCGAACGCAGCGACGACCTGACCCGGCGCGATGCTCCGGCGCACCACGCGGCCGACGACCGGCGCGCGCAGTTCGTACTCGCCGGCAGCGGCATGCGCGGGCAGCGCAACCTGGGCGAGCGCGCCACGCGCCTGGGCCAGGCGGGCCTGCGCATCGCGCGCCCGCGCCCGCGCCTCGTCGGCGCGCGCACGCGAGATGATGCCCTCGGCGAGCAGCGTGTCGTCGCGCTCGGCCTGGCCGTGTGCGAGCGTCGCATCGCTGCTGCTGCGTGCGAGGTCGGCTTGCGCTGCGAGGAAATCGCGGCTCTGCACGCGCGCGAGCGGCGCGCCGGCGGCGACGCTCGCGCCTTCGTCGACGGCAACACTTGCGACGACGCCGGCGAACGGCGCGCTGATCGTACGCGCGGATTCCAGCGGCGTGGCGATTTCGGCAGGCAGGTGATCCAGTGGAATGTGCTCCGCGACGGCGGCCGGCTCGGTGCGAAGGCCGAGGCGTTGCGCCTCGGCGGCATCGAGTTCGATGTCGGCGGCCTGCGCCGCCAGCGCGCCGACGACCAGGCAGGCGAACGTCGATGCGCGGCAGGCAAGGGAGAAACGGGGCATGGGTACACCATCGGCAGGATTCACGATGGCGACGATGCCGCGGTCAGCTTTGGTGAAGCTGTGGGCGACGCGGTTTCAGAGCGGTTTCAACGCCAGCAGCCGCGCGTGGAAAGTTTCGCGTTCGAGAGTGAAATGCAGTTCGAGCCCGAGATTGCGTGCCAGTGCGAGCGCCAGCGCGAGGCCGAGGCCGGCATGCGCCGCGGTGCCGCCGGAAGGCGATTTGCGCCAGAAGCGCTGGCCGACGTGGCCCAGATCTTCCGCGGAGAGATTCGGGGCCGGATTGGCGACGTGCAGCGTGATGGCACCGTCGTTCCGCGCCTCGACGCCGATGTCGACGCGGCTGCCCGCCGGTGCGTATTCGATCGCGTTGCGCAGCAGGTTGGAGACGATGCGTTCGAGCGAGCCGACGTCGGAGCGTATCCACAGGTTCGGCGGACATGCGCACTCGAAACGGATGTCGCGTTCGCGGGCGTAGGTGCCGAGCGCATCGAGCAGGCTCTCGAGCAGCGCCGACAAGTCGAGTGGGTCGAACGCGGGGTGGGCGAGTCCGGCTTCGTGGCGCGCGAGCATGAGCAGTGCGTCGATCGCGCGCTGCATGCGCTCGACCGCGCCGATCGACGCGGCGAAGGCGGCGCGGGTTCCCTCGCTGTCGCCGGGGGTGCGTACGGCGGTTTCGATCGACGTGCGGATCTCGGTCAGCGGCGTGCGCAGTTCGTGGGCGACGTCGCGGGAAAAGCGCCGCTCACGTTCGATCGTTGCGTAGAGTTTGTCGAACGCGGTGCCCAGCGCACGCGCGAACGGTGCGAGTTCGCGCGGCAACGGCTCGGCGGCGATCCGCGCGGGAGGCTGCGTGTCGTCGAGCGTCGCGATGCGTTCGCCGAAGCGCAGCAGCGGCGTCAGGCCACGGCGCACGGCAAGCAGGGCGATCAGAACGGCGAGGGCGAGGGCGAGTGCAATGCCGCCCATCAGCGTGTAGTGGATGCGTCGTTCGAGCCGGTCGTGCGGTTCGCGCTCGGTCGCAACGACGAGCATTCTGCGGTCGCCGCCGGCCGTGCGCGACTCGAGCATCGTCGCCACGGCGCGGCCGCCGTGGCCATCGGGAAGGGTCATGTCGAAGTACAGCGGCGTGCCTTCGGCGGGCGTCTGCGGCGGGCGCGCGAGCGGGCGATCAGCGCTCGACGGCGAGCGCGAGCGGCTGGTTCCGTCGGCATTCCAGACTTCAAAGAAGTCGGTGTGGCCGGGAACTTCGTATTCCGGCAACAGGCGGCCCAGCTCGCCGAGTTCGGCGGGCCCCGGGTGGGTGTCGAGAAACGCCGAGATCGTGTGCGTGCGTTCGAGCAAAGCGCTATCCATGCGCGCGTAGAGCTCGTTGTCGACGAGGCGGTCGAGCACGAGAAACAGCAGCACGAGGATGAGGCCGAGCGCGACCGACAGCTCGATCACGAGCCGGCGTTGCAGCGAAGGTGCCCGCGAGGGTTCAGGCGACGACATAACCGAAGCCGCGCCGTGTTTCGATCAAACCGCCTGCGCCGCATTGCGCGAGCTTGGCGCGCAGCGTGCTGACGATGACTTCGACGGCCTTGTCCGAGGTTTCGCTCGCGCCGTCGTAGAGGCGCTCGAAGATTTGTGTGCGCGACAGCACGCGGCCGCGCTCGCGCAACAGCAGTTCGAGCAGGGCGAATTCCTTCGGCGTCAGCTCGAGCTGTGCGTTGCCGCAGCGCACGCCGCGCGTGCGCGGGTCGAGTTCGATGCCGTTGTGGCGCAAGGTCGGTTCGGCCTGGTCGAGCGGGCGCCGACGCAGCGCGCGCAGGCGTGCGAGCAGTTCGTCGAAAGCAAACGGCTTGACCAGATAGTCGTCGGCGCCGGCGTCGAGTGCGGTCACGCGGTCGGCGACCTGGTCGCGCGCCGAGAGCACGAGCACGCGCGCGGCATCGTTGCGTGTGCGCAGATTGCGCAGCACGGTGAGGCCATCGATTTGCGGCAGCATGAGGTCGAGCACGACGAGGTCGTAGTCGAAGCTGCCGAGATACGCGAGTGCGCACTCGCCATCGGGCGCGTGGTCGCAGGCGTAGCCCTCCGCGCCGAGGCCGCGCATCAGGGCCTGCGCCAACGGCAGCGAATCCTCGACGATCAATACCCGCATCTGCGGTTTTCCCGTGGCCTCGTTTCTTCGCTGCGCCGAAGTGCAATCCGGCGGGCGCGGCGCAAAGCATGGTCCGCCGAGCTTTGGTCTTGCTGTGGAGCGGGCTTGCGGTCGCGGCAATCGTTGCGATGGGTTCTCAGAACTCGCCGACCGCATGCGCCTTGGCCAACAGCGCGCGGCGGAACGACTCGGGCAGCGGCTTGTGCCAGTTCACGTAGAGGTTTTCGTATTCGGTCGGAATCCAGCCCGCGGCGACCGCGACTTCGCGCGCGCGCGGATCGCCCGTGTAGCCGAAGAATGCATCGCAGCAGTCGGCATAGCGCTCGAACGCATACTTGAGAATGAGATACC
Source organism: Pseudomonadota bacterium (assembly GCA_018240465.1). Taxonomy (GTDB): domain Bacteria; phylum Pseudomonadota; class Gammaproteobacteria; order Xanthomonadales; family Rhodanobacteraceae; genus Rudaea. Next base: position 9,376 of record JAFEFS010000072.1, read on the forward strand.
AGGTGCCGCCGGCCGCGTACAACGCGTCGCGTTCGTGCGCCTGCATGCGCTTGACCGCGTCGCCGTTGCTGCACGAGCCGCCGGACAGGTAGATGTCGCCGAACGGGCGCATGTGCGAGTAACCGAGCACGTGCGTGGCGCCATCCGCGTCGCGATACAGCGCGACGATATGGCGCGGAAAATCCGGTGCCGGATCGTTGAACTTGCGCCGGAACAGCGCGCCGACGAGAAATTCGGCATCGTCGATCTCGGTGATCGTGAGGAAGCCGCGCAACGATTCGGGCAGGGTGTGCAGGGCGGAGCGGAGCATGTGCGTGGAACCTGTCGAGGCGGAGTGGCAAAGGGTAGCGGACCGGCGCAAGATTCCCAACCCCGTACGTGACGGCGCGACGCGGACGGCGCGGCGAATCGGTTAGGATGCGGCAACTTTTTCCCGTGGCGCTTCGATGTCAACTTCATTTGCCCGGGCTTCGACGACGGCTGCCCCCGCGCGGCAACTGTGCGGTTGGCGCATCGCCGGCCTGGCCTTCTGCTGCCTGATGCTCGCGCTGCATGTCGTCGCGGGCTACAACTCTGCGGGGGTCGTGGATTTCCGTCGCGATGTCTACTGGGCCACCGTGATCGCCTACGGAGAAGGCTTTCCATGGTCGGGACCGCCCATCTACCAGCTCGTCGAACTGGGGCCGTGGTGGTACTACCTGCTCGCGCCGGTGCTGCGCCTGGGCGGCAGCATCGCGGTCGCCGCCGCCGCGGTGCAGGCATTGGCCGCGCTGAAGTATTTCCTCGCATTGCGCCTGGGCACGCGCCTGCTCGACGCGCGCTTCGGCGTCGCACTCGCCGCTGGCATCGCGGTCACCGGTTGGGCGATCGCGCCGCTGATTTTCCCCAGTCATCCGGCGGTGGTGGAAACGACGCTGTGGCTGCTCGCACTCGCGGCGTGGCGCTGCCGCGACATTCTGAGGCCTGCGCGTGCGCTGCTGTTCGGCCTTGCCGCCGCGGCGTGTGTGCACGCGCATCCGACCACGGCGACCTGGATCCTTGCGGCCGGGCTGGTGTTGCTGTGGCGTCATCGCAGTTGGCACGCGCTGGCCATGCTCGGTCTGGCTGCGCTCGTGGTGGTGTTGTCGCTGCTGCCGCCGTGGCTGGACCCGCAGCCGCTGGCAGTCGGCATGCGCAAGGCGGCCGAAACGTACGCGAGCCACGATCTCGCGGTCGATCCTTTCGGTCGATTGGCGCGCCTGCTCGCGGGCTTGTTCGTCAACGGCGAATGGTCCGGCCTGATGATGATGACGCCGTGGAAGCTGCCCACGGTGCGCCTCGCGTGGGCTCTGTACTGCGTTTGCCTGGCGGTGGCGTTTAGCGGAGTCGCCCTGTTGCCGCGCGTACTGCGGCGCGCGTTCGGTATCGCGATCGCGGCGTTGGTTTTGCAGTGCGCCTTCCTCGTGTTGGTGCGCGCGAACATGCCGATCTGGATGCTGATGTCGGCGCTGCCTGCGCTGGCTTTTGCGCTGGCGCTCGGCTGGTACGGCTGGCTGTCGGCCGCGCCGGCGTGGCGCAGGGTGTTCGGTGCCGTCGCGCTCGGCGTGCAGGTGGCGCTGTCGCTGGCGACATTCAGCGTTCTGTTGCGCGACATCCGTGCGTTGCGCATCATGCCGGACGCCAATCCCTACGTCGACGCAACGCAACGTGGCGCGAGCTACATGCGTGTGCCGATCGCATTTTTTCCCGCGCGCAAGGTCGATGCCTTCGCTGCAATCGGCTGTGCGCCGATGACCTTGCACGGACGTCTGGCGGCGTTGCTGGAGGCTGACTTCGCGGTGCCGTTGCGCATTGCCTGCGGGCGCTGGCCCGACCTGCGTTTTCGTGGTGCGGACGAAGCGGGTGAACACTTGCTCGGCATCGAGTCGGCGGCGGCCGCGAAGACGACCATCGCAGCGGATGAAACGATCGCAGGCATGGCGATCTATCACCGGATCCGTCCGGTCGGCCCGGCCACCGGGACGCAGCGTACGCAACTGCGCCGCATGCAGGTCGTGCCGGAAACGCTGCGTTCCGAGGCGCGGACCTGGGCGTTCCAGACGCACCCGCGCGATGTCGTTTCGCTGACCGGAGTTGCTGCCGACGCCGTCGGCACGGCCCGTGCGGACGGGCGGCCGGCGAAGCTCGTCTATGCGGTAGGCAACCAGTTGCTCTATGCCTGCGATGCCTGCGCCGGTAGCGTTGCCGTCGACTGGGAAATCGCGATCACGCAGCCGACCTACAACCTCGATATCGTCGTCATCGAAGCGGAGTAGCTCGAAGCGAGCGCTTCGCGTTCAACGCGTCGTCGTGTCGCGCAGCAGACGTTCGAGTTCGGCCGGCGTTTTCCAGTGGTGCCCGCAGACATAGCGCGGCAGCAGCCAGCGGTCGGCATCCGCCTCGACCGGATGCGGCTCGCCGGTGAAGGCGGCACGCAGACGATGCTCATGGCCGTGGTGCGGAAAATATTCGCGCACGAGATAGTCGTTCCATTCGCCGTAGGGGTAGGCAAACAGCGTGCTGCGACACGGCGCGAGATGTGCGTCGAGCCAGTCGGCCGCCGCGCGGATCTCGGCATCGGCGTCGACGTGGCTGGCTATCGTGCTGAACGTGCCCTTGCGTTGTTCGTGCTGCACCGTATGCGGCAAGGTCGCGTGGTTGTGGTCCCAGCTGTGGTTTTCGATTGCGATGACGCCTTCGCGCGCGGCCTCGCGCCACCAGTCGTCGCGCCACCAGCCGCGGCCGGCCATGCAGGTGACATCGAGCACCGCGCGCGCCGCGGGCGAGACGATGACGAAGCTGGTCATGTGGGCGCAGCGTCCCGTTGCCCCACTGAAGTCGCGCAGGATGCCGGCGAATCCGCGCTGCGGTCCGAAGTGGGGATGTTCCATGTCGTGCCAGTCGAAGTACGAGCCGTCGTCGCAGGTCAGCGCGACCGCGCATTCGACGCTGGACGGCGCCGCCTCGCCCAGCAGCACGTCGACGACCTGCGCCGCCGAAACGATGCGCAGGCCGAGGCGTGCGATCGTGCGCAGGTCGTCGGCGAGGGCAACGTGATTGTTGCTCGCGTAGTCGCGACCGAAGATGTTGGTCGCGTGATAGGTGAGAATTGGTACCTTCATGTTGCGGCAAATCTGGATGGTGACTCGACCAATGACGGCCTCATAGAATACCGGCTATTGCCGACGGCTTCGCCGCCGCAATCCCTGCCGCCGTTGCAGCTGACAGCTTCGCTGCAGCTGGACGTCGGCGCGCGTCGTTCGTTTTTTCGGAATTTCCTGGAGTCATATATGGCCGCCGTTGCGCTAAACCCTGTCGATCTGTACGACATCCGCTCGCTGCTCAGCGAAGAAGAACGCATGGTGCAGGACACCGTCGCGCGTTTCACCGACGAGCGCGTGCTGCCGATCATCGGCGACTGTTTCGACAAGGCGCGGTTCCCCGCCGAACTCATTCCCGAGATGGCCGAACTCGGCCTGCTCGGCGCGACGCTGCCGGCGGAGTATGGCTGCGCCGGCATGAACGGCGTCAGTTACGGCCTGATCTGCCAGGAGCTGGAGCGCGGCGACTCGGGCCTGCGCAGCTTCGCCTCGGTGCAGTCCTCGCTGTGCATGTATCCGATCTACGCCTACGGCAGCGAGGAACAGAAGCAGCAGTGGCTGCCGCAGATGGCGCAGGGCAAGGTGATCGGCTGCTTCGGCCTGACCGAACCGCACGGCGGTTCCGATCCGGCCAACATGAAGACGCACGCGAAGCGCGACGGCGGCGACTGGGTCATCAACGGCGCGAAGATGTGGATCACCAACGGCAATCTCGCCCACATCGCCATTGTCTGGGCGCAGACTGACGACGGCATCCAGGGCTTCATCGTGCCGACCAACAGCAAGGGTTTCGCCGCACAGGAGGTGCACAAGAAGATGAGCCTGCGTGCCTCGGTGACCAGTGGCCTGTTCTTCGACAACCTGCGCGTGCCGGACTCCAACCGCCTGCCGAACGTGAAGGGCCTCAAGGGCCCGCTCGGTTGTCTCACCCAGGCGCGCTATGGCATCACCTGGGGGCCGATCGGCGCCGCGATCGCCTGCTTCACCGAGACCGCCGAATACGCCAAGAACCGCATCCTGTTCAAGCGTCCGCTCGCGGCGAATCAGGCGGTGCAGGTCAAGCTCGCCGACATGGCGCGACGGATCACCCTCGCGCAGTTGCTCTCGCTGCAGCTCGGCCGCCTCAAGGACGCGGGCAAGATGCAGCCGACCCAGGTGTCGCTGGCGAAATGGAACAACTGCCGCATGGCCATCGACATCGCGCGCGAATGCCGCGACATCCTCGGCGCCGCCGGCATCACCACCGAGCATGGTCCGATCCGTCATGCGCTCAATCTCGAATCCGTAATCACCTACGAAGGCACCGAGACCGTGCACCAGCTCGTGGTCGGACGCGAGGTGACGGGGATCAACGCGTTTTAGTTTTTTCCTTCTCTCGTCAGCGGGAGAGGTGGGCGGTGGAACACGTATGACGACTGCCGTTGCAACCATCGAAACCACCCGCCTGCTGCTGCGCCCGATCGCGCGCGAAGATTTCGATGCCTGGGCTGCGTTCATGGCCGACGAGGAATCGGCGCGCTTCATCGGCGGCGCGCAGCCGCGGGCGGCTGCGTGGCGAGGTTTCCTGACCATGGCCGGCGCGTGGACGATCCAGGGGTTTTCCATGTTCTCGGTGATCGAGAAGGCGAGTGGTCGTTGGGTCGGCCGCATCGGCCCATGGATGCCTGAAGGCTGGCCCGGCACCGAGGTCGGCTGGGGCCTTGCGCGCGAGGCGACCGGCAAGGGTTTTGCGACCGAAGCGGCGACGGCCGCGATCGATTGGGCGTTCGCGAATCTCGGCTGGTCCGAGGTGATCCACTGCATCGAGCCGGCCAACACGAAGTCCGCCGCGGTCGCGGCAAGGCTCGGGTCGCGCCGGCTGCGCCAGGCCGCGTTGCCGCCGCCGTTCAGCGACAAGGTCTGCGACATCTGGGGCCAGTCGCACGCGGAATGGATGGCGCGCAGGCGTTGATGCGCGCGCTCGTGCGCGGCAAGATTGACGCGCGGAATCGACTGCAGGAGAGACGCGGCATGGTCACCGTCTACGGCATGAAATCCAGCGGCAACTGCTACAAGGTGCAGTTGTTGCTCGAACAGTTGCAACGCCCGTATCGCTGGGTCGAAATCGACAGCGCGCGCGGCGAAACGCGTACGCCGCAATTCCTTGCCAAAAACGCCAACGGCAAGGTGCCGCTGCTCGAACTCGACGATGGCCGCCACCTTTGCGAGTCGAACGCGATCCTCCACTTCCTTGCCGAAGGCACGAACTACCTGCCGGCTGACGCGTGGCTGCGTGCGCAAGCGCTGCAGTGGATGTTCTTTGAACAATACAGCCATGAGCCCTACATCGCCGTCGCGCGCTTCATCTGCCGCTGGCTGCCGGCCGAGCATGCGCGCCGCGCCGATCTTCCGCGCCTGCTCGAGCGCGGCGCGCAGGCGCTGGCAGTGATGGAGAAACATCTTGCCGGGCGCGAATTCTTCGTCGGCGACGGCTACACGATCGCCGATATCGCGCTGTTCGCTTACACGCATTGCGCGGCCGACGGCGGCTTCGATCTGACCGTATATCCCGCGATCTGCGCCTGGCTCGCGCGCGTGCGGGCGCAGCCGCGTTTCGAGCGCATGCACGCTTGAACGGCTTGCGCAAGCGCGGGTGGATCTTGCGCGTCTGCGCGCGCGTCGCGCCGATATTGCTCGTGTTCATCATTGCGGATTTCGCGTTCGCGGCCGGCGTACCGCCGCGGCTCCCGCTCGTCGTGCGCGGTACATCGCCGACGCGCCAGTCTCCCTACGCCGGCCCGTTGCGCGGCGGCAGCAATTTCCTCTGGTACACGCTGGGGTCCGGCTGCGATCGCGAGCCCTACGGCATTGTGCCGAACTACCATCATGCCGAGGTGCGCAGCCAGGTGCGCGCGCAACTCGCGGCGATGTTCGCCTCCGGTCAGGCGCGGCTGAGCCTCGGCGTGTACTTCGCCCACGGCGTGCCGACCGGGACGGCGATCGACTCGAGCGATCCCGCGGCGGTCGCGCAGGCGGCGCAGAATGTCGCGGATTTGCTCGCCGACGTGAAGGCGGCAGGATTCCACGGCGCGCTGTTCCGCTTCTTCCCCGTCGGCACGATCTATCCGCCGAACACGGATTTCGATCCTTCGCTGATGAACGAATACTGGAGCTTCATCCAGACGATCCGTCCCGCGCTGGTGAATGCGCAGTTGCCGTATCTGATCGATCTCGGCGTCGAAGCGCTGCCGCGGGACTCGGACCTGCCTTTCATCCCCGATCCGTGGAAGTATCCGCGCAACACGAACTGGAGTCGCGCCGTGCGCACGCTCTGGCAGAGTTACTACGCGGCGTACGGTGCTGCCGACACGATAGGCTTCTCTTCGCTGACCGACGACGATGCCGGCACGATGCGCTCGCGCGTGCGCCACATGCGCTACGTCTACGATGTCGGCGGCGGCAATCCGCGTTATCCGGCGACGTTCGCGATCGACGTGTACGGCGATGCGAGTGCGAACGAAGCGGTCAAGCTCACCCAGTTCGACCAGGCGATGCGCCGGGAAGACCCGAACGGCTCGCTCGGCTGGCGCGACGCGCCTGTGATCGTCGCTGAAACGTATTACGACGATCCTGTATCCGCCGAGAACCTTGTTGCGGCGATGAAGAATACCGGCCGCAAGGTGCCGTTTCTGACCCAATGGCCGCTGGACCGCGGCAGCGGTGCGTCGAGTGGAGGCAATTGCGCCGCGACCAACGTGCTGCCGCCATTCACCTGGAGCGTGTACGGCCACTATGGCTTCTGATTCCGGCCAGATTGGCCCTGCGCGTTGGCGCAGGATTGCCCTAAAATACGCGCCAATCTTCCCCGAAATCGCACCATGAACGCCGTCGCCGCCCCGATTCCCGCCCGTCACAAGAACGTCAACCGCGCCGAAGTCTGCGATGCGAATTTCATCGAGTTCGTACGCGGCTGGAACGGCACGGTCGCGGCGCACGACGCACGCCCTTCGGCGCCGATCACGGCGGACAGCCTGTGCACGCGCGAGGATTTCGCACAACTGTTCGATTCGCAGCTGATCAGCCGCCACCTCGACCTGATGGCGCGCGTGCTGCGCGTGAAGAACAAGGTGTTCTACACGATCGGCTCGTCGGGCCACGAGGGCAACGCGATGGTCGCGCGCCTGACCCGGCATACCGATCCGGCGTTCCTGCACTATCGCAGCGGCGGCTTCATGGCCGAGCGCTTTCGCAAGCTGCCGGGCATGGACCCGATCATGGATTCGGCGCTGTCGTTCGCGGCCAGCGCGGAGGATCCGGCTTCCGGCGGTCGCCACAAGGTGTGGGGCTCGAAACCGCTGTGGGTATTGCCGCAGACCTCGACGATCGCCTCGCATCTGCCGAAGGCACTTGGTACCGCCGTCGCGATCGAGCAGGCGCGTCGCATCGGCCACAAGTTGCCGGTGCCGCAGGATTCGATCGCGATCTGCTCGTTCGGCGATGCTTCGGCAAACCATGCCACTGCGCAGACCGCATTCAACGCGGCCGCATGGACGGCGTACCAGAAATTGCCCGCGCCCGTGCTGTTCGTCTGCGAGGACAATGGTATCGGCATTTCGGTGAAAACGCCGACCGACTGGATCTCGGCGAGCTTCTCGCAGCGTCGCGACCTCGACTACTTCCACGCCGACGGCCTCGACATCGCCGCGGGCTACGAAGGCGTCGCGCGTGCCGTGCACCACTGCCGCACTACGCGCCGGCCGACTTTCCTGCACCTGCGCACGACGCGGATCATGGGCCATGCCGGCACCGACTTCGAAATCGAATGGCGCAGCTTCGAGGAACTGATGATGGTCGAAGCGACCGATCCGCTGCTGCGCAGTGCCGCGATCGCGCTCGAAGCCGGCCTGTACACGAAGGAACAGCTGCTCGCGCGCTATGAAGACTTCCGCGCGAAGTGCTTCGCCGCCGCGGAGCAGGCCGACAGCACGCGCAAGTTGACCTCGCTCGCCGAAGTCGTCGCGCCGCTCGCGCCGTACACGCCGGACAAGGTAAGCGCCGAGGCGCAGCGCGTCGACTACGAGGCGCTGCGCGTGAAAGTGTTCGGCGGCGCGGACAAGCTGCCGGAGAAGCTGCCGCCGCGCCACCTTGCGATCCAGATCAACAACGCGCTGCACGACCTGTTCGCGAAGTATCCCGAAGCGTTGCTATTCGGCGAGGACGTCGCGCAGAAGGGGGGTGTGTACACGGTGACCAAGGGCCTGCACAAGGCGTTCAAGAACGCACGCGTGTTCAACACCCTGCTCGACGAGACGATGATCTTCGGCCTGGCCCAGGGCTTCGCCAACATGGGCATGCTGCCGGTTCCCGAGATCCAGTACCTGGCCTATTTCCACAACGCCGGCGACCAGATTCGCGGCGAGGCGGCATCGTTGCAGTTTTTCTCGAACAACCAATACAGGAACCCGATGCTCGTGCGCATGGCCGGCCTGGGCTACCAGCGCGGCTTCGGCGGGCATTTCCACAACGACAACTCGATTGCCGCGCTGCGCGATATTCCCGGCCTCGTCGTCGGCTGCCCGAGCCGTGGCGACGACGCGGCGACGATGCTGCGCACGCTCGCCGCCCTGGCCAAGGTCGACGGCCGCGTGACGATCTTCCTCGAACCGATCGCACTGTACATGACCAAGGACCTGTACGCGGCCGGCGACGGCGAATGGTCGTTCGCCTATCCGCCGCCGGGTCAGGCGATGCCGTTCGGCGAAGGCCGCGTTTACGACGGCAACGCCAGCGACCTGGTCATCTTCACCTACGGCAACGGCGTGACCATGAGCCTGCGCGCCGCGCGCGAGATCGAGAAGGCGCAGGGCTGGAAGGTTCGCGTCGTCGACCTGCGCTGGCTGGTGCCGCTCAACGAGGCATACATCGCCGCGCATGCGAAGTCGGCCAAGCGCATTCTCGTGGTCGACGAAGGCCGTCACAGCGCGGGTGTAGGCGAAGGCGTGATCACTGCCATTGCCGAGGCGGGCTTCGGTGCGACGCCGTTCAAGCGCGTCGTCGGCGCCGACACCTACACGCCGCTCGCCGGCGCGGCCTTCCTCGTGCTGCCGGCCGAGGCCGACATCGTCGCCGCGGCACAACAACTTGCGAAATGAGGGCGTGCGCGAGACTTGTTGCCGACGAAAGTCGTCGGCATCAGCTATTCGCGGCGGAACGTGCCGCCGTCGAGCGACCGGCTGACACCTGATTGGCGGCTCAGACGAAGCCGAGGTTCTTGACCGAGAAGTTCGTCAGGTTGGGGAAGATCAAGGCGAGGTCGCTGGCGGAGAGGCCGAACCAGCCCGCCAACGTTGCGGCGTATTGGTCGACGGAGGTGGTCGGGATGATCTGGCCGTAGCCCGCATCGTTCGGGTTGCTCTTGGACAGCGCCAGGCTCGGCATGGCTGCCGTGCCGGTGTAGCTGGCGTTGTCGCCATAGAATCGCCCGCCCGCCACGGCGCCGCCGACGACGAGATGGTGCGAACCCCACCCGTGGTCGGTGCCGTCATCGTTGCACGACAGCGTGCGGCCGAAATCGGATGCGGTGAATGCCGTCGCTTTCGAGGCGAGGCCGGCACTGTTCAGGGCCCGGTAGAAGCCGGCCATCGATCGCGACAGTGTGCCGAGCAGCACCGGTTGTATCGGCAACTGCCGGTCGTGCGTGTCGAAGCCGCCGGTCGAGACAAAAAACACCTGGCGTTTCTGGCCGGTGTAGCCGGCAACGCCGTTGTTCGCTGCCCAGATCAGCTTGGCCACGGTCGAAAGCTGGCGATCCACGTCGGAGCTGCTGATGTTCGGGAAGAAGCTGTCGAATTTGGGCATGCCGGTCGCGTTGATCGCGGCGTTGATCTGCGCGGCGGTGTTGACCGAATGGTTGATCTGGTTCGCATATGTGCGCTCGAGCGCGTTGGCCTGGGTGCCCGCGGCACGCAACGCATCGAACACGCTTTTTAAGTTGTTCGGATTGGTGTCCCATGAATCGGGGATGTCGATCGTTGCCGCATCGCCCGCGTTCATGATGTAGTTGTTGCCGCTGTCGCCGCGGATGAAGGCGTCTTCGCCGGCCAGCGAGTTGAGCATCGGCAGCGTCGATGTGTTCGCGCTGGCGATGAGATCGCAAATGCGGCCGCCCCAGCCGGTGATCGGAGCGTTGCTCGGCGGCGAAGATTGCCAGTACGCCTGCTGGTCATTGTGCGAGAACAACTGCGGCGGCAGGGCGGCCGTGCCGTTCTGGTACTGCGATTTGGTCACCGGCTGTACCAGTGTGCCGACGTTGGCGACGATCGCCACCGGGCTCGACGCCTGGTTGAACAGGGTCTGCAGGTCGGTCATTGCCGGATGGAATCCGTATGTGCCGCCGTCACCGGGCGAACCGGCGCCCGAGCCTGGCGCATTGAGGGCCAGCAGCGTGTTCTGGGCAAGTGCGACTTTTGGCCGCACCGTCTGGTATTGGGCGTAGTGCGCGTTGTCGGTAGGCACGACCATGTTGAATGCGTCGTTGCCGCCGTAGAGGAATATGCAGACCAGCGCCTTGTAGTCGCTGAAGGAATAGCCGCCTGCCGCGGCGTGCACGAGCTGCAGATTGCCGAGTGCGGAATATACGCTCGCGCCAAGTGCGGCGTGCGCGGTCTTGCAAAGGAATTTGCGCCGATCGAAATTCATGTTGCGCTCACTTCTGGATCGCGTATTCGGGGGAGGTGAAGATCAGGTACAGCGCGCGCTGGATGCGGGCGATGCGCCAATCCTGGGTGCTGCTTCCCCAGTAGTGATCGATGCGGTTGAGGTAGTTGAGCAACGTCGTCCGCATGTACGTGGACATCTGCCCGCCCATGAAACGAACGTTGTAGGCATCGACGAGGCGGTCGGCGGGATCGGCAGGGCCGCCCTGTCCGCTGCCGGCCAGAGCGAGGTCGCGCAGGTGGTCGATCGCGACGTTGCCGTAGTCGTCGTTGCTGTTGCAGGTGTCGCGGATGTCCAGCCACATCGCGCGCGGCAGCACGTCGTTGGTGACGTCTGCGATCTGCGAGTCGGTCGTTATCTGGAACTCTGGGCCGAACAGGTTTTTCAGCACCATCTCGCCGGGCGGGACGAAATTCGGGCGGAAAAAATTGAACACCGAGTTCGCATACATCACGCGCTGGTTGAACAGGTAGTCGGTGGACCAGGCCGAGTACCAGCCGGCGTAGCGATAGGGCTGCGAGGAATAGTGCTCGGTATAGACGCTGCCGTTGCTGCGCGTCACCACCTTGTTGTGTCCGCAGCGATGCTGCGCACCCATCGCGCGCCAGATATGCGCCATGCGCAGCAGGGGTTCGCGCAGCTTGCCGAAGCTGTCCGGGGAGTTCTTCGCCCCATTGCGCGCCTCGTCATCGAGCACGATCGCGCTGATCACGGCCTTCAGGTCGCCGCGTACGCCGTGGCCGTTGTCGTTAAACACCGCCGCAACGCGCTGCACGTATCCGGGCGAGGGGTTGCTCGTGACCAGGCGCTGGATCAACTGTCTGCCGATGAACGGGCCGACATTCGGATGATTGAAGATGTTGTCGAGAGCGAACTTTAGATCGCTTTGCGGCGTGCCGCCATCGACGAGCAGGCCGCCGTTTACTGCTCCGGGGTAGCTCAGGAGTTGCTTGCCCGACAGATCATCAGGCGTTCGCGTGCCGTTGTCGTGATAGTTCGCGAACGCGACCATCGGTTGCTGCATGTTGGCGCCGGTGGTCCAGTTGACGTCGCAGTCGCTGAAGTTGTTGTGCGCGGCGGGATTGCAATCGGCCCAGTTCCAGCCGGTGAATACATGCGCGAATGCCTTGACCGTATTCTGCGTGTAGGTCGGTATCGGCTGGCCGCCGGAAAGCTGCGGCGAACCGTCCTGGTTCAGCAGCACGAGGCCGACGGTGAACAGCTGATTCACCTCGCGGGCGTAATTTTCGTCGGGATGGATGTTCTTGGTCGAGTCCGTGCGCTGATTGCTGAGCATGTTCAGGTACACGCCCATCGCCGGACTCAGGGTGACGTCCTCGAGCAGTTGGCGGAAGTTGCCGAACGCGTCGTTGACGAGGACATCGTAGTAGTACGCCTGGCCGTTCGGAAATTGATCGATCAGCGTGGTCTTGGTCGAAACGACGAAGATTTCCGACAGCGCGAACGCCACGCGCTGGCGCAATTGGTCGCGGTGGATCAGCGTGTTGTTGCCCGGGTCGGGTCCGCCAAGTGCACCGAGCCACCAGGCTTCGACCACGTGATTGGTTTCAAGGTCTTCGCCGAGGGTGCCCTTGACCCAGCCCAGGTAGTCGAGCATGCGCGTCGGCGGTGCCGCGAATTGATCGTCCAGCCATGACAGGTAGCCGAGCTTGACCAAGCGCTGGATATCCGCGTCGGTGGGCCCGAATGTAGTCTGGGCGAGGAAGCGCGAGGCCTCGGCCGGAGTGCCGGAGATCCAAGGTTTGATCAAGAACAACGAGTCTGGTTGGTAGGTCTTGCCCGCGGCATGCGCCGTGCCCAGGAAGAACGTGGCAGCAGCAAGTGGCAGCGCCACCCCGCGCCACCAGCGCGGTGCAAAGCGAACGGTTTTCGACATGGACATTTTTCCCCGGCCAATTGCCCGAATCTAGCCGAAGCCGAACTGCCGAACTGTGCGCAAGTATGCTTTTTCCGCCCAGGGTCGGCGAGTCCGGGGGTCAGTACAGGACGCGCATGCGCAAGGTTCCGGGAATGGCCGCGAGAGCAACCTTGAGCTTGTTCGCCTCGGCCGCGGTGGTCGACACGTCGATGACGACATAGCCGAGTGACGCGTCGGTCTGCAGGTACTGGGCGTCGATGTTGATGCCTTCGCGGGAGAAGACATCGTTGATGCGCGAGAGGATGCCGGGCGTGTTGCGATGGATGTGCAGCAGGCGCTGGCTTTTCGGATGCTCGGGCAGCGAGACTTCAGGAAAGTTCACCGCCGACAGCGTCGAGCCGTTGTCGCTGTAGCGCACGAGCTTGGCCGCGACCTCGATGCCGATGTTGTCCTGCGCTTCGAGCGTCGAGCCGCCGATGTGCGGAGTCAGGATCACGTTGTCGCGACCGCGCAACGGCGAAAGGAATTCGTCGTCGTTGCCCTTCGGCTCGACCGGAAACACGTCGATCGCGGCGCCGGCAATGTGGCCGGAGTCGAGTGCTGCGGCGAGCGCCTCGATGTCGACCACGGTGCCGCGCGCGGCATTGATCAGCAGCGCGCCGGACTTCATCTTGGCCAGCTCCGCAGCGCCGATCATCCACTTCGTCGCCGGCGTTTCCGGTACGTGCAGGGTGACCACGTCGGCGCGCGCGAACAGGTCGTCAAGGCCCTGCGCCGCGCGCGCGTTGCCGAGAGCGAGCTTAGTTTCGATGTCGTGGTAGATGACGTGCATGCCCAACGATTCGGCAAGTACGCCGATCTGCGTGCCTATGTGGCCATAGCCGATCACGCCCAGTGTCTTGCCGCGCACCTCGACGCTGCCGAGCGCCGATTTCGACCAGCCGCCGCGATGGCATTGCGCATTCTTCTGCGGAATCCCGCGCGCAAGCATGATCGCCTCGGCGATGACCAGTTCGGCCACGCTGCGCGTATTCGAGTACGGCGCATTGAAAACCGGGATGCCGAGTGTTTCCGCCGCGTCGGTGTCGACCTGGTTCGTTCCGATGCAGAAGCAGCCGACGGCGATAAGCTTTTTTGCCTGGGCGAACACGTCCGCGGTCAGGTTGGTGCGCGAGCGGATGCCGATGATGTGCGCGTCGGCGATCGACTTCTTCAGCTCGTCGACCGGAATCGACTTCTTGTGGAATTCGACGTTGGTGTATCCGGCCGCCTTGAATGCATCGAGCGCGGTCTGGCTGACGCCTTCGAGCAGGAGCACCTTGATGTCTTGCTTGGGGAACGAGGTCTTGGTCATGGATGGCGGTCAGGTCGGGGGGCTGGCGGAGTGGGCAACTATGCCAGAAATCCCACGTCCGTGTTGCGCTGCGGCACGGCCGTTCCACCCTTGCTAGAATGGGCCGACACTACGGGAAACGGCATGATGGGCAACAGCGGCGGCGCCGAGGCGTCCACAGCAGATTCACTGGGCGAGCTGAGTTGCCTGCTGCCGGCTCTTCGGCTGCTGACGGCCAGTGCCGACCTGGAACACTACGGCCGTGACTGGACGCGGCGCTGGACGCCCGCGCCGCTCGCGATCGCGTTGCCGGCGTCGATTCAAGAGGTGCGCGAGATCGCGCGCTGGGCGAGCGAACACCGGATCGCGCTCGTGCCGTCGGGCGGACGCACGGGCCTGTCGGGGGGTGCGGTTGCCGCCAGCGGCGAGATCGTCGTCAGCTTCGAACGCATGAACCGCGTGCTCGATTTCAACCTGGTCGACCGCACCCTGACGGTGCAACCCGGCATCGCCCTCGAAGCGGTGCACAAGGCAGCCGCGGAGCACGGCCTGATCTATCCGGTCGATTTCGCCGCGCGCGGCTCGTGCTCGATCGGCGGCAACATTTCCACGAACGCGGGTGGCATCCGCGTCATCCGATATGGCAATACGCGCGAGTGGATCGCGGGGCTGAAGCTAGTCACCGCGAGCGGCGATCTGCTCGAATTGAATCGCGGGTTGATCAAGAATTCGTCGGGCTACGACCTGCGCCAGCTCGTGATCGGCGCTGAGGGCACGCTCGGCTTCGTGGTCGAGGCGACACTGCGCCTGACCGATCCACCGCCGGCTTCGCAAGTGATGCTGTTCGCGGTGCCTGAAATGGCCTCGCTGATGCGCGTGTTCGCGGCGTGCCGCGCGCGCCTGAAGCTTTCGGCATTCGAGTTCTTCACCGATCGCGCCTTGCATCATGTACTCGTGCATGGCGCACAAAAGCCGTTCGACGAGGTTTCGCCTTACTACGTCGTCACCGAATTCGACGCTGCCGACGACATGCAGCAGCAGGCGGCGCTGGATGTGTTCGAGCAGTGTCTCAACGACGGCCTCGTCAACGACGGCGTGTTGAGTCAGAGCGAGGCGCAGGCGGCTGCGCTGTGGCGCCTGCGCGAAGGCATCACCGAAAGCCTTGCGTCATACAAGCCGTACAAGAACGACATCTCTGTGCGCATTTCGTCGGTGCCGGCGTTTCTTGACGAGATGCAGGCGTTGCTCGCGCGTGAGTATCCCCATTTCGACGTGGTCTGGTTCGGCCATATCGGCGACGGCAACCTGCACATCAATGTGCTCAAGCCGACCGAACTGGGCGACGCCGATTTCGTCGCGCAGTGCGAGCGCGTGACCAGACTGCTCAGTGAAGTGCTCGTGCGCCACGGGGGCAGCATTTCCGCCGAACATGGCATCGGCCTGGTCAAGAAACAGTATCTGGCCGGCACGCGCAGCGCCGAGGACATTGCGCTGATGCGCGGCGTGCGTCAGGTGTTCGATCCGCAGGGATTGATGAATCCGGGCAAGCTCTTCGATTGAGCCTGCGCCGGAGCGATCTACTGCGCGAACCAGCCGACCACATCGACCACGAGTTGCGTGCTGCCTGCCGAGTTGAACAGCGAGACCTTGCCGCCACTGCCGACGCGCGCGATCACCATGTTCGGCACGGTCTGACCCGGCACGAAATTCAGGTTCGATGCGAGCGGTTGTGCTGCGCCGGTCGGCCACGCGGTGACGTAGCCCGTAGCCGTTGCGCCGGCTACGGTCACGTTGAGTGCGACTGCGCCGACGCCGCTCGCCGGCACGCCGCCGCGATTGAGCACGGTGAGGTTGACGCTGCCGCCGCTCGACAACGCGCCGGTGCCCGCGAACGTGCCGTCGACCGTCGTGGCGCCAGATCGCGTATCCATGAGTCGCGCCGGCACCAGCGCGGTCAGCTCCGAGCTTGCCGGGAACCACCCCTGTGCGTCCGCGATCACGTCGGTCCGGCCGGCAGAGTTGAACATGCCGATCTTGCCGTCGGTTCCGACCTTGGTGATCACCAGATTCGGTACGGTCAGGCCGGGGACGAAGTTCAGGTTCGAGGTCGGTGGCTGCGCGCTTGTGCTCGGCCAGACCGTGAGATAGCCCGGGGCTGTCGGGCCGGTCACGGTGACATTGAGGATCGCAGCGCCAAGACCGCTTGCCGGCATGCCGGCACGACCGGCGACGACGAGATCGAGCCGCGATGCTGCGGTCATCGCGCCGCCGCCCTGGAACAGGCCGTCGATCGTGCCGGCGCCGGCACGCGTGTCGAGCAGCCGCGCCGGTGTCATCGCCGTCAGGGTCGAGGTGGTACCGAAATATCCGACGACGTCGGCGATCAAGTCGGTGCGCCCGGCGGAGTTGAACAGCGAAACCAGCCCGTTTGCGCCAACCTTCACGATTACGAGGTTCGGGGCGGTGGTGCCAGGCGTGAAGTTGAGATTCGATGCAAGCGGGCGTGCCGCATCGCCCGGCCAGACCGTGACGAAGCCGGCGGCGTTCGGATTGGTCACGGTGACGTTGAGCGCGACGGCGACGACGCCGGCTGTCGGCAGGCCGCCGCGACCGAGCACAGCAAGATCGAGCTGGGTGCCGCCGTTCAGCACTCCGGTGCCGGCGAATTGGCCATCTATCGTCTGCGCGCCGCCGCGCGTATCGAGCAGGCGCGCCGGATTCAGCGCAACGAACGGATTGGTCGGCGGCGGTGGCGTGCCGTCGCAGGAGGGCAACGCCGTGGTGCTCCAGTCCGGACAGGTTGCGCTGCCATCGCCGATACCCAGCGATCCGGCGGTCGGATACAGCACGGTGTTGCCAGAGCTGTCCTTGAACGCGAACTGATAGCGATGGCAGCCGCTGCCGACGCCGCCCACGCTGGCGTGCCAGGCGCCGTTGGTCGACGTGCCGCGGCCCAGCGTCATGTTGCTGCACACGCCGTCCACGTTGATCTTGGCGCTGCTCGGCGCGGCCGTGTCGTACCAGTTCGCCCAGGCGTCGACCGTCGCGGCCTGCCGCGGGTAGTGCGAACCGGAGGGAATCTTGTAGTTGTCGGAGGCGGTGCCGGCGAAATCCATCACCGCGAAATTCTGGGTGCTGGTGTAGCCGGCACCCGCCGCCGCGCCGTAGCCGCCCGACAGCAACAGGAAGCGGTGGCCGTTCTCTTCGTTGAATCCGCACGAGGCCGTGCTGGTAGGCTCGTACATCCAGGCGTAAAACGTCGCATCCGGGCCGCCGTAGCCGGCCGCGATGATTTCTCCCGCGCCATTCAGGCTGGCGCCGAACAGCTGCATGCGCGAAAACGGATCGGTCCAGGTATTGGAATTGGTGCTCAACGCGCCCTGGGTACATGAACACGAGGCCGCGCCTGAACAACTGTTCGGGTACAGCGCGGCGATATTGGATACGACGGTGCAGTGCGAGGGGTGATCAAAGTAGTTGTTGATCTGCATGTGGTCGCCATGGAAGCGGGCGGAACGCTGCAGATTGAAATCGACGTGGCGCGGCGCGGCCGCCGAGCTGTAGCAGGCCGCTTCCTTGCAGTTGCCGCTCGGGCATGCCGCGAGGTCGGCCTGCGGGTCCGAGCGCGCGCGATTCATCCATTCGAGCAATACGCGTTCGGACCAGTTCGGATATCCGTTGACCGCTTCGCCTTCAGCCAAAGCACGGTTGAGCGGAAGCAGAAGAACGATGCAGCAGAAAAAGCATGCGAGCGCGCGATGCATCGGGAATCCCGTTAAGATAGGCGAAACCTCATCCTGCGGTCGAAGTCGGCCACAGGCCCTCCCCGCGCCAATTTAGCATGACCGCACCGGTCGGTTTGTGAGAAGTCGGTCACGCCGCGCGAAGCGAAATTGAGGGATGCCCCGCATTTTCTGGAAATCCGATCCGATGTCAGGACTGCGCACGCTGTATCCGGAAATCGAGCCCTACGACAGCGACATGCTGCCGGTGTCGCCGTTGCACACGATCTACTATGAACAATGCGGCAATCCGGATGGCAAACCCGTCGTGTTCCTGCACGGTGGGCCCGGAGCGGGATGCAATGCGCGCTCGCGGCGCTTCTTCGATCCCGCGCACTATCGTATCGTGTTGTTCGACCAGCGCGGCTGCGGCCGCTCGACGCCGCACGCGGAGCTGCACGACAACACGACCTGGCATCTCGTACGGGACATCGAAACGCTGCGCGCGCATCTCGGCATCGGCTGCTGGCAGGTGTTCGGCGGTTCGTGGGGTTCGACGCTGGCGCTGGCGTATGCGCAAACGCATCCGCAGCGCGTCACCGAACTGGTGCTGCGCGGCATCTTCATGCTGCGCCGCTGGGAGCTGGAATGGTTTTACCAGCGCGGCTGCGATGCGATTTATCCCGATGCGTGGGAGAACTATCTCAAACCGATTCCCGAAGTGGAACGCCACGACCTGATGAGCGCCTACTACCGGCGGTTGACTTGCGGCGATGAACCGGTGCGACTCGAGGCAGCGAAGGCCTGGTCGGTCTGGGAAGGGTCGACGAGTTTTCTCGCGCCGAGCGCCGACTATGTGAATTCGACCGGCGCCGACCAGTTCGCGCTCGCCTTCGCGCGCATCGAATGCCACTACTTCGTCCACGGCGGCTTTTTCGAGCGCGACGACCAACTTTTATACTATGCGCACAAGTTGAAAAAGATACCGGCGCTGATCGTGCAGGGACGCTACGACGTGGTCTGTCCGTTGCGCAGTGCCTGGGATCTGCATCGCGCCTGGCCCGAGGCCGAACTGCGTATCGTCGGCGATGCCGGCCATTCGGCCTTCGAGCCGGGCATTACCCACGAGTTGATCAGTGCGACAGATCGTTTTCGCTGACGGTTGCCTGTTACTTCACACCGGCGGAGTGGGCGTCCTTCGCCTTCTTGATCGCGTCAGCCACTTCCTTGGGCATGTAGCTTTCGTCGTGCTTGGCCAGCACCTCGCGCGCGACAAAGCGATCGCCTTGCATTTTTCCGGTGGCGATCACGCTCTGTCCCTCGCGGAACAGGTCAGGCAGGATGCCGGTGTATTCGACCGGAATCTGCTTGAAGCGGTCGGTGATGACGAAGTCGACCTTTAGTGATGCCGGATCGCGCTGGATCGAATGCTCGAGGACGATGCCGCCGAGCTTGAATGCGGCTTCGGCAGGGGCCTTGCCGGCCAGCGTTTCGGTCGGCGAGAACAGGTAGGTCATGTTCTGGCTCAATGCCGTCACAGTCAGCGCGGCGGCGACGCCGACGGCGAGCAGGATCAGGGCGACCGCGATCAGGCGGCGTTTGCGGGTGGGAGTCATTGAGTCTGGTCCTCCGTCCCTGAGGGACGGCTTTTGATGGTGCCGTCGCGTGAAGCGTCGCGGCGCAGGCGCGCGGCGATGTCGCGCAACGTGCCGCGCCGCTGCCACAGCGGCGTCAACGCATCGGCGATCAGGGCGATGGCGAACACCGCGTAGGCCGCCCAGACGTAGGCGCCGTAGCCGCCCATGTGGAAGAACTCAGCCATGCGCGTTCGCCTGCCGTGCCTGGGCGATGCCGCGCACCCAGTCTTTACCCGATTCGAGCGCGAGCAGCGCGGCGCGCGCGCGCGCGAGCAGGCTGGCGAAAAAGTATACATGGGTGGCGAACGCCATCGTCAGCAGCGGCCAGAGCATGCTCGAAGAAATCTTCGACTGACCCATCAGACTCACGGTCTGGCCCTGGTGCAGCGTGTTCCACCACACCACCGAGTAGTGCACGATCGGCAGGTTGACCACGCCGACCAAGGCGAGGAACGCGGCCGCGCGCGCGGCCTGGCGCGTATCCTCGATCGCATGGTACAGACCGATCACGCCGAGGTAGAGAAACAGCAGCACGAGTTCGGAAGTCAGGCGCGCGTCCCAAGTCCACCACGTGCCCCACATCGGCTTGCCCCACAGCGAGCCGCTGACCAGGGTGATGAAGGTGAACGCGGCGCCGATCGGTGCGCTGGCCATCGCCAGCGTTTCCGAAAGCTTGATCCGCCAGACCAGCGCGACGAATGAATTCGCCGCCATGAACGCGTAGACAAACAGGCTCATCCACGCGCACGGCACATGCACGTAAATCATGCGGAACGAATCGCCTTGCTGGTAATCCGCCGGCGCGATGACGAGGCCACCATAGAGTCCGACTACACCCGAGATCAGCGCAATCGCGTACAGCCACGGCAGGAAGCGCCCGGCAAGACGATAGAAGTACGGAGGCGAACCGAGTTTGTGGAACCAGAGCAGAAGGGGATTCATCGAAAATTTACGTCAGCGAAATCTTCAGTGCCGCCGCGGTCGCCAGCGGCGCCAGCACCAGTGCGAGCACCAGCCATGCGCCGAGCCACAGCAGCGGCGCGCCGTAAGGCAGGCCCGCTTGCGCGGCATTGCAGGCGCCTGCGCCGAAGATCAGCACCGGCACGATCAGCGGCAGCACGAGCAGGGTCAGAAGCATACCAGAGCGGCGCAGGGCCACCGTCAGCGCGACGCAGATCGCGCCGATCAGGCTGAGCAGCGGTGTTGCCAGCGCGAGCGCGACAAGCAGCACCGGCAGCACGCGGTCGGGCAGATGCAGCAGCATCGCGAGCAGCGGTGCGATCACGATCAGCGGCAGCGCGGTGGTCAGCCAATGGATCGCGATCTTGCACGCGAGCAGCAGCGACAGCGGATGCGGCGAGAGCACGAGTTGTTCGAGCGAACCATCGTCGAGATCGCTGCGGAACAGGCTGTCGAGCGAGAGCAGTGCGGCAAGCAGCACGGCGACGAAGATCGTGCCCGCAGCGATGCGTTCGAGCACCTGCGCATCGGGGCCGAGCGCGAACGGGAACAGGGCGACCACGATG
The DNA here is from genome assembly GCA_018240465.1 of Pseudomonadota bacterium. Taxonomy (GTDB): domain Bacteria; phylum Pseudomonadota; class Gammaproteobacteria; order Xanthomonadales; family Rhodanobacteraceae; genus Rudaea. Next base: position 30,287 of record JAFEFS010000072.1, read on the forward strand.
ACCGCGAACAACAGTGGATTAAGTGCGTCGCCGCGCCGACGCCAGGTCAGCGCGAGGTCGCGTCTGAGCAGCGCGGTACACGCCGCCGAAGTCGTGCCGGGCTTCACGCGTGTACCTCGCTGGCAGGTTGTTGCGCCGCCTGCGCGCGCAACGCGATCCTGCGCGGCGTTCCCGAGGTGTACGCGTACGCGCCGTGCGAGGTGATCAGCGCCGCGCCGTCGCGTTGGGCGTGCGTCAGAAGCAGGCGATTGACGAGTTCGATGCCTTCACGATCGAGATTCGCATAGGGCTCGTCGAGCAGCCACAGCGCGGCCGGCACGAGCAGCAGGCGCGCGAGTGCGACGCGTTTCTTCTGTCCCGCCGAGAGCAGGCGCAGCGGTTGATCCTCGTAGCCGGCGAGGCCGACGCTGGCCAGCGCGATCGCGGGCGTGATCCCGGGCCGGATGCCACCCAAGCCGACCGCGAAGCGCAGGTTCTGCAGCGTGGTCAATTCCAGTTTCATGCCCGGCAGATGGCCGAGCAGGGCGACCTGATGCGAGAGTTTCGCCAAGGTCAGGTGCACGCCGTTGAGCAGCACTTCACCCGACGTCGGTTCGAGCAGGCCGGACAGCACCTTGAGCAGCGTGGTCTTGCCGCTGCCGTTGTCGCCCTCGATCAGCACGACTTCGCCCGCCGCAAGGGAAAAATCGAGCGGGCCGAAAATCGGCTCCTCGTTGCGCGCGTACGCGAGTGCGCGCGCTTGGAGCAATGGCGGCTTTTCGTGAAGGTCGGCGTTCATCGGCCGCGCATGCTACCGCATCCGTAGGAGTCGATGCGCGAAGTCAGGGCGCTTGCTCGCACATTGCGCCGGATTGCCGAAGAAACCGCAGCAGACCGGCAGGATCGGCAAAGTGATGACTGCGGATGCCGAGCTGTGCGGCCGCCTCGACGTTGGGCAGCGAGTCGTCCACGTACAGTGCTTCGCCCGGCTCTGCAGCGGCCAGCTTCAATGCACTGGTGTAGAACTCCGCCTGCGGCTTCATGATCCGAAACTCGCTTGAGTTGGCGACCGCGTGGAAGCGGCCATCAAGCCCGAGTGCTCGCAAATCGGCAGGAAGGCGCGATGTCGCATTCGTCGCCAGGACCACGCGCACATTGGGCTGGCATTGTGCGATGACATCGAGCACTTCGGGATCTGTTTCGCCGTGCGAAGCTGACCACTTCGCCATCGCTTCGTCGACATTCGACGCCGGGTGCAAGCGGCGGAGTTCCGACAGTATGTTTGCCCGCCACGCTTCATCCGGGATAGCGCCGCTGACGGCAGGCAACAGAAACTCCGGCGCAAACGCAATGCGCCGTATCGCACCAGGGGGCAGGTCGCATGCTGTCTCGATGTGTGAGTCGTCGTTGCTCCAGAAGCGGATGACGCCGTCCAGATCGACAAGGAGCGCAGAAGGGTGCACGAGATGTCAGGTATTGCGCAGCGCTGGATCGTCCCAGCCCGCCTTCGGCGCGAAGCGCGCACCGTATTTCGCGGCGAGTGCGTCGAGTTGCGCCTTGAGCTTGTCGGCGCCTTCGCTCTTGATGTGCTGGATCGGGCCGCCGCGGAACGGGGCAAACCCGGTGCCGAAGATCACGCCGGCGTCGAGCAGGTCGGCATCGTCGGTGACGCCGTCGTGCAGGCAGGCGACCGACTCGTTGAGCAGCGGCAGGATCATGCGCTCGGTGATGTCGTCCGGCGTCTTGTAGTTGGGGTCGACCTCGGGTTTGACCGGCTTGCCGTTCTCCCACTTGTACAGGCCCTCACCGGTCTTCTTGCCTTTCTTGCCGGCGGCGAGATAGCCGTCGAGTCCGTCCGGAATGTCGAGGTGGAGGAATTTGCCGACTTCCTTGCCGACCGAGACGCAGACGTCGAGTCCGACCGTGTCGGCCAGCTCGATCGGCCCCATCGGCATGCCGAATTTCTTCGCCGCCCTGTCGAGCACGGGGCCGGGAATGCCTTCCTTGAACATGCGCAGCGCTTCGAGCAGGTACGGAAACAGAATCCGGTTGACGAGAAAACCCGGCGTGCCCTTGACCGGCACCGGCAGCTTGTCGATCTTCTTGCAGAACGCAAACGCGCGCGCTTCGTTGGCGTCGTCGAGGTGATCCTGACGCACGATTTCGACCAGCGGCATTTGCGCGACCGGGTTGAAGTAGTGCAGGCCGAGGAAGCGGCCTTGACTTGCGACAGCGGTACGCAATTCGTCGAGCGGAATGCTCGAGGTGTTGGTGGCGAGCAGCGCATCGGCTTTCATCGCGGGTTCGGTCTTGCGGTACAGGTCTTCCTTCGCTTGCAGGTTCTCGAAGATCGCCTCGATGACGAGGTCGGCATTCGCGACGCCCGCGCCCTCGACATCGGCCTTGAGTCGCGCCGCCGCCGGCGCGATCGCCTCGGGCGTTTTCAGGCGCTTGGCGAACAGATCCTGCGCGCGGTCGAGCGCGGGCTGGATGTATTTCATCTCGCGATCCTGCAAGGTCACATCGAAGCCGCGCAGCGCGCACCACGCGGCGATGTCGCCACCCATGACGCCGGCGCCGACGACGTGGACCTTGCTGATGCCCGAGTCGCCGCTGCCGAGCTTCTTGAGACGCTCCTGCAGGAAATAGACGCGCACGAGGTTGCGGCAGGTCGGCGTGGTCGCGAGCTTGGCGACGGCGCGCGCTTCGAGCTTGAGGCGCTGCGCGATGCTCGATCCGCCGCGGCGCCACACCTCGATCAGCGCTAACGGTGCGGGATAGTGCTGTGGGTTCGCCTTCGCCGCGGTCTGCTTGGCGACGATGGGCGCAAGAATCTGGCGTACCGGCCACAGGTTCGTCGCCCAAGCGGTCGCGCGCTGCGCGAACGCGCGCGGGCGCGGATGTGCGATCAGTTCCTTGGCCTCTGCGACGAGCAGCTCGGGCGAAGTCAGCTTGTCGACCACGCCGAGCGACTTGGCGGCCTCAGCCGACAGGGATTTCCCGGTCAGCATCACGGGCAGCGCCTCCGGTGCGCCGATCAGGCGCGGCAGGCGTGCCGTGCCGCCCCAACCGGGGATGATACCGAGCATGACTTCAGGGAAGGCGAGGCGTGTTTTCGGGTCGCGCGTGGCGACGCGGTAGCGGCAGGCCAGCGATAGTTCGAAACCGCCGCCCATGCAGGCGCCGTGGATCGCCGCCACCGTCGGGCAGCGCAGCCGCGCGATGCTCTGGAACACGCGCTGGCCGTTCTCGATGCTGGCGAGGACGCGGCCTTCCTTCTCGTACTGTTCGAACTCGGTGATGTCGGCGCCGGCGATGAACGTATCGGCCTTGCCCGAGCGGATCACCAGACCTTTCGGTGGTTCGATGGCCAGACGCTCGGCGATCTGGGCCAGCTCGTCCATCGCCGCGCGGTTGAAGGCATTGACCGCCGCGTCGGCGCGGTCGAAGGTGAGCACGAGGATGCCGTCGGCGCCGAGGTCGGGTTTCCAGTGGGCAAAGCGCAGGCCTTCGAACATGACGATTCCGGTCGTTGCGGGGTGAGGCGGCTATAATTGACGCTAGCCGGCGATGGGGTCAATGGAAGTGTAGTGAGTCGCACCGGCCAGCGTCACCCCGACAGGGAATGCCGGGGCCCAGACTGCATGGACGCAATCAAGGGGATAATGTCCGTCTCAGGTTGCCATTCCCGGAGCCTGGATTCCGGCATTCGCTGCCGGAATGACGCAATTGCGGAACTAATTTCATCGGAACCGGTCTAGCATCGTCATGCTCAACCGGGTCGAATACAAACGGAGTATGGCCCGGATGGGTGAGGCGGACACCGACCGCGAGTTGGTCGAACGTGTACAGAAAGGAGACAAGCGCGCGTTCGATCTGCTGATCCGCAAGTATCAGCACAAGATCGTCAGCGTGATCTCGCGTTACGTCTCCGACTGGAGCGAATGCCAGGACGTGGCCCAGGAAGCCTTCATCCGCGCCTATCGCGCGATCGGGAACTTCCGCGGCGACGCCCAGTTCTACACATGGGTCTACAAGATCGCGATCAACACGGCGAAGAACCACCTGGTCTCGCAGGGCCGGCGTCCGCCGAAGGACGACATCGCCGTCGACGATGCGATGCTGCTCGATGGTGGCGCCTGGCTCAAGGACCGCGCCACCCCCGAACATGAATTGCTGCGCCAGGAAATTGAACAAACGGTTTTCGATACGGTCGAACAATTGCCGGAAGAGCTGAAAACCGCAATCACCCTGCGCGAGGTCGATGGTTTGAGCTACGAGGAAATCGCGGAACGCATGAACTGCCCGATCGGCACGGTCCGTTCGCGCATCTTCCGCGCCCGCGATGCGATCGATGCGAAGTTGCGTCCATTGCTTGGCGATCCGGATTCCGGGTTGCCGGGTGGGTCGGGATGACCTGCCGTGGACCGGGCACTTGCGCCTGGTCCGGCGTAGTCGAGCCCGGGCATGTGCCGGACCCGACGTGCCGGAAGACGTTCCTGGATGGAATTCTTTCAGCTGAAGATTGCGGACAGGGCACAGGTACCGAACATGAGTGAACATCTTCTTTCTCATCCGATGAACCCCAATCAAGCCATGGCTGAGTCGCTCGGCGAACAACTGTCTGCGCTGATGGACGGCGAGCTGGCGCACGATCAGGTGCGATTCCTGCTGCGCGGCGTCGAGGCGCAGCCCGATCTTTTCCGGCGCTGGTCGAATTATCACCTCGTCAGTGCGACGTTGAAACGCGAGTACGTTGCGTTCGCGCTGCCGGTGAATTTCGCCCAAGGCGTGATCGCGCGGCTTGACGCAGACGTCGCCGTATCGGCCGTCCGTCCCTCGCGGCGCGTCGGTTTCGGCGTGTTGCGTTGGGTTGGCGGCGGTGCGATCGCCGCCGCAGTCGCCGTGGTCGCGCTGACCGTGTCGCGCCCGGTTGGGCAGGTCGACAGCCCGGCGGTCGCGGTCGCCGAGCAGGCGCCTGCGCATTCGTCGTCGCAGCCGTATCTGCCGCTGGCGCGACCGCTGGCGAATTCGACTTCGCCGCTGTTCAACTATGCCGCAGTGCAGCCGGCGAGTTTCGAGCAGGTGGTGCCGAGCTACTACCTGCCGGACGGCAGCGAACCGGCACCCGAGCGCATCGAAATCGGCGGGGTGTCCTATGTGCTGCGCGCGCAGCGCCCGCCCGTGCCGGACCCGTTGCCGCAAGTCACCGCACCCGCGCAGCGATAGGCGCAGGGAAGACGGCCCGTCTTAACATTGGCTGACCCGTAACCATGGCGCGCCCGTTCGGCTGGAACCCGGACGGGCGTTTCTCGTTCCAAGCCATCGCTTCCCGGAACGAAAAATGTTTTCCATTCGTCGGAATTTGTATAAAGGTATAAACATGAACAAAGTTCAGAAAGTCGGCGCCGTCGCCGCGTTGTTCGTCCTTGCCGCGTCGGCGCATGCGGATCTCCCGGATTTCACCCAGCTTGCCGAGAAGAATGGCCCATCGGTTGTCAACATCACTGCGACCCAGGGCGATGGCGCCACGCAGAAGGGCGTCGATGCTGACGACGACGATGGCAGCGGTCCGCAGAATGTGCCGCCCGGCATGCAGGATTTCTTCCGCCGTTTCTTCGGCCCGAATGGCCCGGGCGGGCAACCACGCGGCGGCGGCGAATCGCACGGCTCCGGCTTCGTCATATCGAGCGATGGCTACATCCTCACCAACAACCACGTCGTCGACGGCGCGGAAAAGGTCGTCGTGCGCCTGTCCGACCGACGCGAACTCGATGCGAAGGTGATCGGTACCGACAAGACTTCCGATGTCGCCCTGCTCAAGGTCAACGCGACCGGTCTGCCCGCGGTCAGCATCGGCGATTCGTCGAAGCTGAAGGCTGGCCAGTGGGTCGTCGCGATCGGCTCACCGTTTGGCTTTGACCATACGGTAACCCATGGCGTGGTCAGCTACGTCGGTCGCGGCAACCGCAGCGAACAATATGTGCCGTTCATCCAGACCGACGTGCCGATCAATCCGGGCAATTCGGGCGGCCCGCTGTTCAACCTCGACGGCCAGGTCGTCGGCATCAATTCGCAGATCTACTCGAATTCGGGTGGCTACATGGGTGTCTCGTTCGCCGTGCCGATCAACATGGCGATGAACACGGTCGAGCAGCTCAAGACCACGGGCAAGGTGCGTCGCGGAATGCTCGGCGTCACCATCCAGGACGTCAGCCGCGACAGCGCCAAAAGCCTCGGCCTGACCCAGATCGGTGGTGCGCTGGTCGGCCAGGTCAACGGCGGCAGCGGCGCGGAAAAAGCCGGCATCCAGCCGGGCGACGTGATCGTCGCCTACAACGGCCAGTCCATCGACCGTTCTTCCGATCTGCCGCTGCTGGTCGGCAACACCAAGCCGGGCGCGACCGCGAACCTGAAGGTGTTCCGCGACGGCAAGACGATCGATGTGCCGGTCACGGTCGGCGAGTTGCCCAGCGAAAAGGGCGCCAAGCTGGCCAGCCTCGGCGGAACGGAAGCCAAGCCGCGCAGCAATCCGCTCGGCATCGTCGTCGAGGACATTTCCGCGGACGATCGCAAGGCATTGGGTCTCAAGGACCAGAACGGCGTAGTCATCGCGCAGGCCGGCGCGGCGGCGCAGCGCGGCGGCCTGCAGCGTGGCGACGTCGTGCTCAAGGTCGGGCGCAGCTACGTCAAGAGCGCGGCCGAATTCCAGGCGGCGACCAAGGACCTCAATCCAGGCGATTCGGTGATGCTGCTGGTCCGGCGTGGCGAGTCCGCCGGGTTCACGACGTTGACGGTACCGAAGAAAGGTTAGTCCCTGCGCTGCGCGCCGGACTAACTGCCGCCGCGTCGAGCGGGCTTTGCAGTCCGCCCAACGCCGGTGAGGGCCCGCCTGGCGGGCCCTTTTGCCTTCCTGACTGCCGAAATTCCTTTCAATTCATGCGATAATGCGAAGCTCACCGGCGCGCAACTGCGCCGGTTCGTTTATCGGCATTCCATGGAACTCATTCGCAATTTTTCGATCATCGCCCATGTCGATCACGGCAAGTCGACCCTGGCCGACCGCATCATCCAGATCTGCGGTGGCCTGCAGGAGCGTGAAATGGAAGCGCAAGTGCTCGATTCGAACCCGATCGAGCGCGAGCGCGGCATCACGATCAAGGCGCAGTCCGTGTCGCTACCGTACACGGCGCGCGACGGCAGGACCTACCAGTTCAACTTCATCGATACGCCGGGCCACGTCGATTTTTCCTACGAGGTGAGCCGCTCGCTGTCGGCCTGTGAAGGCGCGCTGCTCGTGGTCGATGCGGCACAGGGGGTCGAGGCACAGTCGGTCGCCAACTGCTACACCGCGGTCGAGCTCGGCCTCGAAGTCGTGCCCGTGCTCAACAAGATCGACCTGCCGACCGCCGACGTCGACAAGGTCAAGGAAGAAATCGAGGCGGTGATCGGCATCGATGCGACCGACGCGGTCGCGATCAGCGCCAAGACCGGCCTCAACGTGGTCGACGTGCTCGAAGCGATCGTCGCGCGCATCCCGCCGCCGAAGCCGCGCGATACCGACCGCCTGCAGGCGCTGATCATCGATTCGTGGTTCGACAACTATCTCGGCGTCGTCTCGCTCGTGCGCGTGATGCAGGGCGAGATCAAGCCGCGCGACAAGCTGCTGGTGATGTCGACCGGGCGCACGCACGAGGTCGATTCGGTCGGCGTGTTCACACCCAAGCGTCTGGCCAAGGACGCGCTGCGTGCCGGCGAAGTCGGTTGGGTCACGGCGTCGATCAAGGACGTGCACGGCGCGCCGGTCGGCGACACGCTGACGCTTGCGGGCAAGCCCGCGGACAAACCGCTGCCGGGCTTCCAGCAGATGCAGCCGCGCGTCTTCGCCGGCCTGTTTCCGGTTTCGGCCGACGATTATCCGGCGCTGCGCGAGGCGCTGGAGAAGTTGAAGCTCAACGACGCCGCGCTCGTGTTCGAGCCGGAGTCGTCCGAGGCAATGGGCTTCGGCTTCCGCTGCGGCTTCCTCGGCCTGCTGCACATGGAGATCATCCAGGAGCGGCTCGAGCGCGAGTACGACCTCGACTTGATCACCACGGCGCCGACCGTGGTCTACGAGATCCTGCGCACCGACGGCACGGTGGCCGCGCTCGACAATCCGGCCAAGATGCCGGCGGTGAACTGCATCGAGGAGATCCGCGAACCGATCATCGTCGCCAACATCCTTACCCCGCCCGAGCACATCGGCAACGTGATCAAGCTGTGCGAGGAAAAACGCGGCGTGCAGCGCTCGATCAACTACATGGCCAGCCAGGTGCAGATCAGCTACGAGTTGCCGTTGGCCGAAGTCGTGCTCGACTTTTTCGACAAGCTCAAGTCCGTGTCGCGCGGCTACGCGTCGATGGAATACCATCTCGAGCGTTTCCAGGCCGCGCCGCTCGTGCGCGTCGACGTGCTCGTCAATGGCGACCGCGTCGATGCGCTGAGCCTGATCCTGCATCGCTCGAACGCGGACCGCCGCGGTCGCGAACTGGTCGAGAAGATGAAGGAGCTGATCCCGCGCCAGCAGTTCGACGTGGCGATCCAGGCCGCGATCGGCGCGCAGATCATCGCGCGCTCGAGCGTCAAGGCGCTGCGCAAGAACGTGCTCGCCAAGTGCTATGGCGGCGACGCCACACGCAAGCGCAAACTGCTGGAGAAGCAGAAGGAAGGCAAGAAGCGCATGAAGCAGGTCGGCAGCGTGGAAATTCCGCAGGAGGCGTTTCTGGCCGTGTTGCAGATGGACAAATAGGTATCGCCCGCAAGGTTTTTCGCAGGATACAACGATGGACTTCGATTTTGCGCTGCTGCTGGTCATTCTCACCGCCGTCACTGGCGTGATCTGGCTGTTCGATGTGCTGTTCCTCAAGAAGGGTCGTATTGCACGCGCGCAGGCGCTGGGTGCGGTCGGCGGCAGCAAGGAGGAGCGCGAACAGCGCGCCGCCGAGGCGATGCGCGAACCTGCGATCGTCGAGTACGCGCGTTCGTTCTTCCCGGTGATCCTGATCGTGCTGGGGTTCCGTTCGTTCATTGCCGAGCCGTTCAAGATTCCGTCGGGTTCGATGATGCCGACCTTGCTCGTCGGCGACTTCATCCTCGTCAACAAGTTCGCCTATGGCTTGCGCGTGCCGGTGCTGAACACCAAGTTCCTCGCCGTTGGCGAGCCGAAGCGCGGCGACGTGTTCGTCTTCATCTATCCCGGCTACAGCTGCACGCGTGATGGCAAGGAAATGCGCAGTGGCCGTCCGTGCGACAACGGCGAATCGCTGGTGCCCGTGCCCAAGATGAACTACATCAAGCGCGTGATCGGGCTGCCCGGCGACACGATCACGTACCGCAACAAGACGCTGTACGTGAACGGCAAGGAGATTCCGAGTACGTACACGGGGCCCTATGTCGGTTCGGGCGGCGAAGGGCAGCGCATGGCCGGTGCCGCGGTGCGCGAGGAGATGTTGCCGGGTGTGGAGCACCAGATCCTCAACGCGCCGGTCGACCGAGGCTTTTCGCAAGGGCGCGAGGGTGAATGGGTCGTGCCGGCCGGCCACTATTTCGCGATGGGCGACAATCGCGACAACAGCGAGGACAGCCGCTACTGGGGCTTCGTACCCGAGCAGAACCTGGTTGGCCGTGCCTTCGTGATCTGGATGAACTGGGATGGCGGCATCGATTTCAAGCGGCTCGGCGCGCTGATAAAGTAGCGGCCTGGGCAAGAATCCGGTTTTCCTCAACCAGGGGGCGTGTCATGCAAGTGCGCAATCGGCAACAAGGTCTCAGCATCATCGGCTTCCTGATTCTGCTCGCCGTCGTCGGCTTCTTCGCCTATGCGGCAATGCTGCTCGTTCCCGCGTACACCGAGTATTTCGGTGTGGTCAAGGCGATGAAAGGAGTCGCCGAGGAAGCTGGCGTGGCGAACATGCCGATCGAGCAGATCCGCGGCAAACTCGGATTCGGCATGCACTTGCAGTACGTCGGCGACAACACCGTGCCTGCGAATGCCATCAAGCTCAACACTCAGGGTGGCGCGCGCATCCTGCAGGTGGCATACGACAAGCAGATTCCGTTCCTGTACAACGTTTCCCTGCTCCTGCATTTCGAGCATGCGGAAAATCTCGGTGGTCCCAACACGGGATATTGATTGCTTCGAATTGCCTACAGCTTTGCCGACGCCGCCCTGCGCGAACGTGCGCTGACCCATCGCAGTGCCGCCGCCGGCAACAACGAGCGGCTCGAGTTCTTCGGTGACGCGCTGGTGAACGTGATCGTCGCTGAAATGTTGTTCGACGAATTCCCCAAGGCCGACGAAGGCGAACTGACGCGCCTGCGCGCGCGCTTGGTCAGCGAGCCGGCGCTCGCGGCGCTCGCGCGCGAACTCGACATCGGCGATGCCTTGCACCTCGGTCCGGGCGAATTGAAAAGCGGGGGCTTTCGCCGCGATTCGATCCTGGCCGATGCGTTCGAGGCACTGGTCGCTGCCGTCTATCTGGACGGGGGTTGGGCCCAGTGCCGCGAGGTCGTTCGCGCGCTGGTCGCGCCGCGCGTTGCCGCTGCGGTGGCGATGGACGACAAGGATGCGAAGACGCGCTTGCAGGAGTGGCTGCAATCGCGCGGCGAAGCACTGCCGGGCTACGATCTCGTCGCGACCAGCGGCGTCGAACACGCGCGCGTGTTCGACGTCGAATGCCGCATCGAATCGCGTGGACTTTCCGCTGCCGGTCGCGGCAGCAGCCGGCGCGCCGCGGAACAGGCCGCAGCCACCGCGGTGCTCGCGTTGTTGAATACTCGTGCCGAATAGGCAAACTGGAAAATTCCCGCCGCGGATTGCACGGATGAACACGGATACAGTCAACAGAATCTTCGCCTTGTCCGTGCAGGCTGCGGCCAATTCGAACCGTCCAATCACGCCATGACTGCAGCTTCGGAGTTCCGCTGCGGCACCGCGGCTATCGTCGGCCGGCCCAACGTGGGCAAGTCCACTCTGGTCAACGCGCTGGTCGGCGTTCGCCTCTCGATCATCGGCCCCAAGCCGCAGACCACGCGTCATCGCATCCTCGGCATCGTCAGCAAGCCCGAAGGGCAGATCCTGCTGCTCGACACGCCGGGCCTGCACGCGGGCGGTGCGCGCGCGATCAACCGCCAGCTCAACCGCGCCGCGCGCAACGCGGCCGCCGAAGCCGACGTCTGCGTGCACCTGATCGAAGCCGGGCGCTGGACCGATGAAGACCAGCTCGTGCGCAACGTGCTTTCGGATTCGTCGCGACCGCGCCTGCTCGTGCTCAACAAGGTCGATGCGCAAAAGGACAAGAAGCAACTTTTGCCGTTCCTGCAGAAGGTCGGCAGCGACGGGTTCTACGCCGGCGTATTCCTGATCTCGGCGCGCCGCCGCGATGGCGTCGATGCGCTCGAACGAGCGGTCATCGGGCATCTGCCGCCGGGACCTGCGCAGTTCGCCGAGGACGAGTTCACCGATCGCAGCGAGCGCTTCCTCGCTGCCGAGCTGATCCGCGAGCAGTTGATGCTGCGCCTGGGTCAGGAATTGCCGTACGCGGTAACGGTCGAGATCGAGAGCTTCGCCGACAACGAGAGTGGCATGAGCGAAATCCACGCGGCGATCTGGGTCGAACGCGAAGGCCAGAAGGCGATCGTGATCGGCAAGGGCGGCGAGCAGCTCAAGGCGATAGGCAGCGCCGCGCGCCTGGCGATGAATCGCCTGTTCGGCCGACGCGTGCATCTCAAGCTCTGGGTCAAGGTGCGCGAGAACTGGTCCGACGACGAGGCGGCGTTGCAGCGTTTCGGCTACGGCGAATAGGCTCTTTCAATTCCCGATCCAGCGGTGCGCATCGAACATCAACCCGCCTTCATCCTGCACGCGCGTGCCTATCGCGAAACCTCGCTGCTGCTTGAATGCCTGACCCGGGATTTCGGGCGCGTGGGACTGATTGCACGCGGCGTGCGCCGCGCGCGCACGCGCACGCCGCGCGCGCTGCTGCAGCCACTGCTTCCGGTACGGCTCGCCTGGAGCGGGCGCGGCGAACTGGCCACGCTGGCCCAGGTCGAGGCCGCGGCACCGGGTTTCGATCTCGGCGGCGACGCGCTGCTCTGCGCGCTTTACCTCAACGAGCTCGTGTTGCGCATCACTGCGCGGCAGGACCCGCATCCGGATCTGTTTGCCGACTACGCCGAAACGCTGGCGCGGCTGGCACGCGCGGAGTCGCAGGCGTGGACGCTGCGCCGCTTTGAGCGCGACCTGCTTGCCCATCTCGGTTATGCGCTGGTGCTCGATGTCGATGGCGACGGCGTGCCGCTCGATCCGGAACGTGACTACGCCTATCGCCACGAGCACGGGCCGATGCCGTGGCGCGACGCGCGCGATGGCGTGCGAGTGCGCGGCGTGGCGCTGCTCGCGCTCGCACGCGACGCCATGCCCGCCGCCGAACATCTGCCACCGCTGCGCCGCCTGATGCGCGGCGTGATCGCTGCACATCTCGACGGCGAACTTCGCTCCTGGAGCATGCTGGTCTGAACCGGTGTTGCCCGGAGCGTCGGTGGCCAGCGCGAGCGATTCTGCGATCAGCGCAACAACGCGTCGATGGTCGCGGTGCAGGCGGTCATAAACACGGCCAGTTGCGCATCGTCGTGCGGTCCGTGGGCCTTGATGCCGAGCTCGAGTTTTCCGGCCGCGTCGCCAAGCCTTGTGGCGCCGCAATAGCGACACGAGGCGCGCAGGCGGTGCAGCCAGTCCGCGAGCTCGTTCGCCGGCATCGTGGCGATGCACGGCAGCATGGTTTCGAGTTCGTTGGCGAAAAGCCCGCGCAGTGCACGCAGGGTATGCTCGTCGCCGCCGACGGTGGCGAGGGCCGGGCCGTCTTCGAGCAGGGCGGATTGTGCGGACTGCGCAGCAGTCGCGTCCGAGCCAACGTTGCTGCCGGGGCGCGACCATTGCGGAAAACGCGAGTCGAGCAGGGCGGCCAGACGCGCCACGCTGATCGGCTTCGTCACCGCGTCGACATATCCGGCGGCAGCGAGATCTGCACGCACAGCGGCATCGAGTTCGGCGCTGGTGGCGATCGCCGGGGCCATGCAACCGCTGCGGCGCAGTTCGTGCAACAGCGGTGCGCCGCCCAGATCGGGCATGCGTCGATCGAGCAGCAGCAAATCGGGCGCCGATTGCGCGCAAGCCGCGAGCGCCTCGCCACCGCTTGCTGCGGCGGTGACCGTGCAGCCTAGCCCGCGCAGCGCGGCGATGAAAAACTGCAAGCTGACCGCGTCATCGTCGGCCACGACGATGCGGGGTGGGCGATCCTTGTTCATGCGATCACTATAGCAGTGTGCAGGAACGGCGGATCGCTGCGGGCTGGTATCATGTGCGGCCCACTTTTCGCCTGCCCGCATGACTTCGATCGACGCCGACATCACCGACCTGACCCACGACGGCCGCGGCGTCGCGCACATTGCCGGCAAGGCCGTGTTCGTTGCCGGCGCGCTGGCCGGCGAACGCGTGCGCTTGCGCGACTTGCGCCGCCATCGGCACTACGACGAAGCCGCGGTCGAGGAAGTGCTGCAGGCCTCGCCCGATCGCGTCGCGCCGCGCTGCCGGCACTTCGGCGTCTGTGGCGGCTGCACATTGCAGCATCTCGATCCGGCGGCACAGATCGCCGCCAAGCAGCGCGTGCTGCTGGAGAATTTCGAACGCATCGGCAAGGTGCAGCCGTCGACGCTGTTGCCGCCGCTGACCGGCTCGCCGTGGGGCTACCGGCGCCGCGGCCGGCTCAGCGCGAAGTACGTCGAGAAGAAAGGGCGCATGCTTGTCGGCTTCCGCGAGACGAACGGTCGTTACGTCGCAGACATCGAGCGCTGCGAAGTGTTGCATCCGGCGGTCGGCGAGCGCATCGCCGCGATCGCCGCCTTGCTCGAATCGCTCGAAGGCAAGCGCGAGATAGCGCAGATCGAGATATCCGCGGGCGACAATCTGGTCGCGCTGGTGTTCCGCCATCTCAAGCCGTTGTCGGAGGCGGACACGCAGGCATTGGTTGCGTTCGGCCAGACCCACGATCTGGCGATCTTCCTCCAGCCAGGCGGCATCGACAGTGTCGCGCCGTTGTGGCCAGTCGCCGCCCGGCTCGAATTCGAGCTGCCGGCCTACGATGTTGCGCTCGATTTCCGCCCGTTGGACTTTATCCAGGTCAACGGTGGCATGAACCGGCGCATGATCGATCACGCACTCGCGTTGCTGGCGCCGCGGCCGGACGATCGTGTGCTCGACCTGTTCTGCGGCCTCGGCAATTTCACCCTGCCGCTGGCGCGGCGCGCGGGCCAGGTCGTCGGCGTCGAAGGCGACGCCGGGCTGGTTCAGCGCGCGCGCGACAACGCGGCGAAGAACGGCATCGCGAACGTCGCGTTTCACAGCGCCGATCTCGCCGCCGATCAGCGCGCGACCACCTGGGCCAGGGTCGACTACGAGCTGCTGCTGCTCGATCCGCCGCGCTCGGGCGCCGATGCGGTGCTGGAATACCTGCCACGCAAGTCCACGCGCAGGGTGGTCTACGTGTCCTGCCATCCGGCTTCACTCGCGCGCGATGCGGGCATACTCGTCGACAGGCACGGATTCGAATTGAAAAGCGCCGGCGTGATGGACATGTTTCCGCATACGGCCCATGTCGAGTCCATAGCGCTGTTCGAACGTTGAATGAAGTACAAAAGATTTTCTCGCTGCGGATCACGCGGATGAACACCGGCAAAGCAATCGATCAAGGATATTTGCTCAATTCGTGCGTATCCGTGGAAACCCGTGGCCAACGAGGCAGTCATGGCGGTCGAAATTGAACGCAAATTCCTGGTGACGGGCGACGCCTGGCGCGCACAGGCCGTGCATGAGCAGCGCATGGTGCAGGGCTACCTGATCGACGCGGGTCTGGTGCGCTCGCAGACCGGCACGCGCTGCTCGTTGCGCGTGCGTGTCGGTGGCGACCAGGCGTGGCTCAACGTCAAATCGGCGACGCTCGGCGTCGAGCGGCTCGAATACGACTATCCCATTCCGGTTGCGGATGCCGAGCGCATGCTCGGCGATTTCTGCAACGGCGTCGTCGAGAAAGTGCGCCACTATGTGCCGCATGCCGGCCTGACCTTCGAGGTCGACGAGTTTTTCGGTGAGAGTGCCGGTCTCATCGTCGCCGAGGTCGAGCTGCAATCGACCGCTCAGGCCATCGCCAGGCCCGATTGGCTCGGACGCGAAGTCACCGCGCACCTGCGCTACTACAATCTGAACCTGCTGCAGCATCCGTATTCGCGCTGGAGCGAGCGCGAACGCAACGGAGAATGACATGTTGATCATCGGCCTGTCCGGACTGGAACCCACCGCCGCCGAGCGTGCGCAACTGGCCGCGCCGCAAGTCAGTGGCGTGATCCTGTTCAAGCGCAACTTCGTCACGCGCAAACAGGTGACCGCATTGATCGGGGAAATACGCAAGCTGCGCGGTGACGAATTCCTCGTCAGTGTCGACCAGGAAGGCGGCATGGTGCAGCGCTTCCGCGAGGGATTCACCGAGTTGCCGGCGCTGGCACAGATCGGGGCACGGTACGATGCGGATCCGCAGCATGCGCTGGCGCGCGCCGAGGAACACGCCTGGTTGATGGCGAGCGAAATGCGCGCTATCGGTGTCGATCTGAGCTTTGCGCCCGTGTTAGATCTGGCACGCGGCAATCGCGCGATCGGCACGCGCGCCTTCGATGCACGGCCTGAGGTGGTTTCCGAGTTGGGCCTGGCCTATGCGCGCGGCATGCGCCTGGCCGGCATGGCGGCGACACCCAAGCATTTCCCCGGTCACGGCTCGGTGCCCGAGGACACCCACGTCGATCGCGCCGTCGACACGCGCGGGCTCGAGACGATCCGCACCGAGGATCTCGTGCCGTTCGCCGACGCGATCGTCGCCGGGGTGGAGGGCGTGATGATGGCGCACGTCGTCTACCCGCGGGTGGACGCGAAGCCGGCAGGCTATTCGCGCGTCTGGATCGCCGATATCCTGCGCGCCGAACTCGGCTTCAAGGGCGTCGTCTTCAGCGATGACATCAGCATGGCGGCGGCAGCGGACGAGGGCGGCATCGCGGCGCGAGTCGAGGCGCACCATGCGGCCGGTTGCGATCTGATTCTTGCGTGCCGGCCAGAAGTCGTCGACGAGGCGCTGGCAGCGACGAACGGGGCGGTGCCGCTCGATCCACGGCGTCTGGCGAGCCTGCTCGGCGGCGTCGCCCAGGATTGGGACGAGATGGTCGACAATCCGCAACGCCGCAGGTTTGTTGAAAACATGGGCAAATTGGGCAATCTTCGCTGATGGCGAAGTTCAAACGGCATCCGTCCGCGGATGTGCCATGCGCTAGAAGCATTTCATCTTGAGAGGAGTGGGGTCAGTGACCGAAAAGCCTTCGTTAGCCGAAGCCATGCAGACCGCGGAGTTGCTGTTTTCGCACGACGAGCTCGGCGCGCGCATCGCCACGATGGGCAAGGAGATCGAGGACGCGCTCGAGGAGGGCGAGGTGCCGATCTTCATGACTGTCATGAACGGCGGCCTGATCTTCGGCGGCGTACTCGCGCTGGCGATCCCGGCCGACCTCGAGTTCGACTACGTGCACGCCACCCGCTATCGCGGCGGCACGCGTGGCCACGACCTGCTCTGGGTCAAGCAGCCGCGCGCGACGCTGACCGGCAAGACGGTGTTGCTCGTCGACGACATCCTCGACGAAGGCCACACGCTCAAGGCGATCCGCGATTTCTGCATCGACGAGGGCGCACGCCGCGTGCTGATTGCCGTGCTGTGCGAGAAGCGCCACGACCGCGCCACGCCGGATCTGCGCGCCGATTTCGTCGGCGTACGCGTGCCCGACCGCTACGTGTTTGGCTACGGTATGGATTTCCACGAGCAGGGACGCAACCTGCCGGGCATCTATGCGTTGTAAACATATTGGCCACGGATTGCGCGGGTAGAGAAAGTCCCTGATCGTTCTGGTCTTGATCGGCGCATGCCTGTGGCAAAAAAGATCTGTTGAGGAAAGATCCGTGCAAATCGACCTTGCAATCGTAGGCGGCACCGGCCTGTACAACTTCCCCGGTCTGGCGAAGGTGGAAAAACGCGTCGTGCAGACGCCGTACGGCCCGGCATCGGATGCGATCACGCTCGGCGAACTCGGCGGCAAGCAGGTGGCGTTTCTCGCGCGCCACGCGAGCGGGCATTCGATTCCGCCGCACCGCATCAACTACCGTGCGAACGTCTGGGCGTTGCACAGCCTCGGCGCGTCGCGGGTGCTCGGCGTCAATGCGGTCGGCGGCATCCGCGCCGACATGGCGCCGCGTGTGCTCGCCGTGCCTGATCAGGTCATCGACTATACGCATGGCCGTATCACCAGTTTCTGCGACGATGGCGCAGCCCGGGTCGAACATATCGATTTCACCGAGCCTTACAGCGCACGCCTGCGCTCAGAGGTGCTGGCCGCGGCCGGGCGCGCCGGCATCGCCGTCGTCGATGGCGGCTGTTACGGGGCAACCCAGGGGCCGCGGCTGGAAACGCGCGCGGAGATCGCGCGCATGCGCAGTGACGGTTGCGATCTCGTAGGCATGACCGGCATGCCCGAGGCTGCATTGGCGCGCGAGCTGAAGCTCGACTACGCCTGCCTTGCCGTGGTTGCGAACTGGGCCGCGGGCTGTCCGCAGGGCGACGCCGCCCCCGAAATCAGTCTTCCCGAGATCTTCGCCCATCTCGAGGCGGCCACGGCCAAGATCCCGCCGGTCATAGCCTCGCTCCTTGCCTGAAGCGGGCCCGGCGAGCCAACCCTGCCGATCGCGGCTGCCGTATCCGGCCGTGCCGTGGATCGCCGTACTTGCAAAATTTTGTTAATTCAGCGTTATACTTTCGTTGTGCCGGGTCTGTGCTGTGGGGAAACATGGCAGCGGGCGCCGGCACTGGTCCAATTCGACGAGGTCGTTAAATGCGCACCGGTACTGTGAAGTGGTTCAACGATGCCAAGGGGTTCGGGTTCATCGCGCCCGAAGATGGAGGCGAAGACGTGTTCGTACACTATTCGGCGATCAACACCCAGGGCTTCCGTAGTCTGCAGCAGGGTCAGAAGGTCACTTTCGAAGTCATAGAGGGTCCGAAGGGCTCGCAGGCCGCGGCGGTACAGCCGGTCAGGTGAGCGCCAGTGACACGTTGCGACAAAGCCCGCCGCATGGCGGGCTTTTTCGTCGGTGCGGAACGACATGCGCATCCGGCGGTGGGCACCAGGCGTCGTTTGGACATCCATCCATTTAAACGTAAAGAAATCCGGACACTGCCCATCCATTCGCCGGCGTATACCGGCCGCTCGCGGAAAATTCTTTGCGCGGAGGTGTTGACAGGCATGCAGGCATCGTTTACGTTTGCAATATGACGCAACGCAGCAGCCAGCGCAATCCCGCTTTCAGCCTCCTCATCCGGGCTGCCGGCGTGCGTGGCATGCTCCTCCTTCTTGCCCTTGTACTTATTAGCACCGGAGGTGCGGGTTAGGGCGCGTCTGAGCAACAGAACCAGGCGAAGAATCCAAAACCCCGCACCCGGCGACGAGTGCGGGGTTTTTTTGTTTTCGGCAAGTTACTTATGGGTTGGCAAGCATCATGAAATCGAATAACGATCCTGCCGCAGTGCCTGCACGCGAACGCGTGCGCATCTTCGACACCACGCTGCGCGACGGCGAGCAGTCGCCGGGCTTTTCGATGAGCCAGCCGCAGAAGCTGCACATGGCGCACGCGCTGGCTGAGCTTGGCGTCGATGTGCTCGAGGCCGGCTTTCCGCAGGCTTCCGCGGGCGACTTCGAGGCGGTGCGCGCGATTGCGAAGGAGCTGCGCGGCCCGATTATCGCCGGCCTCGCGCGTGCCCAGATCGGCGACATCGACGCTTGTGCACGCGCGCTGGAGTCGGCGCAGAAGAAGCGCATCCATATCTTCCTCGCGACCAGCCCGCTGCATCGCCGGCACAAGCTCAACATGAGTCGCGAACAGGTGATGGAAACCGGCGTCAAGGCGATCCGCCACGCGCGCCAGTACTGCGACGATGTCGAATTCTCGGCCGAAGACGCGATTCGCACCGAGCCGGAATTCCTGATCGAAGTACTGTCGACGATGATCGAAGCCGGGGCGACGACGGTCAATGTGCCCGACACCGTCGGCTACACGACGCCCGAGGAAATCTTCGCCCTGTTTTCGCGCCTGAAGCGCGAGGTGCGCGGCATCGACAAGGTGGTTCTGAGTTCGCACTGCCACAACGATCTCGGCCTTGGCGTCGCCAATAGCGTCGCGGCGGTGGCCGCGGGCGCGCGCCAGGTCGAGTGCACGATCAACGGCATCGGCGAGCGCGCAGGCAACGCCGCGCTCGAGGAAATCGTCATGGCGTTGCGCACGCGCGCGGACAAGTTCAACGTCGAGACCGGCATTCGCACGCCTTTGCTCTATCCGACCGCGCGCCTGCTCGCCAACGTCACCGGCTCGACGATCCCGCGCAACAAGGCGATCGTCGGCGAGAACGCATTCGCCCACGAGTCCGGCATCCACCAGCACGGCATGCTGAAGAACCGCGAGACCTACGAGATCATGCGGCCCGAGGACGTGGGCGTCGAGAAAACCCAGCTCGTGCTCGGCAAGCACTCGGGCAAGCATGCGCTGCGCGATCGGCTGAAGTCGTTGGGTTACGAGGTCGACGACGTACAGGTCGAGGAAATCTTCCCGCGTTTCAAGGCGCTGGCCGACAAGAAGAAGGAAGTATTCGACAGCGACCTCGACGCGCTCGTGCTCGGCCAGGATCCTGCCGCGCTCGGCCCGTGGACGCTGGAGCAGATGCACGTGACCTCGCATCTCGGCGGCGGTGCCTCGGCCTCGGTGCGGCTGCGCCACGAGGACGGGCGCAGCGTCGGCGAGACCGAAGGTTCGCTCGGCGACGGTCCGGTGCACGCCATGCTGCGCGCGATCGAACGCGCGACCGGGACGTCGCTCGACATCGCCGATTTCCAGATCCGCTCGCTGAGCTATGGCGCCGACGCGCAGGGTCGCGCGACGCTGACGGTCAACCACGCCGGGCGCGAGCTGATCGGGCGTGGCGTATCGACCGATATCGTCGAGGCCACGGCATTTGCGGCGCTCGAGGTGGTCAATCGCATCGAACGCGTCAAGCTTGGCCAGGCGCTGCCGCTGGTGGCCAAGTCGGCCTGACTTCAAGTGGAGCGGATTTAGCCATGGATTGCACCGAATGAGCACGGACAGGGCAAAGAGCCGGAAGGTACAGATCGGAGTAAAATTTCAGGTTCATTCGCTTTATCCGTGTTCATTCCGTGCAATCCGTGGCAAAACAGCTCTTGATCCAATAAGGACCCAATATGGCAAACACTGAATTCATCTGGCACAACGGCAAGCTCAAGCCCTGGCACGAGGCCACCGTGCACGTCACAGCGCATGCGCTGCACTACGGCTCATCGGTGTTCGAGGGTCAGCGCGTCTATGCGACGCCGCAGGGCCCGCAGCATTTCCGCCTCGCCGACCACACGCGCCGCCTGTTCGAGTCGGCCAAGATCTACGAGATCGAAGTTCCCTACACGTTCGAGCAGATCGTCGCCGCGAACAGCGAAGTCGTCGCCGCGAACAAGATGAAGTCGGCCTATCTGCGCCCGCTCGTGTTCCGCGGCGCCGGTCCGCTCGGCGTGTTGCCGAAGGAAGGCTCGAGCGTCGACGTCTGCATCATCGCGATGGAGTGGGGCGCTTATCTCGGCGATGCGATCGAGAAGGGCGCCGACGTCTGCGTGTCATCGTGGAATCGCGCGGCTCCCAACACGTTCCCGTCGTGGGCCAAGGCCGGCGGCAACTACCTGTCGTCGCAGTTGATCGGGCTTGAAGCCAGGCGCCACGGCTACCACGAGGGCATCGCGCTCGGCTACAACGGCCTGCTCAGCGAAGGCGCGGGAGAGAACCTGTTCATCATCCGCAACGGCAAGATCACCACGCCGACGACCAGCGCGAGCATCCTCGCCGGCATCACGCGCGACACGGTGATCACGCTCGCCGGCAAGCTCGGCCTTGAAGTGATCGAGCGCGACCTGCCGCGCGAGGCGCTGTACACGGCCGACGAAATGTTCATGGTCGGTACCGCCGCCGAGATCACGCCGGTGCGCTCGGTCGATCGCAAGCCGGTCGGCGAGGGCAAGCCCGGTCCGATCACCAAGTCGCTGCAGAAGGCGTTCTTCGGCCTGTTCAACGGCGAGACCCGCGACGAATGGGGCTGGCTGACGCCGGTGTCCGCGGACCAGACCAAGGCGGCTGCATAACATGTCCGGCGTTCCGCAAACACTGCTCGACAAGATCTGGAACGCGCACCAGGTCGCCGCGGAAACCGCGGCGACGCCGGCGATTCTCTACATCGACCTGCACCTGGTGCACGAAGTCACCTCGCCACAGGCGTTTGCGGAGCTGCGCGCACGCGGGCTCAAGGTGCGGCGTCCTGATCGCATCGTCGCGACGATGGATCACTCGACGCCGACCCTGCCGCCCGATGCGAACGGCAAGCGTCCGTATCTGGACAAGGCGACCGAGGCGCAGGTTGCCACGCTCGAGGCGAACACGCAGGAGTTCGGCATCGTGCTGCACGGCTGGAACAGCACCCACCGCGGCATCGTGCATGTGATGGGACCGGAACTCGGCGCGACCCAGCCCGGCATGACCATCGTCTGCGGCGACAGTCACACGTCCACGCATGGCGCGTTCGGCGCGCTCGCGTTCGGCATCGGCACGACCGAGGTCGGTCACGTGCTCGCCACGCAGTGCCTGCTGCAGCGCAAGCCGAAGTCGCTCGCGATCACCGTGAACGGCCGGCTCGCGAACGGGGTGACGGCGAAGGATTTGATCCTGCACATCATCGGCAGGATAGGCATGAACGGCGGTACCGGTCAGGTGATCGAATATCGCGGCAGTGCGATCGAAGCACTGACGATGGAAGAACGCATGACCGTGTGCAACATGTCGATCGAGGCTGGCGCCAAGGCGGGCCTGATCGCGGCGGATGCGACCACGTTCGAGTTCCTGCGCGGGCGCGAGCGCGCCCCCAAAGGCGCGGACTGGGATGCCGCCGTGCAACGCTGGGGCGGGTTCAAGTCCGATGTCGGCGCGAAGTTCGACCGCGAGGTCGTCATCGACGCGGCCGACGTGAGGCCGAGCGTCACCTACGGCACGAATCCCGGCATGGTGATCGCGCTCGGCGCGACGGTGCCCGCGGCGAAAGACGCGCTCGAGCAGCGCGCTCTGGACTATATGCATCTCAAGGCGGGGCAGGCCCTGCTCGGCGAAAAGGTCGATCTCGTCTTTGTCGGCAGTTGCACGAACGGACGCCTGTCCGATTTGCGCGCGGCCGCGAGTGTGCTGCGTGGCCGCAGGGTCGCCGCCGGCGTACGCATGCTCATCGTGCCGGGCTCGGTGCAGGTCAAGCGCGATGCGGAGAAGGAAGGCTTGCACGAGATCTTCCTCGCCGCCGGTGCCGAATGGCGCGAAGCCGGCTGCTCGATGTGTCTGGGCATGAACGGCGACATCGGAAAGCCTGGCCAGCTTGTCGTCTCGACCAGCAACCGCAATTTCGAGGGGCGCCAGGGACCGGGCGTGCGCACGGTGCTCGCCAGTCCGCTCGTTGCAGCGGCATCGGCGCTGGCCGGCGTCGTCGCCGATCCTTCGTCATACGTTTCGGAAGCCGCATGAAACCCTTGACCCACATTCAATCGCGCACCGCCGTGTTGCCGTTCGAGAATATCGACACCGACCGCATCATCCCGGCGCGCTTCCTGACCACGACCGAGCGTACCGGCCTTGGCAAGTCGCTGTTCAACGACTGGCGTTATCAGCCCGATGGCTCGCCAAACCCCGATTTCGCGCTCAACAAGCCGGAGGCCCGGGGCTGCGAAATTCTCGTCGCGGGCCGCAACTTCGGCTGCGGCTCGTCGCGCGAACACGCGCCGTGGGCCTTGACCGACTACGGTATCCGCGCCGTGTTTTCCAGCGAGATCGCCGACATCTTCCGTGGCAATGCGTTGAAGAACGGCTTGCTCGCGGTGGTGCTCGAGGAAGCGGATATTCGTCATCTGCTCGATCATCCCGGCATGGAACTCAAGATCGATATCGCCGCGCAGACGATCGAGCTGCCCGATGGCCGCAAGATCGGGTTCCCGCTCGAACCGTTCGCCAAGCATTGTTTGTTGGCGGGCGTCGACCAGCTCGGGTTCCTGCTGCAGCACGAGGTACAGATTTCTGCGTTCGAGCAGGCAAGAGCGGCATAACCCCCGCTGGTCATTCCCGCGAAGGTGGGAATCCGGCGATGTTCGCTTCCGGGTTCATCGGCAAATCTTAAAGTCACTGGATGACCAGCCCTCCGGCTGTTGAAAGCCCCGCCAGAAGCACGCGGGAATGACGGCAACGAAAAAGGCAAAACATGAAGGCAAAAATCACCCTGTTGCCCGGCGACGGCATCGGCCCCGAAGTCGTAGCCTCCGCCGTCGACGTATTGAAGGCGGTCGCGACGAAGTACGGCCACGACTTCAGCTTCGACGAACAACTGATCGGCGGTGCGGCGATCGACGCGCACGGCGATCCGTTGCCGCCGGCGACGGTCGCGTCGTGCCAATCCGCGGATGCGGTGCTGCTCGGCGCTGTCGGCGGGCCGAAGTGGTCGGATCCGAACGCGAAGGTACGGCCGGAACAGGGCCTGCTCGCGTTGCGCGCGACGCTCGGCGTCTACGCGAACCTGCGTCCCGTGCGCGTGCATCCGCAGCTTGCGAACCTTTCCCCGCTGAAAAACGAGAAATTGCAGGGTGTCGACCTGCTGTTCGTGCGCGAGCTGACCGGCGGTGCCTACTTCGGTGCGAAGACGCGCACGGCCGACACGGCCACCGACGAGTGCAAGTACACCGTCACCGAGATCGAGCGCGCAACGCGTCGCGCGTTCGAGTTCGCGCGCGGCCGCAAACATCACGTCACCCACGTCGACAAGGCCAACGTGCTGGAAACCTCGCGCCTGTGGCGCTCGACAGTCGAGCGCGTTGCCAAGGATTACCCCGATGTCAAGCTTGAACACCAGCTCGTCGACTCGATGGCGATGCTGCTGCTGAGCCGCCCGTCGACTTACGATGTGATCGTTACCGAAAACCTGTTCGGCGACATCCTCACCGACGAAGCCGCCGCGCTCGCCGGTTCGCTCGGCCTGCTGCCTTCGGCTTCGCTCGGCGACGGCAAGGCGGGCTTGTACGAACCGATCCACGGCTCCGCGCCGGATATCGCCGGCAAGGGCCTCGCCAATCCGCTCGGCACGATTTTGTCGGCAGCGCTGCTGTTGCGTTGTTCGCTCGGTCTGGAAACCGAGGCGCGCGAAATCGAAGCTGCGGTCGATGCGGTGATTGCGCAGGGCACGTTGACCCGCGATTTGGGCGGCAGCGCGAATACCGCAGAAGTCGCTGCAGCGGTGCTCCGCGCGCTCGTTGCGGCGCACGAGAAAGCGGTGGCGTGAAGCAATGCAGGTTGGGGTGAGCTTGCGAACCCCGACATGCTGGTTGGTCAAATCGTTGGGGCTCACGTTCGTTCGCCCCATCCTACGAAATTTTGAAAAAGGTGGCAGTTGAAATGTCAGCAAGTCAGAACAACGACAAACTCCGCAGCGACGTGATGAAATCCGGCCCCGATCGCGCGCCGGCGCGCGCGATGCTGTACGCGACCGGGCTTGACGAGGCGGCGGTCAGGAAGCCACTCGTCGCGGTGGTGCACACCTGGTCGAATATCTCGCCATGCAATCTCAACCTGCGCGAACTCGCCGAGCACGTTGCCGAGGGTGTGCGCGCCGCAGGCGGTACCCCGGTCGAGTTCAACACGATCGCGGTGACCGACGGCATCGCGATGGGCACGCCCGGCATGCGCGCTTCGCTGATCAGCCGCGAGGTGATCACCGATTCGATCGAGCTCGCGGTCGATGGTCATTCGCTTGATGCGATGGTCGTGCTCTGCGGCTGCGACAAGACGATTCCGGCGGCGGCGATGGCGCTCGCGCGCCTCAATATACCCGGCGTCGCGCTGTACGGCGGCAGCATCGACCATGGCACGCTCGACGGCAAGTCGATCACGATCCAGCAGGTGTTCGAGGCGGTCGGTGCACACGGCGCGGGCAAGATCGACGATGCGCGCCTGCATGAGGTGGAAAGCAGGGCCTGCCCCGGCGCCGGCGCCTGCGGCGGGCAGTTCACCGCGAACACGATGTCGATGATGTTGATGACGCTCGGTCTCTCGCCGCTCGGCTTCAACGATGTCGCCGCGACCGACCCGCACAAGCTTGAGGTCGCCCGACGCTGTGGCGGGATCGTGATGGAAAACCTGCGACGCAACTTGCGTCCGCGCGACCTGCTCAGTTCGGCAACGTTCCGCAACGCCGCGCGTGTGGCGAATGCGACGGCCGGCTCCACCAATGCCGTGCTGCATCTGCTCGCCATCGCCGGCGAGGCGCAGGTGCCGTTGAGTCTGGAAGATTTCGAAGCCGCCTCGAAAACCACGCCGGTGATCGCCGACCTGATGCCGGGCGGCAAGTACACTGCGGTCGAGATGACCGCGGCGGGCGGGTTGACCCAGGTGCTGCGCGAACTGCGTGCGGCAAAGCTGATCGAAGACACGCCTACGGTCACCGGCAAAAGCCTGTTCGAGGAAATCGACGCGGCGGCACCGGCGCCCGCAGACCAGCAGGTCGTCGTGCCGGTGGCCAGGGCATTCAAGCCGCGCGGCGGTTACTCGATCCTGTACGGCAACCTCGCAACGGAAGGCTGCGTACTGAAGCTCGCCGGCAAGGGCAGGTTGAAGTTCAGCGGTCCGGCGCGCGTGTTCGAGAGCGAGGAAGACACGTTCAAGGCCGTGCAGGCCGGCGCGATCAGGGCCGGCGACGTGGTCGTGATCCGCAACGAAGGGCCGGCCGGTGGACCGGGCATGCGCGAGATGCTCGCGGTGACTGCCGCGCTGGTCGGGCGCGGTCTCGGCGACGACGTCGCCTTGATCACCGACGGCCGCTTCAGCGGCGCGACGCATGGCTTCATGGTCGGGCATATCGCGCCGGAAGCAGCGAAAGGCGGTGGTATCGGCCTCTTGCGCGACGGCGACATGATCGTGATCGACGGCGAGCGCCGCGTGATCGAGACCGATGCCGACCTCGATGCCCGGCGCAAGTCCTGGGTCGCTCCGGAGCCGAAGGTCAAGCGGGGAATTCTTGCGAAGTATGCGAAGAGCGCCGGTTCTGCTTCGCGCGGAGCCGTCATGGAGATTTGATGCTTCCCTTCTCCCGGCAGGAGAAGGAAAGAAATGTGTTTTATTTACTTTTACCATTGTGGAGAAATAGAAAATGTCTACCGCTACCCCCGCCGTCACCACCGCGGCACTCGAGAAGTCGAAGATCGCCATTCTCGGCTACGGCAGTCAAGGCCGTTCACATGCGCTCAACCTGCGTGATTCCGGCCTCGACGTCATCGTCGGTCTGCGTGCCGGCGGCGCCACGGCGGCGACCGCCAAGGCCGATGGCTTCACCGTGGTCGAACCCGCTGAAGCCGTGAAACAGGCCGATCTCGTCGCCGTGCTCACGCCGGACATGGTTCAGCCCGACCTTTACGTCAACGCGATCGAAAAGAACCTGAAAGCAAACGCCGCGCTGTTGTTCGCGCACGGGTTCAACGTGCACTTCAAGACGATCACTCCGCGCAAGGACATCGACGTGATCCTTGTCGCGCCGAAGGGCCCGGGTCACCTCGTGCGCACCGAGTACGAAATCGGTCGCGGTGTGCCGTGCCTGTACGCGGTCTACCAGGACGTCACCGGCAAGGCGAGGGAAAAGGCGATGGCCTACGCGGCCGGCCTCGGCGGCGCGCGCGCGCTGCTGATCGAAACCGATTTCAAGGAGGAGACCGAAACCGACCTGTTCGGCGAACAGGCCGTGCTCTGCGGCGGCGCGAGCGAACTGGTGCAGAAAGGCTTCGAGACGCTGGTCGAGGCGGGTTATCGCCCGGAGATCGCCTACTACGAAGTGTTGCACGAGCTGAAGCTGATCGTCGACCTGCTGTATCAGGGCGGCATCACCAAGATGCTGACCTTCATTTCCGAGACCGCGCAGTACGGCGATTACGTCAGTGGTCCGCGCATCGTCGATGCGGCGACCAAGGAGCGCATGAAGGCCGTGCTCAAGGACATCCAGGACGGCACATTCGCGAAGAACTGGACCGCGGAATACAAGGCCGGGCTGCCGAACTACAAGAAGTTCAAGCAGGCCGACCTCGACCATCCGATTGAAAAGATCGGCGCGAAATTGCGCGAGAAGATGGTGTGGTTGAACCAGCAGAAGTAGGGTTACAGCTGACAGCTTCGCTGCGGCAACAACCATCGCCGTTCAGTGGCGGCTTTGCTGCCACTGAACGGCGGTGTGAATGCATCCAGGACTGGCCATGAACGCTCAATTGAAACCATCGCAATCATCGAATGCGCATTCGCTCAGCAAGCATCCGCTTGCCGGCAAGAACCTCTCAGGCGCGGATATCGTCGTGCAGGTACTCGCTGACGAGGGCATCGACGTCGTATTCGGCTATTCCGGTGGCGCGATCCTGCCGGTCTACGATGCGGTGTTCCGTTTCAATCACGAACACAAGCGTGCCGATGGCACGGAACCACTGCCGCTGATCGTGCCGGCCAATGAGCAGGGCGCCGGATTTATGGCTCAAGGTTACGCCAGGGCGTCGGGCAAGGTCGGTGTGGCGATCGTCACCTCGGGTCCTGGCGCGACCAACACGGTCACGCCGGTGCGCGATGCGATGGCCGATTCGATTCCGATCGTCGTCATCTGCGGCCAGGTGCCGACCGCGGCGATCGGCAGCGACGGTTTCCAGGAAGCGCCGATCAGCAACATCATGGCTGCGTGCGCCAAGCATGTGTTCCTCGTCACCGATGCGTCGAAACTCGAAGCTACACTGCGCTCGGCGTTCGAGATCGCGCGCACGGGGCGACCGGGGCCGGTCGTCGTCGATATCCCGAAGGACGTGCAGAACACGAACCTCATTTTCGACGGGGTGTCGCGCCTGCCGTTGCCAGGCTATCGCGCGCGCCTCGACGACATTGCCGGTTCGACGCTCGACGAGTCTGCAAAGCAGTCGTTTTTCGAGGCGCTCGCGAAAGCGAAGCGCCCGCTGATCTACGCGGGTGGCGGCGTGATCGCTGCGGAGGCGGCGCCGGCGCTGCGCGCGTTCGCCGATGCGTTCGGCATTCCGGTGGTGACAACCTTGATGGGGATCGGTGCGGCCGACACGACGCAACCGTTGTCGCTGCACATGCTCGGCATGCACGGCACCGCGTTCGCCAACTATGCCGTCGAGGACTGCGATTTCCTGATCGCGGTCGGCAGCCGTTTCGACGACCGTGTCGCTGGCGTACCGAACAAGTTCGCTGCGGGCGCGAAGTTCATCGCCCACCTTGACATCGACCCGGCCGAGATTGGCAAGGTCAAGCCCGTCGACTGGCACCATCTCGGCGACCTGAAGCAGGCCCTTGGGGCCTTGCGCGACTACGGTGCGAAGACCGGCTTCGATCCGCGGGGGAAGCGCGCATATGTGGACTGGCACACTCACGTTGCCGGCCTGAAGAAACACCATGCGATGAACTACGACCGTCAAGCCACGGCGATCCAGCCCTACGCGGTGATCGAGGAGATCAACAAGCACACTCAAGGCAATGCGGTCATCGCCACCGGCGTGGGCCAGCATCAGATGTGGGCCGCGCAGTATTTCGATTTCCGCGCGCCGCGCCTGTGGCTCACTTCCGGTTCGATGGGAACGATGGGCTTCGGCCTGCCCGCGGCGATCGGCGCGGCGTTCGCGCGCCGCGATACGGTCGTGATCGACATCGACGGAGACGCCTCGATCCGCATGAACCTCGGCGAGCTCGAGACGGTGACGACGTACAACCTGCCGATCAAGGTCGTCGTGCTCAACAACTTCGGCGACGGCATGGTGCGGCAGTGGCAAAAGTTGTTCTTCAAGGGACGTTTCTCGGCGAGCGACAAGAGCTTGCACAAGAAGGACTTCGTCAAGGCCGCGCAGGCCGACGGTTTTCAATGGGCACAACGCCTGGAGAAGCCGGACGACCTGGCGAGCGTGATCGCCGAGTTCGTGGCGTTCGATGGCCCGGCCTTCCTCGAAGTCATCATCGATCCCGACGCCGGCGTCTACCCGATGGTCGGGCCCGGCATGGCCTACGCCGAAATGATCACCGGCGATTTCATCCCGTCGCGACAGAAGCCGACCGGGCAGGAAGTCGGCCCGGCGGAAATGTTCTGAAACAGGGAAGCGGCCGGCGACGAGTCGAGCGGAAAACACAACGTCCGTCATGCCGAGTCCGCTCTCCGAACATCGAACTCCAGCAATCAACCGTATCCTCATGCGCAGAATCATCTCCATCCTATTGCAGAATGAAGCCGGCGCGCTCGCGCGCGTGGCCGGCATGTTTTCGGCGCGCGGCTACAATATCGAGTCGCTCACCGTCGCGCCGACGCACGACGAGGCCGTCTCGCGCCTGACCCTCGTCACCTCGGGCAGCGATGCGGTGATCGACCAGATCATCAAGCAGTCGCGCAAACTCATCGACGTGCTCGAGATTGCCGACCTGACCCGCCGCGAGCACATCGAAACCGAGCTGCTGATCCTCAAGCTCGACGTGCGCGCCGAGACGCTCGGTGCCTTTGTTGCCGCGCTGCGCAAGTATCCGCGCGCGCAGGTGATCGACATCAGCGGCAGCGTACGCACGATGGAGTTCACCGGCAGCGGCGCCGACGTGGGCGAGTTCCTCGCGGCGTTTGCGAAGATCGGCGACATCGTCGAGCTCGCGCGCAGCGGCACCGCGGCGGTGGAGCTTGGTTTGTCCGTGTTGTCGCATTCCTCGCCGCTGTCGCGATTGTCGTCGGCTTGACGTTCTGCGCCCCAGGCCGCCGTTTCCGTGCATGCGGAAGCGGTGCCCGCTTCGAGGGGCGATCATCCATGAGCGCAGGACTCAACGAAACGGCCATCGTCGGCCGTACTCTTCGACCCTCTTGTTGCAGTGCCGCGTGAAAGAATTTCCACGATTGTGCAAGTTCGCAGTCGTGGCATGTCGTTGGTATCACGCTGTCGAAGCAGGGCCACACCCGATCATTATCAGAACGCCCGCGGGTGGGTCTGGAATTTCGTTGGCGGAGAGAGACATGTCGTTGGACAAGGCTGGCGTCAACCGTCGCATCGCACTGGGCCGGATCGCGGCACTCGCCGTCGCGGGAACGGCGCCGATGCTGGCGGCGAACGAAACCGCGAAGACGGCACCTGGCCGGCTCAGGCAATCCCTGTGTCGCTGGACCTCGAAGGCGCCATTGCCCGAACTGTGCCGCAGCCTCAAAGACATGGGTTTTGCCGGCATCGATTTGATCTATCCGGACGAATGGTCGATCGTGAATGACAGCGGTCTGGCCGTATCGATGGGCTACGCGAGCCGGCGCGAGAAGTTCATCCAGACCGGTTTCAACGATCCGGCCAATCACGCGATGCTGTTGAACGAGCTGGAGACGGCGATTCCGCGGGCGAAGCAAGCCGGAGTGAAGAACCTGATCGCGATGTTCGGCAACCGCAATCCCGCGATCGACGAGGGCAGGGCAGCGGAAAATTGTATCGCCGGTCTGTCGAAGATCGCGCCGCTGGCGGCCGACAACGGCATCACCATCTGCGTCGAGCTGCTCAACAGCAAGGTCGACCACCGCGGCTACCAGGGCGATCACACCGCGTTCGGCGTGGCGGTGATGAAGGGCATCGGCTCGCCGAACGTGAAGCTGCTCTACGACATCTACCACATGCAGATCATGGAAGGCGACGTGATCCGCACGATCCGCGACAACATCGCGTGGATCGGCCATTTCCACACGGGCGGCGTTCCGGGCCGGCACGAGATCAACGGCACGCAGGAGCTCAACTATCGCGCCATCGCGGCTGCGATTGCCGATTTGAACTACACCGGTTACATCGCGCACGAATTCTCGCCGACGCGATCCGATGCGTCCGTGTCCCAGGCCGAAGCGTTCGCGATTTGCTCGGTGTAATCATGGTATCGATGGAAATGAGAGTTCATGACATGAAAATCCTTGGCTCTGCGGTCGCCGCATCGTTCGTTCTTTTGCTTGCATGCCAGCCGCCCGCGCGCGCGCAGGCGCCAGCCGCGGAGCCCACCGATCCGAAGGCAACCGAGCAGTGGGAGCCGGTACCGCCAGTGATCACGCCAGGCAACGTCGCGGGCGCGGCACCGTCGGATGCGATCGTGCTGTTCGACGGCCACAATCTCGATCAATGGGAAACGGTCAAGGACGGCTCGCCCGCACGCTGGAAGGTGCACGACGGCGTGGTCACCGTCGACAAGTCCACGGGCAACATCCAGACCCGGCAGCATTTCCGCGACTACCAGTTGCACCTGGAGTGGCGCGTACCCGAAGGAATCACCGGCGATGGGCAGGCGCGAGGCAACAGCGGCGTGTTCCTCGCATCGACCGGGAAGGGCGACGAGGGCTACGAGGTACAGATCCTCGACTCGTACAACAACAAGACCTATGTCAACGGCCAGGCCGCGAGCGTGTACAAGCAGGCGCCGCCGCTGGTCAACGCGATGCGTCCGCCGGGCCAGTGGCAGGTCTACGATATCGTCTGGACCGCGCCCGTGTTCGCCGCCGACGGCGCCCTGAAAACGCCGGCCTGCGTGACCGTATTCCACAACGGCGTGCTCGTGCAGAACCATCGCGAGCTGGCCGGCGAGACGGTCTACATCGGCAAACCGAAGTACAAACCCTATACCGACGCCGCGATCAAGCTGCAGGCGCATGGCGATCCATCGCCGCCGATCAGTTTCCGCAATATCTGGGTGCGCAAGCTGGGTTGATGTCGTCGTACCCGTGAACGCAGGGCGACGGACGGACCTTTTTTCCGTCTTTCGCTTGAAACAAGATCAAAATGGATTCCCGCTTCCGCGGGAATGACGGCAACAAAAGACCTCGAGAGACTCGCACAATGACCAAGCCCGTCAACGCTTCGCGCCTGTTCGTCGCGTCCTGCCTCGCGCTGCTCGTCACCTCGCTGACATTCGCGTTGCGGGCGAAGATCGAAGGCGTGTTCCACGACAGTTACGGACTGAGTCGCGAAGAGATCGGCTGGGCGTTCGGGCCGGCGTTCTGGGGCTTCGCCGTCGCCACATTTCTTGGCGGCGCGATCATCGACCAGGTGAAGACGCGCAACGTGTTGCGCATCGCCTTCGTCTGCCATCTGGTCGGCCTGATCGTGCTGCTGTTTGCCAAGGACAAGACGCTGCTGTTCGCGGCGAACGTGTTCATCGGCTTCGCCAACGGCAGTGTCGAGGCGGCCTGCAACCCGCTGGTGACCACACTGTTCCCGGACGACAAGACCAAGATGCTCAACCGCTTCCATGTCTGGTTCCCGGGCGGCATCGTCGTCGGCGGCCTCCTGTCGTGGCTGCTCGTCTCCCAGTTCAACCTGCCGTGGCAGGTGCTGGCTGCGGCACTGTTTGTTCCGCTCGCACTCTACGGCTGGCTGTTCTTCGGCGAAACGGTGCCCGAGACCGAGCGTGTGACCAGCGGCGTATCCTACCGCGACATGTTCCGCAACACCGGCGCGCCGTGCACGATCATCGCGCTGGTCGGTTTCATGATACTCGCCACCTCGACGCCGATCACGATCGATTTCGGCGCGACCGTGACCTGGATCGTGCTTGCGCTGGCGCTCGTCGCGATCGTGGTCGAGTCGCTGGTCGTCAACAAGACCAGCCTGTTATTCCCGTTCATGTTGTTTTGCATGTTCCTGACCGCGTCGACCGAGCTGGGCACCAATCAGTTCACCGGCGCACTGCTCGACAAGACCGGCATCGATCCGCTGATCGTCCTCGTCGTAGTCACCGGCATCATGGCACTGGGGCGCTACTTCGCGGGCCCGCTGGTGCACAGGCTCAGCACGGTCGGCGTGTTGCTTGCCTCGGCGATCATCTCCGCGATCGGACTGTACCTCTACAGCATGGCGAGCGGCACCGATGCGACGCTGTTCGCCGCGATCGTCTTCGCCGTCGGCGTCTGCTACTTCTGGCCGACGATGCTCGGCTT
Source organism: Pseudomonadota bacterium (assembly GCA_018240465.1). GTDB lineage: Bacteria > Pseudomonadota > Gammaproteobacteria > Xanthomonadales > Rhodanobacteraceae > Rudaea. The sequence goes on from JAFEFS010000072.1 coordinate 63,517, forward strand.
CGTTTCGGAGTACCTGCCCAAGACCGGTGCGCTGGGCCTGTCGGTGCTCGGCGGCGCGGGCATGGTGGGCACTTCGTTCGTGCTGCCGATCATGGGCCACTCGATCGACACCGCCGGACCACAGCAGACGCTGCGCTTCATGACCGTGCTGCCCGTGATTTTGATCGTCGCGTTCGCTTTGCTCGCCGTATATCTGAGGGGTCGGCGCACTCACGACGGCGAACAGTCGTGATACAGTCGAACAGGCATTCATCGGCGAAATCGCATTCCATGCGCAAACAATCACGCAGGCAATTCCTCATCCACGCCGCTGGTGCGGGCGCGGCATTCGCCGCGGCCGGCCTGTGGCGCGGTCTTGGCGCCAGTCCGCTGGGCAAGCCCGTCGGCATCCAGTTGTGGACCGTCAACGACACGCTCAAGCACGATCCGGCCGGCACATTGAACCAGCTCGGCAAAATCGGCTTCAAGGAGGTCGAGGCCGCGGGCTTCGCCGGGTTGGCGCCGAAGGAATTCCGCCGTCTGCTCGACGCCGCCGGGCTGCGCTGTCCGAGCGCGCATCTGCAGTTCGACATGGACAACCTCGGCAAGGCATTCGACGAGGCGCATGCGCTTGGCGCGAGCTATGCCGCCGCTTCCTCGCTGATCGAGCCGGTCGGCAAGGCGATGTCGACCAAACTCGAGTGGAAGTCGGCGATGGGCCGCGAGGAGGCCAAGCGCACGGTCGATGTCGCCAATCGCATCGGCGAGGCGGCGAAGCGTGCCGGGTTGCAGTTCGCCCTGCACAACCACGATCGCGAATTCATCGATCTCGGCAACGGCGAGGTGGGTTACGACATCGTCTGGCGCGACACCGATCCGAAGCTGGTCCAGTTCGAAATTGACTGCGGCTGGATGGTGTTCGCCGGACGCAATCCGGTCGACTACTTCAAGAAATATCCGGGCCGCATCCCGCTGATCCACGTCAAGGACTTCCAACCGAAGAAAAATCCGAACGGCGCACCGATGAGCGAGCAGATGCTGGGTTCGGAACTCGGTCGCGGCACCGTCGACTACAGGCCGATCTTTGCCGCGGCGAAGGCGGCCGGGCTCAAGCACTATTTCGCCGAGCAGGAAGGGCCGTTCTCGCGCATGAGCCAGCTCGAGGCGGCACAGGTCGCCTACGACTATCTGCATTCGATCAGCTGATTTTTTTGCAACGGGCTTGGTGATGGAAAAAAATACTTTCGACGCGATCGTGGTCGGTACCGGCATCTCCGGTGGCTGGGCCGCCAAGGAGCTGACCGAAAAAGGGCTAAAGACCCTCGTGCTCGACCGCGGGCGCATGGTCCGCCACGGTGAGTATCCGACCACGACCGAGGACCCCTGGCAGCTGGCGCACGGCAATCGTCCGGCGCTGAAGGACTACGAGCGCAAGTCCAAGCAGGCACGCACGGGCTACACCATCACGCCGGCTTCCGCACATTGGTTCGTCGACGACATCGACAATCCCTACGAGGAAAAATATCGCTTCGACTGGATCCGCGGCTACCACGTGGGTGGCCGCTCGATCATGTGGGGTCGGCAGAGTTATCGCTGGAGCGACCTGGATTTCGAGGGCAACGCGAAAGACGGCATTGCCGTGGACTGGCCGATCCGTTATGCCGACATCGCGCCGTGGTATGACCACGTCGAGACGTTCATCGGCGTCAGCGGCCAGGCCGAGGGACTGGCGCAGCTGCCGGACGGCAAGTTCCTGCCGCCGATGGAACTCAACTGTGTCGAGCGCGAGTTCCAGGGCAAGCTCAAGGACAAGTTCGGTCGTGCGCTGACCATAGGTCGCACCGCGCACCTGACCGGCCCGCTCGCGCACGACCAGAGCCCGCAGCGCAGCAGCTGCCGCTATCGTAACCTGTGCATCCGCGGCTGCCCGTTCGGCGCTTATTTCAGCAGCAATGCAAGCACGCTGCCGGCGGCGGAGAAGACCGGCAACATGACCCTCGTGCCGAATGCGATCGTGTACGAGCTGATCTACGACGAGAAGCAGGGCAGGGCGGGCGGAGTGCGTGTGCTCGATGCTGAAACCGGCGCGCGTACCGACTATTTCGCGAAAGTCATTTTTCTCTGTGCCTCGACCTTCGGCTCGGCGCACATCCTGTTGAATTCGACCTCGAGCCGCTTTCCAAACGGCTTCGGCAACGACAGCGGCGAACTGGGCTGCAACATCATGGACCATCACCTCGGTGCCGGCGCGAGCGCGACCGTCGAAGGTTTCGACGATCGTTACTATTCCGGGCGCCGACCCAACGGCTTTTACATTCCGCGCTACCGCAACGTCGGCAAGGACAAGCGCGAGTACTTGCGCGGCTTCGGCTACCAGGGTGGCGCATCGCGTGCGGGCTGGGGCAGCCTGCAACTTGCCCCCGAAGTCGGCGAGGACCTGAAGAACAAGGCGCAAGCTCCGGGGCCGTGGAGTATCGGCATGGGCGGTTTTGGCGAAATTCTTCCCAATCACGACAATCGCGTGACCCTGGACCGCAGCCGCAAGGACAAGTACGGCCTGCCGATCCTCGCCTTCGATGCGCGCCTGCGCGAGAATGAGCTGCGCATGCGCAAGGACATGATCAACGACGCAGCCGAAATGCTCGAAGCGGCGGGATACCGCGACGTTCGCATCGTCGACGAACCCTACGGCATCGGCCTCGGCATCCACGAGATGGGCACCGCGCGCATGGGCCGCGATCCGAAAACCTCGGTGCTCAACGCGTTCAACCAGATGCATGCGTGCAAGAATGTCTACGTCACCGACGGTTCGTGCATGACTTCAGCCGCATGCCAGAATCCGTCGTTGACCTACATGGCGCTGACCGCGCGCGCGGCCAACCACGCCGTGGAAGAACTCAAGCGCAGAAACATCTGAGGGCGGAACGATGAATCGTCGCGAAGTATTGCAGCGGGTCGCCGCGTTGATGGGGGGCGCCATTTCCGCACCGGTCATGCTCGCCGTGCTTGACGGGTATGCCGCGCAGCCGGGATCCGACTGGAAACCCGCGGTGCTCGGAGCGAACGAACTCGCTGTAGTTTCGCGCATCGCCGACATCCTCATCCCGCGCACCGACACACCCGGTGCGCTTGACGTCGGCGTTCCCGTCTTCATCGACGGCATCCTGAAAGACGTCTATGCGCAGGATGCACGTGACCGCTTCCTGCAGGGCGCGCGCGATTTCGACGCGGCAGCGCGCGAGGCGCAGCACAAACCGTTCGTGAAACTGTCGCCGCCGCAGCAGAAGGCACTCGTGCGGAAATCCCAGGACGCCGCGATTGCCGACGAGCGTGTCTTGAGCGAACGCAAGCAGAAAGCGCTCGTGCAGGAAGTCCACGACGCCGCGATGCTGCAGCAGCGCACCGAGACCGCGCCGTCGGCGCATCAACGCGCTTTCATCCTCACAGTCAAGGAACTGACCCTGCTCGGCTTCTTCACCTCGCAACCCGGCGCAACGCAGGTACTGCAATATGCAGCGATCCCCGGCGCGTATCACGGCTGCCTGCCGGTGAAGCAGGCGGGCAACGGCAGGCGCTGGGCGACGTAGCTGCGCGTGCACGCGGCCGATATGATGGAGATCTTCCTTCTCCATTCATCGGTTTTCGTTCATGAGTCGCAGCTATGGTTTTCGCATCGTCAACGTCTTTGCCGAATCACGCCTGAGTGGCAATCCGCTTGCCGTCATCGAGGACGCCAGTGGATTGAGCGACGAGGAAATGCAGCAGATCGCGCTGCAGTTCAACCTCGCCGAAACGACGTTTGTCTTTGCGATCGTCCCTGAACGCGAAGATCGCGAAGCGGCCGTCCATGGCCGCACTTCTCAAGCGTCTTCGACAGAAGCCGATGCCAGGGTGCGCATCTTCACCACGAGCTTCGAGATGCCGTTTGCCGGCCACCCGACACTGGGCACGGCGCATGTGCTGCGTGCGCTGGGGCGAGCGGGCGATGCAATGCGTCTGCATCTCAACGCTGGCGTGATTCCGGTCGGCGCGCAAGGCGACATGTGGACGCTGACCGCAAACGTACCGACGCGGCGCGCCTACGAATTCACGCGCGCGCAACTCGCGTTGGCGCTGGGTCTGCACGAGGATGACATCGCCGGCGAGCCGTTGTGGATGAACGCGGGCGTCGAGCAACTGATCGTGCCGCTGGCAAACGTCGACGCGGTGACGCGTACGCGACCGCAACTCGACGCTTTCGTCGATCATTGCAGCAACGCGCGCGAGGCGCAGACGTATGTCTTTGCGTTCGACGGTGCGACCCGTGTGATCAGTCGCTATTTCTGGGGCTCGCCCGCGGCAATCCTTGAGGACCCCGGCACCGGCTCCGCCTGCGCGAACCTTGGTGGCTATCTGCTTGCCAATGGCTCAAAGGCGCCGTTCGCCTTCGACGTGCATCAGGGCGCGGCAACCGGGCGGCCGTGTCTGCTGCATCTGACTGTCGATGCGGATCAGCGCATCCATGTCGGCGGTCGTGTGGTCGAGGTGATGCGAGGCGAGTTGCAGCTTGACTGAAAATCACCGGCAAGGAGCCGTTTGATCCTGTTTGCCCGAAACGTCTCCGCTTGCTGACGGCTCATGGCGTAGAATTTGAGCACCTTTTGGGGAAGGGGACTTGAATGGAGCAGACTTACTGGAGGCGCAATACTGTCAATCCGTCAGCATATGACGGGGGA
>JAFEFS010000073.1 GCA_018240465.1 Pseudomonadota bacterium
CAGGCGTTCGACTTTCGCCTCGGCAGTGCGGAATCGGCCTTGCGCTGCCAGAAAACAAAAAGCCCGCATGGGAGCGGGCTTTTTCGATGTTTTCCGGACGGCGTTGAACTGCGTCGGACTAGTTATTGGTGCCCAAGGGGGGACTCGAACCCCCACACCTTACGGCGCTACCACCTCAAGGTAGTGCGTCTACCAATTCCGCCACCTGGGCAATTTGTGTTGCTGCCTTCGCGTATCGATTGGAGTCGACGCGCTGCGAGCCGCGTATGATACCTGTCGCAGCTTGTGCCGGTAAAGGGATCAGGGCTTCTTTGGCGCTTCTTTGTGCGTCTCGGCTTTGGCGTCCGGGCGCTTCGCCGGGGTGTCCTCCTGCTTGACCGGTGGCGTGGTCACGGCGGGGGCTGCCGGCACGTCGGACTTGGTCGCGGGCACGACCGGGCCGGTGGCGGGTGCGGCGGGAATATCCGTGGTTGCGGCCGGAGTCGCGGGCACCGTCGCCTTCGGCGTATCCAGCGCACCCATGACGCCGAGGTCGTCCGCAGTCTTGATCGTGCCGGCGTTCTTCAAGTACCAGGCCATGGCGAGGCTGAGCAGGAAGAAGATCGTGGCGAGGATGGCGGTGCTGCGCGAGAGGAAGTTGCTCGCACCGCGCGAACCGAACACGGTGCCCGAAGCACCGCCGCCGAAGCCCGAGCCGGCCTGCGCGCCGGCTCCGCGCTGGAGCAGGATCAGGATGGTCATCGCTACCGCGATGAGCACGTAGAGGATGTTGAAAAGAGTGAGGACCATTGTCGAACCCGGGAAATCAGGATTGCGCCGCGGCGCAGATCGCGAGGAAATCCGCCGCCACGAGCGAAGCGCCGCCGATCAGGCCGCCGTCGATGTCCGCCTGCGCGAACAGCTCGGCCGCGTTGCCCGGCTTGACGCTGCCGCCGTAAAGGATGCGGAGCGAGCCGGCTATTCTAGCATCCAGGTCGGCGACTTTGCTACGGATGAATGCGTGCATTTCCTGTGCCTGCGCCGGCGTCGCGGTGCGACCAGTGCCGATCGCCCAGACCGGTTCGTAGGCGACGACGGCGTTTTCCAGCGCGGCGACGCCCGAAGCGGCCATCGTCGCGCCCAACTGTTCGGCGACGACGACGAAGGCCTGGCCACGGTCGCGTTGTTCCAGGGTCTCGCCTATGCACAGGATCGGCGTCAAGCCGGCTGCCTGCGCGCGCGCGAATTTCTCCGCGACGCAGAACGCGTTCTCGTGATGCAGGGTGCGACGCTCCGAGTGGCCGACCAGGGTGTGCGTCGCGCCGATGTCGCGCACCATCGTCGCGGCGGTTTCGCCCGTGTACGCGCCTTGCTGGTGCTCGCTCACGTCCTGCGCGCCGAAGATCAGGTTTGCGCCGGCATGGCGCGCGGCGAGGTCTGCCAGGTAGATGTTCGGCGGCAGGATCGCGACATCCATGGCGTCCAGCGCGCCAGCGGCGCGCGCGCGCGCGATCGTATCGACCAGCTCGTGTGCCGAGGCGCGCAAGCCATGCATTTTCCAGTTTCCGGCGACGAGTTTGCGGCGGGACATGGGTACTCTCGAACAGGCAATTGGGCAAGAATACACGCAAGCCGCGACTTGTCGGCGTGAGCTGGCCTGTCGCGCGGAGCAAGAATCACAAGATGTTGCGTCGCGCAAGCGTTGGCAAGACTGAATGCGCGGACTATCATACTCGTTCGAGTCGCAGCCGTTTGGTGGCCCGGGTTGCGGATCTGTCGCGTGTTCCTTCGCGATGCGGCTTGCGCCAAGTGGTAAGTTTCGACTGGTTTCTGGATGGGCTGCGCTTCGAGGCGCAGCCGCTGATGCGTCAGGGAGTTGATGCGGAGGCTTTGCGTGCTGGCTGAATATTTCCCGATTCTGTTGTTCCTTCTGGTCGCCGGCGGTATCGGTGTCGCCCTGCTGTTGATCGGTGCCGTGCTCGGTCCGCGCAGCACGAACAAGGAAAAATCCGAAGCCTACGAATGCGGTTTCGAGGCCTTCGAGGATGCGCGCATGCAGTTCGACGTGCGCTACTACCTGATCGCGATCCTGTTCATCCTGTTCGATCTTGAAATTGCGTTCCTGTTCCCGTGGGCGGTGGTGTTCAAGCAGATCGGCCTGGTCGCGCTGGTCGAGATGGCGATGTTCCTCGCGCTGCTGCTGCTCGGTTTCGTCTACTGCTGGAAGAAGGGGGCGCTCGAATGGGAGTGACCGACACCACGATTGAGAAGCGCCTGTTCACCAACCCGGTGGCGACCGGGCCGGTGGAGGACATCCTGCGCCCGGGCGAGGACAATCCGCTCCTCGAGCGTGGATTCGTCACCGCCTCGCTCGACAGCCTGATCAATTGGGCACGCACGGGCTCGATGTGGCCGATGACGTTCGGCCTGGCCTGCTGCGCGGTCGAGATGATGCATGCCGGCGCGGCGCGCCTGGATCTCGACCGCTACGGCGTCGTGTTCCGCCCGAGCCCGCGCCAGTCGGACGTGATGATCGTCGCCGGCACGCTGGTCAACAAAATGGCGCCGGCGTTGCGCCGCGTCTACGACCAGATGCCCGATCCGAAGTGGGTCATCTCGATGGGTTCGTGCGCGAACGGTGGCGGCTACTACCACTATTCCTATGCCGTCGTGCGCGGTTGCGACCGCATCGTGCCGGTTGACGTCTACGTGCCGGGCTGCCCGCCGACCGCCGAGGCGCTGGTCTACGGCATCCTGCAGTTGCAGAAGAAGATCCGCCGTTCCAGCCCGATCGGCGAGAAGCAGATCGCGACCGGCAACTCGCCGCAGAAGCAGGTCGTCATCAACAACGTCATCGCGCGCACATGACCGATACGCCTGCAAATTCCGCCCCGGCCGCGGCGCCGACGACGCTCGCGCAACGCATTGCTGCGCGACTCGGCAGCAAGGTCGTTTCGGCCACCGGATCGTTCGACGAAACTACCGTCGAGGTGCTGCCGGAAAACTGGCTTGCCGTGGCGCAGGCGCTGCGCGACGAGGTCGAGTTCCATTTCGAGCAATGCGTCGATGTCTGTGGCGTCGACTATCTCGGCTATGGCCAGACCGAATGGGACACGACTGACGTATCCTCGACCGGATTCTCGCGCGGCGTGGAAGGCGAGGGCCCGGGTCGCTTCAAGTGGTCGAATCGCCCGATCGTCGGCGCGGGGCACAAGCGTTTTGCCGCGGTAGCGCATCTGCTCTCGATCAAGAACAATCAGCGTGTGCGCATCCGCTGCCATGCGCAGGACGACGCGCTGCCCGTGGTGCCATCGCTGACCGGCATCTGGCCGGGCGTGAACTGGTTCGAGCGCGAGGCCTTCGACCTGTTCGGCATCGTCTTCGAGGGGCATCCTGACCTGCGCCGCATCCTCACCGACTACGGTTTTGTCGGTCACCCGTTCCGCAAGGATTTCCCGTTGATCGGCAATGTCGAGGTGCGCTACGACGAAGCGCTCGGCCGCGTGATCTACGAGCCGGTGACGTCGGTCGAACCGCGCGTAGGCGTGCCGCGCGTTGTGCGCGACGATTCGCGCTACGAGCAGGCACAGGCCGAATCTGCGGCAGGGATGAAGTGAATCGAAGTGCGGGAGCGGACAAGATTCGCCACGAAGACGTGGTGAGCACGGAGAAACGCAATTCAATATCTTCGCGTTCATTTTCTGATCTCCAGCGCCTTTCCGTGCCCTCCGTGTCTTCGTGGTGATTTTTTTGATTTTGGTGTTTGAGCCTGCTGACAATCCATGCAAGAAATCAAGAATTACACGATCAACTTCGGCCCGCAGCATCCCGCGGCGCACGGCGTGCTGCGCCTCGTGCTCGAGCTCGACGGCGAGGTGATCCAGCGCGCCGACCCGCATGTGGGCCTGCTGCATCGCGGCACCGAAAAGCTCGCGGAGTCGAAACCGTTCAACCAGTCGATCGGCTACATGGACCGCCTCGACTACGTCTCGATGATGTGCAACGAGCACGCCTACGTGCGCGCGATCGAAACCCTGCTCGGCATCGACGCGCCGGTGCGCGCGCAGTATATCCGCACGATGTTCGACGAGATCACGCGCATCCTCAATCACCTCATGTGGATCGGCTCGAACGCGCTCGACCTCGGCGCAATGGCGGTGTTTCTCTACGCGTTCCGCGAGCGCGAGGAGTTGATGGACTGCTACGAGGCCGTGTCGGGCGCGCGCATGCACGCGACTTACTATCGCCCGGGCGGCGTCTACCGCGACCTGCCGGACCGCATGCCGAAATACAAGGAGTCGCGCTGGCACAAGGGCCGCGATCTCGCGCAGCGCAACGAATGGCGCGAAGGCTCGATGCTCGACTATCTCGACGCCTTCACCCGGGATTTCCCGGGCAAGGTCGACGAGTATGAAACGCTGCTGACCGACAACCGCATCTGGAAGCAGCGCACGGTTGGCATCGGCGTGGTTCCGCCCGAGCAGGCGCTGGCCTGGGGCATGACCGGGCCGATGCTGCGCGGCTCGGGCATCGAATGGGACCTGCGCAAGAAGCAGCCCTATGCGATGTATCACAAGATGGATTTCGACATTCCGGTCGGCGTGCAGGGCGACTGCTACGACCGCTACCTCGTGCGCGTGGAGGAGATGCGCCAGTCGAACCGCATCATCGCGCAGTGCGTGGAGTGGCTGAAGAAGAATCCGGGCGAGGTGATCGCGCGCAACTTCAAGGTCGCGCCGCCGAAGCGCGAGGAAATGAAGGACGACATGGAAGCGCTGATCCATCATTTCAAATTGTTCAGTGAAGGCTACAGCGTGCCCGCGGGCGAGACCTACGCGGCGGTCGAAGCGCCGAAGGGCGAGTTCGGCTGCTATCTGATTTCCGACGGCGCGAACAAGCCGTTCCGCTGCAAGCTGCGCGCGCCGGGCTTCGCCCACCTGTCGTCGATGGACGCGATCGTGCGCGGCCACATGCTGCCCGACGTCGTCGCGATGATCGGTACTTACGATGTCGTGTTCGGCGAGATCGACCGTTAAAGGTATTTGAAGATGAAAGCAACCGGCCATTACGCCGAAGTCAAGGACGTCGATCCGCTCGTCGCGCTCAACGCGCACACGCGCGAACACATTGACCATTGGCTGACCAAGTTTCCGCCCGACCGCAAGCGCTCGGCGCTGATCCAGGCGCTGTTCGCGGCGCAGGAGCAGAATGGTGGCTTCCTGACCGACGAACTGATCACGGCGGTGACGAAGTACCTCGGCCTGCCGGCGGTGTGGGGCTACGAAGTCGCAAGCTTTTACTCGATGTTCGAGACCACGCCGGTCGGCCGCAACAACGTCGCCGTGTGCACGAACATCTCGTGCTGGCTCAACGGCGGCGAGGGGATTCTCAAGCATTGCGAGAAGAAGCTCGGCATCAAGGTCGGCGAGTCGACGCCGGATGGTCGCGTTTATCTCAAACAGGAAGAGGAGTGCCTCGCAGCCTGCTGCGGCGCGCCGATGATGGTGGTCAACGGCCACTATCACGAAAAGCTGACGCCGGAATCGGTGGATCAGATTCTCGACGGATTGAAATAGGAACTTGCAGGGGCGTGACTCGTCGCGTCCGGCTTTGAAGGCAAATATCTATGGCAGTGGGCCCCGCACCGCAGGAACACCAGGTCGTCTACACGACGCTGAACTTCGACACGCCCTGGTCGATGGACAGCTATCTCAAAGTCGACGGCTACAAGGCGTGGAAGAAGATCCTCGCCGAGAAGCCCGATCCGGCTTCGATCGTCGATGAATTGAAAAAGAGTTCGCTGCGCGGTCGCGGCGGCGCCGGCTTTCCGACCGGCTTGAAGTGGTCGTTCATGCCGAAAGGCACGATGCAGAAATACATCCTGTGCAATTCGGACGAGTCCGAGCCGGGTACCTGCAAGGATCGCGATATCCTGCGCTTCAACCCGCACGCGGTGGTCGAGGGTCTGGCGATCGCCTGCTACGCGACCGGTTCGAGCGTCGCCTACAACTATCTACGCGGCGAATTCCACCACGAGCCGTTCGAGCATTTCGAAGCGGCGCTGAAGGAAGCCTACGCGACGGGTCTGCTCGGCAAGAACATCGGCGGCAGCGGCATTGATTGCGATATCTACACCGCGCTCGGCGCCGGCGCCTACATCTGCGGCGAAGAAACCGCGCTGATGGAATCGCTCGAAGGCAAGAAGGGCCAGCCGCGTTTCAAGCCGCCGTTCCCGGCCGGGTTCGGCCTCTACGGCAAGCCGACCACGATCAACAACACCGAGACCTACGCTTCGGTGCCGACGATCCTCAACAAGGGCGCCGAGTGGTTTCTCGCCCAGGGCAAACCGAACAACGGCGGCCCGAAGATTTTTTCCGTGTCGGGCCACGTCAACAAGCCGGGCAACTACGAGATCAAGCTCGGCACGCCGTTTTCCGAGCTGCTCGAGATGGCCGGCGGCGTGCGCAACGGCAACAAGCTCAAGGCGGTGATTCCGGGCGGTTCGTCGATGCCGGTGCTCAAGGCCGACACGATGATGGGCCTGACCATGGATTACGATGCGATCCAGAAGGCCGGATCGGGCCTGGGCTCCGGCGCGGTCATCGTCATGGACGAGACGACGTGCATGGTGCGTGCCTGCCATCGCATCAGCCGCTTCTATTACGCAGAGTCCTGCGGCCAGTGCACGCCCTGCCGCGAAGGCACCGGCTGGATGTACCGCATGCTTTCGCGCATCGTCGAAGGCAAGGCCCAGCTTGGCGATCTCGACATGCTGAAATCGGCGGCCGGGCAAATCGAAGGACATACGATCTGCGCGTTCGGCGAAGCCGCCGCCTGGCCGGTGCAGGGTTTCCTGCGCCAGTTCTGGCCCGAGTTCGAGTACTACATCAAGAATGGCCGCAGCATTGTCGATGCGCCCATGGGAGTTGCCGCATGAGTGCGCAGCCGACCGCGCCCGCCGCACCGCCCGATTTCGTCAACATCGAAATCGACGGCAAGGCGCTGCAGGTGCCGAAGAATTCGATGATCATCGCCGGCGCCGACAAGGCCGGCATTCCCATTCCGCGTTTCTGCTATCACGAAAAGCTGCCGATCGCCGCGAACTGCCGCATGTGCATGGTCGAGGTCGAGATGGGCGGCAAGCCGATGCCGAAGCCGCAGCCCGCGTGTGCGACGCCGGTCGCCGAGGGCATGAAGATCAGGACCGCTTCGCAGAAGGCGCTGTCGGCGCAGCGCAACGTCATGGAATTCCTGCTGATCAATCATCCGCTCGATTGCCCGATCTGCGATCAGGGCGGCGAGTGCGAACTGCAGGACCTGTCGATGGGCTACGGCCGCTCGGTCTCGCGTTTCGTCGAGCGCAAGCGCGTCGTGCCTGACGAGGATCTCGGCCCGCTGATCGAAACCGAGATGACGCGCTGCATCCAGTGCACGCGCTGCGTGCGCTTCATGACCGAAGTCGCCGGTTCGCCGGAGCTTGGCGGCATGGGCCGCGGCGAGCATCTGGAAATCGGCACCTACATCGGCAAGACGATCGATTCGGAACTCGGCGGCAACATCATCGATGTCTGCCCGGTTGGTGCGCTGACCAACAAGGTATTCCGCTTCCGGGCGCGCCCGTGGGAGCTGATCGCGCGCGAGTCGATCGGCTATCACGACGCGCTGGCCTCGAACCTGTGGCTGCACACGCGCCGCGGCGAAGTGCTGCGCACCGTGCCGCGCGACAACGAAGCGATCAACGAATGCTGGCTGTCCGATCGCGACCGCTATTCGCATCAGGGTTTGTATGCGGATGATCGCGCGACAAAACCTCTCGTGCGCAAGAACGGCGAGCTCGTCGAAACCTCGTGGGAAGAGGCGATCGCCTTCGCCGCCGACGGCTTGAAGAAATGTGGCACCGATGTCGGTGCGCTGGTTGCTCCGTACGTGTCGAGCGAGGAAGGCCATCTGCTCGCGCAAATCGTGCGCGGCCTCGGCAGCGACAACATCGATCATCGCCTGCGCGTTGCCGATTTCGCCGACGGCGGTCCGGCGGGCGCTACGTTCGAAATGCCGGTCGCGCAGATCGAGAAGGCGAAGGCGATTCTGCTCATCGGCAGCAATCCACGTCACGAAATGCCGTTGCTCGGACACCGCATCCGCAAGGCCTGGAAGGCCGGCGCGAAGGTGTTTGCGGTCAACGCGCTCGATTACGACTTCAACTTCGATTTCAACCTCGGCGGAAAATTCATCGTGCTGCCGTCGCAGTTGGTCGGCGAACTTGCCGCATTGGTCGCGGCGGCGCGCGAAGGCGGCGCCAGCGTGCCCGCGAATGTCGCAGCCGTGGTCGATGCGGCGAAGCCGACCGACGCGCACCGCGCGGCGGTGAAGGCACTGTGCGAGGCGAGCGACTCGGTGCTGATCTTCGGCAACGATGCCGTGCACCAAGCGCAAGCCTCGTTGCTGCGTGCACTTGCGAAGGCGCTTGCCCAAGCGACGGACAGTTCGTTCAACGAACTTGCCGATGGTGCGAATGCAGTCGGTCTCGCACGCGTCGGCGCGCAACCGCGCGCGAACGGGCGCAATGCCGCGGCGCTGCTCGCGCAGCCGACCAAGGCGTTGATCAGCTATCACCTGGGCGCCGAAGACACGAGCTCGCCGGCAGCTTACGACATCGCGCGCGACAACGCGCCATTCGCCGTCTACATCGGCGCGTTTGCCTGCAACGGCGTGAAGCGCACTGCGCAAGTCGTGCTGCCGGTCGGCCTGCCGCCGGAAGTCGACGGCAGTTATGTGAACGTCGATGGCTTCGTACAGACAGTCGCCGCCGGCGCAAAACTGTCGGGCGACGCGCGGCCGGGGTGGAAGGTGTTGCGTGCGCTCGGTGCCGCGCTGGGTTTGCAGGGGTTCGGCTTCACCGAATTCAGCGAAGTGCGGGCCGCCGTCGCCGATGCGCTCGCGACGAAATCTTCGGCGGCGGCGTCCGCTGCAATGGCGCCCTCGACGACCGCTTCGGTCGGAGCGGGAGCGTTCGAGCGTATCTCCACCGTGCCGATCTACCGCAGCGATGCGATCCTGCGCCGTTCGCCCGCGCTGCAGGCGCATCCGCTCACCGGGGTTTGTTCCGTTGGTCTGCACCCGGAGGATGCGCTGGCGCTCGGCCTGGGCAACGGCGGCAAGGCGAAGGTCAGTGCCGGCGCGGCGACGGTGGAATTGCCGGTCGTGGTGACGCGTGCGGTACCGCGCGGCGGCGCGTGGATCGAAAAGACCTGGAAGCAGACGCGCGCGCTGCCGGGCAATGGCGGCGCACTGACGATAACGAGGGCCTGACCGCGTGCTTTCCCATTTCTTCCATTCCTGGATTCACGATCCGCTCGTCTCGATGTTCGGCGTCGGCGGACTCGTCGTCTGGCTCGTGCTCTGCATCCTCGCGATCGCCGTGCCGGTGATCCTGTCGGTCGCGCTCTATGTCTGGTGGGAGCGCAAGGTGCTCGGCTGGATGCACGTGCGCATGGGGCCGAACAGTGTCGGTCCGGCGGGACTCGCGCAGACCTTCGCCGACGTGTTCAAGCTGCTGCTGAAGGAATACTTCATGCCGCAGTCGGCGAGCAAGTTCCTGTTCGTCGTCGCGCCGCTGATCGCGCTGGTGCCGGCGTTCGCCGCCTGGGCAGTCGTGCCGTTTGACGACAAGGTTGTGCTGGCCGACGTCAATGCCGGTCTGCTCTATCTGCTCGCGATGACCTCGCTCGGCGTCTACGGCATCATCCTCGCCGGCTGGTCGTCGAACTCGAAGTACGCGATGCTCGGCGCGATGCGCTCGGCCGCGCAGGTGGTGTCCTACGAAATCGCGATGGGCATGGCGCTGGTCGGCGTGCTGATCTGCGCGGGAAGTCTGAATTTGTCCGACATCGTGCGCGCGCAGGGCGGCCACTACGGTCTGTTCTCGTGGTTCTGGCTGCCGCTGCTGCCGCTGTTCGTCATCTATTTCATCTCGGGCGTGGCCGAGACCAATCGCGCGCCGTTCGACGTCGCCGAGGGCGAATCGGAAATCGTCGCCGGCTTCCACGTCGAGTATTCGGGTGCGCCGTTCGCGGTGTTCTTCCTCACCGAATACGCGAACATGATCCTGATTTCGTTTCTCGCCTCCGTGCTGTTCCTCGGCGGCTGGCTTTCGCCGTTCCATGGCGCCGGTTGGGGTTTCCTTTCCGCCGACGGTTGGTGGTGGCTGTTCGCCAAGGCATTCGGCTTCGCGTTTTTCTATCTCTGGTTTCGCGCCGCGTTCCCGCGCTACCGCTACGACCAGATCATGCGTCTGGGCTGGAAAGTTTTCGTGCCCATCACGATCGTCTGGGTGCTCGTCGCGGGCTGCCTCGTGTACTTCAACATCGTCGGTCCGGGCAAGGTGTAATCAAGATGACCGCTGTCGTTCGCTATTTCAAAAGCCTGTTTCTGCTCGAGCTGCTCAAGGGGCTCGCACTGACCGGCAAATACATGTTCAAGCCCAAGTACACGATGCGCTATCCGATGGAAAAGATTCCGCAGTCGAATCGTTTCCGCGGCTTGCACGCGCTGCGCCGCTACCCGAATGGCGAGGAGCGCTGCATTGCCTGCAAGCTGTGCGAGGCGGTGTGCCCGGCGTTGGCGATCACGATCGATTCCGAGCAGCGCGCGGACGGCACGCGGCGCACGACGCGCTACGACATCGACCTGTTCAAGTGCATCTACTGCGGCTTCTGCGAGGAAAGCTGCCCGGTCGACTCGATCGTCGAGACCAACATCCACGAATACCACTTCGAGAAGCGCGGCGAAAACATCGTGACCAAGCCGCAATTGCTGGCAATTGGTGATCGTTTCGAGAAAGACATTGCAGCGGCGCGCGCGCAAGACGCGGCCTATCGTTGAGAAGATACGTTGGCGAGGCGTCCATGAGTTTCGAACTGATTTTGTTCTATCTGTTTTCCTTCGTGCTGCTGATCGCGGCGCTCGGCGTGATCACGGTGAAGAATTCCGTGCACGCCGCACTGCTGCTGGTGTTGACGTTCTTCACCGCGGCAGCGTTGTGGCTGCTGCTTCAGGCGGAGTTTCTCGCGGTTGCACTGGTGCTCGTCTATGTCGGCGCGGTCATGGTGCTGTTCCTGTTCGTGGTGATGATGCTCGACATCAAGGTCGAGCCGCTGCGCGAGGGTTTCGTGCGCTACCTGCCGGTCGGCGCCGTCGTCGCACTGGTCATGCTTGTGGAAATGCTGGGCCTGATCGGGCTCAAGGCGATGTCGGCGCAGGCGTTGCCGCCCGATCCCGCTGGAGCATCGAACACGGCCTGGCTCGGCAATGCGCTGTTCACCCAGTTCCTGCTGCCGTTCGAAGTCGCCGCGGTGATCCTGACCGTTGCGCTGGTCGCCGCCGTGGTGCTGACCTTGCGCCGCCGCACCGGAGTCAAGTCGCAGAATCCTGCCAGGCAGGTTGCGGTCAAGGCGAGCGAGCGCATCCGCATCGTCAAAATGGAGAGCGTCAGCAAGGGAGGCACGCCATGATCACGCTGTCGCACTACATCGTGCTCGGCACGATCCTGTTCTGCATCTCCGTCGCCGGCATCTTCATCAACCGCAAGAACGTCATCGTGCTGCTGATGTCGATCGAGCTGATGCTGCTCGCGGTGAATACGAACTTCGTCGCGTTCTCGCGTTTTCTCGGCAATGTTGACGGGCAGGTGTTCGTGTTCTTCATCCTGACCGTGGCGGCGGCGGAGTCGGCGATCGGGTTGGCGATCCTCGTGACGCTGTTCCGCAACCGCGCGACGATCAACGTCGGCGAAATCGATTCGATGAAAGGCTGATCGGCATGAGTCTCAATCCCACCATTCTGCTGATCATCGCGCTCGCGCCGCTGGTCGGCGCAGTCGTTGCCGGCATTTTTCGCAACCAGGTCGGCCGCATCGGCGCGCACACGGTCACGATTGCCGGCGTAGCGCTCTCTTGCGTGCTGTCGTTCTACGTGCTCTACCAACTCGTCTGGGGCGGGGCGCAGAACTACAACGCCAATGTCTACACCTGGTTCCAGGTCGGCGCCATCGATGCGCACGTCGGCTTCCTCGTCGACCGCCTCACCGCGATGATGATGGTCGTCGTCACATTCGTCTCGCTGATGGTGCATGTCTACACGATCGGATACATGGCAGAGGACGACGGCTACCAGCGTTTCTTCAGCTACATCGCGCTGTTCACCTTCTCGATGCTGATGCTGGTGATGAGCAACAATTTCCTGCAGCTGTTCTTCGGCTGGGAAGCGGTGGGCCTGGTTTCGTACCTGCTGATCGGCTTCTGGTTCAAGCGTCCGACGGCGGTGTTCGCGAACATGAAGGCGTTCCTCGTCAACCGCGTCGGCGACTTCGGCTTCCTGCTCGGCATCGCCGGTGTGCTCTATTTCTTCCACACGCTCGACTATGCGACCGTGTTCGCGCACACCGACGTACTCAACGGCAAGACGCTGGAGATCCTCGGCGGCGATCCGTGGTCGGCTGCGACGGTGATCTGCATCTGCCTGTTCATCGGCGCGATGGGCAAGTCGGCGCAAATGCCGCTGCACGTCTGGCTGCCCGATTCGATGGAAGGCCCGACGCCGATCTCCGCGCTGATCCACGCAGCGACGATGGTCACCGCTGGCATCTTCATGGTCGCGCGCATGTCGCCGCTGTTCGAACTGTCAGAGACGGCACTGACGTTCGTGCTCGTGATCGGTGCGACGACGGCATTCTTCACCGGGCTCATCGGCATCGTGCAGAACGACATCAAGCGCGTGGTCGCATATTCGACCCTGTCGCAGCTCGGCTACATGACCGCCGCGCTCGGTGTGTCGGCGTACTCGGCCGCGGTGTTCCACCTGATGACGCATGCGTTCTTCAAGGCGCTGCTGTTCCTCGGCGCGGGTTCGGTCATCATCGCCATGCACCACGAGCAGGACATGCGTTACATGGGTGGCCTGCGCAAGTACATGCCGATCACCTTCATCACCGCGTGGATCGGCACGCTGGCGCTCACCGGCATGCCGGGCTTTGCCGGCTTCTACTCGAAGGACGCGATTATCGAGGCCGTGAAGGAAGCATCGGATCATGGCGGTCTGGCGCAGCATTACGCTTATTGGTGCGTGCTGCTCGGCGTCTTCGTCACCGCGTTCTACAGCTTCCGCCTGCTGTATCTCACGTTCCACGGCAAAGAGCGTTTTGTCGTCGAGCATGGTCACGGTCACGGGCATGATGATCACGACAACCATGGTCATCACGAGCCGGGACATCTTGCGCATGAGCCGCACGAATCGCCGGCCGTCGTCACCTGGCCGCTGATGGCGCTGGCGGTGCCCTCGATCGTGATCGGCGCGCTGACCGTCGGTGCGATGCTGCACGGCGACTACTTCGGCAGCGCGATCCATGTCGCGCATGCGCAAAGCGATGGGGCACACGAATTCCAGGGCTGGTTGTCGATGGCGTTGCACGGTTTGGGTCAGCCGCCGTTCCTGCTGGCGTTCTGCGGCTTCGCACTGGCGACCTACATCTATCTGTTCAATCCGGCCGTCGCCGACAAGGCCAGGAGCGCCCTGTATCCGCTGTGGAACATGCTCGACAAGAAGTATTGGTTCGATCCGATCTATCAGGCCGTGTTCGCGCGCGGCGGCGTCGCGCTCGGGCGTGGCCTGTGGAAGGGCGGCGATGTCGGCGTGATCGACAATGTGCTGATCGACGGCTCGGCTGCGGCGGTCGCGCGCACAGCGGGCGTCGTGCGCTGGCTGCAATCGGGTTATCTGTACACCTATGCGTTCGCGATGATCCTCGGGCTGGTATTCCTGCTCGGCGGATTGTGGTGGGTTGTTCGTGGTTGAGTTGCATAACTGAATAACGTCATCCGGGCATGGATTGCCCGGGTCCAGACTGCAGGGATGCCATGCAATCGGTTTGGTGGGATTTGCCGTCCATGGCGACGGGATTCCGGCAATCCATGCCGGAATGACGAGCGAAAAAAGAATAGGAATGACGGAATGATGCAATCGCTGTTGAGCATCCTGATCTGGCTGCCGATCGTTGGCGGATTCGCCGCGCTCGCATTGGGCACGCACCGGGCGAAAGAAGCGCGCTGGCTGGCGCTGGCCGTGTCTGTCGTGACGTTCATCGTCAGCGTTCTGCTGCTGACCGGCTACGATGCGGCCGCCGGCACGATGCAGTTCCTCGAGCAGCATCGCTGGGTTGCCGCGATCAATGCGAACTATCACCTCGGCGCCGACGGCATCTCGGTCGCGCTGATCGTGCTGACGACTTTCGTCACTGTGCTCGTCATCCTTGGGGCCTGGGATTCGGTGCGCGACAAGGTCAATCAGTACATGGCCGCGCTCCTTGTTCTCGAAGGCTTGATGATCGGCGTATTCTGCGCGCTCGATGCGCTGCTTTTCTACGTCTTCTTCGAAGGCATGCTGATCCCGATGTTCATCATCATCGGCATCTGGGGCGGGCCGCGTCGCGTCTACGCGACCTTGAAGTTTTTCCTCTACACGTTCCTGGGATCGATCTTCATGCTGGTCGGGTTGATCTGGCTCTACCTGCAGGCGGGTAGTTGGGAGCTGTCGCAGCTCGCGGCGCTCAAGCTCACGCTGACCCAGCAGTCGTGGCTGTTCTTCGCCTTTCTGATCGCATTCGCGGTCAAGGTGCCGATGTGGCCGGTGCATACATGGTTGCCGGATGCACACGTCGAGGCGCCGACCGGCGGCTCGGTCGTCCTGGCGGCGATCATGCTGAAGATCGGCGGCTACGGTTTCCTGCGTTTCTCGCTGCCGATCACGCCTGATGCGAGCCAGCATTTCGCCTGGCTGCTGATTGCGCTGTCGCTGATCGCGGTGATCTACATCGGCTACGTTGCCCTGGTCCAGGAGGACATGAAGAAGCTGATTGCGTACTCGTCCGTGTCGCACATGGGCTTCGTCACGCTCGGCATCTTCATTGCGCTCGCGCTCGTGCGCGTGACCGGCAACAAGGACGCGGCCCACCTCGGCGTTTCCGGCGCGATGGTGCAGATGATCTCGCACGGGTTCATCTCGGGCGCGATGTTCTCGTGCATCGGCGTCGTCTACGATCGCATGCACACGCGCATGATCCGCGACTACGGCGGCGTCGTGAACACGATGCCGTGGTTCGCCGCTTTCTGGGTGTTCTTCTCGATGGCCAATTGCGGCCTGCCCGGCACGAGCGGTTTCGTCGGCGAGTTCATGGTCATCCTCGCAAGCTTCCAGTCGAACTTCTGGATCGCCGCGCTCGCCGCGTTCACCCTGATCATCGGGGCGGCGTACACGCTGTGGCTGGTCAAGCGCGTGATCTGGGGCGAGGTGACCAACGATCACGTCGCCAAGCTCAAGGACATCAATCCACGCGAGGCGCTGGTACTCGGCGCGTTCGCGGCGGCGACCCTGCTGTTCGGCATCTGGCCGGCGCCGTTGACCCATCTGATGGATGCCTCGGTCAGGCATGTCGTCGATCAATTGCTGATCGTCAAAGCGGGATAAATTGAAAAATGCAGTCGGGATGGCTGCTTTTTGATTCTGCACACAGGAACGTGTGCTCCAGTGAGACTCAAGAACATGCCTTTCAGCCTTCACGATCTCTTCCTGCTGCTGCCCGAAGCGTTCCTGCTGTTCGCGATCTGCGCCGTGCTCGCGGTCGATCTCGTCATCAAGCCGGCGCAACGCGATCTCACGCATTGGCTGTCGATCGCCGTGCTCGTCGCGACGCTGGTGCTCGTCGTCGGTTTTCCCGCCGAGCCCGGGCGTGGCTTCTCCGGCATGTTCGTGCACGATGCCGTCTCGAGGCTGCTGAAGGTTTTCATCCTGCTGGTTGTGCTCGCGGTATTCGTCTACGCCCGCACCTATCTCAGGGATCGCAATCTCCACGTTGGCGAGTTCTATCTGCTCTGCCTGTTTGCGACACTGGGCATGATGCTGCTCGTTTCCGCCGGCAGTCTGGTCATGATCTACGTCGGCCTCGAATTGCTGACGCTGTCCTCGTATGCGCTGGTCGCGCTGAACCGCGATTCGCCGCTGTCGTCCGAAGCGGCGATGAAGTACTTCGTGCTCGGCGCGCTCGCCTCGGGCATCCTCCTGTACGGCATGTCGATGATCTATGGCGCAACCGGTACGCTCGACCTGCAGAAGATCCACGCGGTTGCCTCGCTCGCCGCCGGCAGCTCGCACCAGACCCTGCTCGCGTTCGGCCTTGTCTTCCTCGTCGCCGGCATCGGCTTCAAGTTCGGCGCCGCGCCGTTCCACATGTGGCTGCCCGACGTCTACCAGGGTTCGCCGACCGCGGTTACCACGTTCATCGGTTCCGCGCCGAAGATCGCCGCGTTCGGCATGGCCTGGCGTCTGCTCGATGGCGCTCTCGGCGGCCTGCATCCGCACTGGGGCGAGATGCTGGCCGTGCTCGCCGTGTTGTCGCTCGCCATCGGCAATGTCGTGGCGATCGCGCAGACGAACTTGAAGCGCATGCTCGCTTACTCGACTATTTCGCACGTCGGCTTTCTGCTGCTCGGCCTCGCCAATGGCACGCCCTCGGGTTACGCCGCCGCGATGTTCTACGCGATTGCCTACGCGATCATGGCGACCGCCGCGTTCGGCTCGATCCAGTTGCTCGCGCGCGCCGGCTTCGAGGCCGAGGAGATCGACGACTTCAAGGGCCTCAACCAGCGCAATCCGTGGTATGCCTTCGTCGTGCTGCTGGTGATGGCGTCGCTCGCCGGCATTCCGCCGCTGTTCGGCTTCTTCGCCAAGCTCATGGTGCTCAAGGCGGCGATCGACGCCGGCATGATGTGGCTCGCGATCGCCGCGATCGTGTTCGCCATCGTCGGCGCGTTCTACTACCTGCGCGTGATCAAGGTCATGTATTTCGATCCGCCGGTGCAGAAGGGCGCACTCGCGCTGCCGCAGGACATCCCGCTGCGCTGGATCCTCTCGATCAACGGTGCCGCCCTGCTGTTTCTCGGCCTGTTCTTCGGCCCGCTGCTGGGCTGGTGCTACCGGGCGATGGGGGCCGGTTGAGGTCGAAGCAATCCGGCACTGGTCTGGCGTCCTTGCAAAATGCCGTAGTCTGAGACTAGAATAGCGGCTCTGGTGCGGGGTGGAGCAGTCTGGCAGCTCGTCGGGCTCATAACCCGAAGGTCGTAGGTTCAAATCCTGCCCCCGCTACCAAATTCTGAATGCCCGGCTTGTCCGGGCATTCGCTTCGCAGGATGCGGATCGCCGGTTTCTGGATCAAAACGGCGGACTATGGAATGGGCCTTCGGCCCATTTTTTGTTTCTGAAATCAGGTATTCGAAGACATTTCGTCGGGTCGCGATTTTTTCGAGAAGTGCAGGCAGGAGCCCGCTGTTTGATTCTCGCGATCACGGACGAGCGCAAAAACCATGAGAAACGAGGAACTGACCAATCTGCTGGCGCCCGCGATCGCCGACATGGGGCTGGAATGCCTCGGCGTCGAGTACAGCCCTTCGCATGGCAATTCGCTGGTGCGCGTGTACATCGATGCCGCCGACAGACCGGTCACCGTCGACGACTGCGAGCTGGTCAGCCGTCAGGTGTCGGCGTTGTTCGACGTGAATGATCCGATCACGGGGCGCTATACGCTCGAAGTGTCCTCGCCCGGACTCGATCGCCCGCTGTATACGCCGACGCAGTTTGCGCGTTTCGTCGGCGAGCAGGTGAAAATCGAGCTGAGCCTGCCGTTCAACGGCCGGCGCCGCTTCCTGGGACCGATCCTCGCGGTCGAGGGCGAGACGATCAAGGTCGAGCAGGATGGTGCCGCGGTGGACATCCCGCACGGCAACGTGCAGAAAGCCAAACTCGTGCCGCGATTCGACGAGCCGATGAAGCCGGGAAAAGGCGGCAAAGTGGAAAAAGGTAAAACCAGGAAATAGGTAGAACTGCAGAATTCGGCCCGCGGCGGTCTTCACCCCCCCTTGAGTCAAGGGGCGGTCGCAGCCCGGATTGTGGTGGTACGTGCGCAAGTCGAAGTCCCGACGATGGGGCCTTCTCGAACAAAGGTGTGACGATGAGTAAAGAAATGTTGTTGGTGGCCGATGCGGTCGCGAACGAAAAAGGCGTTGAACGAGACGTGATCTTCCATGCGCTCGAGGCGGCACTCGCCTCCGCTGCGAAGAAGCGTTATCCGGACGAAGACGTCGCCGCGCGCGTGGCGATCGATCGCCACAGCGGCGAGTACGAGACGTTCCGCCGCTGGGAGGTCGTCGCGGACGACGTGGTCATGGAGTCGCCCGATCGCCAGTTGCGCCTGATGGACGCAATCGACGTCAAACCGGACGCACAGGTCGGCGATTTCATCGAGGAAAAGATCGACAATCCCGACTTTGGCCGCATCTCCGCGCAGGCCGCCAAGCAGGTCATCGTGCAGCATGTGCGCGAAGCCGAGCGTGCGCTCGTGGTCGCGGCGTTCAAGGATCGTGTCGGCGAACTCGTCACCGGCGTGGTCAAGCGCGTCGAACGCGGCAGCATCTATCTCGACCTCGGCGGCAATGCCGAAGCCTACATCGCGCGCGACAAGGCGATTCCGCGCGAAGCGGTGCGCGCGGGCGACCGCGTGCGCGGCTATCTTTACGAGGTGCGCGCCGAGCAGCGCGGCCCGCAGTTGTTCGTCTCGCGCACCGCGCCGGAATTCATGATCGAGCTGTTCAAGCTCGAAGTGCCCGAAGTCGGCCAGGGGCTGGTCGAGATCAAGGCCGCGGCACGCGACGCGGGCGACCGCGCCAAGATCGCAGTGCTCGCGCACGATCATCGCACCGACCCGATCGGCGCCTGCATCGGCATGCGTGGATCGCGCGTGCAGGCGGTGTCGAACGAACTCAACGGCGAGCGTATCGACATCGTCCTGTGGAACGAAAACCACGCGCAGTTCGTGATCAACGCGATGGCGCCGGCCGAGGTGCAGTCGATCATCGTCGACGAGGACAAGCACTCGATGGACATTGCCGTCGCCGAGGACAAGCTCTCGCAGGCGATCGGCCGCGGCGGCCAGAACGTGCGCCTCGCCTCCAAGCTTTCGGGCTGGCAGCTCAATGTGATGACCCAGGACCAGGTCGCGGCCAAGTCCGAGGCCGAACAGACCGCGGCACGCGAGCTGTTCCAGCAAAAGCTCGAGGTCGATGCGGAAATCGCCGCGATCCTCGTCCAGGAAGGTTTCAGCACGGTCGAGGAAATCGCCTACGTGCCGACCGCGGAACTGCTCGGCATCGAAGGCTTCGACGAGGACATCGTCGAGGAGTTGCGCGCGCGTGCGCGCGATGCGCTGCTCACCGACGCGCTCGCGGTCGAGGAAGACATCGACGAGCACAAACCGGCGGACGATCTTCTCGCGGTGACGGGCATGGACGAGGCGACCGCATTCACGCTCGCCCAGCACAAGGTCGTCACGCGCCAGGATCTGGCC
This sequence comes from Pseudomonadota bacterium, assembly GCA_018240465.1. Classification (GTDB taxonomy): domain Bacteria; phylum Pseudomonadota; class Gammaproteobacteria; order Xanthomonadales; family Rhodanobacteraceae; genus Rudaea. The sequence goes on from JAFEFS010000073.1 coordinate 19,424, forward strand.
GATCTGGCGACCGACGAGCTGGTCGAGTTCGCCATCGACGGTGTCGACGAAAAGCGCGCGTCGGCGCTGATCATGGCGGCAAGACAGGCTGAGGCGGCGTAGCCGGCGCCGGGCAGAGAACGAATCAGGTGTGCGTATGAACACTTGAAAACACGCGAGTCGTCGTCGCGCGGAAGCGTGGATGGCGACGCAGAAACAGAAGGCGGTGCGCGAGTCACGACTGCGCATCGCTGCGAGGAGAAGCAGGAATCATGTCGGACGTAACGATCAAACAACTCGCCGGTGTACTCGGCATGAGCGTGGACAAGCTGCTCACCCAGCTTGACGGCGCCGGCATGAAATTTTCGAGTCCCGACCAGGTCGTCTCGAGCACCGAAAAGGTCAAGCTGCTCGGCTTCCTGCGCCGCACACACGGCAAAGGCGAGAGCTCCGGCGGCAGCGAGGACAGCGCGCCGCGCCAGGTCACGCTCAAGCGCCGCACGGTCAGCGAACTGACGGTCAATCAGGGCGCGACGCGAGGCAAGACGGTCAATGTCGAAGTGCGACAGAAGCGCACCTACGTCAAGCGCAGCGAGATTCCCGACGAACAGAAGCCCGACGCGGAGCGCGAAGATGCGCTGAAAAAGCTCGCCGAATCGCAGCTCAAGCGCGAGACCGAGGAAATCACGCGCCAGGACCAGGAGCGCCGCCGCCTCGAGGAAGAGGCCAAGCTGCGCGCCGCCGAGGAAGCGCGCGCGCGCGCCGAAGCCGAGGCGCGCGAAGCGCAGGCCAAGCTGGCCGCAGAACAGGCCGGCAACGCCGCGGCGACGGTGGAGAAACAGCCCGAACGCGCGGCAAAATCCGAAACCGCGGCGCCGGCGCGCAAGCCGGCCGAGGCTCCGCGTCCGCGTCCCGCGCGCGCCAATGGCGAGGCTGAGGGGGCCGCGCATGCCGCCAATCGGCACAAGAAGCATGGTTCGCATCGCATGCCCAGCGAGGGAGACGGCGCGCCGCGCTATTTCGGTGCCGAACTGCACCTCTCCGACGAGGGGCACGCGCGTCGCGGCGCGATCAAGCGCAAGCCGCGCCGCCAGGTCGAGCAGGTGCGCTCGCCGTCGGGCGGCCCGCATGGTTTTTCACGTCCGACCGCGCCGGTGACGCGCGACATCCCGATCGGCGAATCGATCCTCGTCTCCGACCTTGCCCAGAAGATGGCGGTCAAGGGCGCAGACGTAGTGAAGGCGCTGTTCAAGATGGGCGTGATGGCGACGATCAACCAGCCGATCGATCACGACACCGCGGTGCTCGTCGTCGAGGAACTCGGCCACAAGGCCACGCGCCTCGAGGAGCACGACGCCGAGACCACGCTTGCCAGAGTGGAGATCGTCGGCGACAGAGAGCCGCGTCCGCCCGTGGTCACGATCATGGGCCACGTCGATCACGGCAAGACTTCGTTGCTCGATTACATCCGTCGCACCAAGGTCGCCTCCGGCGAAGCCGGCGGCATCACCCAGCACATCGGTGCATACCACGTGAAGACCGATCGCGGCGTGATCTCGTTCCTCGACACGCCGGGCCATGCCGCGTTCAGCGCGATGCGCGCGCGCGGTGCGAAGCTGACCGACATTGTCGTTCTCGTCGTCGCCGCCGACGATGGCGTGATGCCGCAGACGATCGAGGCGATCAATCATGCACGCGCCGCGAAGGTGCCGCTGATTGTCGCGATGAACAAGATGGACAAGCCGGAAGCGAATCCGGATCAGGTCAAGCAGGGTCTCGTGCAGCACGAGGTCGTGCCGGAAGAGTGGGGTGGCGACGTGCAGATCGTGCCGGTGTCGGCCAAGACCGGCGACGGCGTCGACAACCTGCTCGAAGCGATCCTGCTGCAGGCCGAGGTCATGGAACTGACCGCGGTGAAGGACGGCCTGGGCTCCGGTGTCGTCGTCGAATCCAGTCTCGACAAGGGCCGTGGCCCGGTCGCGACCGTGCTCGTCCAGCAGGGTACGCTGAAGAAGGGCGATTTCATCGTTTGCGGCGTCGAGTACGGCCGTGTGCGCGCGCTGTTCAACGAAGGCGGCCAGCAGGTCGATTCGGCCGGCCCGTCGATTCCGGTGCAGTTGCTCGGCCTCTCCGGCGTTCCCGATGCGGGCGACGACTTCATCGTCGTCCAGGACGAACGTCTGGCCAAGGACGTCGCGCTCGAGCGCCAGCACAAGCGCCGCGACGCGCGCCTGCTCAAGCAGGCCGGCAATCGCATGGAAGACATCATGGCGCAGATGGGCCAGGGCGAGGGCCAGCAGACGCTGAACCTCGTGGTCAAGGCCGACGTGCAAGGCTCGGCCGAAGCGCTGCGCGACGCGTTGACCAAGATCGGCAATGACAAGATCAAGGTGCACGTGATCGGCTCGGGCGTCGGCGGCATCACCGAATCCGATGCTACGCTGGCCGCCGCATCGAAGGCCGTGATCATCGGCTTCAACGTGCGTGCCGATGCCTCCGCGCGCAAGATCATCGAGGCGAACGGTCTGGATCTGCGCTATTTCTCGATCATCTACGACGTGATCGACCAGGTGAAGCAGGTGGCTTCCGGCTTGCTCGGCAACGAGATCCGCGAGGAGATCATCGGCGTGGCGCAGGTGCGCGATGTGTTCCGCTCGTCCAAGTTCGGCGCGATCGCCGGTTGCATGGTCATCGAGGGCACGGTCAAGCGCAACAAGCCGATCCGCGTGTTGCGCGACAATACCGTGATCTTCCAGGGCGAGCTCGAATCGCTGCGCCGCTTCAAGGAGAGCGTCGAGGAAGTGCGCAACGGCATGGAGTGCGGCATTGGCGTCAAACAGTACAACGACGTCAAGCCGGGCGACCAGATCGAATGCTTCGAGCGCATCGAAGTGGCAAGGACGCTGTAAGGGATCGGGGTTCGGAAGGGCGGAAGCTCCTTGCCCGTCATTCCCGCCTTCGCGGGAATGACGGCGTTGGAAATCCGCCGCGTCAGGGCAACGTCGCGGGGCAATCATGATTTTTCGGCGACTCAAACTACCGCTGCTGTTCGGCATCACGCTTGCCGCTTCCGTGCAGGCACAGGAATCTCTCCCCCAAATCGACGCCACCGGCACAGTCTCCGCGCCTGCCGCGCGCTTTCCGTTCTCGGTTTTCGCATCGAAGGAAGCGCTCGCGCGTTTCGGCGAGATATTCAAGGAAGGAAAGGCCGCGCCGCCGCTGGGTCAGGACATCCAGGCCAGCCGCACCTTTTACGACAAGATCAACAGTGATCGCGCCGAGCGCATGAAGAAGCTCTACCCGGTCGAGATCGCAGCGCGGAAATTCGGCGGGGTCGCCGCGGAAGTGGTGACGCCAAAAGGCGGCGTCGCACCGCGCAATGCGCAACGCGTGCTGATCAACCTGCACGGCGACGCCTTTCTCTGGGGCGCGGGCTCGGGCGGCATGGTCGAGGCGATCCCGATTGCGAGCGTCGGCAAGATCAAGGTCGTCACGGTTGACTACCGCCAGGGTCCCGAGCACGCGTTCCCGGCTGCGAGCGAGGACGTGGAAAAGGTATACCGGGAATTGTTGAAGACGCATCGGGCCCAGGACATCGGCATCTACGGCTGTTCGGCCGGCGGCGCACTGACCGCGGAAGCGACCGCATGGCTGCAGACCAGAAACCTGCCCGTGCCGGGTGCGATCGGCATCTTCTGCGCCGGCGTGGTCGATTTCAACGGCGATTCGGCGTATACGGCGCATCTTCTGATGGGCGAAACGGTGCCCGTGCGGTTCTTTCCGCTGACGAGGCTGCCGTATTTCAAAGGCGCCGATCCGGCGAGTCCGCTGGTGTTGCCGGGCGTGTCCTCGAGCGTGCTCGCGAAATTTCCGCCGACCCTGCTCGTTTCCGGCTCGCGCGATTTCACGATGAGCGCGACGCTGCGCAGCAACGAGCTGCTGACCGAGGCCGGCGTGAAAACCGAACTGCATGTCTGGGAAGGCATGTGGCATTCGTTCTTCTCCGATCCGGAGCTGCCGGAATCGAAGGCGATGTATGCCGTTGTGGCGCATTTCTTTGATCGTGAACTTGGCGGTGCCGGCGCGGACCGGAAGCATTGAGCATGGCCACCCGTTCCTTCAACCGTGCCGACCGCCTTTCCGCCGAACTTCGCCGCCTGCTCGGCACGATGGTGCACCAGGCCGTGCGCGACAACGCGCTGCCGTCGATGAGCGTGTCCGACGTGGAGGTCACCAGGGATTTCGACGTCGCGACGATCTTCGTTACCGCCCTGCTGCCCGACACGGCGAAGGACGGCGTGAAAGCACTCAACGAACTCGCCAAGGAATTCCGTCGTGAGCTGTCGCGCACGATGAACATCCGCCGCGTGCCTGAACTGCGCTTTCGCTACGACGATTCGCTCGATCGCGGCGAACGTATCGAAGCTTTGCTGCGCGAGAAGCCGTGAAGCGGGAGTTTCGCGATGTTTCCGGCATTCTGTTGTTCGACAAACCGCCGGGGTTGAGTTCAAACCAGGCACTGCAAAAGGTGCGTCACCTGTTCCGCGCACAGAAGGCGGGCCATACCGGCAGCCTTGATCCGCTGGCGACGGGCCTTTTGCCGATCTGCTTCGGCGAAGCGACCAAGATTGCGGGCTACCTGCTCGGTGCGCGCAAGGCGTATATGGCGCGATGTCGGTTGGGCGCAACCACGACGACCGACGATGCGGAAGGCGAGGTCGTCGACGTTCGCCCGGTCCCGGCCTTCGATGAAACCACGATTCGATCCGTGCTGGCGACGCTGCGCGGGCGCATCGTGCAGATTCCTCCGGCGTATTCCGCGATCAAGCAGGGCGGCGTGCCGTTGTACAAGCGCGCGCGCCGCGGTGAGGAGGTCGATGTTCCCGCGCGCGAGGTCGAGGTCTTCGCATTTGATCTGCTCGCGTGCGCAGGCGATGTGCTCGAACTGCACGTCGAATGCGGCTCCGGCACCTACGTGCGCAGCCTCGTGCGCGATCTCGGCGCAAAGCTTGGCTGCGGTGCGCACCTGACCGCGTTGCGTCGCGAATGGGTGGAACCATTCAGGCAGCCGGCGATGCGGACTCTGGCACAACTCGAACACATCCACGGCGAGCGGGGACCGGCCGGCCTCGATGAACTGCTGCTGCCGCTCGGACAAGGCCTGGCGGCCTTGCCGGCGTTGAGCCTGTCCCCGCCGCAGGCGATCGCGTTGCGTCAGGGCAAGCGACTGGAGCGCACTGGCATGGAGGCTGCGCCGCTGTGCCGGGCGCTCGATGGACAGGGAAATCTGGTGGCCCTGGTCGAAATCGGCATCGACGGTGGAGCGCGCGTGCTGCGTGGCTTCAACGCCGCGGCTACTGGGCAGGTCATCGAGTGAGGATTGTTTTGTAATTGGTTGATTATTAAATAATTTCCAATAGATCTATTCGTCGGGATCCGTGCCGCCGTCCGGTTCGCTGCCCTGCACGAAGTTTTCGGCGGCGCGCCACCCCACGTCGGCGCAAAAAACGGTTACAATGAGTGGCTTCGTTCCGTTGTAGCGAAGCATTTTTTTCATCCATCGAAACCGATCCACTAACGCGGGCCGCGCTGACCCACAAGACGTCAGCTGATCCGCGCCGGACGCTTCATCAAAGGCAAACATCATGTCTCTCTCCGTCGAACAGACCAGCAAGGTCATTGCAGAATACCGCCGTGCGCCGAACGATACCGGCTCTCCCGAAGTGCAGGTCGCGCTGCTTTCCGCGCGCATCGAGCACCTCTCCAAGCATTTCGCCGACCACGACAAGGACCACCATTCGCGTCGCGGCCTGCTCAAGATGGTCAATCAGCGCCGCAGTCTTCTGGCTTACCTCAAGAAGTCCGATGCGGAGCGCTACAAGACGCTGATCGAGCGTCTTGGTCTGCGCCGCTAAGCAACATCACCCGTCATCCCGGCGCATGCCGGGATGATCCATTTTCAGGGCTCGAAAACCAGTACAGCATTCCCTCCCGCTCGCGCGGGATTGTGAAGGCAGGATGCCGAAGCGAACATTCGCGCAGCGAATGGCTCCGGGGCGAGCCGCAGGACGCGGCGCATTGACGAGCAAAAGGGGTCTTGCGACCTCGCAAACGATTCAAGGAATCCAACGTGGCAAAAGTAACCAAGTCGTTCCAGTACGGAAATCAGACGGTCACGCTCGAGACGGGCGAAATCGCCCGCCAGGCGTCCGGTGCGGTGATGGTGTCGATGGGCGGTACCGTAGTGCTGGTCACCGCGGTCGCCGCGGCAAAGGCGAAGGAGGGGCAGGATTTCTTCCCGCTCACCGTCGACTATGTCGAGAAGTTCTACTCCGCCGGCCGCATTCCGGGCGGTTTCTTCAAGCGTGAAGGCCGCCCGACCGAGAAGGAGACGCTGACCAGCCGCCTCATCGATCGTCCGGTGCGTCCGTTGTTCCCGGAAGAGTACAAGAACGAAGTGCAGGTCATCGCTCAGGTTGTTTCGCTCAACCCGGAAATCGACGGCGACATTCCGGCGATGATCGGCGCTTCCGCCGCGCTGTCGCTGGCCGGCATCCCGTTCAAGGGTCCGATCGGCGCCGCGCGCGTCGGCTACGCGAACGGCCAGTATCTGCTCAACCCCACCGCGACGGAACTGAAAACCTCCGATCTCGACCTCGTCGTCGCCGGCACCTCGAACGCCGTGCTGATGGTCGAATCCGAAGCCAAGCTGCTCAGCGAAGACGTCATGCTCGGCGCGGTCGTATTCGGCCACAAGGCGATGCAGGTCGTGATCAACGCGATCAATGAGCTGACGGTCGAGGCCGGCACCAAGCCGTCGGCATGGACCGCCCCGGCGAAGAACGACGCCGCGATCGGCGCGCTCAAGGAAGCGGTCGGCAATCAGCTCGGCAAGGCGTTCCAGATTCGCGACAAGCTGCAGCGCCGCGACGCGATCGCCGCGATCAAGCAGGACGTGTTGACCGGCCTCGCCGGCCGCATCGAGGCGGAGAAGTGGGACAAGGCCGAACTCGCCAAGGAATTCGGTGAACTCGAATACCGCACGCTGCGCGACTCCGTGCTCGCGAGCAAGGTGCGCATCGACGGGCGCAAGCTCGACGACATCCGTCCGATCACGGTGCGCGTCGGCGTACTGCCGCGCACCCACGGCTCGGCGCTGTTCACGCGCGGCGAGACGCAAGCGCTGGTCGTCGTCACGCTCGGCACCGCGCGCGACGCGCAGATCATCGACGCGCCGGAAGGGGAGTCGAAGGATCCGTTCCTGTTCCACTACAACTTCCCGCCGTTCTCGGTCGGTGAAGCCGGCCGCTTCGGCGCGCCGAAGCGCCGCGAGATCGGCCACGGCCGCCTTGCCAAGCGCGGCGTGCAGGCGGTCAAGCCGACGATGGAGGCCTTCCCGTACGTGGTGCGCGTGGTCTCGGAGATCACCGAGTCGAACGGCTCCTCGTCGATGGCCTCGGTCTGCGGCTCCTCGCTTGCGATGATGGACGCGGGCGTGCCGCTCAGGTCGCCGGTCGCGGGTATCGCGATGGGCCTGGTCAAGGAGGGCGACAACTTTGTCGTGCTGTCGGACATCCTCGGCGACGAGGATCACCTCGGCGACATGGATTTCAAGGTCGCCGGTTCCGCCGACGGCATCAGTGCGCTGCAGATGGACATCAAGATCGACGGTATCACCGAGGAGATCATGAAGGTCGCGCTCGCGCAGGCCAAGCAAGGGCGTCTGCACATCCTCGGCGAAATGGGCAAGGTGATCACGACCTCGCGCACCGAGATGAGCGAATTCGCGCCGCGCCTGATGACGATGAAGATCCACCCCGACAAGATCCGCGAAGTCATCGGCAAGGGCGGCAGCGTGATCCGCGGCATCACCGAAGAGACTGGCGCCACGATCGACATCAGCGACGACGGCACGATCGTCATCGCTTCGGTCAACCGCGAAGCGGCCGACGCGGCCAAGGCGCGCATCGAGCAGATCGTCTCCGACGTCGAGCCGGGCCGCATCTACGAGGGCAAGGTCGCCAAGCTCATGGACTTCGGCGCGTTCGTCACCATCCTGCCGGGCAAGGACGGCCTCGTCCACGTCTCGCAGATTTCCAACGAGCGCGTCGAGAAGGTTTCCGACAAGCTCAAGGAGGGCGACATCGTCAAGGTCAAGGTGCTCGAAGTCGACAAGCAGGGCCGCATCCGCCTGTCGATGAAGGCGGTGAATGAAGAAGCCGGTGTGGCGTAATTCGCCCCTCGTTCCAGCGACAACAAAAAACGCGCCTCGGCGCGTTTTTTGTTGGCCGAGAAGCAGCCTTGTCGCACCTCGTTCGCGTAGTGCGATCGCGGCAAACGCGTGCTAGCATCGAAAACGAATCTGGAGACACAGGCATGAGCGAAAACAAGAGCATGAATGATTGGCTGAAGGACTGGGATGCGTTGCAGCGCCAGTATTTCAACGCCTGGTCCGATCTCGCGCAGAAGGCGCCGTTTGCGCTGCCGCCGGGTGCGGCGCCGTTCGCCGGGGCGAATCCGTTCTCCGGCGCCAATCCGTTCGCCGCGGGCGTTGCGAATCCGTTCGCCGTGCCGCCGACGGCCGGCTTTGCCGGGTTCGCCCCGTTCAATCCTTTCGCTGGTGCGGCGCCGGCGCCACAATCGCCATGGCACGAGGGCCTGGAGCAATGGTCGCGTCTGTTCGCCGACGCGGGCAAGCAGAGCGAAACGGCCGAACGTCTGACCGAAAGTGCGAAGGCCTATGTTGCGATGATGCAATCGCTGTTCGCAAGCTCGGTGCCGGGCGACGGCGTGGCGCATCCCGCGCAGGTGTGGATCGACGCGGCACGCAGTGGCTTCGCCGGCACCGGGACGTCGGGCATTCCCGGCTTCGATCCGGCGGCGAATCCGTTCGCGAAGGCCTTGCGCGAGGTGGCCGGCAAGGGCGCCCAGGGGTTCGCCGAACTGCCTTCCGCGTTCGCGCCATACATCGAGCAGATGCGCAAGCAGGGCCTGTCGTGGCTGCAGATGCCGGCGTTCGGTCTCGCGCGCGAACACCAGGAGCACTATCAGCGCACCGCGCTTGCCTTGGTCGAATACCAGCAGGCGCTGCGCGAGTACAACCGTCTGATGCTCAAGGCGGCCCAACGCGGCAACGAATTGTTCGAGCACAAGCTCGCCGAACGCGGCGAGCCGGGACGCGCGATCGACTCGCTCAAGGCGCTGTACGACCTCTGGGTCGACGCGATGGAGGACGCCTATGCCGAGGTCGCGCTGTCGGAAGAATTCAGCAAGGCCTACGGCGAACTTGCCAATGCACAGATGCGCGTGCGCAAGCAGATCCAGGCCGAGGTCGAGCGCGTCGGTCGCGAGCTTGGCATGCCTACACGCGGCGAACTCGACAGCCTCGGCAAGCGTGTCCACGACCTGCGCCGCGAAGTGCGCGACGGTGGTGTGCGTGCCGATGGCGGCATCGAGGTCGAAGTCGACGCCCTGCGCAGCGAAGTTGCCGCGTTGAGGAAGTCGTTGGCACAGGCAAACTCGAAGCATTCCGCTGCCGCGGCGAAACCGGTCGAGGCTGCGATCACGGCAGCGAAACCCGCGCCGTCCGCAGTGAAACCGCGGCCCGCGGCGAAGCCGGTCCGGCGTCGTGCCGCGGCGGTGAAGTCGCGCGCACCCGCAGCGGTGGTGCGCCCGCGTCCGGCCGATGAAACGGCGGGCAAACCGACGGCGAGCTCGTTCGCCGATGCGGTTGCGGCGATGCAGCGACGCGTCAAGCGCAAGCCGAAGTTGCGCGCCGCCGCGGCGCGCGTGGCGAAGCCGAGCAAGGGCGGCAAGGAAAACGAGAAACGGAGCAAGCAGAAGTAACCTGGCTGGTCGTTCCGGCGATAGCTGGAATCCAGCCTTGATCTTTGACGCCGATGAAAAGCTGGATGCCAGCTTTCGCTGGCATGACGAATCGTTGCGAGGTACGACTCCATGAACCCCATCCGCATCGCGCCGCAGAAGGCGTACGAGGAAGCTTCGAGGTTTCAGCAGAAAATCGCGGCCGGCATGCAGGTGCTGCGCACCCTTGACGACGTGCACTACGGCGCGACCGACAAGGAAGAAATCTACCGCGAGGACAAGCTCGTTCTGTACCGCTTCAAGGGGCCGCACAAACCGACCGCGAAGGTGCCGATCCTGATCAGCTACGCGCTGGTCAACCGGCCGTACATGGTCGACCTGCAGGATGATCGATCCCTGGTCAAGAATCTGCTTGCACGCGGCGAGGACGTCTATCTCATCGACTGGGGCTATCCCGACGCCTCGGACAAACACCTGACTCTCGACGACTACATCAACGGCTACATCCGCCGCTGTGTCGACGTGGTGGCGAAGCGCCACAAGCTCGCCAGGATCAACCTGCTCGGCATCTGCCAGGGCGGCGCGTTCAGTCTGTGCTTCGCTTCGATCTATCCCGAGAAGGTCCAGAACCTGATCACGATGGTGACGCCGGTCGATTTTCAGACCCGCGACAACATGCTCTCGAACTGGGTGCAGCATCTCGACGTCGACCTGTTCGTCGATACGCTCGGCAACGTGCCGGCCGACCTGATGAACTACTGCTATCTGATGCTCAAACCGGTGCGCCTGAACCAGCAGAAGTACATCGGCCTCGTCGACATTCTCGACGACAAGGCCGAGCTGGAAAATTTCCTGCGCATGGAAAAATGGATTTTCGACAGCCCCGACCAGGCTGGCGCCGCGTTCCGCCAGTTCATCAAGGATTTCTACCAGGGCAACAAGTTGGTCAACGGCGGCCTGAAGATCGGTGACAAGTCGGTGGATCTGAAGAATCTCGATGTACCCGTGCTCAACATCTTCGCCGAGCAGGATCACCTCGTGCCGCCCGACGCCTCGCGCGCGCTGCGTGGGCGCATCGGCTCGGACGATTACACCGAGCTCGCGTTCAAGGGCGGACACATCGGCATCTACGTTTCCGGCCGCGCGCAGCGCGAGGTACCGACGGCGATCCACGAATGGTTGGCGGCGCGCACCTGAGGATGCGCCGGCAACGGTGATGGAGCCGTCACGCGAGCGCGAGGTTGTCGGTCGTTTTGCGCCGATGACGACGTTGCCCGGCGCCGCATCGAATGGTTGCGCAAACCGATGTCGTGCAACCGCAGCGTCGGACCGCCACGTCGATGAATGACAAGCTTCCACCACCGCGGCAGGCGCGCTGGGCAGTCGGCACGGTGTTCACGGTCGGGCATTCGACATTGCCGATCGCGCGTTTCATCGCGCTGCTGCGGGTCTACGCCATCGAACGGCTGGTGGACATACGCACGGTGCCGGGATCGCGCCGCAACCCCCAATTCAACGGCGACGCGTTGGCCGCGAGTCTCGCGGCGGAGCAAATCGATTATGTGCATATGCGCGCGTTGGGCGGCCTGCGCCGGCCGCGCAAGGATTCACCGAATGGTGCCTGGCGCAACGCCGGTTTCCATGGCTACGCCGACTACATGCAGACGCCGGAATTCGGCGCCGCGCTCGACGAACTCGTTCGCCTGAGCCGCGAGCGCCGTGTCGTGATCATGTGCGCCGAGGCCGTGCCCTGGCGCTGCCATCGCTCGCTCGTGGCCGATGCGCTGGTCGTGCGCGGCATCGCGGTGATCGAGATATTGTCGGAAAGCAACTATCGCCATCACGAACTCACCTCGTTCGCGCGAGTCGAAGGTGTCCGCATCAGCTACCCGCCGCCTGCGGACCCGTCGCTTTCCTTGCCATTGTGAGAGATGCAAACGCCGCTTTCGAAGTTGCTCAAGGACATCCGCGCGTGTACGCATTGCGCGGCGAGCCTGCCTTGCGGACCGCGGCCGGTACTGCAGGCGCATGCGTCCGCCCGGCTGCTGATCGTGGGCCAGGCGCCTGGAAGGAAGGTGCACGAAACCGGCATTCCCTGGGACGATGCATCGGGGGACACGCTGCGTGACTGGCTCGGCCTGACGCCGGCGCAATTCTACGACGCGAGCAAGGTAGCCATCATGCCGATGGGATTCTGCTATCCGGGGCGTGGCCGCTCCGGCGACCTGCCGCCGCGGCCGCAATGCGCGCCGCGCTGGCACGAGAAACTGAATGCGCGGATGCCCGGGATCGCGTTGACCTTGCTCGTGGGCAGGTACGCGCAGGTCCACTATTTGGCGGATCGTCGCAAGACGACGCTTGGCGATACGGTCAAGGCATGGAAAAACTATTTTCCGTCAGGCCATCTGCCGCTGCCGCATCCTTCTCCGCGCAACCGACCGTGGTGCGTGCGCAATCCCTGGTTCGAGCAGGAACTGGTGCCGGAACTCCGCGCCCTCGTCCGATCGCTTGAGCTTTAGTCAGCGATCGAGTTTGGTCAGCGCTGGCCCCTTGTGCATGGCGACGTGATCCGTGCGGTCACTCTTGATCTCGTACTGGGGTTTGTCCGGGCCGGCATGGTGGATATGGCCCTTGTAGTTCACGTCCTGCGTGTGCACCTTGACGATCCGGCCGCTGACGCGACCGGCTTCGGAATTCCAGGCGACATGGTCGCCGACCTTGAAGTGCTCGCCCATGACTTCCGCCGGTCCGGCTCGCCAGGCCGCGATATCGCGTCGCGGCGAGGGCAGCGCTACCTTTTTCCGCTTCGCGCAGCGCGGGGCGAAGCGGGCGACGGCGCGGCCGCGGCGCCGGCTTTGGGTTTCGCACCGCTCTTGGTCGCCGAGCTTTGCTCGAAGATGTTCGTGTAGAACAATTCGGTTGCCTTGAGCGCCATCTCGATCGTCTGCTTCTGCGAGGCGTTGCTGGTGGCAACGGATTCGCGCATCAAGTCGAACAACTCCGACCACAACTGACGCAAGCTGGCTATGTCCTTGACGTGGGAGGTCTGGGTCATCAAACGCGTCATCGCGTCGACGTGGAATTGCACAGTGCGGATCGTGAGATCGAAGGCCTGGTCGCTGCCTTCGAGGCCGAGCTTCGCGGCCTGTTGCAGGCGGTCGCTGGCTTCGCGACCGAGGAAATACAGCTGGCCCGGATTGAATTGCAGCATATGCCCTCCTGATGGTTCTCGTATTTCGTCCGATCTGGGGTCTGCGTGCCAAGAATACAACCTTCGGCACGAACAGCCCTTGTGCGCCGCGAAAAAAAGTGCCGGATCAGTCGCGTTCGCGCCAGGATTGCAACGCCAACCGCATCGCCTCGAACTGGCGCGCGACCCGCATGCACGCATCGCAGGCGAACAGATGCAGGCGCAAGCGCAGGCGCATGCGCCACGGCAACGAGTGTTCCATCTGCTGCGAGAGGAGGCGCGAGGCCTGTAGGCAGGTGATGCGGAACATCGGATGCCTAGCCAGTCTGCGCACGGCCGAAACCCACGTTTTCAAGACAAGTACGCAGCATCATGCGCGCCCGGTACAGTTGCACCCACACGTTGGACGGCGTGATCTGCAAATCCTTACACAGCTCGTCGGTGTCGCTGCCGAGCACTTCGCGCAGCACGAACAGCTGGCCGGTGCGCCTGGGCAGCTTGTCGACGCAGCGTTGCACGGCGACGAGGAAGGCATCCTGCTGTGCCAGTTCGGCTGGATTGCCGGCATCCATAGGCTGCCTGGCGTAGTGGCCACTCGCGTCGAACAGGCGATCGAACTCGTGCTCGGCGTTTTCGCCGGCTTCCGGCAACGGTTCCTCGCGCCATTGCTTGCGCACGAGATCGATGATGTGGTTCTTGAGGATCGCGGTGAGCCAGGTGCGCAGCGACGAGCGTCCGGCGAAGCTCGCGCGGCGCTCGTAGGCTTGGGTCAACACGTCGGAAACCGCGTCCTCGGCCAGGTGCTCGTCGCGCAGTTCCAGACGCGCGACCTTGAGCAGGTAAGTTCGATGCGCGGCCAGCGTCTCGAAATCGATGACGACGGCGGAGGAAGCAGCAGCAGCGGAATCGCCGGTTTCCATGCGGTATTGCGGCCGGGACAGATTGCGCATTATGCCATCGGTGCGGCCTTGTCGTTGCGCGTCGCTGGCGTCCGTCCGTACTTCCGCTGCGATCGTGGCTATGGTTTCCGGCGCGTACGGCATCGATTCGGGGGCATCGTCCTGCCAGCACCAATGCCAGGGCTCGTAGGCCATGGCGTGCGCATTGCCACGTGGATAGCTCAGCCTGAAGTGGTGGAACTTCGCGTTCCGCAAGAGCCAGGCGAACGCGGGCGAGCGCTCGAATTCTTCCTCGACCGGAGCGTAGCCCGGCGTCGTGATGTCGACCGCGCGTCCGCTGTGGTGCTCGCTGTAGCCGGGCGCCGCGCTGACCCGCAGAACCTCGGCCATCGTCTGCCCGTGCGCGAGTTTGCCACGCACGATCGCCAGCTGCGCTTCGACGCTGCGGAACGTGGACACGGCACGCAGATCGATGCCGTCGCCTGCCGCCGCGGCGCGCATGCGCGCCCACGCGCGCGCGGCTGCCGGTGTCAGTCGTTGCTCATAGCCCAGGGCGTCGCGACCGCCGATGCCGACGAGCCGTTGCGGTTCGCGCACGTCGGCAAGGCCGCGCGCACTGGCGTAGTCGCGCGGGATGCCCAGGCGGAAGGCGGCTTCGACCAGCACTTCCGCGCCCGGCCGTGGCGGCGTCAACGCTACGGCCGGCCGCGCGGCCATCAAGATGAGGGCGGTGAAAACGCCGGGGAATCGCAGCATGTCCAGTCGTCCGTACTTCATCGATCCGTAGGTGCTTTCAGGCGCGGCGGGCCGGATGCGCCATGCGGAAGATCCGGCGCAATGCGGCGGCCTCGATCAGGAAAGCGCAATTCCGGCGGAAACGGCTCACGCATGCGAATGCGCGCGTGTGGCGCGGGGTCGGGATCGCGACTCGGGGGTGATGCGAGCGCAGGCTGGCAAGCCGGGTGAGGCCCCGGGGCAAAGTTTTCAGGCTATGTGCCGAAGCGCTTGCTAAACTCCGCGCCCCTTCATTTCATCCGGCCCGCCTCATGGACCAGATTCTGTTCCACCTGAATTTCTTCCACCTGTTCAAGGTAGCCGTAACCGGCTGGAAGCTGGTCGGCTTTCTCGGCACGGCGCTGTTCACCGCACGTTGGTTCGTGCAGTTCTACGCGACCAAGAAACTGAAGCGCGTCACCGTGCCGATGATGTTCTGGTATCTCTCGGTGACCGGCAGCGTGCTGACGCTCGCCTACTTCATCTGGGGCAAGAATGATTCGGTCGGCATCATCCAGACGGCGTTCCCGATGTTCGTGTCGTTCTACAACGTGTATGCGCACCTGCGCCATCGCGACCTGAGCACGGGCGAGCACGAGGAGCCGCGCGGTTCTTGACTCTTGCCTTCCCGCTGGAACGCGAAATTGAAACGCAGCCGTCCGCGACCGGAATTTTCACGAAAACTCAGAAGGCCGACGCGGTCAGGGCGATGTCGGCATCTTTCCATGCCTGCTTGAAACGCTGCCCGATCGCGGCGGCGTCCTTTGTCTTGCGCTGTGCCTCGAGCGACCGGGCGAGGCCGTACAGCGCCCAGCCGTTTTCCGGATGGCGTCGTAAATCGTCGCGATAAACCTGTTCGGCTTCCTTTGCGTTGTGGTCGCGCAGCAGTTCCGCCCCGAGCAGGTGGCGCACCGGGACGAACCAGTCCGCGGGCTCGTCGTAGTCGAGCCGATCCTCTTTTGCGACCGCCTCGCGCAGCGCGGCGATGGCTTCGCCGCGGCGGCCTTGCGCGGCGGCGATGCGTGCCGTTGCAACCGCGGCCGCGACGGCGATCAGGTCGCCGGCCTTGTTGAGCCCGGCCGGCGCGTCGGCGGGCGTAGCCGCGGCGATGGCGTCGAGTTCGTTCTTCTCCGCGATCGCGGCATCGACCCGGTCCGTCGCTGCGAACGCCACGCTGCGCGCGTAACGATACGCGGCCGACAGGCCGAGCAGTTTCGGATCGGGCGCGGGTACGGCGAGGATGTCCTGCCAGCGGCCGAAGCGTTCCATCACGAAAAATGGCTCGGCCGCGTACCAGTCAAGGCCGGCACCCATGTGCAGCGATTCGTCGGTGAGCCGCGAGGTCATCTCGCGCATGGCCTGCAGCGCCGCGGTCGAGCGGCCGCGCATCGCCTCCGAGTAGCCGAGGAACTGGTAGTTGTGGGTGAAATACATGCCGCTGTAGTACATCCATCCCGGCGGCCTCGCCTTGTCGACGTAGGCGGCATCGGCCTTCGCGCCGTCGATGTTCGCCGTGCTGGCGTCGGCGTAGCGTCCGACGCGCTGGTAGATGTGCGACGGCATGTGCACGATGTGGCCCGCGCCCGGCATGAGCGCGGCGAGCCGGTCGGCGGCGGCCAGGCCTTTCTCGGGATGCGGCGAGGCCTCGACGGCGTGGATGTAGTAGTGGTTTGCGCCGGGGTGGGTCGGGTTGCGCGCGAGCACGCCTTCCAGCGTCGCGACGATCTCGTCGGTGCCCGGAGCGGCCTTGCCCTCGTTACTCCACAATTTCCACGGATTCGCCGTCATCAGCGCCTCGGCGAAGAACACCTGCACGTCGTCATCGGCCGGATACTGTTCGGCGGCCTCGCGCATCGCGCTCGCGTAGGCGTCGTTGAAAGGCTGCATTTTTTCGGGCGGTACCGGAATCGCGCTCGCGTAGCGCTTGCCCAGCGCGCCGATCAAAGCCTGCTCGACGGGCGTCGCGTGCGCGGCCTGCTTCTGCGCGGACTCGACGGCGTTCCAGAGCGCCTGCCAGCGCTGTTCCATCGCCGGCATGTTGTAGTTCGGACCCAGCGCTTCGGCCGCGCCCCAGTAACAGATCGCGCAGGCCGGATCGAGTTCGATGGCGCGGGCGAACGCGCGCGCGGCCTCGTCGTGGTTGAAGCCGTAGATCAGGTTCAGGCCCTGGTCGAAATACGCCTGCGCCTCGGGCGAGTTCGTCGTAACCTTGCGCGAGTAGGCGCCGAGTCCGTCCAGAGGCTGCGCGCCCCGGGCCCATTGCACGAGTGCCGGGGCGGGCGCGGCCATTCCCGCGTGTTCCGTGTGCGCGTCGGACTTCTGTTGCGAAGTGGATGCGCACGCGAACAAAGCGCACGAGCCGAGTGCCGCGACAAAGCGACGATGGATCGTATTCATGACTTCTCCCCAAGTCGTGATCGATGCGCGGAGCTTACACTTTTCCGCGTACGCGAAAAATCGGATGCGGAAAAGACGGCAGCGACTACTCGGGGTCGTAGTCGAGGTTCGGCGCGAGCCAGCGTTCGGCTTCGGCGAGCGTCCAGCCCTTGCGCCGGGCATAGTCCTCGACCTGCTCCCGGGTCACGCGACCGAGCACGAAGTACTGGCTGCCGGGGTGACTGAAATACCAGCCGGACACGGCGGCGGTCGGGTACATCGCGAAGCTTTCGGTGAGTTCGATGCCGGCGGATCTGGTCGCTTCGAGCAGGGCGAACAGCGTACCTTTCTCGGTGTGGTCGGGACAGGCCGGGTAGCCGGGGGCGGGGCGGATGCCGCGGTACTTCTCGGCGATCAACTCGTCGTTGCCCAGCGTCTCGGCGGCCGCGTAGCCCCAGAACTCCTTGCGCACGCGCTCGTGCAGGCGCTCGGCGAACGCCTCGGCGAGGCGGTCGGCGAGCGCCTTGAGCAGGATCGAGGAATAGTCGTCGAAGGTTCTGGCGAACTCGGCGAGTTTGTCCTCGATGCCGGTGCCGGCGGTGACGGCGAAGCCGCCGATCCAGTCCTGCTTGCCGGACTGCTCCGGCGCAATGAAATCGGCGAGACAGAAATCGGGCCGGCCGGGCGGCTTGTCCGCCTGCTGGCGCAGGAAATGAAGCCGGGACCCGGACCCCGCGTCCTGCAAAATCTCGACATCGTCGCCGATGCGTGTCGCCGGCCAGAAGCCGATCACCGCGCTGGCCGTGAGCCATTTTTCGGCGACGATCTGCTTCAGCATTTTTTGCGCGTCATCGAACAGTTCGCGCGCATGCTTGCCGACGACGGCGTCGTCGAAAATCTGCGGGTAGTGCCCGGCGAGTTCCCAGGTATTGAAGAACGGCGACCAGTCGATGCGTTCGACCAATTCGGCGAGTGGATAATCGGCGAACACGGTGATGCCGGGCTTGTTCGGCGTGGGCGGCGTGTAGTTGTCCCAGCCGCCGTCGAACGCCTGGCCGCGCGCGTGGTCGAGCGAAACCAGACGCTTGGCCGGGCCGCGGTCCTTGTGGCGCTCGCGGATGTCGGCGTATTCGGCGCGAATCTTCGCCATGAAATCGCCGACGAGATCCCTCGAGATCAGCGACTGCGCCACGCCGACCGCACGCGAGGCGTCTTTGACCCACACGGTCGGCGACTTGTAGTGCGGTTCGATCTTCAGCGCCGTGTGCGCGCGCGAGGTCGTCGCGCCGCCGATCAACAATGGCACGTGGAAGTCCTGGCGCTGCATTTCCTTGGCGACGTGGCTCATCTCCTCGAGCGAGGGCGTGATCAGGCCCGACAGGCCGATCATGTCGGCGTTTTCGGCGCGGGCCACGTCGAGGATCTTCTGCGCCGGCACCATCACGCCGAGATCGATCACCTCGAAGTTGTTGCAGCGGAGCACGACGCCGACGATGTTCTTGCCGATGTCGTGCACGTCGCCCTTGACCGTGGCCATGACGATCTTGCCGTTCGACTTGCCCGCATCGCCCGTGCGCGCTTTCTCGGCCTCGATGAAGGGCAGCAGGTAGGCCACGGCCTTCTTCATCACGCGCGCGGATTTCACCACCTGCGGCAGGAACATCTTGCCCGCGCCGAACAGATCGCCGACCACGTTCATGCCGTCCATCAGCGGGCCTTCGATCACGTCGAGCGGGCGCGTCGATTGCAGGCGCGCTTCCTCGGTGTCGCCTTCGACGAATTCGTCGATGCCGTGAACCAGCGCGTGCGACAGGCGCTCGCGCACGTCCTTCTCGCGCCAGGCCAGTTTTTCCTTGTTGCCGGCGCCTTGCTCGCCCGTGCCCTTCTTGTACTTCTCGGCGATTTCCAGCAGGCGCTCGGTCGCATCCTCGCGCCGATTGAGCACGACGTCTTCGACCCGTTCGCGCAGCTCCGGATCGAGATCGTCGTAGATCGGCAGCGCGCCGGCGTTGACGATGCCCATGTCCATGCCTGCCGCGATCGCGTGGTAGAGGAACACGCTGTGGATCGCGCCGCGCACGGTCTCGTTGCCGCGGAACGAGAACGACACGTTCGACACGCCGCCGGAGACGTGGCAGTGCGGCAGCGTCGCCTTGATCTCGCGCGTGGCCTCGATGAAGTCGACCGCGTAGTTGTTGTGTTCCTCGATGCCGGTGGCGATGGCGAAGATGTTCGGGTCGAAAATGATGTCTTCGGGCGGGAAGCCGACCTGTTCGACAAGAATCCTGTACGCGCGCGCGCAGATCTCGACCTTGCGCGCCCTGGTGTCGGCCTGGCCGGTTTCGTCGAAGGCCATGACGACCACGGCGGCGCCATAGGCGAGCACCTTGCGCGCGTGTTCGAGGAAGATTTCCTCGCCTTCCTTGAGCGAGATCGAATTGACCACGCCCTTGCCCTGCAGGCAGCGCAGCCCCGATTCGATCACCGTCCATTTCGACGAGTCGACCATCACCGGCACGCGCGCGATGTCGGGCTCGGCCGCGATCAGGTTGAGGAATCTCTCCATCGCCTTTTCGGAATCGATCAGGCCCTCGTCCATGTTGACGTCGATGATCTGCGCGCCGTTCTCGACCTGCTGGCGTGCGACTTCGACTGCCTCGGCGTAGCGGTCTTCCTTGATCAATTTCTTGAACGCGGCCGAGCCGGTGACGTTGGTGCGCTCGCCGACGTTGACGAACAGCAGGTCCGGCGTGATGACGAAGGGTTCGAGGCCGGAGAGACGGGTGTATCGAGGTTGGGTCATTGTTGTGCTTTGCTCTTGCTTGTCATTCCGGCAGGGACTGCCGGAATGACGATTTCTACGCGGCTACCGACTCAATCGCGGGCAAAACCCGCGGCGCGACGCCGCGCACCGCCTGCGCAATCGCACGGATGTGCGCGGGGCTCGTGCCGCAGCAGCCGCCGACGAGGTTGACCAGGCCGCTGGTCGCGAATTCGCCGACCACCGCGGCCATCTGCTCGGGCGTCTCGTCGTATTCGGCGAACGCGTTGGGCAAGCCGGCGTTCGGATGCGTGGACACATGGCACTCGGCGACGTTGGCCAACGCTTCGACGTACTGGCGCAGCTCGCTCGCGCCGAGCGCGCAGTTGAGGCCGATGGCCAGCGGCTGCGCGTGGCGCAGCGAGTAGTAGAACGCCTCGGCGGTCTGGCCGGAAAGCGTGCGGCCGGACAGGTCGGTGATCGTGCCCGAGATCAGGATCGGCACGCGCGCGCCGCGGCGCTCGAATTCCTTGCCGATCGCGTACAGCGCGGCCTTGGCGTTGAGCGTGTCGAAAATCGTCTCGACCATGACCACGTCGGCACCGCCGTCGAGCAGGCCGCGCGTGGCTTCGCGATAGGCCGCATCGAGTTCCTCGAAACTCACATTGCGGAAGCCCGGATTGTTGACGTCGGGCGAAATCGACGCCGTGCGGCTGGTCGGCCCAAGCACGCCGATGACGAAGCGCGGTTGCCCGGGAGTTTTCTGCTCGACCACATCGCAGCACTCGCGCGCGAGCCGCGCGCCTTCGCGATTGAGTTCGCAGGCGAGGTGTTCCAGGTGGTAGTCGGCCTGGCTGATCGTGGTCGAGTTGAACGTGTTCGTCTCGATCAGGTCGGCGCCGGCGTCCAGATACGCGGTGTGCACGGCCTTGATGATCTCGGGCTGGGTCAGCGAGAGCAGGTCGTTGTTGCCCTTGAGGTCGCAGCCGGGGCCGTGGTGTTCATGCTGATGATGCGCGTCGCGGCCTTCGGAGAAGCGCGATCCGCGGTAGCCGTCTTCCTCGAGCTTGTACGACTGCAGCATCGTACCCATCGCGCCGTCGATGACCAGGATGCGTTTGGCCAGCGCGTCGAGTAGCGCTTGCGTGCGGACCGGATTGAGCCAGGGCAGGGCGGTGTTCATTTCATTGCTCCAGACAAAACATTGCCGTATCGGTCATGGCTTTTGTGCCAGCAAGGACAACACTTCGAAGTGCGGCGGCCGGCGTTCGCGCGTCAGGCGCGTGCAGCTCAGCACCTCGAGGCCGGCCTTGCGCGCGAACTCGCGCAGCTCGGCATCCTTGAAGCCGAGGTTGCGGTGGTCGAACGGCGCGACCGCGGTGCGGTGCGCGTGCCGGGCCAGCGTGGTCACGAGCAGGCGTCCGCCGGGCTTGAGCACGCGCGCGGCCTCGACGACCGCCTGCGCCGGCGCGTCGCTGTAGGTAAGGGCGTGCATCGACAGCACAAGGTCGAACCGCTTCGAGTCGAGATTCAGCGCATGCATGTCGCCTGCTTGGACTTCGACGTTGTCGAACGTCTTCAGCCGCGCGCGCGCGGCATGGACCACGCGCTCGCTCGAGTCGATGCAGACGATGCTGCGCGCGTGCGGCGCGAGCAGTTCGGCCAGCGCGCCGTCGCCCGAGGCGATGTCGAGCACGTCGCCCGAGTCGATCAGCCCGGCCAGCGCGCGCGCCAGCGCTTCCCAGGTACGGCCCGGCGAATAGTGGCGCTCCATGTCGCCGGCGACGGTGTCCGCCCAGCCTTCGGCGCGCGCGCGTTCGGCGAGCACGGTGGGCAGGCGCTGCGCGTCGTTCTTGAGCAGGGCGTCGTCGATCGTCTCGCGCAGCGCATGCAGGAAGGACGACGACTTCGCATCCAGCTCGGAGTTGTAGCGATAATAGGCGGACACGCCGGCGCGGCGGTCGCGCACGAGGTCGGCCTCCTTGAGCTTGGCCAGGTGCGTCGACACGCGCGGCTGGGCGAGGCGCAGCACGTCGGACAGCTCGGCCACGGTCAGCTCCTCGCGTTCGAGCAGCGCGAGCAGCCGTACCCGGGTCGGGTCGGAAAGCAGGCGCAGCAGGGCCGAGGTCGAGGCGAGGTCCATTTATCCTTTTATCTTGATTGAAAGATATATGCGTAGAATATGGGCGATGCGGCGCGGAGTCAATGTGGATGATGAGCGGAAAGCGGTGGCTTCGAGCAGTGAGCGGGCAGCCGTGAGCGGTGAGCGGGGAAGAGCGGGCGTTGCGCATCGTCGATGGTTTCCCGGCTTTTTCCGCTCACCGCTCACCGCTCACCGCTCGCTGATCCTCGGCCTCTGCACTTGGTTCGCCGCCATGCCCGCACACGCCATCGACAATGCCGCGCTCGGTAAATACTGGACCGACGACTCCATGCGCGTGCCGTATCGCGCGATCGTCACGCCCGGGCGCGAAAACAACGAATTGCTGCCACTGGTGATCTTCCTGCACGGCGATTGGCAGGATGGCACCGACAACGAATCCCAACTCGGCGGCTACGGCAACGGCTCGATGGAACTGATCGACCGGGCGATTTCAACGAACGTGCCGTTCGTCTATATCGCGCCGGAAACGACCAACGCCTACTGGCCGCCGGCGCGCGTCGCCGCGGTCGTGCGCGATGCGTTCAAGCGCTTCCCGATCGACCGGCGGCGCGTGATCCTGACCGGCATTTCCGATGGCGCCACGGGCGTGTGGGACACGCTCAAGACCTGGCCCGCGTGCTTCGCCGCCGGCGTGCCGATGTCGGGGATGACGGAAACCTCGGGGCTCGCGCCCATCGCGCTTGTGCCGCAGTGGGTGTTCCACGGCGGCAAGGACAACGACACCGACGTGGAGAAAGGCTACGACGGCGAAATGGTCGGTTCGCGCGCGGTCGTACGCGCGCTGCGCGCGATGGGCGGCAGGCCGATCTATACCGAGTATCCGGAGGAAATGCACGTCATCTGGCATCGCGCCTATGCGACGCCGGGCCTGCTCGGCTGGATGCTCAATCAGCGCCTGCGCGGCAAGGCCTGCGATTTCGCCGACTACGCAACGCGGTAAGATGGCCAGCCTCGCTTTTGCTCGAAAAACACTCATCTGGAGCCGTCATGGATTTCAATTTCAGCGAAGACCAGCTTTCCATCCAGGCCGTCGCGCGCGACTTCGCGCAGAAGCGCATCGCGCCGGTCGCTGCGGAGTTCGATGCGAAGGGCGAATTCCCGCTCGACAACATCCGTGAGATGGGCGCGCTCGGCCTGATGGGCATCGAGGTGCCGGTCGAGTACGGCGGGGCGGGCATGGATTCGATTTCCTACGTGCTCGCGATGATCGAGATCGCCGCGGCCGACTGCGCCACCTCGACGATCATGTCGGTGAACAACACGCTGTACTGCAACGGCCTGCTCAAGTTCGGCACGCACGAGCAGAAGCTGAAATACGTCGAGCCGATCGCGTCGGGCAAGGCGATCGGCGCGTTCGCGCTGACCGAGCCGCAGTCCGGTTCCGACGCGACGGCGATGAAGCTGCGCGCGGTCAGGCAGGCCGACGGCAGCTTCGTCGTCAACGGCAAGAAGAGCTGGATCACCTCGGGTCCGGTCGCGAAATACATCCTGCTGTTCGCGATGACCGACCCGGCGAAAGGCGCCAGGGGCATCAGCGCGCTGATGATCGACACCGAGCGCGCGGGCTTCCATCGCGGCAAGACCGAACCCAAGCTCGGCATCCGCGCCTCTGCGACCTGCGAGATCGAGTTCACCGACTATCGCGTGCCCGCGCAAGACCTGATCGGCGTCGAGGGTGAGGGTTTCAAGGTGGCGATGAGCGTGCTCGACGCGGGCCGCATCGGCATTGCCTCGCAAGCGGTCGGCCTGTCGCGTGCGGCCTACGAGGCGACGCTGGTCTACGCGCGCGACCGCAAGGCCTTCGGCCAGTCCATCGGCAGCTTCCAGATGATCCAGCAGAAGATCGCCGACATGAAGTGCAAGCTCGATGCGTCGTACTGGCTCGTGCTGCGCGCGGCCTGGGCCAAACAGCAGGCGGAAAAGAGCGGCGGCAAGTTCTCGACCGAAGCCGCGGTGGCCAAGCTCACCGCGTCCGAATCGGCGATGTGGATCACGCACCAGGCGATCCAGGTGCACGGCGGCATGGGCTATTCCAAGGAAATGCCGCTGGAGCGCTATTTCCGCGACGCGAAGATCACCGAGATCTACGAGGGCACGAGCGAGATCCAGCGCATGGTGATCGCGCGCAACGAAACCGGATTGCGATGAACTGAATGCAATCTGAACTTTTCTCTGACAACGCTACTCTTTAGCGCCGAACCTGAGCGGATGCCACGTGCAATGCGGGGTGTTCGTATAAAAACGGGCCGCGCCCAAACTGCGGAGGAGTGACGATATGTTGCGCTTCATCTTGCTGTTGAGCTTTATTCTTGGTCTGTGCCAAACCGCCACCGCCGGTGTGGTGTGGGTTGCCGACGGCGACTGTGTTGCAATTCAAAGCGCAGCGGCGCAGGCCGCGAATCGGCCCACGACCATTCAACTCGCCCGCGGCGGAAGCTACGTCAGCAACGACACGGCCTGCTCGATCAGCGTCGGGCAGGGCAAACTGGTCGTTGAAGGCAATGGAGCAACGATCCGGGCACGACAGATTTGCGGATTGGGGACGGCTTTCAACGTCGGTCCCGGCGTAGTGCTGACGGTGCGCAATTTGAAGCTTGTGGACGAAACCGACACTTGCATGGGTAGCGTGCCCAGCGGACTGTTCCGCAATGGTGGTGCGCTCTATCTGGAGAACGTGACCGTTTTCGGGAACTCGCTCGGCACGACGCTGCGGAGCTTTGCGCCAGCGGATGTGACGCTGCGCAATACGACCTGGATCGGAGCGTCTCTGACCGGCACCTTCACTGCCTACAACTCCACGTTCGTCGATTCGTCACTGACGATGGGCCCGTGTGGCATGAACCCGATGATTTGCAATGGAATCACGTTGTCCAATTCGCTGCTCTCTTCGAACAAGCAGATTTGTTTCCAGACCAACGGAACGCCGCTGACTTCGTTCGGTGGAAATGTGCTGACCGATCCCGGGTGTGGGCCCTCCGCGAGCACAGGCGACAAAGTCGTTTCGGATATGGGCTTGCCCGCACCAGCCGACCACGGCGGTCTCGTGCCGACCGTGCAAATCGACTACGCCAGCCCGGCCTATCGCGCCGGCGTCGCGCAATACTGCGAGGCCACCGATGCGCGCGGCGTCACGCGCAACGCGGTGAACTGCGATGCTGGTGCCTACGAGTTCGGCGGCGGTGTGGGCCTGGTGACGGCGAACGGCATGAACGGGCTCTACTACGTGCCGGGCATCGCCAACGGCCACTATGTGTCGTTGCGGCGCATCCACGACAACAAGGATGTCATGGTGTTCTGGACCACGTTCGACAACAACGGCAACCAGGCCTGGATCTACGGTGTCGGCACGTTGACCTCGGATCGGCACATCCACGCGCAGATGGCACGCAATACCGGCGGCGTGTTGCAGCCGGGCGGTGCGCCGACGGGGGCGAAGGCGAGTCCGTGGGGCACGGTGGACATCGATCTGACGAGTTGCGCGGCGGCGCAATTCAATTACCAGTCCGATCTGCCTGAGTTCGGCAGCGGCCAGTTTCCGCTGAGCCGGCTGGCGTTCGAATCCGCGATCGACTGTGGAGACTGAAATTGACGGGCATGTGCCTGTCCGCATGAATGCGAACATCGCAGCATCCCGTCTGCGGCGTTCCGTTTCCGCACGCGGCAGTGAAAGTCAGGCACCTGCACACGCGTGCAGCTCGCCACGCAGGCATTCGAAATGGCTTCGCCGGTTCGAGTGCATTTGAAAGGAGGGGCGCCGCATGGCGCCCTTTGCTTTTGGAAGAAGCGCGGATTCGTTGTGCCTCCATGTTGCAACGCGGCGAGGAATTCCGAAGGATCGTGAACGCTTGCTGAGGCGGAGCGATGGGCAGCTACGCCGAAGTGGCTCCATCGCCTGCAAGCAAAGCGGCTTATAATTCGCGTTCGATCCGGCATCGGGCCGGAGCCACTCACGCCAGGGACTTCCGATCCGCCATGAACGCGAAACTCGCACCGGCCGACACCACGATCGACGCCATCCTCACCGAGCTGCAGCCGCATCTTTCCTCCGCGGCACAAGTCCAGCAGGCGCGCACTTTCGTCAGCCAGTTTTTCAGCCGCGTCGCCGGCGACGACGTCGCCGTGCGCGATGCGAAGACCTGGGCGGCGCTGCTGCACGGGCTGATGGATTTCATCCGCGTGCGCGCGGCGAACACGCCGAGCGTGCGCGTGTTCAACCCGAGCCTGGAGAACGACGGCTGGGAGTCGAACTACACGGCCGTGCAGATCGCGACGAACGACATGCCGTTCCTCGTCGACTCGGTCGGCATCGCCGCGCACGAACACGGTTTGGCGCTGCATGGCCTGATCCATCCGGTGTATTTCATCGCGCGCGATCCGGGCGGCAACCTGCTCAACCTCGCGCTCGACGACGCGCACAAGGGCAGGCCCGAGTCGGTGATGTATCTCGAAGTCGATCGCCTGAGCGAGCCGGCCGAGATGGAGCGCCTGCAGAAGGCCATGCAGCTCGCGCTGCACGACGTCGCCGCGGCCGTCGCCGACTGGCCGGTGATGAAGGCGAAGATGCTCGAGATGGCCGACAATGTCGGCAAGTGGAAGCTGCCGCTGGACGCGGCCGGCGTCGCCGAGGCGCAGGAGTTCCTGCGCTGGGCGGCGGCGGACCATTTCACCTTCCTCGGCTACCGCGAATACCACGTCGTCAAGAAGGGCGACGACGAAGTGCTCGAGGCCTCGCCGAAAACCGGCCTCGGCATCCTGCGCGGCAGCGAGAAGCAGGTCGCGCCGCGCTCGCTTAAGACGCTGGTGTCGCACGAGCTGCGCAAGTCGGGCACGGGCGACGCGGTGATCCTGACCAAGACCAACGCGCGCTCGACCGTGCACCGCGGCGGTTACATGGACTACATCGGCGTGCTCGAATTCGACGACAAGGGCATGCCGACCGCCGAGCATCGTTTCCTCGGCCTCTATGCCTCGGGCGCCTACACGCGCCGGCCGTGGGAGATCCCGCTCGTGCGGCAGAAGTACGAGGCGGTGATGGACCGCGCGGGCTACAAGCGCGACTCGCATTCGGGCAAGACCCTGCGCAACGTCCTCGAGACGCTGCCGCGCGAGGAGCTGTTCCAATCGAGCGAGAACGAACTGTTCGATACCGCGGGCGGCATCATGCACCTGCAGGGCCGCGCGCGTTCGCGCCTGTTCGTGCGCCGCGACAAGTACGGCCGCTTCTTCTCCTGCCTCGTGTTCGTGCCGCGCGAGCGCTTCAACACCGATGTGCGCGAGCGCATCGAGGCGCTGCTCAAGCGCGCCTTCCACGGCGAGCGCGTCGATTCCTCGGTGCAGATGGGCGAGTCGCCGCTCGCGCGCGTGCATCTGGTGATCCGGCCGAAGCCGGGCGACAAGCCTGGCTACGACGTCGCCGAACTCGAAGCGAAGATCGGCCAGGTCGTGCGCAACTGGCACGACGAACTGCGCGAAACGCTGGTCAAGAAACACGGCGAGGACAAGGGCTCGCGCCTGGCCAACCGCTACGGAAGGGCGTTGCCGGCGGGCTACATCGAAGAGGTTTCCTCGGCCGTCGCCGCAGCCGACGTCGAAGCGGCGGCGAGCCTGAAGAACGCCGATGACATCCGCCTGAATCTCTACCGCTCGCGCGGCGAGACCAATTTGCGCTTCAAGCTGTTCCGCTACGGCGCGCCGATCACGCTGACCGAAGTGCTGCCGATGCTCGAGAACATGGGCATGAAGGTGCTGTCCGAGCATCCGTACGAGATGCACGTCGGCGACACGTCGATCGTGATCCAGGATTTCGAGGTGCAACCGGCCGGCCGTTTCGACTTCGATCTCGACACCGTGCGCGACACGTTCCAGCAGAGCTTCGAGCGCATCTGGCGCGGCCAGACCGAGAGCGACGGCTTCAACAAGCTGATCCTCGGCGCCAACCTCGACTGGCGCCAGGTCGCGATGCTGCGCGGCGTGTGCAAGTACCTGCTGCAGGCCGGCGTGCCGTTCTCGCAGAGCTACATGGAGGAGACGCTCAACCGTTATCCGCTGATCGCGGCGTTTTTCATCGTGCTGTTCGAGACCAAGTTCGATCCCGCGCGCGACAAGTGGACGAAGGCCGAGATCGAGCAGCAGAAGAAGCGCCTGCAGAAGGAAATCGACACGCTGCTGCCGGAAACGATGAAAGAACAGCGCGGCATGATCGTCGACGCCGTCGTTGCCGCTTGTGCGCAGACGCGCGAGGAGCAGTACAAGGCCGCCGTTGATGCGGTCAAGTCGCTGCTCGACAACGTCGCCAGCCTCGACGAGGACCGCATCCTGCGCGCCTACCTCGGCACGATCGGTGCGATGCTGCGCACGAGCTATTTCCAGACGCCCGAAGGCAAGCACCGCGAGTACATCTCGTTCAAGTTCGATCCGTCCAGGGTGCCGGACCTGCCGAAGCCGCGGCCGTACCGCGAGATCTTCGTCTATGCACCGCGCGTGGAGGCAGTGCACCTGAGGTTCGGGCCGGTCGCGCGCGGCGGCCTGCGCTGGTCGGACCGGCGCGAGGATTTCCGCACCGAGGTGCTCGGCCTGGTCAAGGCGCAGATGGTGAAGAACACCGTCATCGTGCCGGTCGGCTCGAAGGGCGGTTTCTTCGTCAAGCGTCCGCCGCTTGGCGGCGACCGCGATGCGCAGCTCGCCGAAGGCATCGCCTGCTATCGCCTGTTCATGAACGCCATGCTCGATATCACCGACAACCTCGTCGACGGCAAGGTGGTGAATCCGCAGAACTGCGTGCGCCACGACGCCGACGATCCGTATCTCGTCGTCGCCGCGGACAAGGGTACGGCGACGTTCTCCGACATCGCCAACGCGATTTCGATCGAGCACGATTTCTGGCTCGGCGACGCGTTCGCCTCGGGCGGCTCGGTCGGCTACGACCACAAGGCCATGGGCATCACCGCGAAGGGTGGGTGGGAATCGGTCAAGCGCCACTTCCGCGCGCTCGGCCGCGATTCGCAATCGCAGGACTTCACCTGCGTGGGCATCGGCGACATGTCCGGCGACGTGTTCGGCAACGGCATGCTGCTGTCGAAGCACATCCGCCTCGTCGCCGCGTTCGACCACCGCCACATCTTCCTCGATCCGAACCCGGATGCGGCCAGGACCTTCCCCGAGCGCGAGCGCATGTTCAAGCTGCCGCGTTCGTCGTGGGCCGACTACGATGCGAAGTTGATCTCGAAGGGCGGCGGCATTTATCCGCTGACCGCGAAGTCGATTGCGATCTCGCCCGAAGTGCGCGCCGCGCTCGGCATCGACGACGGCGTCGAGGCGCTGTCGCCGAACGACCTCAAGCGTGCGATCCTCAAGGCGCCGGTCGACCTGCTCTGGAACGGCGGCATCGGCACCTACGTCAAGGCCGAAGTCGAGACCAACGCCGATGTCGGCGACCGCGCCAACAACGCGATCCGCATCAACGGCAAGGAATTGCGCAGCAAGCTGATCGGCGAGGGCGGCAACCTCGGCTTCACCCAGCGCGGGCGCATCGAAGCGGCGCTCAATGGTGTGTTGTTGAATACCGACTTCATCGACAACTCGGCCGGCGTAGACACCTCCGACCACGAGGTCAACATCAAGATCCTGCTCGGCGACGCGGTGCAGCGCGGCGAGCTGACGATGGACCAGCGCAACAAGCAGCTCGCGGCGATGACCGACGAGGTCGAGCGCCTCGTCCTCGCCGACAACTACCGCCAGAACCAGGCGATCAGCCTGATGGAGCGCATGTCGGTCGCGCGTCTCGGTTCCAAGCAGCATTTCATCCGCACGCTGGAATCGCAGGGCTTGCTGGACAGGCAGATCGAGTTCCTGCCGAGCGACGCCGAGTTCGCCGAGCGCAAGGCGCGCGGCCTCGGCCTGACGCGCCCGGAACTCGCCGTGCTGCTGTCGTATTCGAAGATCGTGCTGTTCCAGCAGTTGCTCGAATCCGACGTACCGGAGGATGCGTACCTGTCGAAGGAGCTGCGCCGCTATTTCCCGGTGCCGCTGCAGGAGAAGTACGCCGAGCACATGGAGCGCCATCGCCTGAAGCGCGAGATCATCGCCACCGCGGTGACCAACTCGATGGTCAACCGCATGGGCGCGACCTTCGTCCTGCGCATGGGCGAGGACACCGGCAAGACGCCGGCGCAGGTCGCGCGTGCGTTCAACATCGCGCGCGAAGTGTTCGATGCGCGCAACATGTGGGCGCAGATCGAGGCGCTCGACGGCAAGGTCAACGGCAACGCGCAGATCGACGCGCTGCTCGTGATCTGGCAGTGCCTGCGCGGCACCACGCGCTGGTTGCTCAACCATGCCGACGAAGGACTCGACATCGCCGCCGCCGTGGCCCGATACCACAAGGGCATGCAGGAACTGCGCAAGCAGCTCTACGACGTGGTCACGCCGAGCGAGCGCGCGATCTACGAGAGCGAGCAGCGCCGCTGGAAGGAGGCCGGCTTCCCCGACGCGCTCGGCAACGAACTCGCCGGCCTGCGCACGCCGGGCTCGGGCCTCGACATCATCCACGTCGCCAGCGACCACAAGCTCAGGATCGGCGAGGCGGCCGAGGTGTATTTCGGCCTCGGCGAATCGCTCAACCTCAACTGGCTGATGCAGAAGATCGAGGCGTTGCCGGTCGAATCGCAATGGCACGCGCAGGCGCGCGGCGGCCTGCGCGACGAACTCTACGCGCAGCATCGCGCGCTGACCGCGCAGGTGCTCGAGGGCGGCAAGAAAGGCGCGAAGGGCAGCGATCTGGTCGCCGCATGGCTCGGCCGCGACGATGCCTCGCTCAAGTTCACGCTCGCGATGTTCGCCGACATGCGCTCGCAGGTGGTGACCGACTATCCGATCATCTCGGTCGCGGTGCGCCGTCTCGCCCAGCTCGTGCAGGCGGGGGCGCAGTCGTCGTGATGGCGCTTGCGGGCATGCTGCTCGCGGCGCAGTAGGAACGGCCGGCAAGGGTTGACCTGATTCGCGTCGGACGTCAGTGCGGCACAAGCCCCCTCATCAGAGCTGGCGTGGGGGAGAGGCATGGGGGCGCTTCTCGCTCTGGCCTTTCACGATGATCGAAAGCCCCTCACCCCAAGCTCTCTCCCTCAACGAGCCGTTGCTGCGCTGAGTGTTGGGGCTAATCAGGAATCCGAAACAAGCGAGGCCTCGGTCGCAGATTTCGGTTGTTAAAGATTTCCAAATTAAATTATTAATCTTTTGTTATCAAATTCTTGACAAATCAATTGTTACCTTCGACTCGCGCTGGGTAGAGCGCCAAACTGGTCGGAGAGAGTAGCTATGAATTTGTACTGGGTGAGTCCTCGTCTTATTTCTGTGCGCAAAGCACGAATTGCTTCAATGGTCGCGATTCTCGTAAGTGGAGCACTTCCGCAACATTCCAATGGAACGACTGTCGCTTCGCAGTTTACGGAAGGTCCTTTCGTCGGCGGCGTGTTCGACAGGCCTCCCATGGAAAACGCCGACCTCGTCGTTTATCGCAAGCAGGTGCAAGAGACTACGCGCAGACCTCGCAAGGCATTCGAGGTCGGGAAGTATCTGTCAGATGAGAACGGAAACAGCAATGAATTGATCGTTTTGCCGGACAGCGCAAACCCGGCATGGCTTTCATCGTTAAATATTGGTTTGTCAGGCTCCGTACGCGCTGAGGACGTATTGGTCGAAGGCGTTGAGAAGGCGGATATGCGCTTGCTTTCGGCTTTCTTCAATCCAGTCGACGCCAGGTATCTTATCGATGATGACCGGCTGGACAACGTCAGTCGCGCCGAATTGAAAGCCGATGATCCGACTGAACGTCTACAGAGATATGTGATCCTGCGTTATGGCGATATTGCCAGCGCCAAAAAAGCAAAATTAGAACTGCAAAAAAGATTTGCGTCCAGCGTGGGGATGAATCGTACACTACGATTTGCTTGGTCACCCAACGATTCCTATTTTGCCAAGTATAACGCGACCCATCCAGCCCAGTATCAATGGGGACTACACGCCATGAATTTTCCCGCGGCGTGGGATAAGGCCCTAGGGTTCTCCTATGTTGCAGATATAGATACCGGCTTCGTAAACGACACAGCTCCGGCGGACCTGCAGAAAAACTACAGATCACACTTCTCCGCAGCCATTTCGCTACCACCAGCGGGATTTGAAGCGCACGGCACACATGTCGGCGGAATCATCGCAGCGACGGTGAATAACTCGATCGGGGTGGCAGGTGCGTGTCCAAACTGCAGCCTCGGAGAAATGCGAATTAATCAGGATTGGGCAAGCATAGTTGTAGGGCTCAATAAATCGATAGAGCGTGGGTTTCAAGTCGTAAACATGAGCCTTGGTACAGTCGAATATAGTGAAAATATTGCTTGCCCAGCCTCCAATTATTTCGACATCGACAATTTTTGTACCGCCTTAAGCTTAGCCACAAGCCGAGATCTTCTCGCCGTTGCGTCCGCTGGCAATTTTCGTTGGAACAAACCTGCATTCCCTGCGAGCGAGTCCGCAGTGCTTGCGGTAGGCGGTGTTCAAATCGCAGCTGCGCCAAGTAACCCTTTTTCGTATCCCTATAGTGTGCAGCTTTGGACTGAGCCAAACGCATTAGACTGGTATGGCCGGCCTGATTCTTCCGGAAGCAACTACCCTGGTAGTGACGGGGTAATGGCACCCGCTGCGGATATTGTCTCGACCTTGCCAGTGGGGTCGAACTACATTTCCGTTACCGACAGGCGGCCTTGCGCCGATTCGGCAGGGTTTGATTTTTCCGGAGCGGCGAATGACGGATATGGGAATTGCTCGGGAACATCCATGTCCGCGCCATATGTTTCCGCACTATCCGGGATTTTGAGATCGATTAATCCAAGGCTGAGCGCTTCACAGATAAAAACATTGATTCGTCAAGCGAGTGGCACATTTTCTGGTACTTATACTTACACGTTATCGAGCCCTCAGATACTATCGAGTTACGGAGTTCCGAATGCGCTAACAGCCGTCGCAAACACAATTGCGCAAACGACTAATAGGTTGACTCCTTTATTTTCGATGTACAGCCCGGGGCGGTCGGATTATTTCTACACAACTGTTCCGCAGATGGCCGCATCGGCAACGATAGGGACACTGGAACCACGAAATAACGGCATGCCGAGTTCTATTAGCTATTCGGTACTCGATGGCGTCGGCATTAATGGTTATTCATCGTTTCCTGGTGTTAGCGGAAGTCCGAAAGCGCAGGTTTGGGTTTTTACTACATCGCTAAACCCCAAGAATGGCGGCGACCCATTGGTTCCATTGTATCGTCTGTCGTGGAAGTGCGGCGATGCGACCATCAGTCCCCCGGTGATTTGCAATTCGAATCCGCAGCATATCGACGTGACTTACACGGCTGATTCCGCGGGTGTGACCGCCTTCACCGATCTTGGATATAAAGTCGATGGCATTGAAGGATATATATATCCTAAGACCAGTTCGCAGCCTACGGGTACCGTCAAATTGATGCGGAAGTACAATCCGTCGCGCGACGACCATGCAATCTTTCCGGATACGCTGGAAACGGCAATGTATTCTTTGGGGTATACGGATAATTCCGGAAGTGACTGGCTCGGTTATGTCTATTTAAATCAGGGACCTGTTCCTTCGATTTTATGACGGGCGGAGTTTCAGGAGAAATCTAATGACAAGACATTTTCAGCAAAGGACTTTTGTGGCCAGCGCGTGTATCGCGCTTGTCGTTTCAATGCCGATTTACGCCGTGGTCATAAACCCCCATGGCCTGGGTCAAGTACTGGTCTATCCGTACTACACGGTTAACGGCAATAACTCGACGTTATTGACATTGATTAATTCCAGTACCGACACCAAAGCGGTCAAAGTCCGGTTTCTCGAAGGCTACAACGGGCGCGATGTGCTCGACTTCAACCTGTATCTACAGCCTTACGATACATGGGTGAGCGCAGTGGTCGAGTCCGGCGACGGTGCGGCGCTGTATACCAACGATGCCAGTTGCACGGTGCCGAAGCTTCCCTCGACGATCGTGTCAGCAATGGCTTTTTCTACCAACAACTTCAACTCGGGCTCGACGCAGGGTGCAGACGGTGGTCCGACAGGTTCCTCACGCACGCGCGAGGGACATATCGAAGTCATCGAAATGGGTACGGTGACGAACGATGTCTGGCAGACTAGCGATTCGTTGAAGCACCACGGTGATGCGACGGATTGCTCACAAGTGCTTCAGGCTTGGCAAGAGGGCGGCTATTGGCGAAGCAACGCGCAAACCGATATCGGACCGGCCACAGGCGGCCTGTTCGGCAGCGGGACAATCGTCAATGTTCCGGTTGGCACGGTGCAATCCTACAATGCCGATGCGATTACGCAGTTCTATGCAGAAGGTGGCGTAGGGCAGCACAGCGCGCCCGATGCATTGACGCCAAACATTGCCAGCGCGACGTCGCTATCGGCTTTGGTCTACACGGGCAATAAGGTCCAATCGCTTGGCTTCAAGCGTGGCATCGATGCCGTGTCCGCTGTTTTCATGGTCGAGTCATTGGCCAACGAATATTGGACCGGCGGCGGCACGGCGGCGCGTTCGGAGTGGGTCATTACCTATCCCACAAAACGGTTCTATGTCGATCCGTATTATGTCGGCCAGAGTGCGCAACTGCCGTTCGAGTATACGTACGGAGTCACTCAGAGTGGTACGGCGGTTTCTTACACCGACGTGAGGTGGGTTCAATTGGATAGGGAGGGGAAAATTGCGGTGCCAGTCTGCCTCGCCGTGGGAAGCTGTCCGTCGCCGCGCCTCCTGTACGACAGTCAAATCGTGACGTTTGGCTCAGGAGGCGCGAATGGAATGGATCAGCTATACGGCCCAAAGACGCCTTCGAATGTTCTTGCGTCCAATTTAGTTCCGATGAATCTTCCGGCGTCGAGTCCGCAGACGGGTTGGGCGATACTGGACTTTCATCAAGGCCAGCAACCGACGTCACCGCTTCGCTTGTTGACAGATACCAGCGGGAGCAAAGCTCTCATTGGACAACCAGTCACGGGCTTCTGGGTTACGCAACTCATCAATGGCAATGCCGACGGCAAGGGCATTCTGGCTAACTACACTGCGTTGTTCCGACACAAAGCCAACGCAAGATGCATCAACATCTCCGATAGCTCTCCGTGCTCCTGAACTAGAGCATTTTTGATTCAAATCTTACAACCAGCGAGCCACCTCAACCCCTCTCTCCTCGCGGGAGAGGGGCTGGGAAGAAGGACTTCGAAGACAAGGGCGGAGGTGGATGCATCGCCGAAGACCGTGGCTCCCCCTCTCCCGCGAGGGGAGATGTGTCAACAACCAAACCGAAACCGCTCTAGTTTCCGCTCCCTGTTGAATCCAAACTTTGCCGACAATCCCTCTCTGACTGCCAAGTAGCGGCTCGATATCTGCGTTGCGCCTGCCTACCGCCGGCAGGGACGTGAGCGATGGCGCGGCGCGGGCGGGACGTTATCGCACCGCCGCCGGCAAAAAACGCACCTGCACGCGCTGGCCGACCTTGAGGCTGTTGTCGGGCAGTTCGAGGATGCACTCGACGTCGCGCGTATCGGTGGTTTCCTGCGCGCTTTCGTTGAGCTTGCTCGGGCCGAATACCTCGCCGATGCGGTTTACGCGCGCGGTCTGCGGCTTGCCCGGGTCGGTCTCGCTGGAGATTTCCGCGGTCATGCCGACGCCGACCTTGTTGACGAAGCCTTCGTTGAGTTCGGCGCGCACGATGCGCGGCGCGTCGGGCAGCAGTTCGACGAGTTCGCCGGACGAGGGCGAGACGACGTCGCCGATGTGCGTCGCGCGCGAAATGATGCGGCCGGCGACCGGGGCCCGCAGCGTGCGCGCCTCGATCTCGTACTCGGCCTGGCGCACTTTCTGCTTCGCCGTCTCGATGTTGGCGTCGGCAACGGCGATCTCGGCGTTCAATTCCGCCATCGCCTGTTTCGCGTCGTCAGCCGACTGGCCGGTCGCGGCGCCGGCCACGGCCGCCTCGAGCACGCGCGCCGCGCGCAGCTTCAGCGCCGGTTGCTTGGCGCGGAGCAGCGTGCCTTGCGCACTCGCCGCGTTGAGTTCGGCGCGCGCCGCGTCGAGCGCGATCCGGGCTTGCTTCGTGTCGAGCACGACGAGCGCGTCGCCGGCCTTGACGTCGTCGCCGGCTGCCTTCGGCAGTTCGGCGACGATGCCGTCGCGCGAGGCGGCGACATGGACGAGCCCGCCCTGCACGTCGACGCGGCCGCGCGCGATCGCGACGAACTTCGACGAGGCCGTTGCGGTCGCTGCCGGCGTGCCCGACGTGGTCTTGCCGCAGGCGCCGAGCATCAGCGCGACGGCTGCGCCGGTTGCGAGGACGAGCGGGGTGAGGGCGGTCTTGCTCATGGGTTCGCTTCCGCGGAAGTGGATCTGGACGGGGCCGACGCGCTGATCTGCTTCACGTCGGACAGGATACGCCCGTCGGCCATGTGGATGATGCGGTCGGCGTCGGCGGCGAGGCGCGTGTCGTGGCTGACGCAGACGACGGTTGCGCCGTACACACGCGCGACGCGATGCAGAGCGTCGATGACGTTCTTGCCGTTGACCGAATCGAGCGCGCTGGTCGGCTCGTCGGCGAAAAGGAATTGCGGCTTCTTCGCCAGCGCGCGCGCGATCGCGATGCGCTGTTTCTCGCCACCGGACAGTTCGATCGGGCGCAGGTGCGCGCGCGAGGCGAGGCCAACTTCTTCGAGCGAGGCCAACGCCATGTTGCGCACGGCATGGCGCGGCAGGCCGAGGTAGTTGAGCGGCAGCATCACCTGCTCGAGCGCGGTCAGCGCCGGAAACAGGTTGAAACCCTGGAACACGAAGCCGGTGTGCTCGAGGCGGAACTTCTCCAGGTCCGCACGCGATTTCTGCCACAGATCCTCGCCGAGCGCGGCGACGTTGCCGCGGTCGGGCTTGAGCAGGCCGCTCAGTATTGCCAGAAGTGTACTTTTCCCGGAGCCGGAGGGACCGAGCACGAGAGTCAGCTCGCGCTCGTCGAGCGCGATCGACATGCCTTGCAACACGTGCGTTTCGACGCGCCCGCTCGTGTAGCTCTTGGTGATGTTGTCGGCGACGAGTGCGGTCATGATCAGCGCAGCAGGTTCGCCGGTTCAAGGTGATTGATCGCACCGACCGCGAGAAAGCCGGAAATCAGCGCGATCGCCATGACCAGCGTGGCGCAGGCGATCGCGGCCAGATAGTTGAACGCGATCGGCACGTCCTGTCCGTGGGCGAGCAGGGCCAGCGAGACGCTCACCGCGCTGCCGACGACGACGCCGATGGTGCCGACCCAGAACGCCTGCTCGAGGATCACGCGGCGCAGCGCGCCGATGCCCGCGCCGAGCGCGTTGAGCATGGCGTACTCGCGCACCGAGCTTGCGACCGCGGCGAACAGCGTCTGGCTGGTGATGACCACGCCGACGAGGAAGACCACGAACGAAAGGAAGATGAAGCCGAGTCCGGCACCGGTTTCGAACATCCAGTAGGTTGCCGCGTTGCGCGCGAATTCGTCGTGGGTCCACACTGCAAAACGGTGGGCGGCGGCAACGGGCGTGAGCCGGTCGCGCACCACGTCCGGGTTCGCGCCCGCGGCGAGACGCGCGACGTAGTAGGCGACCTTGTCGCGCTCGGCAGCATCGGCGACCAGGGTGCGCGCGGTGGCGATCGAGGTGACGATATTGACGCCGCCGAGCGTGCGCAGGCCGTTCGCCGCGGCGACGATCTTGACCCGGTGGCCGTTGAGGAACGCGGTGCTGCCGATGTCGAGGCCGAGCTTGGGCAGGTCGGCCGCGTCGACTATCACCGCGCCGGGTTCGTTGAGCAGCGCGCGTTCGGCAACGTCGAGCACATGCGAGAACATCAGCCCGTTCGGCGCGGGGTCGATGCCGGAGATGAATACCGATACGCTGCCGCGCTCGGCCGGGCCGCGCCAGTCGCCGTCCAGCCACTGGAACGGCTCGACCTGGACCACGGCCGGGTCCATGCGTAACCACATTTCGGTGTCGCGCGGCACGGGGCGGCCGAGTTCCACGGTCTGCGTGCCCGGATAGCCGGCCCAGATGTCGCCACCCGAGCGGCTTACGTAGACCCCGGCGCTGGAGAAGATGCCGAACATCAGCGCGGTCATCATCAGCAGCAGCAGGCCCGAGAACGCGACCGCGAGCGCGGCCGGCAGGAACTTGCGCCACTCGTAGATCAGGGTCTTGCGCGCGAGGGCGACCACTACGGCAGGCCTTCGTTCTTCGCGTCTTTCGCGAGCGGCGGAATCGTGCCGCCGAAGGCCTTGTACAACGCGATGTAGGCGAGCGCGCGGTCGCGCGTGGCGAGGTTGCGCGCAAGGCGTGCCTGCGCCGCGGCGAGATCGGCGGTGGCGGTCTCCAGGCCGTCGCCGAGGCCGATACGCTGCATCGTCTGCGCGGATTTCGCGCCACGTTCGCTCAGGTCCAAAGCCTTCTGTTCGTTGCCCGCGAGTACGCTTTTCGCATCGAACTGGACAAGCGCGGTCTGCGCCTCGCCCACGCCCTCGATCACCGCCTGGCGATACGCGAGCAGCGAAGCCTGCAGCGCGCGTTCGCGCGCATTGATGACCTGGCGGCGCGCACCCCAGTCGAGGATCGGCAGGGAAATCGTCGGTCCAGCGATGAACACGAAGTCGTCATTGAGATGGGTGGAGGTCAGCGCAGTGGAGGAAATGAGGGTGGTGTAGAGGCCGAACTTGGGGAACAGGTCGGAGCGTGCGATGCCCAGCTCGCCCGCCGCGCGCACGACATTCTGTTCGGCGCGACGGATGTCGGCGCGGGTACGCAGGAGATCGGCGGGCGCGCTGCGGAAGTCGATCGCGGGCAGCACCGGCTGCTTCGATGCGCTGAGCAGGGCAGGATCAGGAGTGGTCGTACCGAGCAGAACGGCGAGGGCTTGACGGGTTTGCGCCGCGGTCAGTGCCGGTTCAGCCGCTTCGTTCTCCGCCTGCAGCGATTCGGCCCGGGCCCGGTCCAGTTCGAGCTGCGTGCCCATGCGGGTGGCGAGGCGTGTCTGCGCGAGCGCGGCCTGCCGGTGACGCACCGCGACCACTTCGTCGAGGGCGCGCGCGCGCGCCTGAGCGGCGCGCAACTCGACATAGTTGCGCGCCACTTCGGCGATGACGGATACGCGCACCGCTGCGTCATCGATGATCGCAAGATTCTCGTCGGCGAGGTTGATGCGCTTGTTGCCGGTGGCGCGGCCGAAGAAGCCAAACTCCCAGGTCGAATCGAGGCCGATTTCGAGATAACCAGTGCTTGCATTCGGCGCGGTCTCGATGAAGGTGCGAAAATTGAGGTTCGGCCAGAACATGCCGCGGTGGGCGTGGCGGATCGCGCGTGCGGCCTGCAGGCGCTCGCCGGCGATGCGGATGTTGAGGTTGTCGTGCAGCGCGCGTTCGATCAGGCCGTCGAGCACCGGGTCGTCGAAGGCGCGCCACCAATGGTCGAGATCGGGGGCGAAGCCGCCCGCCGCAGCGTTGCGCGCCTGCCAGTCGGCAGGCGTGTCTTTGGGCAGATCGGGAATGGCCGTGTGCCACGAGCATGCGCTCGTTGCGCAAGTCGCGGCGAACGCGAGCGCACGCAGGCCAGCCCGTACACCCTCGCGCAGAGGTGTCGGAAAGCGCATCAGCAACATGAAAAAA
Organism: Pseudomonadota bacterium; assembly: GCA_018240465.1. Classification (GTDB taxonomy): domain Bacteria; phylum Pseudomonadota; class Gammaproteobacteria; order Xanthomonadales; family Rhodanobacteraceae; genus Rudaea. The sequence goes on from JAFEFS010000073.1 coordinate 59,115, forward strand.
TGGTCATGGCCGCGTGGATTGCCCCTCGAGTCATCGCCTATTGTCGCTTGGATCGTGCAGAATGTGCAGATGTCCGTTCGGGGCGAGGCGGCCGCGCTGGAATCGGTCCCGTGAATGTTCATTTTGGCGAGAATGGCCGTCAGCGTTGCGTGGACAGCGGATGAACAGGCCCGGAAAACCCCGGCCACAGTAAGCATTTCGCCCCTCTCCTCGCTTCTCAAGCCGTTACCTAGTGGGGACGATGACGACGGCGCTCAGCCCGGTTTGCCGGGATTCGTCGGTGAAATCCAGGCGGATTTCCGCGCCGATGCGATGCGCAATGGTTTGCACGATGGAGAGCCCCAGGCCCGAACCAATCTGCTCGCTACCCAGGGCGCGGTAGAACGGGTCGAAAACCCGCTCGCGTTCGGCCAACGGGATGCCGGGTCCATTGTCCCGAATGCACAGTTCGACGCTGCCTTCCGACACCCTCACGGAAAGGTCGACGCGCCCTCCCTCGGGAGTGTAGCGAATCGCGTTGTCGACCAGGTTCTTGACCACGGCGATCATGTCAAACTCGCTGACCCGTACTTTGGCGTCTTCGGTGCCTTCGACGCCGATGTCGATGTGCTTGGCCCCGGCCAGCGGCATGAGGTCCTCCAACACGCGGCGGTAGATGCGCTGGACGGACACGGGCGACTGCGGCAAGTCGGCAGCCGACCGCACCCTGGCCAAGGTCAGCAGTTGATCCAGCAGGCTCCGGTCGCGCTCGATTCCTCGGCGCAGCACTGTCAGCCGCTCGCGTGCCAGGCCGGACATCTCCGCTTCCGCCAGCCGTTCGGCCTGCAGCGAAAGGGCGGTCAGCGGCGAGCGCAGCTCGTGTGCCGCATCCGCCACAAAACGGCGCTGGGACTCCATGGACTGACCCACGCGGGCCAGCAAACGATTGATCGCCACGGCGAAGGGCCGTACCTCGACCGGGAAGTGGCGATCGTCGACCGGATGCAGTTCCTGCTCGGCACGCTGGTCGATTGCCCGGGAGAGCGCGGCAATCGGGCGGAACATCTTGCGCACCAGGTTGGCGACGATCAGCAGCAGCACCGGCACCAGAATCAGGAAAGGCATCACGGTGCGCAGCGCACCGTCGTGGGCGATTTCGTTGCGAAACTCGGATTCCTGAGCCACCGCAATGCGTTCACCCGCGGCCGTGGTCTTGACCAGTACGCGGAAGTTCTCGCCGCCGACATCCAGCGTTTGCAGCCCATCCGCCAGGGTTGTCGGCAGGGAAAGAGTACCGCCGGCATCCACGCTCGTCGCAGACGGATCGGCCTCGCCCAAACGCTGGACGATCACGCGCGACTCTTCATCGGCATCCGCGAGTCGGGCATCGGTGGTCGGCAAGGTCGGCGACAGAAGCCGACTATTCATGAGCTGCGCGACCTGGCGCAGCACATCGTCCTGCAATTCATGCGCTTCATTGAAAGCCGACAGGAACGAGAAGACGCCCGCCACGATGGCCACCACGAAGATGGCCAGCGACAGGGCGAAGGACAGCTTGAGCTGAACCGAATCGTTCAAGCGCCTTTTGCGACCATCCATCCGACCCCCCTGACGTTCTTGATGACCTCGCCGCCCAGCTTGCGTCGCAGCGCATGAATCAGAAATTCGACGGCGTTGCTCTCGACCTCCTGTCCCCAGCCGTAGATGCGGTCCTCCAGCTCGGAGCGCGAGAGAATGGCCCCGGGCCGCACCAGCAAGGCGTGCAGCAACGCGAACTCGCGCTGGGACAGTTGCCGCGGGGGACCGCCGCCGACGCAGGCCTCCTTGGTGGCCGGATCGAGCGACACCACGCCATTGCTGAACGCGGGCGCAGCCGTGCCGCCCTTGCGCCGCAGAACGGCGCGCATCCGGGCGAGCAGCTCGGCCATCTGGAAGGGCTTGGACACGTAGTCGTCGGCCCCGCCGTCGAGGCCGCGCAGACGATCATCCAGGCCATCGCGCGCGGTAAGGATGAGCAGGGGAACCGGGTTGTCCTTGGCGCGGATGGCGGTCAGCACCTCCAATCCATCCTTGCCGGGCAGGCCCAGATCCAGCAGTACCAGATCATAATGCTGGCAATCGAGCGTCGTAAGCGCTTTCGGCCCGTCTTTTACCCAGTCGGCGGCATAGGACGCATCCTTCAATGCGCCGTGGACGGCTTCACCGATCATGGGGTCGTCTTCGACCAGCAATACCCGCATTCCTCCTCCTTTCCCTCGCCGTTCAATGTATCGCCCTGGCAGCCCGCTGCCGGAACAGCAGGATCGCGATCGGCATGCAGGTCGGCAGTGCGATCGATGCCGAATGGCGGCTCAGCGCCAGACCGCCCGCGCTCAGCGACTTGTCCAGAAAATCGCCGACCACGGCACGCAGTGGACGGGCCAGGATGAACGCCGTCCAGAGCAGCAACTGCGGGATACGCCGATCCCGCGGTAGATCGCCACGGCCAGGGGCGAGCAGCTCGCTGAGCACGATGACCGCACCAGTGTAGCCCGGGCCCGTCGCATCGGCCGGCCAATCGCCGAATGCTGTACCCAAGGCCCGGGAGAACATGATCGTCAGCCATTGGAAGGTCTTCAATCCGGATCGCGTCCGTTGGGCGATCCGGACGTATCGATGGCGACCGGTCAGTCCTGCTCGTCGTGATCGTCATCGCGATCCACCTTGTCCACTGCGGACGAGACGACCGTGCCCTTGTCGGCATCGACCCGGACATCGACGACCCTGGCTGCGCTGACTACCTCGACGTCGTAGACCCAACCCTGCTTCGAGTTTTCGTACTCGGCGCGCGACGCTTTGCCGTTGGCGTACTGTTCGGCAACGGTGACGGCCTGAGTGAGCGGAATCTTGGCCGTGGCAATCGCTGGGGCGTCGTTCTCCGCGCCGCTCTTGTCGGCGTGGGCGACTGCGCCGGTTGCCGCAATGGCGATCGCCAGGAGGAAAGACTTGGTGTTGAGGTACATGACGTTTCTCCGAGCGTGCAGGGATTTGCACGAAGGAGAGATTACGCAGGCAAACTTAGCTGCCACTGAGCCAGGCGAGGTTTCGGTTCGCTCCGGCGCAGTGCGAGCGACTCAAGGAAATCGGCGTGGTCGTCTGTCGAAAATGACGTCGGGCGTCGAGTTCGCGGTTAGAATCGGCGCGACCCTTGCGTGGAGCCGCCGTGACCCGATCCGCCATCGCCTTCGTCGCCAGCCGCACCGAAGAAGCGCAGGATGCGCTCGCGCAGATACGCGCGCGGTACGCGGAAGTGCCGTACGAAGAGGCCGACGTGATCGTCGCACTCGGCGGCGACGGCTTCATGCTGCGCACGCTGCACCGTCATCTCGCATTGAACAAGCCGGTGTACGGGATGAAGCTCGGCACGGTCGGGTTCCTGATGAACCAGTTTCGCATCGACTGCCTGGGCGAGCGCCTCGAGCGCGCGCAGGCGACCGTGCTCAAGCCGCTGGTGATGGAGGCGGTCGGAGAATCCGGTGGCAGCACGACTTCACTCGCGTTCAACGAGGTTTCGCTGTTGCGCCAGACCAAGCAGGCCGCGCACATCCGCGTCTCGCTCAACGGCACGGTCAAGATCGACGAGCTGATGTGCGACGGCGTGCTCGTCTCGACCACGGCCGGCTCGACCGCCTACAACCTGTCCGCGCACGGTCCGATCCTGCCGCTCGGCGCCGACGTGCTCGCGCTGACCCCGATCAGCCCGTTCCGTCCGCGGCGCTGGCGTGGCGCGATCCTGCGCGCGGGCACCGAGGTCAAGCTCGAGGTGCTCGACCCGTACAAGCGCCCGGTCAGCGCGACCGCCGATTCGAACGAAGTACGCGACGTGGTCGAGGTGACGGTGCGCGAATCGCGCGACCGTACCGTGCAGCTCCTGTTCGATCCGGAACACAACCTCGAAGACCGCATCCTCAACGAACAGTTTGCGTATTGAAGGCGGCGCGACTGCGCTTCAGGCGGCGGCGAGTGCGCCGCGGATTTCCGCGTCGACCGAATCCATCAGCGCGTAGCGACGCCGGTATTGCGCGCGTTTCTGGCTCGGGATGTCGGCGAGGTCCCGGTGCGCCGTGGCGAGGCCGAGCTCGAACACGCGTGCGTCGAGCGCCCCCGCGCCGTGGTCGCGCCAGATCGCATCGTAGCTGAGGCGGATGCGGCCCTTGCCGCGTTTGTAGCGCAGCGCGTGGCCGGCATCGGCGACCGCGAGCAGGCGCGTGGCACCGACGCTGCCCGCGACGGCGCGCGCGGCGTGCACGAGCAGCGAGAATGGCCGCAGGCCTAGCATCGCCTTGGTCGCCCGGCGGAAGGCATCCTGGCCGTCGTCGCCGTGCAGCCCCTGGATGCCGCCGATCAGCAACGCGCGCTGGTGCGCGCGCAGGGAAGGGGAAAATTCGGCGGCGTCGCCAAGAATGAAGGTGGTCGACGCGATCGGCGCGGAATCCTCGAACAGGCCGATCGAGATTTCGCCTTCCTGCCAACAGTGCGGCAAGTGCAGCAGGCGCAGTTCGTAGCGGCCGGGCGGAGTTTCGATCGCGGCCAGGCGCAAACCCGCCGGCGAATAGATCGCTGCGACGAGCGGGCGCGGAACGCGACGCAGGAACGCATCGAAATGTCCGCTGGCGAGGCCGAGGCGGGCGGCCGTGTCGCAGCCGTCGAGCGCGTAGCGATGCTGGATTTTCGCCGCGAGCAGCGGCTGGCGCGCGAGCATCGGCCGCAAAGCGGGCGCCTCGAGCAGGCGCAGCCAGGCGTCGTGCAGACGGTACCGGGCCAGCGCACGCAGCAGGAAGCGCGCGCGCTTGAGCAGGGGCTTGCGCTTGCCGGCATAGGTGCGGCGGGCGAATTCGAGCAGCGAGGCGCGCTCCTGCGAGCGCGGCGGATCGATCAGGCGCAGTGTCGGCCAGGCCGATGCGGAAGGCAGGACGGGCGCTTCGAATTCGATGGTCATCGGTAGATACGATGCACACGCGACACCGGCACCCCGGGCGGCCGGGGCCGGCAGCGTGCGCTGCAGACGTTTCTGGATTCCGCCCGTCGCGCAGGATACGCGACAGTTACAAAAAAATACACTTGGGGAGAAACTGGAACAAAACTTTACTTTTCCCGCCGTGCTCAGGTGCGGATCTGCCAACGATCGGTCGGCTCCTGGCATGGGGTAACATGCCACCCATGCCCGAAAACGAAGCCGCCGACCGTCTGATCGTCGCGATCACTTCGCGCGCGCTGTTCGACATGGCCGAAAGCCACGCGTTGTTCGAGCAGGCGGGCCTCGAGGCGTTTCATAGGTTCCAGCGCGAACGCGAGAACGACGCGCTGGTGCCCGGCATCGCTTTTCCGCTTGTGCAGAAACTGCTCAGGCTGAACCCGCCGAAACCCGAACCGCCGCGCGTCGAAGTCATCCTGCTTTCGCGCAACTCGACCGACACGGGTCTGCGCATCTTCAATTCGATCGAGCATTACGGCCTCGACATCGCGCGTGCCGCGTTCACCTCGGGCGCGGCGGTATGGCCTTATGTGCGTTCGTTCGGTGCGCAATTGTTCCTGTCGGCCAACCCGGAAAGCGTGAAAAGTTCGCTCGATGCCGGCATTGCTGCCGCAACGATCCTGCCGTCGAAGGCGCCGGCCGCATCCTCGGATCAGTTGCGCATCGCCTTCGACGGCGATGCGGTCATCTTCGGCGACGAGGGTGAGCGCGTATCGCAGGAGCACGGTATCGAGGCATTCCATCGGCACGAGGTAGAGCGTGTCGACCAGCCCCTGTCCGGCGGGCCTTTCCGCGGTTTCCTCGCCGCACTGCATCGTTTGCAGGAGGCGTTCCCCGAGGAGAACTCGCCGATCCGCACCGCGCTTGTCACCGCGCGTTCCGCGCCCGCGCACAAGCGCGTGATCCTGACCCTGCGCCACTGGGGCGTGCGTCTCGACGAGGCACTGTTCCTCGGCGGCCGCGACAAGGGGCCGTTCCTGGAAACCTTCGGCGCCGACATTTTCTTTGACGACTCCGCGCACAACGTCGAGTCCGCGCGCCGCCATGTCGCCACGGGACACGTGCCGCACGGCGTGTCGAACGAGAAGCGCTGAGCACGGTTGCTGCCTTGCCGCGCCGCTGGAGGGCGGGCGTGCGACGCGCGCCCTGCGGCATGACTTCGTGCAAAGGGCAGGCCGGCGGAAAGGCCCGGCCGATCCGGCGCGTCGCAGACGCTGCGACGAAATGTGGTATTCTTGATTTTCGTTCGGAAATCAAGAATTGCGATGAAGCAGCTTCCATCCCATGGCGGAGCCCGGCCCGGCGCCGGGCGCAAGCCCGGTTCGAACCGCTACGGCGAGCCGACGACTCCGGTTCGCGTTCCGCAAAGCCGCCTCGCCGCCGTCCGCTTCTATCTCGACGAATGCGCGGCCGGAAAGCGGATGCGCCTTTCCGCTGCCGCCAACGACGCGTTCGCTCCGCCATTCCTGAACCTTCCTCTGATCGGCCGCGTCGCCGCCGGCCAACCCATCGGTGCCGATGCGCAGGTCGAACGCGAGATCGCGATCGATCGCCACCTGTTCCGTCCGCGTCCGGATTTCCTCCTGCGCGTCGAGGGCATGAGCATGCGCGACGCCGGCATCCTCGATCGCGACCTGATCGCGGTGCATCGCACGCCCGAGGCACGCAACGGCCAGATCGTCATCGCGCGCATCGACGGCGAGATCACCGTCAAGGAATTCCGGCGCACGCGCTCGCGCATCACGCTGCTGCCGGCCAATCCCGACTTTGCGCCGATCGAGGTCGATCCGCAGGCAGATGACTTCGCGATCGAAGGCCTTTACGTCGGCGTGATCCGCCTGCCGTAGACATTGCGCATGAGCGTCCTGGCCGCCATCCCCGATTCCGCGATCGATGCGGTGCTGCGTGATCCGCGCGTCTGGCGTGGCGCGGCGAACGAGCACGAGGTCGCGTGCGTGCCATCCGGACATGCCGCGCTCGATGCAATCCTGCCGCATCGCGGCTGGACCCAGGGCGCTATGACCGAGATCCTGTTCGACGCGGATGGCACCGGCGAGCTTGCGCTCGTCCTGCCGGCGCTGGCACGACTGACCGGGCAAAAGCGCCACGTCGTTCTCGTCGCGCCGCCCTACCTGCCGTATGCGCCAGCCTTGTTCGTCAGCGGCATCGACCTTGGCTACCTGCATTGCGTGGAGGCGAGCGCGGATGCCCAGGCGTCGTGGGCCGCCGAACAATGCCTGCGCTCGGGCGTCTGCGCGGCGGTGCTGTGCTGGCCGCGCCAGGCGACGGATCGCACGCTGCGCCGCCTGCAGGTCGCGGCCGAATTCGGCAACGCGCTCGGCTTTGCCTTCCGTCCCGCGCGTGCTGCGGCGAACCCTTCGCCTGCACCGACGCGCATCCGCCTGCAGGCGGGCGAGGGCACGCATCTGCGCATCCTCAAATGTCGTGGCGCCAATCCGCCCGCGCGTTCGATCCCGTTGCGGCAGGCCGGGTAGGGGATACCGATGCTTTGGGCGGCCTTGCTGTTGCCACGTCTCGGACTCGATGCGCTCGCGCGCAGCGTGCCGGATGCGGATGCGCGCATGCAGCAGCTCGCGTTGGTCTCGCGCGACCAGGCATGTCCGCTGATCGTCGATGCGATGCCGCGCGTGCGTGAAGCCGGCGTGCGCCGCGGGCAGACTCTGGCCGCGGCGCAGGCGCTGTTTCCAGCACTGAAAACCGCAGTACGCGATCCCGCGCAGGAATGCCGGCTGCGCGAACTGCTCGCCGGCTGGGCCTACGGTTACAGCTCGCAGGTGAGCTTGCGCGAGGACGATGCGATCCTGATCGAGGTCGGCGGCAGTTTTTCGCTGTTCGGCCCGTGGCCGCGGCTGGAGCGGCGCTGGCGCGAGGAGCTGAACGCTCTCGGCATCACGCATCGGCTCGCCGTTGCGCCGACCGCGCTTGGCGCGCTCGCGCTCGCACGCGCGCAGGATGGTGCGCTCGTCGGCAACGCGGCAACGCTGCGCCAGGCACTGGATGCATTGCCGATCGGGCATGCACGCCTCGACCCGCTCGTGGTCGAGGCGCTGCGCGGCATGGGCCTCTCGCGCCTGCGCGAAGTCTACGCATTGCCGCGCGCCGGCTTGATCCGCCGTTTCGGCGCCGCGCTTGCCGAGCATCTCGACCGCCTGCGCGGCGCGGCGCCGGATCCGTTGCCGCTGTATCGCCCGCCCGACCGTTTCCACGCACGCATGGAATTCGATCACGAGATCGAGTCGAGCGAAACGTTGCGTTTTCCGCTGCATCGTCTGGTCGGCGATCTTTGCGCCTTCCTGACCAGCCGTGACGGCGGCGTGCAACAACTCGCGATCGTGCTCGAACACGACCCGCTGCAGTTCAGGCAGCGCGCGCCGACGCGGCTGGCGATCGGCCTGCAGTCGCCGCAGCGCGACGCGCGCACGATCTTCGAACTTTGCCTGCTGCGCCTGCAGGCAAGCCCGGTTCCCGCGCCGGTGCGCGCGCTCGGCGTGCAGGCCGAGAACCTGCCGCCGTTCGTACCGCTGGCGCGCGACCTGTTCGACGAAGCGCGCGGCGCGCAATTGGACTGGCCGCAACTGGCCGACCGGCTGCACAACCGGCTCGGCGCCGATGCGGTGTACGCGCTCGCGGTGGCCGACGATCCGCGTCCCGAACATGCCTGGCGCAAACGCTCAATCGCGCCAGCCGCAGCCCCCGTGCGCCGGCCCGGACCACGCCCGGGCTGGCTGCTGCGCCGACCGCTGCCGTTGCGCGGTGAGCCGAAGCGCATCCTCGCCGGCCCCGAGCGCATCGAAGCGGGTTGGTGGGACGGAGGTGACCTGCGCCGCGACTACTACGTGATCGAAACGCAGCAAGGCCAGCGCGCCTGGGCATTTCGCGGCATCGGCGGCGAAGCGCCGTGGCTGCTGCACGGATGGTTCGCGTGAGATTCCGCCGGCATGAATACCGCGCCCGAATACGCCGAGCTGCATTGCCTGTCGAATTTCTCGTTCCAACGCGGCGCCTCGACCGCGCTGGAACTGTTCGAGCGCGCGGCTAAGCTCGGCTACCGCGCGCTCGCGATCAGCGACGAATGCAGTCTCGCCGGCATCGTGCGCGCGCTGGAAGCGTCGCGCGAAACCGGAGTCGCACTGATCGTCGGCAGCGAGATCCATCTCGACGATGGCCTCAAGCTCGTCCTGCTTGCGCCGAATTTCGCCGCCTACCAGTCGCTCTGCGCGCTGATCACGCGGGGGCGGCGCGAGGCGAAGAAGGGCGGATATGCGTTGCGCCGTGCGGATGTCGCCGCGCATGCGCATGGCCTGCTCGCCCTGTGGATTCCCGGCGAAACCCCGGCACCGGATGATGCAGAGTGGATAAAACGGCATTTTCCACAACGTGCCTGGCTGGCGGTCGAACTGCATTGTGGCGCGGACGACGCCGCGCGCCTGCGCCAGCTGCTCGACTTTGCCGCCCGTCACGAATTGCCCGCCGTCGCCGCGGGCGACGTGCACATGCACGTGCGCCGCCGGCGTGCGTTGCAGGACATGCTGACCGCGATCCGCCACCACACGACGCTGCGCGCCGGCAGCGGCCACCTGTTCGCGAACGGCGAACGCCACCTGCGCCGGCGCGAGGCGCTGGCCGAACTTTATCCACGCGAGCTGCTCGCGGAAACACTGCGCATCGCGGCGCGCTGCACGTTCGACCTGAAGCGCGATTTGAAGTATGCGTATCCGGGCGAGATCGTGCCGCGCGGGCATACGCCGACAACCTGGCTGCGGGATCTGGTCGAACAGGGCATCCGCTGGCGCTGGCCCGAAGGCGAAGGCGCCGCCGCGCGCGCGCAGATCGAGATGGAACTCGCGTTGATCGCCAAGCTCGGATACGAGTCGTACTTTCTCACTGTCAGCGACATCGTGAACTTTGCGCGCGGCAAAGGAATTCTCTGCCAGGGGCGTGGATCGGCGGCCAATTCCGCGGTGTGCTTTTGCCTCGGCATCACCGCGGTCGATCCGCAGCGCTCGAAGCTGGTTTTCGGCCGTTTTTTGTCGGAGGAACGCGGCGAGCCGCCCGATATCGACGTCGACTTCGAGCATGAACGGCGCGAGGAGGTCATTCAATACATCTACGCCAAGTACGGCCGCGACCGCGCAGCGCTGGCGGCAACGGTGATCAGCTACCGGACCCGGAGCGCACTGCGCGACGTCGCCCGCGCGCTCGGATTCTCCGCCGATCAGGTCGCCCAACTGAGCCGCTCGATCTCGGTACACGACGACGGGGAGACCATGGCCGCACACCTGGCCGAGGCTGGCTTCGACCCGGCCGCGCCGATGCTGCGGCGAGCGCTCGTGCTTGCGCGCGAACTGCACGGATTTCCGCGCCACCTTTCCCAGCATGTCGGCGGCTTCGTCATCTGCGATGCGCCTTTGCACACGCTCGTGCCGGTCGAGAACGCGGCAATGGCCGGGCGCACGATCATCCAGTGGGACAAGGACGACCTCGACACGATGGGCCTGCTCAAGGTCGACTGTCTCGCGCTGGGCATGTTGACCTGCATCCGCAAATGCCTCGATCTGCTGCGTGCGCATCGTGGCCGCGATCTGACGATGGCCACGATTCCGAAGGAAGACGCCGCCACCTACGCGATGATCCAGCGCGCCGACACGGTCGGCGTGTTCCAGATCGAGTCGCGTGCGCAGATGGCGATGCTGCCGCGATTGAGGCCGAAGGAGTTCTACGACCTGGTCATCGAGGTCGCGATCGTGCGGCCCGGGCCGATTCAGGGCGACATGGTTCATCCGTACCTGCGCCGGCGACAGGGCAAGGAAGCGGTGAGTTATCCGTCGCCCGAGATCCGCGGCGTGCTGGAACGCACGCTCGGCGTGCCGCTGTTCCAGGAACAGGTCATGCAGATAGCCGTCGTCGCTGCCGGCTTCACCCCGGGTGAGGCGGACGAGCTGCGACGTTCGATGGCCGCGTGGAAGCGCCGCGGCGGATTGGAACACCTGCGCGAACGTTTGCTCGGCGGCATGGCGAGTAGGGGTTATCCGCACGATTTCGCCGAACGCATATTCGAGCAGATGAAAGGCTTCGGCGACTACGGCTTTCCCGAATCGCACGCGACGAGTTTCGCCAAGATCGCCTACGATTCGAGCTGGCTCAAATGCCACGAGCCCGCCGCATTCGCCTGCGCGCTGTTGAATTCCCAGCCGATGGGCTTCTATTCGGCGAGCCAGATCGTGCAGGACCTGCGCCGCCACGGCGTGCGGGTGCTGCCGGTGGACGTGCGCTGCAGCGGATGGGATTCCTCGCTGGAATCCTTCGACACGCCGCGCGCGGCGGAAGCGGTGCGTGCGCAGCCGGCATTGCGCCTGGGCTTGCGCGAGGTGCGCGGGTTCGGCGAAGACGCGGCCCGGCGCATCGAAACCGTGCGCAGGCAGGCAGCGTTCACTTCGATCGTCGACCTGTGCGCGCGCGCGCAGCTTGATCGGCGCGCGCAGGGTCTGCTCGCGCAGGCCGACGCCTTGCGCGGTCTTGCCGGCCACCGGCATCGCGCGCGCTGGGCGATCGCCGGCGTCGAGGCGAACCTGCCGCTGTTCGGTCGCGACAGTCCGGCCGAAGCGCGAGTCGTGCTGCCACCGCCCGGCATCGATGCATCCGTTCTCGCCGATTACGCGAGCACGGGCCTGACCCTGGGGCCGCATCCCGTCGCTCTCGTGCGCAGGCAACTGCGCGCGCAGCGCTGCCGTCGTTCGGCCGAATTGCGCGAAATCACGGGAACCCGGCCCGTGCGCGCAGCCGGCCTCGTGATCGGCCGCCAACGCCCGCAGACCGCGAGCGGACTCACCTTCGTCACGCTCGAGGACGAGGACGGGCAGATCAACGTCATCGTTCGTCTCGCGCTGGCCGAACGCCAGCGCCGTGCGTTCCTCGAGTCGCGCCTGCTGCTCGTCGACGGCCTGCTCGAATCGGTCGAAGGCGTGCAGCACCTGATCGCCGAGAACCTGCGGGATCTCAGCTCGCTGCTCGCCGGACTCGCGGCGCATTCCAGGGATTTCAGATAGCGCGACGTCATCGACCGCGAAACGAGTTTGCCGGATGCGGACTGGTTTGCGGATGCTTGTGGCTTCCAGTTGCGAAAAACCTCGCACGCCAACGACAGATGCGTTGGACATGCCGTGTACTTCGGGCGCCGGCGATGCGCTGAATTCGCTGCGTGCATCCCCAAAAACGGATGAGCTTGGCCAGTCGACCCTCCTTGCAACGTCCGTGAGCGCTTGATCGACGGGATCCGCAGCATTCGGCGCAGCACGCCACGAAGACGTTCGATCCGTGTCGGCAACCCTTCGGCAGCGCTTGGCGCGCTTTCGGACCGGGGCACACGCGAGTATGCTGCGCCCATGATGCGATTCGTCGCCAGAGACTTGAGGCTTGAGCTTGAATTGCGCTTGACCAACAGGAGACGATTCATGAGCGTGCGCCAAGCTGTCGTTTTGCCATCGGCGATCCTGCTTGCCCTCTCGCTGCACGCCGGGGACACGTTCGCCGATACCGCAGCCGCACCAGCGCAAGGGACAGCGAGCGCCGGCTCGCTTGACGCTACCCTGATCGCGCTCGACAGAAGCGCTTACGACGCCTGGAAGACCAGGAATGCGAAGTTCTGGGATACTTTTCTCGCCGACGGGTTTGCCGGCTGGGGAGCGGTGGGCAGGCTCGACAAGGCGGCAGCGAAAAAGGAGTACACGGGCGCCGATTGCGAGATCAAGAGCTTCGGGCTGTCCAACGGGCAGGCAAGGCTGCTCGGCAAGGGGGTGGCGCTGATCACCTACGTGGCCAGCGTCGACGGTTCGTGCGCCGGTCAGAAAGTGCCTGCGGACAGTCGGGCGGCGAGTGTATACGTGCGCGATGGTGCTCGCTGGAAGGGGGCTTTCCATGCCGGCGATACCATCGTCGATCCGAAAGCGGCGCCCGCATCCTCAGCGGGAACGATAAAAGCGGAGGCCAATGACACCGATCTGACCGAACGCGACGCCCGCACCAACGCCATGCTCGCGGTCGAGAAGAGACTCTGGGAGGCCTGGAGGTTGCACGACGCCGAGAAGATGGCTGCGGAGATGGCCAGGGAAATTTCGTTCGTCGATATTTTCGGTACCTATTTCCCGACCAAGGCCGAAGGATTGAAAGCCTGGTCAGGGTCGGCAGCCGGATGCGATGTCAGCCATATCGCGTTCACCGATGCGGCGGGCAGGATGCTTTCGCCGACGGTCGGCTTCATTACCTTCAAAGCGCAGGCCGACGGTACCTGTTTCGGCCAGAAAATCGGACCGATCTGGAGCTCGTCGTTCTACGTCAAGGACGGCGACGCGTGGAAGTGGACGTTTGGCATCAACATACCCGGGCGAGTGCACCGCGGCTAGACGCCGTTGCCCCGGGTTTCTCCTCGTCTGACTGCGCAGGGCACGCCACGACGTTTGATGCGCAGATTTGGTTGGCGGTCGCCATTGCGCTCGATGCCGCGCACGTCGGGCGCGGCATCGAGCCGCCTCGGGCGATTTCGACAGTCGTGCGCGCGTCTGCGGCGCCGCAACCTGCGAAAAACAGAAAACCCCGCATCGGGGCGGGGTTCTCGGGTATCTTCGTGGTGAAGATGGGAGTCGTTTGACTCTGCAAGTGGTGCCCAGGAAAGGACTCGAACCTTCACGGTTTTACCCGCTAGTACCTGAAACTAGTGCGTCTACCAATTCCGCCACCTGGGCAAGGTGCGCTCGCCGGTTCCCGCTCGCGAGAGCCGCGCAAGATACCGCCGCGCGCCGCGACTGTCAATTGTTGTTGTCCCGGCGATGGGTGTTGGGCCGGCACGCAGCGTTCGTATCGACCCTGTGCGCGACTCGACGCCGCGTACAATAGCGAGAGCTGCTCTTTGCGGTGGCGATTCCGGACCTGTCAGGATGCCCGGGCGCCAGCGGCCGCGCGCAGTTACCCAGTGGTCAATCAAGGGTTGCATTTGAAGAAGAAAAATCCCGCCGCGTCCAAACGCGGCACGACAAGCACCAAGCTGCCGGGCTGGCTGCCCGACGTGGCCAATGCCGGGTCGTCTACCGGCCGCGGTGCAAAGCCGACGTCGAAACGCCCCGGTTTTCTGCCGGAGTTTCCCGGTGCGCCTGCCGGCAAACCGGCGAGACCGCCGAAAGACGAGGTCGGCCCTGCCGTACGCGCTGCGAAACCGGGCATGCCCCCGGCAAGGAAATTCGCGGCAGCGAAGCCGTCGAGGAAGAAGTCCGCGTCCGATCCGCAGGCAGAGCGCGAGGCGCAGCGCTACGAATTTCCGATCCCGAGTCGCGAGGCGATCCTCGCCTTCCTCAACGACAGCGGCCAGTTGCTGAGTGCGGAGAACCTCGCGCGCGGCCTCGGGCTTTCGCAGCCGCGCGATTTCGACGCGCTGACCAAGCGCCTGGCCGCGATGCTGCGCGACGGCCAGTTGCTGCAGAACCGCCGCGGTGCCTACGGCGTGGCGAGCAAGCTCGACCTGATCCCCGGTGCGATCATCGCCAATGCCGAAGGCTTCGGCTTCCTGCGTCCGGATGCGGGCGGCGACGACATCTATCTGTCGCCGTTGGAGATGCGCAAGGTGCTGCACGGTGACCGCGCGTTGATCAGCATCGTCGGCGTCGACCGGCGCGGGCGCAAGCAAGGCGCGATCTGCGAAGTGCTGGAACGCCGCGCCTCGCGCCTGGTCGGGCGCATCGTGGTCGACAATGGCGTTGTCGTCGTCGCGCCGGACGACCGGCGCATGCATCAGGACATCCTGATTCCTCCCGGCAAGGATCGCGGCGCGCGCTCGGGCCAGATCGTCGTCGCCGAGATCACCCAGCCGCCGACCGCGCAGCGCGGCCCGATCGGCGAAGTGGTCAGCGTGCTCGGCGAGCGGCTGACGCCTTCGATCATCGTCGAGATGGCGATCGCGGGGCATGGCCTGCCGCAGGAATTTCCCGAGCAGACGTTGCGCGAAGCGGCGCAGGTCGAGCCGGAGGTCACGCGCGAGGAAATCAAAGGTCGCGTCGATCTGCGCAAACTGCCGCTGGTCACGATCGACGGCGAGGACGCGCGTGATTTCGACGATGCGGTGTTCGCCGAGAAGGCGACCGGCGGATTTCGCCTCGTGGTCGCGATCGCCGACGTTTCGCATTACGTGCGCCCCGGCAGCGCGCTCGATGACGAAGCGGTGAAGCGTTCGACCTCGGTGTATTTTCCCGGCTTCGTCGTGCCGATGTTGCCGGAAACGTTGTCGAACGGCATCTGCTCGCTCAACCCCAAGGTCGAGCGTCTGTGCATGGTCTGCGACATGCACGTGAGCTACTCGGGCGAGGTGTCGAAGACGAAGTTCTATCCGGCGGTGATGCGCTCGCATGCGCGCCTCACCTACACGCGTGTCTGGCAGGCGCTCGGCGAGAACGATGCCGATGCGCGCCAGGAACTCGCCGACGTGCTGCCGCAACTGGAGACGCTGCATCAGCTTTACTCGATTCTCGCCAAGGCGCGGCAGCGTCGCGGCGCGATCGATTTCGAAAGCGTGGAAGTGAAGTTCCGTCTCGCCGCCTCGGGCGAGGTTGTGCAGCTCGGTGCCGAACCGCGCAACGATGCGCACAAATTGATCGAGGAATGCATGATCGCGGCGAATGTCGAGGCGGCGAAGTTTCTCGACAAGGCGAAGATTCCCGCGTTGTTTCGCGTGCACGCACCGCCGCCAGATTCCAAATACGAGGACCTGCAGGAATTTCTTCTCGAATTCGGCCTGCGCATGCCGCCGCATGCGCAGGTTCAGCCCGGAGACTTCTCCAACCTGCTCAAGGAAATCCGCAAGCGCCCCGACGCTGGCCTGATCCAGTCGGTGCTGCTGCGTTCGCAGTCGCTTGCGGTGTACAGCCCGCAGGACTCCGGCCATTTCGGTCTCGCGCTCGAGCATTATGCGCATTTCACTTCGCCGATCCGGCGCTATCCCGACTTGCTCGTGCATCGCGCAATCCGTTACGCGCTGTCGCGCGGCAAGGCTCAGGACTATACCTACAGCGCCAACGACATGACTTCGCTCGCAACGCATTGCTCGCACAACGAACGCCGCGCCGACGAAGCCGAGCGCGACGTCGACGAGCGCTACAAATGCGCGTGGATGGAGAAGCATGTCGGCAGCGAATTCGACGGCATCGTCTCCGGCGTCACCTCGTTCGGCCTGTTCGTCGAATTGACCGAGTCGCAGGTGTCGGGGCTGGTCCACATCACCCAGTTGCCGAACGACTACTATCACTTCGACCCCGTGCGTCATCTGCTCAGCGGCGAGCGGCGCGGCTTGCAGTTTCGCCTGGGCGATGCCGTGCGCATCCAGGTGCTGCGCGCGAGCATGGAGGACCGCAAGATTGACTTCCGCCTCGTGCAGAAGCAGGAAGCGAAGCCGGTCGCCGCGCAACCGGCACAAGTCGACGCGGCCAGACCCGCCAGGAAGAAACGCAAATGAGCGGCGAATTGCTGTTTGGCATCCATTCCATTGATGCCGCACTGACCAACGATCCGAAGAATATTCTTGAACTCTACTTCGAGTCCGACAGCCAGAACGCGCGCGTCAAGGAACTCTCCGAGAAGGCGCGCGAACTCGGCCTGAAGCCGCACGCGCGCCCGCGCGACGCGCTGGACCGCATGACCGGCGGCGCGCGCCATCAGGGCGCGGTCGCGCGCTATCGTGCACCGCCGCCGCGTACCGAGAAGGAGTTGTACGAACTGGTGGAGAACGCGGCGAGGGACACGCTGATCCTCGTGCTCGACGGCGTCACCGATCCGCACAATCTCGGCGCCTGCCTGCGCAGTGCCGAGGCGGCCGGCGTCACCGCGGTGGTCGTGCCGAAGGACCGCGCGGCCGGCATCACGCCGACGGTGCGACGCGCGTCCAGCGGCGCGGCCGATCGTGTCGCGTTCTTCGCCGTGACCAACCTCGCGCGCACGCTGAAGGCGCTCAAGGAAAGCGGCGTGTGGCTGGTCGGTCTCGCCGGCGAATCGGCGCAGGATTTGTACAAGCTCGACCTGAAGGGTCCGCTTGCCATCGTCATGGGCAGCGAGGGCGAGGGCATGCGCCGGCTCACCGGCGAGGCCTGCGACTTCCTGGCGAAGATTCCGATGCGCGGCGGCGTGGAAAGCCTCAACGTGTCGGTTGCGACCGGCGTGGCCTTGTTCGAAGCACTGCGCCAGCGCGCATCCTGAGTGGGCAACGAAACATGGCGTGGTACGACTGGGTAGGAATGATCGGTGTGGTCATAACCCTGGCCGCCTTCCTGCTGCTGCAGGCCGGAAAGCTGCACGGCACGGGCTTCGTATATCAGGCGATGAACGCGATCGGCGCCGCGGCCGTGGTGCTGTCGCTGCTTTACGAGTTCAACCTGTCGGCCTTCATCGTCGAATCCGCGTGGGTGGCCATCAGCATCTACGGCATGGTACGTGGCTGGCGGCGGCGTCAGATGGAATGACGACGATGCGGGCGGCCCGGGGTTGTGGAGAAACGATGTGACGCGTTATGTAGCCTTCTTGCGTGGCGTCAGCCCGATGAACGCGAAGATGGCCGAGTTGAAGCGCTGTTTCGAGGCGGCCGGCTTCGACAACGTCACGACGGTGCTTGCCAGCGGCAACGTCGCGTTCGATGCGCGCGCCGGAACGGAGCTGGCCCTTGCGCGTCGGATTGAGGCCGCGATGACGAGGGATCTCGATCGCGCGTTCTACACGATCGTGCGTTCGACCGAAGCGCTGCGCGTGCTGGTCGCAACCGATCCGTACAAGGCGTTCCGTGTACCGGCGGGCGCGAAACGCGTGGTCACGTTTCTGCGTGAGCCGCCCAAGGCAATGGTTGCGCTGCCCGCGGAGGTCGATGGCGCGCGCATCCTCGGCATCGCCGGCGCCGAGATATTCACCGCCTATGTGCCGCAGCCGGGCAATCCGGTGTTCATGCGTCTGATCGAGAAGACGTTCGGCGGCGAAGTGACCACGCGCACCTGGGATACCGTGAAGAAGTGCGCGGCGGTTTGAACTCCGCCGTGCGCCGGGCTCCGGCGAATGCGCGTCGAAGTGCCCCCGGTCACGCCTCGTCCGAACCCTCGTTGACGCCCTCGAACAGGAACGTCGACAGGTAGCGTTCGCCCGTGTCGGGCAGCATTGCGAGGATCACGTCGCCCTGTTTGGCTTGCCTGGCGACCTCGAGCGCGGCGGCGAACGTGCCGCCCGAGGAGAGGCCGCAGAAGATGCCTTCCTTCTTCGCCAGTTCGCGCGCGGTGTCGCGCGCGACGACTTCGTCGACCGGAAGAATCTGGTGCGCGACGTTCTTGTTGAGTACCGCCGGCACGAAGTCCGGCGTCCAGCCCTGGATTTTGTGCGGCTTCCATTCCTTGCCCGAAACAAGCGCGGCGGTGGCCGGCTCGGTCAGCACGATCCTGGTGTCGGGGCGCGCGAGGCGGATGATTTCGCCTGCACCCGTGGCCGTGCCGCCCGTACCCCAGCCGGTGACGAACCAATCGAGGCGTTTGCCGGCGAAATCCTGGACGATCTCGGCGCCGGTCGTGTTGCGGTGGAACGACGGGTTCGCCTCGTTGTCGAACTGGCGCGTGAGGAAGGCACCATGCTTCTCGGCGTACTCGCGCGCGATGCGCACCATGCCGGTGCCGCGCTCCGCCGCGGAGGTGAGGATCACCTTCGCGCCGAACGCGCGCATCAGCTTGCGACGCTCGACCGAGAACGTTTCGGTCATGAAGGCAACGAACGGATAGCCTCTCGCCGCGCACACCATCGCCAGCGCGACGCCGGTGTTGCCGCTGGTCGCTTCGACCACCATCTGGCCCGGCTTGAGCGTACCCTTGGCCTCGGCATCGAGGATGACCGCGAGGGCGAGGCGGTCCTTGACCGAACCGCCGGGATTGAACGCTTCGACCTTGACGTACATATCCACGCCCGCAGGCGCCAGGCGGTTGATGCGCACGATGGGCGTGCGGCCGATGGTGTCGAGGATGCTGTTGTAGATCATGGCGGGGCCTGTTTGCGAGCAAGCGATGAGTATAGAGCGGTATGAACCGGAGCAATGCCCCTTCGCGACAGCCGAAAGGCATAACCATATTCCTCCGCTCTGCAAACCGTGGCGCGACCAGCGGGGCGGGCGAAGAACCGGCCCTGCGTCGGCCGCGGGGTTCGATTTACAATGCGCGTTCCATCGCCACCGCGCAAGTCTGTACGCCGCATGCAATCCGCGTTCCGTAAACCACATCGAGTCGTGTCGAACCGCATCGATGCCAGCCGTAGCGGCGGCGACTGATGGGTGAGACGAGACGCTTCGGCCTCGACGTCTGGCGCGCGCTGGCCATCCTGCTGGTCCTCGCCGGGCATGCGAGTTTTTTTTTCCTGCCGCTGACCCGCGAACTCGACGCCTGGTACGGCTTTGCATTCCTCGGCGTCGAGCTGTTCTTCGTGCTCAGCGGGTTCCTGATCGGGGGCATCCTGATCGGCGAGTTCCGGGCGGAATCGTTCCGCCTGCGCCGGTTCTGGATCCGACGCTGGCTGCGCACTCTGCCGAACTACTTCCTGTTCCTCGCGTTGAACATCGTGCTCTATCGCCTGTTGTTCGGCGGCTGGCCGCAGTTCGGCCTGTTCCTGGTGTTTCTGCAGAATTTCGCCTGGCCGCACCCGCCGTGGTTTTCGGAAGCCTGGAGCCTGTCGGTCGAGGAGCTGTTCTACGTGATTGCGCCGCTCACGGTGCTCGCGGTCGGACGCATGTCGGGGCTGCGCGTCGGCATCGTGGCATGGCTGCTGTTCGCGATTGCCCTGGTCAGCGCGATACGCGTTGGCTACGTGCTGCACTACGATCCGGCCTGGGATTCCGGCGTGCGCAAGATCGCGCTGTTGCGTCTGGATGCGTTCATCTATGGCGTACTCGCGGCCTGGTTCTGCGGCGTACGCGGCATCGATGCGCGGGCGCGCGGCTTGCTCGCGCTGGCCGGCATTGGCGGCATGGTCGCGGCCGCGCTGGTGTTCTTCCTGTCCGCGCGCGATCACGGTTTTTTCGCACGCACCTTTCTGTTCAATCTCATCCCGGCCAGCCTCGCCGCGGGGCTGCCGCTGGCGGCGGGGTGGCGTGCCGCGAAGACGCCCGCGCTCGTGCGCGCCTGCGTCGGCCGCATCGCGCTGTGGTCGTATTCGCTCTACCTGTGCCAACTCGCGGTGATGCGCGGCATGTCGTTGTTGCCCTGGCAGGCGTCGACGCCACTGCAATGCGTGCTCGGTGCCGCGGGATTCGTCGCGGCATCGCTCGTATGCGCGGCGTTCGTCCATCACTTCTTCGAATCGCCGATCCTGCGTTGGCGCGACCGCATCACCGGCCATGCTCGCGCCGGCGGCGTGGCCCCGGCCGCGTAGCTGCCCGCCTCAGCGCGCGAGGTTCATCGCCTTGAGGATGAAGGCGTAGACGTCGGCGACTTCGTCGATCTGCATCGTCGTCGGCTTGCCCTGGCCGTGGCCGGCGCGCGTTTCGATGCGGATCAGCCTGGGCTTGCCTTGTGGATTGGCCGCTTGCATCGTCGCGGCAAACTTGAAACTGTGCGCGGGGAAGACGCGGTCGTCGTGGTCGCCGGTCAAAATCAATGTTGCCGGATAGTCGATGCCGGGTTTGACGTTGTGCAGTGGCGAGTAGGCGTACATCGCCTTGAATTGATCCACGTTGTCGACCGAGCCGTAGTCCGACTCCCAGGCCTTGCCGATCGTGAAGTCGCGAAAGCGCAGCATGTCGAGCACGCCCACCTGCGGAATGGCTGCGGCGAACAGGTCGGGGCGTTGCAGTTCTGTCGCCGCGACCAGCAGGCCGCCGTTCGAGCCGCCGCGAATCGCGAGTTTTGCGGGTGAGGTGATCTTCTGCGCGATCAGATATTCCGCCGCGGCGATGAAGTCGTCGAACACGTTCCGCTTGCGCGTCTGTATGCCGGCCTCATGCCAGTCGCGCCCGTATTCGCCGCCGCCGCGCAGGTTGGCGACCGCGTAGACGCCGCCGAGATCCAGCCATGCCGCGACGGCGGGAGAGTAGCCCGGCTGGATCGGGACGTTGAATCCGCCATAGCCATAGAGAATGGTGGGGTTCGTGCCGTCGAGCTTGATACCCTTGCGTGCGGTGACGAAGATCGGCACGCGCGTGCCGTCGCGGCTGGTGTAGAACGCCTGCCGGGTTTCATACCCGGCAGAATCGAACGCGGTTTTCGGCGCGCGCCAGACGCCGCCGCTCGCAGCGCTCAGGTCGTAGCGATACACCGCGGGCGGTGTGGTGAAACTCGAGAAGACATAGAAGGCCGACTGGTCGCGCGGACGCCCGCTGAAGTTCGACGCGGTGCCGAGGCCGGGCAGGGCGATCTCGCCCAGCGACTTGCCCTTGAGATCGAACCTGCGCACGACGCTGTGCGCGTCCTGCATGTACACCGCGACGAGGCTGCGGTTGACGATGCGCGCGCCCTGCAGGGTGTCTTTCGCCTGCGGCACGATTTCCTTCCAGGCCGTCCTGTCCGGGTTGTCCACGTCGATCGCGACGATGCGATAGCGCGGCGCATCGGCGTCGGTGAGGAAGTAGAGCGTGTTCCTGGTGCTGCCGAGAAATTGATAGGTGGCGTCCCAGTTACCGATCATGGTTTCGACCGGCGTCACTACCGATTCGCTCCGGATCTTCTTGCCTTGCATGTTGCGCACATTCGGCCCCGGGACGTTCGCGTGCGCGACCTTCTTCTTTTCGCCCTTCTGCCGGTAGGGCTTGGCCAGATCGCGGTAGAGCACGAGGTTTTTCGGCTCGGTGCCGCGGGTCACGAGGATCACCAGCCAGCGGCCGTCGTCGCTGACTTCGCCCTGGAAGCGCCAGTCGGGCTGGCTCTGGTCCTGGTGAATCAGAAGATCTTCGTCCTGATCCTCGCCAAGGCGATGGAAATACAGTTTCTGCAACGTGTTCGCGGCCTTGAGCGAGTTGCCGGCCGGTTCGTCGTAGCGGGAGTAGAAGAACCCCGTGCCGTCACGACGCCAGCTCGCGCTGGAAAACTTGACCCACTTGAGCACGTCGTCGGTGGGTTTGGCCGTGTCGACGTCGAGCACATGCCATTCTTCCCAGTCGGAACCGCCGGAGGAAAGGCCGTAGGCGACGTATTTGCCGTCATCGCTGACGCTCCATTGCTTGAGTGCGACCGTGCCGTCCTTCGACAGCGTGTTCGGATCGAGCAGCAGCCGCGGCGCGGCGTCGAGTGCGTCGGCCACGTAGAGCGCGGCCTGGTTCTGCAGGCCGTCGTTGCGCGTATAGAACCAGCGTTCGCCGTATTTCTGCGGCGTGCTGGTGCGTTCGTAGTTCCACAATTGCTTGAGGCGTTGCTTGATGCGGTCACGACCGGGTATCGCCTCGAGGAAACCCGAGGTCAGTTTGTTCTCGGCGTCGATCCAATTGCGCGTGTCGCGGCTGTCGAGGTCCTCCAGCCAGCGGTACGGATCAGCCACCTGGACGCCGTGATAGATGTCGACCTGCGCATCTTTCCTTGCAGCGGGGTAGACGAGGTCGGCGGCGCTGGCGCAGTCGGTATTCGCACAGAAAACGGCGGCGGCGATCAGGGCCGGTATTGCAATGGGGCGCATCGAATCTCCTGGCCCATGCGCGTCATTCCCGCCAGCGCGGGAGTGACGGCGTGGAAGTGTCGGACAAACCCGAAGTGTAGCCGACGCAGCTCAATCCCCGCTGATGTACTTCGGCCCGTTGCCCGCGGTCTTCTCGTACACGCCTTTGCCGGCGCGGCGGTACTGGGTGAAGCCCTTGGCCGTGACGTTGCTCTCCTTGAGCACATGCGCGTTGCCGATCGCCACGTTCGGCGCGCTGATGATGCGCTTGACCGGTGCGCCGCACTGCGGGCACAAGGTCAGTTCGGGGTCGCTGAGCTTCTGGCGCACATCGAAATGCGCTTCGCAATGGGCGCAACCCTTGTCGGCGGCGGCGTATTCGTAGATCGGCATGGCCTGTCGGTGAATGAAAATCGGTCGTCATGCCGATGATGGGACCGCCGCCGCGCGAACTCAAGCAATGCGACGGTGGAATCCGTCAGCGAAAAAACGAGACCGTCGCACGGACGGCCTCGTTGCGGCTTGCCGGCCGGCATACTGCGCTCAGCGATGTTCGGCCTTGCCCTCATGCGCCGCCAGGTGAGGAGCGACCCGTTCGCCATTCGCGTGTGGTGTCGTGTTGGCATGCGGCATGGAGGCCGGACGGGCATTCATCGACCGTGCAGAGGCATGCGGCGCATAGCTTTGCGTCGCGTGGTTCGTCGACCGGTTGGCGTCCGTGCGCAATGGCTGTTTGTGCTCCGCGAAATTCGCCTGCGCTGCGCCTTGATGCTGAGCGTAACTCGCGGAACGCATCTCGGCATGGCTGTTCGGTACCGCTGCATGGTCGACCCGGCTGGCGCTGAACGCGCTTGGTCGTGCCGTGGCCGCGATCGTTGGATTGCCGTGGTTGACCGAGGCGCGCATCGATTCGGTGTGGCTCGCCAACGCCTGATGCTGCATCTGCGCGGCAACCGCCGGCGTGCGCCGCTCGCTCGCGTAGCGCGCCTCCTCGGCCGTCGGCTGCGCGGAGATGCCGCCCGGACCGCCGTTGTAGCTCACGCGCGTCGTGTTGTTGTCGATCACGACCGTCTTGTTGTAGACATTGGTGATGTTGACGTTGGTGATGCGGTTGACCTCGCGGTTGTAGTGGAACCCGCCCGGTCCCCAGTAGCCGCCGACATAGCCGACGCCGACATAACCGAAACCGTAGTTGATGCCACCGTAGTAGCCGACGTGCAGGCCCCAATAGCCGGGGTGGAACGCGTACATGCCGCCACCCCAACCCCAGTAGCCCGGCGTCCACAGCGCCCCTGCGTACGGCGGCAGCACCCAGGTACCCGGCACCCAGTAGTAGCCGCTGACAGGGTCGTAGGCCCAATAGCCCGGCGTCCAGATGTAGCCTGGTCCCGGAATTGCCGGCTGCACGTAGACCGGCAGTGCTGGCGGGGCGAAGTTGACCGAAACGAACATGCCGGCGTGCGCGGCGGGTATCGTGGCCGCAGTCAGTGCCGTTGCTGCCGCGATGGCGACGAGGGAGCGGGCGAGCCAGACGCACGAGCGGGAAGCGCGGTGGGTGGACCCTGCAACGTTCATGGAATTCTCCGGGTGAGTGGGTGTC
Organism: Pseudomonadota bacterium; assembly: GCA_018240465.1. GTDB lineage: Bacteria > Pseudomonadota > Gammaproteobacteria > Xanthomonadales > Rhodanobacteraceae > Rudaea. The sequence goes on from JAFEFS010000073.1 coordinate 83,354, forward strand.
GCAAGCCGAACAACGCAGGCGCGCGGGCGGCGAGGACACAGCCCATGAGAGCGATGCCGAATTCGTTCAGCTTCGGCTTCAGGCGAGCGGCCCGCACCAGCCGGGCAGGTAGTCCGCGTCGCCGCTCCTGGCGAGCTTCATCGCCCTTTCCAGCGCTTTGGCGAAATCTGCTTCGATCAGTTTGCGCTTGACCCCGCGGCGCAGGAAATCGGCCCAGAGGAATTCGCTGAACGGCGTCGTGTCCTTGGCGAACCCGCCGATGCGGCGCAGTTCGCCGGCGAGGCTGCGGTAAGGATCGTCGACCAGCTCGGTGATCTTCTTCGGTACGTCCTTGTAGCCACGCCGCTGCCCCTTCTCGTCGAACGGATGCATCCAGCCGCGATTGTCGAGGTTGAACCAGAACGATTCCTCGTCCAGGTTGCGCAGGTCGGCGACGACGGTGACCGCGATATGTTTGACGCCCTCCTTGTGCAGGGCCAGCGTCAGGTGATGGTGGTCGATCACGTAGTAGCGCTCGCCGTGGCCCCAGATCACCGGAATGAGGTGCTTGCCGAGGAAATCGGCTTTCTTGTAGTCCGGATGGCTCTTCCAGTTCTTGCGCTTGGCCTCGACTTCGCGCATGCCGACGGTGATCTGGGTCGGGCGCAGGTCGGCAATGGCGACGGGGCGCAGGCGCGGTTCTCTCGACAGGGGCATGCTCGGAACTCCGGCAAAGGCATGAGTCTGCCGCGCCGGATGTTATCAATGTCTATGGGGCGCGGCAGGCGTCGCTCATCGTTTTCCAGCGGTTGACGATCTCGCAGAACAGCAGCGCGGTGCGTTCGGCATCGTAAACCGCGGAATGTGCCTCCGCTTCGTTCCAGTCGAAGCCGGCGGCCTGCACCGCGCGGCTGAGCACGGTCTGGCCGTAGGCGAGGCCGCCGAGCGTGGCGGTGTCGAAACAGCTGAACAGGTGGAACGGGCTGCGCTTGTAGCCGACGCGGCGGATCGCGGCGTTGAGAAAGCCGAGGTCGAACGAGGCGTTGTGGCCGACGAGCACCGCGCGCGAACATTCGTACTCGCGCAGCGCACGGCGGATCGGGCGGAAGATCAGGTCGAGCGCTTCGCGTTCTTCGACTGCGGCGCGGAACGGATGGGTCGGGTCGATGCCGGTGATTTCGAGCGCGCGCGGGTCGATGTTCGCGCCGGGAAACGGTACGACGTGCGTCGACACGGCGGGATCCGGATGGACGATGCCGTCCGCGTCCATGCGCACGACGACCGCGGCGATCTCGAGCAGCGCATCGCGCTCGTTGTCGAAACCGCCGGTCTCGACGTCGACGACGACCGGCAGGAAGCCGCGGAAGCGTTCGGCGTATTTAATCGAATGCGCGTTGCTGGCGGCGGGGGCGGACATGCGGCGAGGATAGCCGCGCGTTGCCGTTCCCACAATCTCGACGGCCGCCATTGCCGAGCGGACACAACGACCCTAGCGCAGCGCGAGCAGTTCGTCGCGTACCTCGCCGGTCAGTGCATCGATCGCCATCTCGATGTGCTGCGCGGATTCGCCCCGGCCGCTTTCGAGTTCGCCGGCGTTTTCCTTCCACGCGACGAACACGGCTTCGGCGCGCGTCTGCACCTCCTTCGATACGAGCGGCGCCATGTCGCGGATCAGCGTCGCCTTGCCCCAGCATGCGATCCAGTTCATCTGCGAATGGTCGCCGCCGTAGTAGCGATGCTGGGCGAGCTGCTGCAGTTCGCCGGCCTGTTCGAGCAGTGCAAACGAGGCTTCACGCACGTTGCGGTGTGCTTCGGTGGTCTGGTTGCGCCAGGTGTTGTAGCTCGTCGAGAACAGCGCGACCGACAGACTGATCAGTGCGACCGCGTTGCGGCGCACCGCCGCCAGTACCGGTGACGACGAAGCCTCGTCCGGCGCCGGCGTGCTCATGCGCGGGCGAAGCGGGCGAATGCGAACAGGGCCAGTGCGAGCAGGATCAGGGCACTGCCGAGGAATGGAATCAGCATCGCGAACGGAATGCCGAGGGCAAGCGCGGCCCAGCCCCAGGCCCAGGCATCGGCGATCGGGGCGGGCATGGCGTCGGCCTTGAGTCCGCGGCAAAGCAGATAGTCCAGACTGATCTTGCCCGGGCCCTGGAAGATGATCGGCAGCAGCATGACGACGAACAGCAGCGGCAGCTTGAAGTTGCCGTGGCCCATGTCGGTGATCGCATAACCCTTGGCCAGGTCGCTCCACATCGTGATCATGTCCGGCCAGTGCACGGCAGCGGTGGCGACGAAGGTCAGCACGAACAGCGAATAGGCGGCGAAGCGCGTGAACAGGCCGACGAGCAACAGCAGCGCGCCGCCGATTTCGAGCCAGGTGGAGAGAAACCAGCTCAAGTCCGCCGGAATCACCGAGAACGGAAACGGGAACTTGTCCTGGATGTCGGCAAACCAGTTTTCGCCGTAGTATTTTTCCACGCCCGACTGCCAGAACTCGAATGCCATGATCAGGCGCAGGACCAGTGGTGGCACGATCTGGCCGATGCCGCGCAGGCGTGCGGCGAGGGATTCCCAGAGCGGGATCAGGTTTTGCACGGCGGCGTTCCTCGTTCGTTGTGTTGCCGGTTGGACGCGCCTGTCGCCGAAACCTTACACGAGAAACTGCTCCTGCTCGTCATTCCCGCCAGAGGCAAGCGGGAATGACATGCGCCGCTAGCTGAGATGGGTGCCGAGGATGGCCTCGTTTTCCTTCAACTCACCGAGCATTGCCTCGCCGGCAGCGCGCAGACGCGCCGCGGTTGCGGGGTCGTATTCGGCGAGCAGAGCATCGAGACAGTCGCGTCCGCTGCGCTTGCTGTTCTGTTGCAGGCGTTCGACCAGCAGCGCGCTGAGCGCATTGATTTCGTGGAAGCGCACCGTGTCGTCGCGGCCGCGCACGAGCAGCAGCAAGGTCGGTTCGGCCGGTGGTTCGGCGGGACGGAAGTCGGGTGAGATGCGGTGCACGGGATAGCGGTAGGCGAGCACGCAGGCCAGCGGCGACATGACCGGGATGCCGGTCAGCGGATCGCCGTCGGGATCGTGCGGCAGCGCGGCGATATCCGCTTCGTCCAGCGCCAGCGCGAGTTCCGCCCATTCGTAGTGGGCCAGCTCGAGCAGCCACGGCGGA